>NZ_JBITHK010000006.1:0-409007 GCF_044457925.1 Nocardiopsis sp. NPDC050513 | reverse complement strand
CGTGGAGTTCGCGACGATGGAGGACCTGGAGCGCATCGTCGGGCAGATGGACGCCCGCGAGGCCTGATCCCGTCGCGGGGGGGGGGGGGGGGGGAAAAGGGGGGGGGGGGGGGGGGGGGGGGGGGGGGGGGGGGGGGGGGGGGGGGGGCGGCGGCGGCGGGGGCGCCCCCCCCCCGGCCCCCGCGCCCGGCCGCGGCCGCCCCCCCCCCCCCCCCCCCCCCCCCCCCCCCCCCCCCCCCGACACCCGTGTCCGGGTCAGGCGAGCGGAGGCTGGTCCTTGATACGGCTCGTCAGTTCGTGCACCTGGTTGTAGATGGACCGGCGCTCGGCCATCAGCGCCCGGACCTTCCGGTCGGCGTGCATGACCGTCGTGTGGTCCCTGCCGCCGAACTGCTGCCCGATCTTGGGCAGGGACAGATCGGTGAGCTCACGGCACAGGTACATCGCGATCTGCCTGGCGGTCACCAGCACGCGGGAGCGCGAGGTCCCGCACAGGTCGTCGACGCTCAGGCCGAAGTAGGCGGCGGTCTGGGACATGATCGCCCCCGCCGTGATCTCCGGGACCTCGGTGCTGGGCACGAGGTCGCGCAGCACCTGGCCGGTCAGGTCGAGGTCGACCGACTGCCGGTTGAGGCTGGCGAAGGCCGTGACGCGGATCAGCGCCCCCTCCAGCTCGCGGATGTTCGTGGAGATCTTGCTGGCGATGAACTCCAGCACCTCCGGGGGCGCGGCCAGACCCTCCTGGGCGGCCTTCTTGCGCAGGATGGCGATGCGGGTCTCCAGCTCGGGCGGCTGGACGTCGGTGAGCAGTCCCCACTCGAACCGGCTGCGCATCCGGTCCTCCAGCGTCGTCAGCTGCTTGGGCGGCCGGTCGCTGGAGATGACGATCTGCTTGTCGGAGTTGTGCAGCGTGTTGAAGGTGTGGAAGAACTCCTCCTGCGTCTGCTCCTTGTTCTCCAGGAACTGGATGTCGTCCACCAACAGGACGTCGATGTCCCGGTAGCGGCGGCGGAACCCGTCCGCCTTGCCGTCCCGGATCGAGTTGATGAACTCGTTGGTGAACTCCTCCGAGCTGACGTAGCGCACGCGCGAGCCCTCGTAGAGCCGGTGCGTGTAGTGCCCGATGGCGTGCAGGAGGTGCGTCTTGCCCAGCCCCGACCCGCCGTGGATGAACAGCGGGTTGTAGGCCTTGGCGGGCGCCTCGGCGGCCGCGACCGACGCCGCGTGCGCGAACCGGTTGCTGGAGCCGATGACGAACGTGTCGAAGGTGTACTTCGGGTTCAGCCGCGCGTGCTCGCCCGTCGGGATCTCCTGGGACCGCCCCGGCGGCGCGTCCGGACGCGGTTCCTCGGCCGCCGGAGGCCCCTCGGCGGGCTCCGGCGCCGCGTCGGCCCGGTCCGCCTCGGCGGGGTCGCCGGTGACCGGGGCGTCGGGTGCGGACGCCGCGTGCGGTGCCGTCTCCGGCCGCGGGGTCTCCCAGCGGTTCGGCTGGTCCCAAGCGGCCTCGTCCCAGGTCGGCTGCTGCCACGAGGCCTGGGCGGGCTGCTCCCACCCCGAGGGTTCCCACCCGCGGCGGGGCTCCGGCTCGGCGGCGGGCGCGGGGCCCGGTGCCGGATCCGACGGCGGCGCGGGGGGCGCGGTTGGCGCGGGCGCCTCGGTCGGGGGAGTTCCGTCCACCGGGGGCGTGGGGCCGAGGACGTCACCCCAGTTCCGGCCCTCCTCGCCGGTCGGCGCGGGCGACGGAGCCCTCTCCGCGGGCCGCGCGGTCCGGCCGCCGACGGGAGTGCCGGTGTGCGCGGGGCCGGGTTCGGGGCGCGAGTGCCGTCCGGTGGGCTCCGGCGGAGTCGGCGCGGCCACCGGCGGGGAGGGCGCGGGCGGAGCGGGGGTGGGCGGAGGGGTGGGAACGGCCGTGGGGTCGACCGTCACCGCGACCCGGATGTCCCGGCCGAGGTGCGCGGAGAGCGCCCTGCTGATCGCCGGGTAGAGCCGCGTCTCCAGCACCTTCTTGGTGAACTCGTTGGGCGCGGCGATGAGCGCGGTGTCCTCGATCAGACCCAGCGGTCGGGTCTGGGGCAGCCAGGCGCGCTGGTGCGCGGGCAGGGAGTCGTTGTCGATCCCGTCCAGCACGCTGGACCAGACCACTGCGAGGTTGACCTGTGCGTCAGCCACGGTGACCTGCCATGGTTGCTGTCCCTTCGGTGCGGATCTGTTCGGATGCGGTGGGAGCAGGAGGGGACGGGGAGACCCTGGGGGTCCTCGCGGTGTGTCGTCGGTCGTGCGTCCGCGCGAACCCCGGCGCGCGGACCGAACTTCCATTGTCCTCCCCCTCCGGGGGTGCCGGGGCAGGAGGAGCTGTGGACAACCCGTGTGACGGCGCTCCGCCAGCCTGTGGACAACGTCACGGCGGTCGGATCGGGGCGCTGCGGCGGGCGCGCGGTGTCCACAGGCCTGGCGTGTTGTCCACAGGTTGTGCACAGGTTTATCCACAGGATGGCAGATCACTGTGCACAGTGCAGAGTTATCCACAAATCGCAGTTCACAGGCTGTGCAAGCTGAATCTGACAGCCGGTGGCGGGGCGCGGTGCGGGGCGAGGGGTGAGTTATCCACAGGTTGAGGTTATCCACAGACCGGGTGCGGTGTGGACGCGCCACACCCTGTGGACAACCGTTGTCCACAGGTGGCCGGAGCCTGTCCGGCGTGGGCACCGCCACGTGGGCGGGGGCGCGGGCGCCGGCCGTCTGATTTGACCCCGACCGGACGCGGTCGTATCTTCTTTATGCTTATGCCGATGATCTGCCTGCGCCCGTGTCCCCACGTCGGCGCGGCCTCGGCTCATGCACCGTGAGGCCCCGCATATCCTTGGGGGTCTGTCGTAGTTCTTTCCTGACACGCCCCTGGAGCCAGCAGTGAGCAAGCGTACGTACCAGCCGAACAACCGGCGTCGCGCGAAGGTCCACGGCTTCCGGCTGCGCATGCGTACGCGCGCCGGTCGCGCCATCATCGCCTCGCGTCGCCGCAAGGGGCGCTCGGCGCTGACCGTGAGCCACTAGGCCACGCTCAGCCCCAAGTTCCTCGGGACCGGTCCGGCCTTCTCGCCGGCCGGTCCCTTTTGTCGTGGGACCGGACCCGAGTCCAGGAGGGAGTGCCGATGCTGTCGTCGCGGAACCGGATGCGCCGTAGCTCCGAGTTCGGCTCCGTGCTGCGCGCGGGACGGCGCTCCTCACGCGGGGCCGTGGCGGTCGTCTACCTGCCCCCTCCCGCGGGCGCGCCCGAGCCCTCCGATCCGCCTCGCGTCGGTTTCGTCGTGAGCAAGGCGGTCGGCGGAGCGGTCGTCCGCAAGCGCGTCCAACGTCGACTCCGTCACGCCATGCGGTCCCGGTTGGCCGTTCTGCCAAACGGTAGCCTGCTGGTAGTGCGCGCCAAGCCCGACGCCGCCACGGCGCGGCAGGCGGACCTGGGCGCGCACCTCGACAGTGCGATCGCCGCGGCGATGCGACCCCGTGGGACGTCCCGCCGCCGGCGGGGCCGAGGCGGATCGCCCGCGTCGGCGGCCGAGCCGACGGGAAACGGGACGGCACCCGGGCGCGTCCCGGACGGGGGCGGGGAACGGACGGGGCGATGACCGAGCACAGACCGACGGCCTTCGCGCGGTTGCTGATCCTGCCCATCCGGGGCTATCAGCGCTTCATCAGCCCGCTCTTCCCTCCGGTCTGCCGTTTCTACCCCTCGTGCAGCGCGTACGCCGTGGAGGCGCTTCGCGTGCACGGGGCCCTGCGGGGGTTGTGGCTGGGTACCCGGCGCATCGCCCGCTGCCACCCCTTCCACCCGGGGGGACTCGACCCCGTGCCGCCGCCGAAGGGGCGGCGGCACACCGAGGCGGAGGAGTCGGAGGGCGGAGCCGGAGCCACCGGACCCGCTCCCGGGGACCAGTAGCCGAACCGAGGCAAATAGGAGTTGGCCGGTGCTCGACTGGCTTTACAACATCGTCGGCTGGACGTTGGCGCGGATCCACGAGGGTCTGGCCTTCATCGGGCTGAATCCTGACAGCGGGTGGGCGTGGGGCCTGTCCATCATCCTCCTGACCGTGCTCATGCGGCTGCTCATGGTTCCGCTGTTCGTCAAGCAGATGAACACGCAGCGGAAGATGCAGGAGATCCAGCCGAAGATCATGAAGCTCCGGGAGCGCTACAAGCACGACCGGGAGCGCCTGAGCCGCGAGTCGATGAAGCTCTACCAGGAGAGCGGCACCAACCCCATCATGGGTTGCCTTCCGCTCCTCCTGCAGATGCCGGTCTTCTTCGCCCTCTTCAGCGTCCTGCGGAGCGTGGCCGAGGGCAACGCCCAGTACGGCTTCTCCGAGGAGTTGGCCGAGAGCGCCCGCCAGGCGCTGATCTTCGAGGCGCCGATCGCGGCGCAGTTCAACAGCTCCCCCGAGGAGCTGCTCGCCCTGGGGTCCTCGAACCCGGTGCTGGCCAAGGTCGTCATCGCGATCGCGTGCGTGATCATGGGCACGACGACCTTCCTCACCATGCGTCAGAGCATCAAGCGGAGCACCGCGCAGATGCCGGACAACCCGATGATGCAGACGCAGAAGATCATGATGTACATGGCGCCCCTGTTCGGGCTCTTCGGCCTCATGATGCCGGTCGGTGTGCTCGTCTACTGGGTCACGTCCAACATCTGGACGATGGTGCAGCAGCACTTCCTCTACCGGAACCACCCGGCCCCCGGAGAGCAGGACGCCAAGGGCGGCGGCACCCCCTCCACCGGTCCAGCCAAGGGCATGCTCGGCCGGAAGAAGGCGGCCGAATCCGCGCCGGAGCCGAAGGAACAGCCTAAGATCGAACGCAAGCAGCCGAAGAAGCAGCCGCGCTCCAAGCGTGGGGGCGGCGGGTCCCAGTAGGGGACGGCGTCACGTCGGCCGCGGAGATCTCAACGAGTGCGCAGGCGACACAGCCCCTGAGGCGTACGACGGTCAGGGCGTGGATGATGAGGAGACGGGATCGCTGTGGGACGTAGCGAGGAAGAGAGCGGTGGAGTAGCGGTGGCCGATGCGCCAGAGTCCGAGGTCGACGTCGAGGCCCTGGAGAACGAGGGCGACATCGCCGCGGACTACATCGAGGGGCTCCTCGACATCGCGGACTTCGACGGTGACATCGACATGGACGTCGAGGGCGACCGTGCGATGGTGTCGGTCGTGGGCGCGACGCTGGACGAGCTGATCGGTGACAACGGCGAGGTCCTGGAGGCGCTCCAGGAGCTGACCCGTCTCGCGGTCCACCGGGCCACGGGTGAGCGGAGCAAGCTGATGCTCGACATCGGCGGGTACCGCGAGGAGCGCCGCAAGGTGCTCACCCGCATCGGCGCCGAGGCGGCGGAGAAGGTCAGGACGACCGGGAAGACGCACCCGCTGGAGCCGATGACCCCGTTCGAGCGCAAGGTGGTGCACGACGCTGTCGCCGCCGCCGGGCTGAACAGCGAGTCGGAGGGCGAGGAGCCGCACCGCTACGTGGTGGTCCACCCCGCCGACTGACGGCGTCCACACGCCCGGGCGGACGGCCCCGAGGGGGCGATGTTTCACGTGAAACATCGCCCCCTTGCCGTGTCCCGGGGCGCCGTGCCGAGTCGGCGGCGGATCGACGGATCGACTGGTCGACAAAGCCGTCTGCCGAGGTGTCGACGTTCCGCCGTGTGGTGGGGCGGACATCTCGGGGCGGCCGTATGTTTCACGTGAAACCATGGTGGTCCGCGACCATAGGATCGTGGACCGTGGGAAGTGATGATGGACGAGTTCCGACAGGTGGTGACCGATGACCTCGGGCGCTGAGGAGCCCGGCGCTACGCCGCCCGCCCCGCCGAGCGAGGCGGAGGCGGTCTTCGGCGACGCGATGCCGAAGGCGCGGCGCTATGCCGAACTTCTCGCCGACGACGGTGTCCGGCGGGGACTGATCGGCCCGCGCGAGGTGCCCCGCCTCTGGGAGCGGCACCTCATCAACTGCGCCGTGGTGGAGGAGTTGCTCCCCGAAGGGGCGGACGTGGTCGACATCGGCTCGGGGGCGGGACTGCCCGGTCTGGTGCTGGCCCTGGTCCGCCCCGACATCAGGGTGACCCTGCTGGAGCCCCTCCTCCGGCGGACGGTCTTCCTGAACGAGGCCGTGGAGATCCTCGGGCTGCCCAACGTCGAGGTGCGGCGGGGGCGGGCCGAGGAGGCGCACGGGGAGCTGTACACCGACTTCGTGACCGCCCGCGCCGTGGCCCCGCTGGTCCGTCTGGCCGGGTGGGCGCTGCCGCTGCTGCGCAAGGACGGCAGCCTCCTGGCGATGAAGGGCGAGCAGGCGGAGGCGGAGTTGGCGTCCGCGCGCGACGACGTGTCCAAACTGCGTCCCAGCGTCTGCGATGTGATCCGGGTGGGCCGGGGTAAAGTCGATCCCGCTACCACGGTCGTTCGCGTCACGGTGACATCCGAAGGTGGTCCGCCCCCGTCAGCGGGAGCCCGGAAGGCGCGGGGCGGCAAGAAGAAACGCGGACGGAAGAGGTGAACTCATTCGTGCCCCAGAACCCAGCCGACCACGACGGTGTTTCACGTGAAACCCCCGCGGGTGCCTTCGGGGACCTGCTCGATGTTTCACGTGAAACCTCCCCCGACGACCAGCGTCCCGTCTCGCGTGGGACATGGACCGGCGACACCCCCGCCCCCGCTGGATCGACGGGTGTCCCCGACACGCCCCTGGCGCGCGCGGCGCACGCCGCGATGGCGGTTCGCGGGCACGATGACGCCTGGCCCCGGCCCGAGTCCTGCCGCGTGATCGGCGTCGCGAACCAGAAGGGCGGCGTCGGCAAGACCACGACCACGGTCAACATCGCGGCAGCGCTGGCCATGCACGGCCAGCGCGTCCTCGTGGTCGACCTCGACCCCCAGGGGAACGCCTCCACGGCGCTCGGCATGGAGCGGGACAACACGACCCGCTCGATCTACCACTGCCTGGTCGAGGACGAGGAGATCCGCAAGCTCGCCCAGCCGGTGCCGGACATCCCGAACCTGTGGTGCGCGCCCGCCACCATCGACCTGGCCGGCGCGGAGATCGAACTGGTCTCCCTCGTCGCCCGCGAGGCCAGGCTCAGGCGCGCGATCGACGCCTACGACACCTCGGAGCTCGACTACATCCTCATCGACTGCCCGCCGTCGCTCGGCCTGCTGACGGTCAACGCGATGGTGGCGTGCGACGAGGTCATGATCCCGATCCAGTGCGAGTACTACGCGCTGGAGGGGCTGGGCCAGCTGCTGCGCAACGTCGAACTCGTCCAGTCGCACCTCAACCCGGGGCTGGCGATCAGCACCATCCTGCTGACGATGTACGACGGCCGGACGCGGCTGTCGCAACAGGTCGCGGACGAGGTGCGGTCGCACTTCGGCGAGCTGGTCCTCCAGACGGTGGTGCCGCGCAGCGTCCGCGTGTCCGAGGCGCCCAGCTACGGGCAGTCCGTGATGACCTACGACCCCGGGTCCACCGGTGCGGTGGCCTACCTGGAGTCCGCCCGGGAGATCGCGCACCGCGCCCCGGGCGTCGGCGGCTGACGGCGGTGACGCCCCGGCACGGAGCCGGGGCGCTGATGTGTTCGAGGAGAGTGGAGGGAGTTGCCGGTGAGTCAGCAGCGGCGCGGACTGGGCAAAGGACTGGGAGTGCTCATCCCGCAGGGTCCGGCGGCGGCGGGGGGCGCTCCGGAGAGGGTGGGGCTCTCCGACGGTTCGTACCTGGAGGAGATCGAGCTCGGCGCGATCACCCCCAACCCGCGCCAGCCCCGTGAGCGCTTCGACGACCAGGCGCTGGAGGAGCTTCGGGACTCCATCAGCGAGGTCGGGGTGCTGCAGCCCGTCGTCGTCCGCAAGCTCGCGGACGAGGCGGGCGTTCCCCGCTACGAGCTGATCATGGGGGAGCGCCGCTGGCGCGCGAGCAAGGAGGCCGGTCTCGACCGGATCCCCGCGATCGTCCGCGACACCGGTGACGCCGACCTGCTCCGCGACGCGCTACTGGAGAACCTGCACCGCCAGGAGCTCGACGCCCTGGAGGAGGCCGCCGCCTACAAGCAGCTGCTGGACGACTTCGGCGCCACGCACGGCGAACTCGCCCAGCGGATCGGCCGGTCGCGGTCGCACATCACCAACATGCTGCGCCTGCTGAACCTGCCCCCGAAGGTGCAGAAGCGGGTCGCCGCGAAGGTGCTCAGCGCGGGGCACGCACGCGCGCTGTGCGGCGTCGACGACCCCGAGCGCCAGGAGCGGCTCGCGGAGCGGGTCAATCTGGAGGGCCTGTCCGTCCGCTCGCTGGAGGAGATCATCGCCCTGGGCGAGGAGATGGACGAGCCCGAGGAGAAGCGCCCCCGCGCTGCCCCGTCCCGCCGTTCCAACCCGCCCCAGGTCGAGGAGTGGGCGAGCCGGCTCGCCGACCGCCTGGACACCACGGTGAAGGTGGACCTGGGGAAGAAGAAGGGCCGGATCGTCGTGGAGTTCGCGACGATGGAGGACCTGGAGCGCATCGTCGGGCAGATGGACGCCCGCGAGGCCTGATCCCGTCGCGCCCCGTGTTTCACGTGAAACACGGGGCGGGGCGCGTGGTGGCCCGTGGGGAACGCGGGGCCGGGTGGCCGACCCCGAGGGTGCCCGAGACGACGGAAGGCCCCCAGAATCGCTCTGGGGGCCTTCCGTGCGTAGGTCCGCCTACAGGAAGTCGGCCAGGTCCTTCTCCAGCAGACGCAGCGGCTTGGCGCCGATGATCTGCTTGACCACCTCACCGTCCTTGTAGACGTTCATCGTCGGCAGGGACAGCACGTTGTACTCGCGCGGCGTGTTCGGGTTCTGGTCGGTGTTGAGCTTGACGACCTCGATCTTGTCCCCGTGGGTCTGCGCCAGCTTGTCGAGCACGGGAGCCATCTGCTTGCAGGGGCCGCACCAGTCGGCCCAGAAGTCGACCAGGACGGGCTTGTCGCTGCCGAGGACCTCCTCCTTGAAGGTGGCGTCCGTGACGGTCTTGACGGTGGACATGGTTCTCCTTGTTTCGACGAAACCGGGGCGGTCTGTGTGTGGGAGGGGAAGCGGGGCCGGGTCAGTTGCCCATCTCGGCCAGGTGGCGTTCGGCGTCCAGCGCGGCGGAGCACCCGGTCCCGGCGGCGGTGATCGCCTGGCGGTACTGGTGGTCGACCACGTCGCCGCAGGCGAAGACGCCGTCCAGGTTGGTCCGGGTGGACGGGTGGTCGACGCGGACGTAGCCCTCCTCGTCCAGCTCGACCTGCTTGTTGAACAGCTCCACCCGCGGGTCGTGGCCGATGGCGACGAAGACGCCGGTGACGTCGAGGGTGCTCGTCTCGTCCGTCTGGTTGTTCACGACCTTCAGACCGGTGACGCGCTCCTCGCCGAGCACCTCGGCGACCTCGGTGTTCCACAGGAACGAGATCTTCTCGTTGGCATGGGCGCGCTCGGCCATGATCTTGCTGGCGCGCAGCTCGTCGCGGCGGTGCACGACGGTGACGGACCTGGCGAAGCGGGTGAGGAACAGGGCCTCCTCCATCGCGGTGTCGCCGCCGCCGACGACCGCGATGTCCTGGTCGCGGAAGAAGAAACCGTCGCAGGTGGCGCACCACGAGGTGCCGCGTCCGGACAGTTCCTTCTCGCCGGGCACTCCCAGCTCGCGGTATCCGGAGCCGGTGGCGAGGACGACGGTGTGCGCGAGGAAGGTCTCGCCGCCCGCGACGACCTCCTTGACCGGCTTGGTGAGGTCGACGTCGGTGACGTCCTCGGGCACCAGCTCGGCGCCGAACCGCTCGGCCTGCTTGCGGAGGTTGTCCATCAGGTCGGGACCCATGATGCCGTCGGGGAACCCGGGGAAGTTCTCGACGTCGGTCGTGTTCATCAGCGCGCCGCCGGCCGTGATCGAGCCCTCGAACACCAGGGGCCGCAGTTCGGCGCGTGCGGCGTAGACGGCCGCGGTGTACCCCGCGGGACCGGATCCGATGATGATGACATTGCGGACGTCACTCACGCTCGTAGGCCCTTCACACAGTCGCTGCCCTGGCCACGGACGTGACCCCAGGGGAAAGTCGGTTAGTCACAACCGATGGTAGGCGCACCGCATTCCCACCGGGACATCGCGGCAGCGTACGGGGGTGGGGTATGGGCGAAGCGCCCGGAGGGGAGTCCTCCGGGTCACTCTCCGCGACGGCGTAGCACCCGGTCCGCGCCGAGCGCGAGCAGCCCGGCGAAGCCCCCCCAGAGCGTGTTGACGACGAGGACGCCCGCGAACGCCACCGGGTCCGTCAACGGCCCCCTGAGGGCGCCGCCGAGCACGGGGGACAGGACCGCGCTGAGCACGATCGAGAACGCGCCGTAGAGCGCCCCGGCGCAGACGAGGGTGAGCAGGGGGCGGGGCGCCCGTGCCGCCACCACGGCGAGCACCCACACGAGGGTGATGACGGCCGCCAGGGCCACCTGGAGGAAGGGCCCCCAGGACAGCGCGTCCATGAGGCCGGTGACGACCACCAGCGGCCGCAGCAGGGCGAGCGACCCCAGCCCCAGGACCAGTGACCAGGCCATGCCCGGCGGCGGCTCGAAGGACGGCGGAGGATCGTCCGGCCGCGATGACCGGTCTGTCATGGGCTGCCTCACGGTTGGTCGGAGCGGACCGCCCGCTCCGGTGACGCGTCCGACGGTAGGGCCCGGCGGGCGCGCCGCGCGTCCGCCGCCCGACCCGACCGCCTACGTCCGTACGCGTACTCCGCATGGTGCCGGGCGCGCACCCGCGCGCGCCCGCGAGACACGGCCGCGGCGGCCCCTCCCTCCGTAGAATCTGCCGCATGACACGTCAGTCCGGTCGGCAGGACGTCATCGTCGACGCCCTCCTCGGGTTCGCGGTCTTCGCCGTGGTGGCGATCGCGGCCGGGGCCGACATCAGCGACACCGGCAACCTCACCCCTCTCGCCTACGCGCTGGCCGGGGTGCTCGGCGGCCTCATGCTCGTCCGCCGTCGGTGGCCCGTCGCCGTCGTCCTGGCCACGTCGGTGCTCATCGTCGCCAACTACGTGCTCGACCTGCCGACCATCGGTCTCGCCGTGCCCGCCGCTGCGGCGCTGTACTCGGCCGCCGAGGCGGGGCGCACCCGGTGGTCGGTGGGGTCGGCCGCCGCGTTGGTGCTCGTCTCCACCCTGGCCCGACTCGGGCAGGGGGCCGACCCCGCCTACCTCCTGGGGTACGAACTGGCCTCCACCGTGGCGATCATGGGCGCCGCCACCGCCCTGGGACACGTCCAGTGGCAGCGGGCGCGGGCCGAGCGGCAGCGGGCCCGGATCGCGGTTCTGGACGCGCAGGCGCGCGCCGCCGAGGCGGCGGAGACCGTGGCGCTCGAACGGATCCGGATCGCCCGCGACCTGCACGACGCGGTCGGGCACCACCTGTCGGTCGTCTCCCTGCACGCGGCCGTGGCCGCCGAGGCGCTCGACGACGCCCCGGCGGACGTCGCCGGGGCCCGGTCCGAGCTCGGGCACGTCCGTCAGGCCTCCAGGGAGGCCCTGAGCGAGATGCGCGCCACCGTGCGCGCCCTGCGCGACACCGACCCCGACGGCGGGCGGGTCGCCTCCCTCGCCCGTCTGGACGAACTGGTGGAGTCGGTCCGCGCGGCCGGGGTGGACGTCCGGGTGGACGGCGCCCCGGCGCCGGGCGACGTCTCGGGAATGGTCGACGCGACCGCCTTCCGGATCGTCCAGGAGGCGTTGACCAACACGCTCCGGCACGCCCGTGCGGGCCGGGTCCGGGTGGAGTTCGCACGCGAGGGTGAGGAGTTGGACGTGGTGGTGACCGACGACGGCGGGCAGAGCCCGGCGGCCGGGGCGCGTCCCCCGGCCGCGTCTGGGGGACACTCCCCGGGCAGCGGGCTGGCGGGCATGCGGGAACGGGTCCGCATGGTCGGGGGCAGCGTGGAGGCGGGTCCCCGGCCCGAGGGCGGGTTCCGTGTGCGCGCCCGGCTGCCGCTCGGAGGCGACCGGTGATCCGCGTCCTGCTCGTCGACGACCAGCCGCTCGTCCGCGCGGGGGTGCGCTCGCTCCTGGAACGGGACGAGGACATCGAGGTGGTGGGGGAGTCCGAGGACGGTCGCGCGGCCCTGGCCGACATCGACCGGCTCCGGCCGGACGTGGTCCTGCTCGACCTCCAGATGCCCGGCATGGACGGCCTCGCCGTCCTCCGCGAACGGGAGAGGCGACGTGTCGACACGTCGCCGAGTCGACGCGACGACACGCGGGGACACGTCGACAGGTCGGAGGGTCGACACGTCGACACGCGGGTGGTCGTGCTCACCACCTTCGGCGAGGACGACAACGTGTTCACCGCCCTGCGGCTGGGCGCGTCCGGCTTCCTGCTCAAGGACGCCGAACCGCGCACGCTCCGGGACGCGGTGCGCACCGTCGCCCAGGGGGAGGCCCTGCTCTCGCCCGGTGTCACCCGCCGGGTGATCGAACGGCTCTCCGACGCCACCGTCGCACCGGAGGCGGCCGCCCGGCTGGACGTGCTCACCGACCGCGAGCGCGACGTCCTGGCGCTGGTCGGGCGCGGCATGTCCAACCACGAGATCGGGGCGGAGCTGCACCTGAGCCCCGCGACCGCGCGCACCCACGTGGGGCGGGTGCTGGCCAAGCTCGGGGCCCGCGACCGGGTGGGCCTGGTCGTGATCGCCTACGAGAGCGGACTGGTCCGCCCCGGGCGGGAGGGCTGAGCCGAGGGGGGATCAGGGGGCGTCGACGGCGGTCCGGGCCAGCACGGCCTGATCGGTGTCGTCGCCCTGGGCGCAGCGCGGGTCGACCACGTACACGTCGACCTGGTCGTTCCCGGGGGCGAACATGACCCAGGCACGTGCCGCGTCGCCGCCGTAGAAGGCGTCGTCCACCAGGGTGACGCGGGTCTCGTACGCCTCCTCCACCCGGACGGAGCACTGCTCGACCTCGAGCGTGACGGCCTGGTCCATCGGCACGGACTGGCCGTCCGCGGAGTCCGGGTCGTGCTCGGCGTCCGGGCCGTCGTCGTCGGCGGCGAGGTCGAGGGTCTGCGCCGCCTGCTCGGGGAGCGCGTCGTCGGTGTAGACCGTCCCGGAGGCGACCAGCCGCGGAACGTAGGCCGGGAGCGCCTCCCCCTCCTGGGGGGCCGCCTCCGAATCCTCCAGGGGAGCGGCGACCTCGCCCGCTCCGCCGCCCGCCGACAGCACCGCGTTGACCACGGCGGTGCCGCCGCCGACGACGAACACCCCCGCGGCGGCTGCGACCAGGAGCTTGGGCAGCCCGAACGCGCGCCTGCGACGGGCCGCGGCGAGGGAGGTCACGGTGGCGCCGGCGGGGACCTCCGGTCCCGTCTCCGCGGAGGCGTCGGCCGCGGTCCCGTGCCCGGCGCGTTCACGGGCGGCGTCGGCGATGCGCTGGTCGAGGAGGTCGGCGACGTCCCGCGGAAGCTCGGGGGCCGGGACCGACGCGAGGATCTCGGACACGCCCGTGAGCTCGTCCAGTGTGGCGGCGCACAGGGAACAGGTCTCGATGTGTGCGGCGACGGTGCGTTCCTCGTCGGGTTCGAGTAGGTCCTCGGCGAGGAACGCGAGTGCCTCCGCGTCCGGATGGGGCGTCACGATGGGTTGGCACCTCCTCTCCCAGATGTGACGTCTCGCGGCGGCTGAGGGTTCCTTAGATGGGCGAGAGTCGGAAGAAGTTTCGCGCGACCGCGCGCGCACCTGCTCTTGACCGTGCCGGACGCCACGTCGAGGATCCGCGCGGCCTCCTCGACGCGGTAGCCGAGCATGTCCACGAGCGTGAGCGCCAGGCGCTGGTCGAGGGGCAGCTGCTCCAGGGCGGCCTGGACGTCGAGGCGCGACTCGGTCTGCGAGGCGTGGTCGGGCGCCCCGCCGAGACGGCTGAGGCGTTCGTTGGACATGACGTCGAGCGTCTCGTCCTCGGTGGGGGTCGCCGGGCGCACCTTGCGGCGGCGGAGGCGGTCGTGGCACGCGTTGACCACGATCCGGTGCAGCCACGTGCTGACCTGGGCCTCGCCCCGGAAGCGGTCGGCCGCGCGGAACGCGGACAGGAAGGCGTCCTGGAGGGCGTCCGAGGCCTCCTCGGGGTCGCCCATCATCCGGACCGACACAGCCCACAGGCGCTCACGGTGCCGCCGCACCAGGACCCCGAAGGCCTGGTCGTCACCCTGAGCGTGCCTCGACAACAGCTCCCGGTCGGGAAGCTCCTGGACCGCGTCCATCAGTTCAGCTCACGTATCCCCGCACCTAGGCCACGCCCCGGATCTCGACCTCGTTGACCGTTCCACGGTAGTCGCCCTCGTTCCGCGGAAGCACGGTGAACCAGATGAGGACGTACTGTCCGGACACGGGTTCCTCGAGTTCGACCACCTGGGAGCCGCCACTCCCGCTCCCCGTGGCGACGACCTCGTAGTCGTCCTCCGTGGCGCCGTCGGTCTCCGCGACCCGGACGTCGAACTCGTAGCCGCTGCCGGCCAGGTCGAGTTCGACCTCGTGGATCTCGCGGACCTCGCCGAGGTCGAGTTGGAGCCCGACGCCGGGCTTGATCATGGCCAGCGGATCGCGGTAGCCCTGGGTGTTCCAGGCGGTCCCAGGGTCGCCGTCGTAGGCGTTGGGCGTGTTCTCGGTGTGCTCGTCGGTGTCACCGTGGGGGTTGAGACCGCGCGACCCGCCGATGTCCAGGGCTTCCAGCTCCGCCGAGTCCGACGTGTCCTCGGAGGCCCGCGCGTCCGGACCGGTCGGCTCCTCGCCGCCCGGGCGCATCATCGAACCGACCGTCCACGCGCCGACCACCACCGCCGCGAACACCACCAGCGCGACCACGCCGATGAGGATCCTGCGGGGCGACCCCTGGGTGCGGGCCGCGCGCTCCTCCATTCGGGAGGGCTGACGGCGCTCCGGGGCGGACCGGGTCGACGCGGCGCGTTCCGCGCCCCGCGACGCCGAACCGTTCCGCGCACCGCGGCGCGGGCCCGTGGAGTCGAACTCGCCCGTGCGCCGGGACGTGCCGTGCTCGGGCGGCGGCGCGGTCTCGGCGGGGGTGACGGGCAGCGGGATGAGCCGCGGTACCTCGGCCAGCGCGGCGCAGAGGTCGGCGGGCGAGGTGATCGGCCCGCCCGGCACCAGCTGCCCGGCCAGTTGCGGCAGGGCGGCCCGGGTGGTGATGGTCGCCAGGGGCTCGGTGATCCCCGTGCGCAGCTGGGCGGGCGGGTAGGGGCCGGCGGGGCCCTGCGGAGCGGCTGGGAGACCGTCCTGGGGGCCGCCGGGCCAGCTGCCGGTGAGCGCCGCGTAGAGCAGGCTGCCCAGCCCCTGGGCGTCCACGGCGGCCGGGTCGGCGACGTTGGCGCCCAGGAGCGCCGCGTCCACGCCGATGCCGATCACCTTCACCGCGCCGCCGCTGCTCCACATGAGCTTGGCGGGGGTGAGGCACAGGTGGTGGAGGCCGCCCGCGTGCGCGGCGGCGATCGCCTCGGCGGCCTCGGCGACGAGACCGGCGGCCCGTTCGGGCTCCATCGGGCCCTGGGCGATGAGGTCGGCGAGGGAGGAGCCGCTGACCCACTCCTCGACGACGTAGGGGACGGGGGCGGTGTCGTCGGCGTCGAAGACCTGGGTGACGCGGGCGTCGGGAATCCGACTGGTGGCGCGTGCGGCGTGCACGACCTCGGAGGTGCGCGGAAAGCCGTCGGCGAAGGTCCACACGCCGACGGGGCGCGCGAGGGTCTCGTCGGTGGCCTTCCAGCGGGTCGCTCCACCGGTCTCGCTCACGACGTGGTCGAGTCGGTACCGGTTGGCCAGCTTCGCCCCGGGCTCGATCAGGAAGGTGCTCATGATGGGAGTGACGGGTGGCAGTGCCGGAGGTTCACACGGGGTTCCGTCGCGCCGGGGGAGGTGGCGCGTGTCGGTACGGGGGTGTGTCGTGTGAGGGGGTGTCGGCCCTGCGTGCTGTCCCCAGCCTCCCTTCGGGCAGCTCGGTCGGAAGTTGCTATGTCGATTGAGCGATGCCAGTCCATGCTAGGACGCTTGAACAGCATCTTTGGAGGACAGGGGACCACTGTTCACCTTCTCGGGCGATCGGGTGCACGACTACCCAACGTCATCCATTCCTGGTGATCAGCGACGTCGCAGCCGTGTTCTGAGCAATTCGAGGAACGATGTGACTTCAGTCACTTTCAGGATTCTCGCGGTGAGGACGAACAGGACGGCGCCCCCCGCGCCACCTGCGGCCATCGCCGCCAGGGCGGGCCACACGTCGCCGGGAAGCCCCCGGAACACGTGGATCATCGCCCAGCCGAGGAGGGCCGCCGGGACGGCGGCGAGGTGGAGCTTGAACAGGACCCGTGCCGTGCGGCGGCCGTCGAGGCCGTTGAGCCGCCGGTGCAGCAGAGTCCACATGATGCCGGAGCCGACGACGTAGTACAGGCCGTACGGCACCGGCAGCCACAGGACGACGGACTGGGGGTCCATCCACAGCAGGAGCGCGAACGCCGTGGCCGCGTGCGCGATCTCCGCCGGGATGGACACCAGCGCCGGGGTGCGGGTGTCGCCCAGCGCGTAGAACACCCGCATCTGGAGCTGGAACAGCGTGAACGGGACGAGCATGACGACGAAGACCATCAGGATGCGCCCGATCGCCTCCGCGTCCTGCGCGCTCGTGCTTCCCTGCGCGTAGATCATCACGCAGAACGGGACGGCGAAGACCAGCATCGCCACGGAGATGGGGACGAGCAGCACCGACGACAGCCGGAACCCGCGCGAGAAGTCCGAGCGGACCTGGTCCTTGCGGCCCGCGGCGACGTGCTCGCTCATGCGCGGCAGCAGCGCGGTGATCACCGAGACCGCGATGATCGCGTACGGCAGCTGGAACAGCATGGACGCGAACTTGTACGCGGCGATGCCCGCGCCCGTCCCGTACCCCAGCTCCGCCGCCGCCGCGCCCGCCCGTGTCGCCACGTTCGTCGAGACCAGCGCCCCGGCCTGCGCCACGACGATGTAGAGCATCATCCACGACGCGGCCGCCGCCGCCTCGCCGAGCCCCGAACCGCGCACGTCCAGCCGCGGCCGCCACCGGAAGCCCGCCGCGGCCAGGGCCCACACCAGGACCGCGGCCTGCACGATCTGGCCCAGCGCCGTCCCCAGGCCCAGCAGGGCGAGCTGGGAGGGGTTGGCCAGCATGTCCTCGGGGGTGCTGCCCGGCCCGGCGATGGACAGGAACCACAGGCAGACGCCGATGATGACCAGGTTGTTCACCACCGGCGCCCACATGGGGGCGCCGAACCGTCCCCGCGCGTTGAGCATGGCGCTCGCCAGCCCGCTCGCCCCGATGAAGAAGATCTGGAGGACGAGGTAGCGGGCGAGGACCACCGAGACGTCGAACTGGGCGCCCCCGAACCCGCCCGCGTAGATCCGGATGAACCACTCCGCGACCAGCACCGAGAGCACCGTCATCGCGAACAGCGCCAGCAGCATGAGCGTGACCAACCGCTGCTCGGTCCGGTCGCCGCCGTCCGCGTCGAGCCTGCGCCGCTTGACCAGGAACGGCACGAACACGCTCGCCAGCAACCCGCCGATGAGCAGGTCGTAGATCATGTACGGCACCATGCCCGAGACCTGGTAGGCGTCGCCCAGCAGCTGGGTGCCGATGGCCGCCGCGATCACGATCGTGCGGACGAAGCCCGTCACGCGCGAACAGATCGTGCCGACCGCCATGATCGCGCTCGACCGGGCGATGTTGCCCGGGGCGGTGTGCGCGGTGCCGCCGATCTCGTCGCCGTCCTCCAGGCCGGCGCGGTCGGCGGTGCCCGCGTCGCCGATGTCGCTCGGGTCCCGGACGGTCGCCAGCCCGGTCTCCGGCACGGTGTCCGGATCGTCGCGCTCGTAGGTGTCGAGCACGTCCTCCGGCATGACCAGGTGCCGACGGTGCTCCTCGCGCGCGTCCGGTCCGGCGTCCGGGACGCGGGCCTGCTCTCTGGGGTGGTCGCTGGGCACCGTCGGGCCGTCCTTCTCTCGGGGGCGTGCCGGGCCGGCGGGGTCAGTGCCGGGCGGACGTGTTCGGGGTCATCGACGCAGGCGGCCCCGGATCAGTTCCACGGCCGAGGTGAGCTCGGGCACCCGCAGCAGCTTGGCCGCCCCCAGGAACAGGAGCGCGCCCAGGAGGCAGCCCGCGGCGGGGGCGCCGATGTAGCTGGCGAGGCCGGGGCCGACGTAGGCGTCGAAGAACCAGAGCACGCCCAGTCCGGCGGCGATGCTCGGGACGACGGCCACGTGCAGGCGCAACAATGTGCCAACCGCGTGCCTCCCGTCAAGCCCCCCCAGACGGCGGCTGAGGAGGTTGCCCGCGATGGTCAGGCCGGAAACGAACGAGAACATGAACCCGGCGGCCACGCCCACGACGACGCGGTCCGGCGGCAGGAGCAGATAGGAGGCCAGCGCGAGCGCGCTGTGCACGGCGAGGTTGGCGACGGCGATCATCGCCGGGGTCCGGGTGTCGCCGAGCGCGAAGTACACGCGCAGCATGAGCTGGAAGACGGTGAACGGCACCAGGCCCAGCGCCATGACCGCGAGGATCTGGCCGATGCTGGTCGCGTCGGCCACCGAGATCGACCCGCGGGCGAACGCCAGGATGGACAGCGGGACGGCGTACATCGCGATCGCGAAGGCCAGCGGCACCAGGACGAAGGACGAGATCCGCAGCGTCCGGGAGAAGTCGGAGCGCACCGCCGCCCAGTCGCGGTCCTCGGCGTGCGCGCTCATCCGCGGCAGGAGCACGGTGATCAGAGAGACCGCGATGATCGCGTACGGCAGCTGGAAGAGCTGGTACGCCAGGTTGTAGGCGGTGATGCCCGCACCGACGTCGCGGCCCTGCTCGATCCCCGCCACGTTGGCGGCGTTGGCGATGTTGGTCGTGATCCACAGCCCGGCCTGCGTGAGCAGGGTGTAGAGCATCATCCACCCGGCGGTGCGCAGGGCCTCGCCCAGACCGCTGCCGCGCAGGTCGAGCCGGGGCCGCCAGCGGTACCCGGAGCGGCGCAGCGCGACGAACAGCACGAGCGCCTGGAGGGCCATGCCCGCCGCCGTGCCCGCGCCGAGCAGGGTGAGCTGGGCGTCGGGGACCGGCGGCTCGCTGCCCGGACCGGCCGCCCACAGGAACATCCCGCCGACGGCCATGATCACCAGGTTGTTGAGCACGGGGGCCCACACCGGCGCGCCGAACCGGTTCCGGGTGTTGAGCATGGCGCTGAGCAGGCCGCTCATGCCCACGAAGAAGATCTGCGTCAGCAGGTAGCGCGCGAGGAACACCGAGTCGTCGAACTGCGCCGCGGTGAACTGCGACCCGTACATCCAGATGAGGAACTCGGCCGACAGCACGGCGACCGTCGTGAGCAGCAGCAGCGCCAGCAGCGTGGTGGTGAACAGCCGGTCCTCGGTGGCCTTGCCGCCGTCGGCGTCGCGCTTGCGGCGCTTGACCAGGAACGGCACGATCACGCTGGCCATCAGGCCGCCGATGAGCAGGTCGTTGAGGATGAACGGGATCGTGTGCGCGGTGTTGTAGGCGTCACCGAGCAGGTGGGTTCCGATCGCGGCGCCCAGCACGATCGTGCGCGCGAACCCGGTGATCCGGGAGGCCATGGTGCCCACGGCCATGATCGCGCTCGACCGCATCAGCCCGCCCGAGGACCCGGAACCGGAGCCGGATTCCCCGTCCTCCCCGCCGCGGCGGGCGTCCTCCTCGAACACGGGCTCGGGCAGCTCCCCCTCCTCGAAGGTGGGGGCGGGGCCGCCGCTCGGACGGAGGGGGTCCTCACCAGGGACGGGGCCCCGACGGTGGCGCGGCTGGTACTGGGGGGAACGGTCGGCGCGGTGTCCGCCGTCGTTCGGGGAGTCGGTGACCACCGTGGATCAGGCTTCCTTTCGTAGGACCGGGGAGGGCGACGTGTCGTCCTGTCGACATGACGACCTGTCGGCGGGGGGATATGTCACTTCGTCGCGCCGGTCCCGCCCGCGTCGTGACCAGTGTCCCCGGCGGCGTCGGTTCGCGCGGCGCGGGCGGCCTGCCCGCGCAGCCACTTGCGGACCGCGCGCGGGGCCAGTGCCGCGACGAGGATCAGCAGCCCGATGCCGCTGATCAGGAGCGCCTGGGTGCCCAGGCCGGTGGCGTTGACCGGAATCACGGTGTCCTGGGCGCTGATCGGCTCGCCCGCCTCGTTCTGCAGGCTCGCCTGGAGTTCCGTGCGGCCGTTGATCCTGGCCGTGAGCGGAATGTACACGGTGGTCTTCGCGCCGGGGGCGATCTCGAAGGACCGGGTGTATCCGCCGACGCTCAGCCGCTCGGAGTTCTCCGAGTACACCGACAGGATGACCTGGACTGTCTCGTCCTCCAGGTCGTTGGCCACGACGATGCCGGTGGTGCCCGTGCTGCTGGCCAGCGTGACCGGTTCGCCGGGGATGATCCGCACGTCTCCGAGGTGCTCGTCGATCGAGTCCGACACCAGCGACCGGACGGCCGCGGCCAGGTCCTCCCGCTCGCGCCAGTGGTACGACTCCATCCGCAGCACGGCCGGGCGGAACGGGTCGCTGTCTCCGAGCAGGACGCTGTTGAACAGGCGCACGTCGCGGTTGACGTCCGCGACCTGGCCGAGGTAGGTCGCGGTCAGCTCGTCCCCGTAGCCGCGCTCCGGGTACGTGAGCGCCCGGCGGGTGGTCTCCCGGTCGTCCTCGTCGGCCAGCCCGACGTCCTCCAGCCGTTCGGGCGTCAGCCACGGCAGGCTGTCGCTGGCCTCCAGGACCCCGGCGGCCAGCTCCGCGCCCGGGTTCCAGTCGGGGCCGGGGTAGGCGACCACGACCCGGTCGTCACCGGCGTTCTCCCCGGCGATCATCGCGGTCTCGGCGGCGAACCGCTGGAGGGCCAGCTCGCTCTCGCCGGGCTCGCGGGACGGCATGGCCAGCACGTCCGCCAGACCCCGGTCGGCGACCAGCGCGAACGGCTCCTCCGCGGGGCCGTCCTCGACCGGGCGCAGCGCGGCCTGGGCGGTCGGGGTGGTGGACAGGTCGGAGACGGCGGGCTTGGCCGCCTCGTCCAGGAGGAACCGGTGGGCGCCGTCGACGGAGAGGAACTCGTACACGGCGTCGTCCATGAGCCCGTCGGCGGGGAGCGCGAAGGACCCGTCCGCCGCCACGCCCAGCGCCCGCTCGACCGCGCCGCGGCCGGCCTCCAGCGAGGCCGCGGCGTCCGCTTCCATGCCGTTGCGCAGGAGCGACGCGAGGTCGACGGACGCGTAGGGGGTGGCGATGACGGTCTCCCCGGCCAGGGCCGCCCTGGCCTCGCGCAGCCAGATCTGGGCGGCGACGTCCGCCGGCCGCTCCTCGCGCCCCGGGTCGGAGCCCTCGGAGACCGCGCCGGGGTCGTCCAGGACGTCGTGGGACTCCCGGGCCAGGCGCACGACGTCGTCCAGGGTCGCGGGGTCCACCGCCCAGGTGACCGGGACTCCGGCGGACTCGGCCGCCCCGGCCTCCGCCTCGTCGGAGTCCTCGGCCTCCGCGGAGGCCTCGGCGTCCCCGTCGTCCGTCGTCCCGCCCTCCGTGGGCTCCGCGTCGGAGGGCTCGGCGGTCGCGCCCTCCGACGGTCCGTCCGTGGCGTCCGGCTCGGCGGTGGCCTCCGCCGGATCCTCGTCCAGCCCGAGCAGCTCGACGAGGTCCTCGTCTCCGGTCTCGAACGACAGGTCGCTCTGGGCGCCAGCTTCCAGCAGGCGGCCCAGGCGGCCGTCCTCGCCCACCGCGCCCGAGAGCGCGTCGCCGAGGAAGGTGTCGTCGTCCGCGCGCTGGGGCTGGGCCATGAGCGGCCACACCCACGCGATGTCCACGGAGGGGACGTCCTCGCCGTCCTCGCCGGTGAAGGGCAGGAAGGTGTACTGGGCGCCCAGGCGCTCCCCGTCGCCGTCGACGGCCTCGATCATCAGCGGGTAGACGCCGAAGGACGACAGTTCGAGGTCCTCGACGGGCACGCTGAGCGAGAACTCGCCGCTGGCGTCCGGTTCCAGGGAGTCGGCCACGTCCTCGTCGGGACCGGACGCGCCCGGCTGCCAGCCGTTGCCCGAGGCGAACCCGTCCAGGTCGTCGCGGTCGCTGAACGGGTGGCGGGAGTAGCGCATCCGGACGGTGACGTCCTCGACGCCGTCCGCGGTGGTGTTGGTCACCACCCCGGAGACCCGCAGGGTGCTGTCCGCGTCGACGGCGTCGGGAGTGACGCGCTCGACGACGAGCGGCTCGACCGACTCGTCGTTCTCGGGCTCCGCCAGAACGGTCGTGGCCGGTATCGGAAGCAGACCGGCGGTCATGACCATGACCGCGGTCGCGGAGGCAAATCGACGCAACGCTTGACCGGTTTCCTGATTCGGGTCCAGGTGGCCGTCCCGCCGGGGACACGGCGCGGGGGCGGGATCGGTCTCGGCGCCCGCACGGCGCACGCGGCGGACGTGGGTCGGACGGGACGTGAGGCCGACGGATCGTCCCACCACCGCTCCCGAAGATACCGTCCGGGGCCGCCCGCCGTCTCCTCAGGCGGGCGTCGGCCGTCGTCGGCGGGGAGTGCGGCCGTGGAACATGCCCTAATCTGCGTGGTGTGCCGAACACAGAGTTTTCGAGTGAGAACGACACCGCCCAGCGTCCGGACACCCCGACGGAGACCGTCGAGGGTGCGCTGACGGGCGAACAGCGGGCGGCGGTCACCGCGCTGGTCGACTCGATCCAGCCCGTCCCGGGCGAACTCGGCGACCGGTTCTCCGCGCACGACCAGCAGCTCGCCGTCGTCGGCGGGCCGGTGCGCGACGCGTTGCTCGGCAGAACGTCCAACGACGTGGACCTGACCACGGACGCCGTGCCCCAGAGGATCCTGGAGATCGTCGACGGCTGGGCCGACTCCGTGTGGACGGTGGGGATCGAGTTCGGCACCGTGGGCCTGCGCAAGCGCGGTCTGCAGCTTGAGATCACCACCTACCGCAGCGAGTCCTACTCGCCCAAGTCGCGCAAGCCCGAGGTCGACTATGGCACCGACATCCGCGACGACCTGCTGCGCCGGGACTTCACGGTCAACGCCATGGCGGTGCGCCTGCCCAGCCGGGAGTTCGTCGACCCCTTCGGCGGGCTCGCCGACCTGCGGGCCGGTGTGCTGCGCACGCCCGGGCGGCCCGAGGACTCCTTCAGCGACGACCCGCTGCGCATCATGCGCGCGGTCCGCTTCGCCGCCCAGCTCGGCTTCACGCTCGCCCCGGAGGTGGCCGAGGCCGCCCGGGGCATGGCGGACCGGCTGACCATCGTCTCCGCGGAGCGGATCCGCGACGAGCTGGTCAAACTGATGCTCAGCCCGAACCCGCGGCGCGGGATCGAGCTCATGGTCGACCTGGGGATCGCCCGGCACGTGCTGCCCGAGGTCCCCAGGATGCGGCTGGAGATCGACGAGCACCACCGGCACAAGGACGTCTACGAGCACTCGCTGACCGTCCTGGACCAGGCCATCGACCTGGAGCGCAAGCGCGGACACGAGCCCGACCTCGTGCTGCGCCTGGCCGCCCTGATGCACGACATCGGCAAGCCCAGGACGCGGTCCTTCGAGTCGGGAAACCGGGTCACCTTCCACCACCACGAGGTGGTCGGCGCGTCCATGAGCCGCAAGCGCCTCACCGCGCTGCGCTTTCCCAAGGACGCGGTGTCCGACGTCAGCACCCTGGTCGCGCTGCACCTGCGGTTCCACGGCTACGGCAAGGGCGAGTGGACCGACTCCGCGGTGCGCCGTTACGCGCGCGACGCCGGGGACCAGCTGGAGCGGCTGCACATCCTCACCCGCGCCGACTGCACCACGCGCAACCGCCGCAAGGCCGCCGCCCTGGCGCGCTCCTACGACGACATCGAGCGCCGGATCGACGAGCTCGCCGAGCAGGAGGAGCTCGACCGGATCCGGCCGGACCTGGACGGCAACGAGATCCAGGGGATCCTGGGCATCGGGCCGGGGCCGCTCGTCGGCCGCGCCTACCGGTTCCTGCTGGAGCTGCGCCTGGAGAACGGGCCGATGGCCAAGGAGGACGCGACCGCCGCGCTGCGCGTCTGGGCCGCCGAGCACCTGGAGCAGGACACCTAGCGTCCTGGTTTGACCGCGGTCACGGCCATCGCCATGCCGAACACGCGCAGCGGGGTGCCCTCCAGCCGGTCCGACACCGTCTGGACCGGCCGGGGGCGGCGGTCGAACGGCGGCATGATGTAGCTGATCGCCCGTACGCGCAGTCCGGCGCCGCGCAGCAGGCGGCCCATCTCCTGGGTGCTGAACGCACGCGCGTCGGACATGCGGTCGTGCAGGGGCCGGACCCACGGCAGGAACGGGGCGGTCAGGGCCGAGCGGCGCCGCGCGCCCCAGAGCACCCCGTGGGTCTCGAAGGGGAACCAGCGGTTGGGCGTGGTCAGGGAGAACGCGCCGCCGGGCTTGAGGACCCGGTGGATCTCCGCGAGGCCGCCCTCCAGGTCCTCCAGGTGTTCCAGCGCCTCGAACGCCGTCACCCGGTCGAAGGTGTTGGCCTCGAAGGCGAGGGACTCGGCGGACATCTTGTGCACGCCGACGCGGTGCTCCAACTCGGTTCCGGCGATGCGTTCCCCGAACGCCCGCAGGCGGTCCGGCTCCACGTCGACGGCGTCCACCCGCACGTACCCGCGCGCCAGTTCGACCGTGTAGGCGCCGTCTCCGCAGCCCACGTCCAGCAGGCGGTCGCCGTAGGTCGGCAGGTGCTGGGACACGGCCCCCACGCGCTTGGCCACCCCCCGGGCGCCGAGGGCGCTCGTCGGGTTCCCGAGTCCGTATCCGCCGGTCATGGCGCACCATCCCCTGCTCGTAGGCGAGTCCTTTCGGGGGACACTACATGAAGTGACGTTCCCATCACCCTGGGATGGGGGAGAAGGCCTCCGCGGGGGCACGGCCGGTCGGCGGAGTCGAGACGGACTGAGCCGACACCTCGGCGAGGTGCGCGAGGGGCACACCATCACCGTCACCGACCACGGCAAGCCGATCGCGAGGATCGTGCCGGTGGGAGAGCACAGCACCCTGGACCGACTCATCCTGGAGGGGCAGGTCACACCGGCTCGCCGTGCCAAGCGCGGCGCCCCCGCACGGATCAAGGCCGGCGGCACGGTGGGTGACCTCGTGGGGGAGCAGCGTAGGTGATCTGCTACTTCGACACCTCGGCCTTCGTCCCCCTCCTGATCGACGAACCCGGATCCCCGAGGTGCGAGCGGTTGTGGGAGGCATCGGACTCGGTCGTCTCATCTCGTGTCCTGTACGCGGAGGCCGCGGCGGCGTTGGCCCAGGCCGAGCGGATGAACCGGATCACCGCGTCGCAGTACGTCAGCGGCAGGGGGATGCTCGCGGACATGTGGCAGGAGGTGAACGTTCTGGATGTGGACCAGGCGCTGGTCGAGCGCGCGGCAGACCTCGCACGCGACTGCGGTCTGCGCGGGTACGCCGCGATCCACTGCGCGTCCGCCGAGCGCCTCAAGAGCGGTGAACCCGTGGTGGCCTGCGGGGGCCGCCGGCTCCTCGACGCCTGCGAGGCCCAGGTGCTGGCCACGGGCGACACCGCCGCCTGACCGCCCCGGGCGCGGCGGCGCCCCGTCAGCAGGAACAGGCCAGGCCGCTCGCGGGAGCGACCCGCGGATCGGCCGACTGGCGCTCGATCCCGTGCGCGGTCTCCACGGGCAGGCCCTCGCGCACCCAGTACTCCATGCCGCCGATCATCTCCTTGACGCGGTAGCCGAGACCGGCCAGGGCGAGCGCGCCCCGGGCGCCGCCGTCGCAGGCGGGGCTCCAGCAGTAGACCACGGCGGGGAGCGAGGGGTCGACGAGGTCCGCCGCCGCCTCCGGGATCCGCGCGTGCGGCAGGTGGACGGCTCCGGGCGCGTGCCCCTGCTCCCAGGCCGCCCCGTTCCGGACGTCCACGAGGGTGAAGCCGGGGGCGTCGCCCTCCATGGCGGCGTGGACGTCGGAGACGTCGGTGTACAGCGAGAGGCGGGCGGCGAAGTGCGCCGCCGCGATGGCGGGGTCCGCCGGGGCCGAGCGCAGGACGGGGTTGGCGTGTGTCGTCATGCCCACGACACTACGGAGGAGGATCCCTCCTCGACCAGGCCGTATCCGCGGTGTACGGGTGATGTCACCGGACGAACCACGGTATCCATGGGACATGACCGTTGATTCCCTGGACGAGACCGATCTGCGCCTCCTGAAGGCCCTCCAGGAGGACGGCCGGGCCACCTACGCCGAACTCGCGCGGGCCGTGTCCATGTCGGCCAGCGCCGTCACCGAGCGCGTGCGTCGCCTGGCGGAGACCGGTGTCATCACCGGCTACACCGCCGTCGTGGACCCGGAGCGGATCGGCCTGCCCGTCCTGGCCTTCGTCCGGCTCCGCTACCCCACCAACAACCGCAAACCCTGCCACGACCTCCTCGCGACCACCCCGGAGGTCGTCGAGGCCCACCACGTCACCGGCGAGGACTGCTATCTGATGAAGGTGGTCGCCCGTTCGATGCCCCACCTGGAGGAGGTGGTCTGCCGGATCGGCTCCCTGGGCCCGACCACCACCAACGTCGTCTACTCCAGCCCGGTGGCGGGACGGCCGCCGACCGGGGCCGCGGGCTGACGGGTTCAGGCGCGTCGGCCGGTCAGCGCGAACTGCGCCCCGATCCCGATCATCAGCGCCCCCGACACCACCCCGGTGACCTCCATCCGCCGGGGCCTGGCGGCGAACCATCCGCGCACCGTGCCCGCGAGCAGCCCGTAGCACATGTCCGAGACGATCGCGGTCAGCAGGAACACGGCGCCGAACAGCGCGATCTGCGGTGCGACCGGCCCGAGCGCGGGGTCGGCGAACTGCGGGAGCGCCGCGACGAAGAAGACCAGGGTCTTGGGGTTGGTCGCACCCACCACGAACCCGTCCCACAGCGACCGCGCGTGGGACAGCCGACCGGCGGCCGACCCGGCGAGGGCGTCGGAGGCCGCCTTGCGGTGGCGGATGGCCTGGACGCCCAGGTAGACGAGGTAGGCGGCTCCGGCCAGCTTCACCGCGGTGAACAGCGGCGCGAACGCGGTGACCAGCGCCCCGACGCCGAAGGCCACGGTCAGCACGAGGACCAGGCCGCCGAGCGCGTTGCCGAGCACCGACAGCACGGCCACGCCGCGCCCGTGCGCGATGGCCCGGCCGACGACGAACAGCACGCTCGGTCCCGGGACCACGACGAGGAGCGCGGACGCGAGGGAGAAGGCGAGGAGGGTGGTCACGGTCGGCATGGGGTCCCCGGTTCGGGTCGGTGCGGACGGCCTTCCCAGGAGCGTAGCCGGAGCGCTAGGCGGACCGCGCCCCGTCCTCCTCCGGGGCCGCGGTCCACCGGGCCCGGGCCGCCCAGGCCGCGGCCATGGCCAGGTAGCCCACCGCCATCCCCGCCACCACGGGCACACTCACCCCGGACGGCGGCACCAGTCCGGCCGTGAGCGCCGCGCCCAGCACGAACGTCGCGTTGAACAGCACGTCGTACACGGAGAACACCCGCCCGCGGAACGCGTCGTCGACATGTCGCTGAACCAACGTGTCGACCGTGACCTTCACGCCCTGGGAGACCAGGCCCAGGACGAACGCGGCCACCGGGAACAGCACGGGGGAGAACGGCAGCCCGAACGCCGCCAGCGTCACCGCGGCCAGCGCCAGCAGCACCGCGATCCACGTGCTCGGGCTGACCCGCGCGGTCGCCCACGGCGTGGCCACGGCGCCCAGGAAGAACCCGACCGCCGACAGCCCCATCGCCACGGAGAACCCCGCCAGCCCGGCGACGCCGCCGCCGGTGAACGTGTTGTTGTACAGCAGCAGCGTGATGAGGGTGGCGATCCCGAACAGGACCCGGTGGCCGCCGATCGTCAGCAGGCCGTCCCTGGGCGCGGGGCGCTCCCACACGTGCCGCAGCCCGGCGACCATCCCGCGCACGACGTTGCGCACGGCCGCCCGCACGGCTTCGGGCTCGCGCTCCAGGTGGGGGCCCAGCTCCCGGTACCCCAGGGTGAGCGAGACCCCGGCCGCCCCGGCGAAGCCCAGCGCGGCGGCGAACAGGATCAGCCCGGTGCCCAGGGCGGCCTCACCGCCGACCAGACCGATCGCCGCGCCCGCCCCGGCGCCGAGGAAGCTCGCGACGGTGCCGCTGGTCGGAGTGACCGCGTTGGCCATCATCAGCTTGTCCCGGGGCACGACGTACGGGAGACCGGCCGAGAGCCCGGACAGGAAGAAGCGGTTGACGCTCATCACCAGCAGCGCGGCGACGAAGAACGAGAAGCCCTCCCCGTTCGAGACCAGCAGCGCGGTCAGCGTGGCCAGGACCGCCTTGGCGAGGGAGGACAGCAGCAGCACCTGGCGGCGCGGCCACCGGTCGATGAGCACACCGGCGAACGGAGCGACCACGGAGAAGGGGAGGAGCAGGACGGCGAAGGCCGCGGCCACCGCGCCCGCGCTCGTGTGCTGCTCGGGGTTGAAGAAGACGAAGCCCGCCAGGCCCGCCTGGTAGACGCCGTCGGAGAACTGGGACACCAGACGGGTGCCGAACAGCCGACGGAACCTCGGCCCCCGCAGGACCACGCGCAGATCGCCGAAGAAGGACACGCGATCAGCCTAGGCCCTGGGGTGGGCCCGGGGCCCCGAGGACCCCGGGCGCCCGGGTCAGCTCTCGGCGTCGCCCGCGATGAAGCGTTCGACCGCGTCGTGCGCCTCGCTGTCGCTGTACTGCACGGGCGGGGACTTCATGAAGTAGGAGGAGGGCTCCAGGATCGGGCCGCCGATGCCGCGGTCCTTGGCGATCTTCGCGGCGCGCACCGCGTCGATGATGATGCCCGCGGAGTTGGGGGAGTCCCAGACCTCCAGCTTGTACTCCAGGTTCAGCGGCACGTCGCCGAACGCGCGGCCCTCCAGGCGGATGTAGGCCCACTTGCGGTCGTCCAGCCACGGCACGTGGTCCGACGGGCCGATGTGCACGGCCCCGGCGTTGAGCTCGTGCGGGATCTGCGAGGTGACGGACTGGGTCTTGGAGATCTTCTTGGACTCCAGGCGGTCGCGCTCCAGCATGTTCTTGAAGTCCATGTTGCCGCCGAAGTTCAGCTGGTAGGTCCGGTCGACGATGACGCCGCGGTCCTCGAACAGCTTGGACAGCACCCGGTGGGTGATGGTGGCGCCGATCTGCGACTTGATGTCGTCGCCGATGATCGGCACGCCCGCCTCGGTGAACTTCTCGGCCCACTCGGGGTCGGAGGCGATGAACACGGGCAGGGCGTTGACGAAGGCCACGCCCGCGTCGATCGCGCACTGGGCGTAGAACCTGCCCGCCTCGTCCGAGCCCACCGGCAGGTAGGACACCAGCACGTCGGCCTTGCTGGCCTTGAGCGCGGCGACGACGTCCACGGCGTCCTCGGGGGACTCCTGGATCATCTCGCGGTAGTACTTGCCGAGCCCGTCGTAGGTCGGGCCGCGCATGACGGTCACGCCGGTCGGCGGGACGTCGCAGATCTTGACCGTGTTGTTCTCACTGGCCACGATGGCGTCGGCCAGGTCGTGGCCGACCTTCTTCGCGTCCACGTCGAAGGCCGCGACGAACTCGATGTCGCGCACGTGGTACGGGCCGAACCGGACGTGCATCAGGCCGGGAACCCGTGACTCGGGGCTGGCGTCCTTGTAGTACTCCACGCCCTGCACGAGTGACGCCGCACAGTTGCCGACGCCCACGACGGCTACACGTACCGAACCCATAGGTCCTTGCTCCTTCTTCTCCGCGAACATGGATTCCACAGCGCACGACGGCGGAACCGCTCCGGCCGTGGCCGGAACCGTCGTCCCGCTTCCGTTTTCCGTATGTGGTCAGCAGCGCACACGGCGGTTCTGTTCCCGTGCACGGCACGCGGGCGCGGGGAGAACATGCATGTCTGGCTGGTTTGTAGGCAATGACTCTATCCCCGCGCCCCGGAGGAGCCGCATGTCAGGCGGGTGACACGCGGGTGCGCCGCGGAATGCGGCGACGCGGCGGGACGGGGCGGGTCCGGCCTCCCGGCGCCCGGTTCGCGGCGAATGTCACACGGGTGCGACGGGGCCCCTGCCCGGCCCGAAACCGCGTGGGACCTGGGCGTTCGCCGGTTCCGGTCCCCGTGCGTGTCCGTGCGTCCGGTCGGACGCGTTACCCTCGCGCGTGGGTTGTGCTATACCGTTCCATCGCTCTAACGTGACCTGTGATTTGCGTGTGCGGCCAGTAGCACCCCGGACGCCGTCCTCGCCGCGGCGGTGTCCCTGTCGGAGTAGGGCACCGGCACGGGGCTGTGCCCCCGCAGGCCAACGACCAGGAGGAAACAGCGCGGCCAACGTCTTCGCGACCTGTTGAAAACCCACAGGGGGCCCTGAGCGTCCCCCTAGCGAGCCTTCGACGACAGGCGCATCGGCGGAGTCGGACGAACGAGCCGTCCCACGCCGGTCGACCGCGGACAGGTCGCGGATCACTGATCCCCCAGGGGGACCGCCCCCCGTTCCACCCAGGAATCGTCAGGCCGACCGGCCGTGAGAGGCAATCGAGGACCACGTGAGTACCGAACGACGACGGAATGCCGACGGCGGCCGTCGCAGGGCCCAGGGCCCGGGCGACGGTCCGCGAGGCGGCGGACGACGTAGGGCGGACGGGCCCCCGCCGGAGGGCCGCGCGGGCGGACGCCGACGCCCTGACGACGAGGGCGGTTTCTGGGGCGACGAACCCGCCGAGCGCCCCCGGCGCCCCCGTCCCCAGTCCGACCAGACGCGCGCGGAGGGCGGCCCCCGCAGGCGCCCCGACGCGCAGCGCCGCCGTCCCCCGGAGGACGGGGACCGCCAGCGCCGCCGTCCCGAGGGCGACCGGCCCCGGCGACGCCCGGAGGGCGCGGCGGCAGCGGCGGCCGGAGGCGCCGCCGGCGGCCGGAGGCGCGCGGACGGGCCGCGTGACCCGCGGGACCGCGAGCACGGCGCGCGTTCGGAGGGCGGCGGCCGCGGACCCGGGCGCGGTGGACGCGGTGGCGGTGGACGCGGTGGCGGCGGCGGTCGTCGGCGCGGGCGTCAGGAGGAGCCGGACGACCGCCCGTGGATCAAGCGGGCCTGGTCCAAGACCTGGAAGCCGCTGCTGGCCGTCTGCGGGCTCATGGTCATCGGCGGCGTGGCCGCCTTCGCGATCCTCTACGCGATGGCCGACGGCCCGGACGACCTGGAGGAGCGGGCGGAGCAGGAGATGTCCGCCTCCCAGATCTTCTGGGCGCCCGCGGACGAGGAGTCCGACCCCGAGGTCGCGGTGACCACCGGCGAGGTGCAGCGCATCATGGTCGACGAGGGGGATCTTCCCCCGGCCGTCGTCAACGGCGTGCTCGCCGCCGAGCAGCGCACCTTCTACGAGGACGGCGGCATCAACATCGTGGGCATCGGCCGCGCCGTCCTGTCCGCGGGGCAGTCGGGCGGCGGATCGACCATCACCCAGCAGATGGCCCGGAACTACTACGGCGACCTCAGCGACGAGAACCGGTACATCCGCAAGATCCGCGAGATCTTCATCGCGATCAAGCTGGACCAGCAGCGCTCCAAGGACGAGATCCTCACCACCTACCTGAACACGATCTACTTCGGTCGCGGGGCCTCGGGCATCGACATGGCCGCGGAGCGCTACTTCGGCAAGGAGCTGGACGAGCTGACCGACGCCGAGGGCGCGTTCCTCGGCATCATCATCCAGCTGCCGAGCGAGTTCGAGAACCCGGCCGAGGGGTCCTGGACGGAGACCTACCTGGAGGAGGAGCGCTGGCCCTACGTGCAGGAGCAGCTGGCGCTCATGAACGAGGCGGACCCGGACCTCGGCCTTCCCCGCGAGGAGGCGATGGCCCTGGAGATCCCCGAACGGATCCCCTACGAGGTCGAGAACGAGGACCCGGACCCCAAGTTCGGGTACGTGCGCCAGGCGGTGATGAGCGAGATCTCCGAGCGCTACGAGGACGCGGGCGTCACCGCTCAGGACATCGCCACCAACGGCTACCGCATCGAGACGTCCCTGCACCCCGGTCTGATGGACGCCGCGGCCGCGGCCTTCGAGGAGCTTCCGCCGGTGTCCGGGTTCGAGCAGGAGGCGCTCATGGAGGGCCTGACCGCGATCGACCCCGCCACCGGTGAGATCGTCGCCTTCCACGGCGGGGACGACGTGGTGACCGACGTCGACAACTCGCTGATCCACCGGACCCAGGCGGGGTCGTCCTACAAGCCCTACGTGATGGCGACCGCGCTCTCCCAGAACATGAGTCTGCGCACCCAGTTGGACGGCAGCAACGGGAGGGAGTTCCCCGGGCTGGCCAGCCCCGTGTACAACGCGGATCTGCAGGACCACAACCCCACCGATCTCATCGACTCCACGGCCAACTCCATCAACACGAGCTACGTGGACCTGGCGACACGTGTCGACAGCCTCGACTCCATCGACCAGATGGCGGTCAACCTGGGCGTGGGAGAGGAGCAGATCGAGACCTCGGCGCGCGGCCCGCTCATCGCGCTGGGCACCCACCAGGTGAGCACGCTCGACCAGGCCAGCGCGTACTCGACCTTCGCCAACCAGGGCGTGCACCTCCCGAGGCACATGATCACCGCGCTGTACGACGGCGAGGGCCAGCTGGTGCAACCGGACGACGCGGACCTGCTGGAGGACGGCGAGCGGGTCCTGGAGTCCGGCGTCGCCGCCGACGCCACCTACGCGATGCGCCAGGTGGTGGAGAACGGCGGTGGCGGCAACGCCCGGCTCTCCGACGGCCGTCCGGTGGCGGGCAAGACCGGTACCTCGTCCAGCGCCGTGTCGGCGTGGTTCGTGGGGTACACCCCCAACCTCACCGCGGCGGTGGGGCTCAGCCGGATCGATCAGCAGCCCCTCGCGTTCGAGGGCGTGGGCAACAGCGCGGTCTTCGGTGGCAGCACCTCGGCCCTGGTGTGGCGGTCGTTCATGGAGGAGGCCGTCGGCATCCTGGAGCTTCCGCCGGAGGACTTCCCGCCGCCCGTCTACGGCGGCGAGGACATGAACTTCGCGCCCAGCCCGAGCCCGAGCGAGAGCCCCTCGGAGGAACCGTCCGAGTCGCCGAGCGAGGACCCGTCGGCGTCGCCGAGCGACGACGACGTGTGCGACCCGGGCAACGGCAACGGCAACGGGATCCCGGGCTGTGACGACGACGGCACCGGCGACTGCGACCCTCTCCTCGAACCCGGCTGCGACGACCCGACGGATCCGACCGGAGATCCGGATGAGTGCGGGCCCTTCGACTGGAACTGCGAGGAGCCCGATCCCACCGACGGACCCACGGACGGTGACACCGGCACGGGTGACGGCAACGGCAGGCAGGGCGGCAACAACGCCATGGTCCGACCCGCACGGGAGGACTGACCCGGCCACGCGGCCATGACCGAGGGCCGGTGCGCGGACGCCCCGCGCACCGGCCCTTCGCGTGTCCGCGCACCAGGACGCCTTGTCGACCTGTCCACAGGTCTCCACACGTCAACCGACGCGGTGCGTGTCGGCTGGTAATCTTGCATTCCGTATGGCTCAGAGCCCACCCGGCGTCCCGCTCACGCGGAGCGGAGCACGTCCCGGGCTCCTGCCCTCCTGCCATGGAGATTCCATGGCCGCGACAGTCCAGAGGAGGAACGCACGCCTATGCGTCGTTACGAAATCATGGTCATCCTCGAGCCCGGCCTCGACGAGCGCACCGTCGCCCCGTCGCTGGAGAACTTCCTCGCCGTCGTCCGCAACGACGGCGGCAAGGTCGAGAAGGTCGACATCTGGGGCAAGCGTCGGCTCGCCTACGACATCGACAAGAACCCCGAGGGCATCTACGCCGTCATCGACCTCACCGCCAAGCCGGCCACGGTCAAGGAGCTGGACCGCCAGCTCGGGATCAACGAGTCCGTCCTGCGCACCAAGGTCATCCGGCCCGAGGTCCACTAAGAGGGCGTTCACGCCCGCACCCCCCGCCCCGTGTCGTCCGAGTATGTCGGTACCGGCACGGATGATGGGGGAGCAGGCGACCCCGCCTGATCCGACTATCTCGAACCGGAGCCGATTCATGGCAGGCGAAACCCAGATCACGCTCGTCGGCAACCTCGTCGACGACCCTGAACTGCGCTTCACGCCCAGCGGAGCCGCGGTCGCCAACTTCCGTGTGGCGTCCACGCCGCGCACCTTCGACCGCCAGTCGGGTGAGTGGAAGGACGGCGAGTCCATGTTCCTCACCTGCACCGTCTGGCGGGCCTACGCGGAGAACGTGGCGGAGAGCCTCCAGCGTGGCATGCGCGTCATCGTGCAGGGCAGGCTGAAGCAGCGCTCGTACGAGACCCGCGAGGGCGAGAAGCGGACCGTCTTCGAGATCGACGTCGACGAGGTCGGCCCGGCTCTGCGCAGCGCCACCGCCAAGGTGACCAAGACGCAGCGCCAGGGCGGCGGAGGCGGCGGTTTCGGTGGCGGCCAGCCCCAGGGCGGCGGCTACGGGAACCAGGGCGGCGGTTTCGGTGGCCCGCAGGGCGGCCAGGGCGGCCGTAGCGGCCCTCCGGCCGACGACCCGTGGGCGACCAACGGCGGCGGCGGTTTCGGCGGTAGCGGCGGCGGAGGCTTCTCCGACGAGCCGCCGTTCTAGCCGGTCCCGCCCGTATCCGACCCGGCGCCCGCCCCTGGGCGCCGAGTCACCATCCATTTGTCCACAGACCATCCCCGGGAGGACCCCGGGGCTCTTGCGAAGGAGCACCACGATGGCCAAGCCGGCAGCTCGCAAGCCCAAGAAGAAGGTTTGCCTCTTCTGCCAGGAGAAGCAGTCCTACATCGACTACAAGGACACCACGCTTCTCCGGAAGTTCATCTCCGAGCGCGGCAAGATCCGCGCCCGCCGCGTCACGGGTAACTGCACCCAGCACCAGCGCGACGTCGCGACCGCGATCAAGAACGCGCGCGAGGTGGCCCTGCTGCCCTACACCAGCACCGCGCGCTAGCCGGGATTTTCCGAGGGAGGTTTTTGTCGTGAAGTTGATCCTGACCCACGAGGTCAACGGTCTCGGAGCCCCCGGCGACGTCGTCGAGGTGAAGAACGGCTACGGCCGCAACTACCTGCTGCCCCGCGGGTTCGCCATCCGGTGGACGCGCGGCGGTCAGAAGCAGATCGACCTGATCCAGCGGGCGCGCTCCGCGCGTGACATCCGCACCCTGGACGAGGCCAAGCAGGTCGCCGGCCAGGTCAGCGCGCTCACCGTGCGGATCAAGCAGCGCGCCGGCGAGGGCGGTCGTCTGTTCGGCGCGGTCAAGCCCGCGGACATCGTCGAGGCCGTCAAGGCCTCCGGCGGTCCCGAGCTGGACAAGCGTCGGATCGAGATCAAGACGCCGATCAAGTCCGCCGGTTCCCACAAGGTCCAGGTCCGCCTGCACCCTGAGGTCTCCGCGCAGATCAAGCTGGACGTCGTCGGCGCCTGAGCCGAACCGTTCCACGCGTCGGTGCCCCGCTTCTCCACGGGAGAGGCGGGGCTTCCGCGTGTTCGGGCCCGTGTGACGGGGGAGACGCGGGGGACACGCCAAGGAACCGGAACGCACTCTTTAGCTACGCATTGTAACTTATCGTGTTCTCTGTGTCGGTATCACGCGTAGTGATACCCCGCACGGAGAGGACGACGAACATGTTCGTTAGACCCAACCCCGACCGACCGCCACTCGTGGACCGCCGCACCGTGCTCCGGGGGTCCGCCCTGGCGGCGGGGGGAGCGCTGCTCGGAGGAACGGTGGGAGTGTCCGTCGTGGACACGGCGCTCGCCGCGGTGAAGCCCAAGATCTACAAGCGGTCCGACTGGGGCGCCCGCCGGCCGAGGACGTCGGTCGACGTCCTGCCCAAGCCGCCGACCCACATCGTCGTGCACCACACGGCCACGGCCAACACGTCCGACACCTCGAAGTCGCACGCCGCCGCGCTGTCCCGCGCGATCCAGCGGCACCACATGGACACCAACGGCTGGAACGACACCGGCCAGCAGCTGACGATCAGCCGCGGCGGCTACATCATGGAGGGCCGGGACAAGTCGCTGCCCGCGATCTGGGACGGCAGGCACGTGATCGGCGCGCACACCGCCAACCACAACTCCCACACGATCGGGATCGAGAACGAGGGCCTGTACTCCTCCGTCACGCCTCCGGAGGAGCTGATGGAGGCGCTGGTCGAGACGTGCACGTGGCTGTGCCTCGTCTACCGCCTCGACCCGTCCGACGCGATCGTCGGCCACCGCGACTACAACGCGACCGCGTGCCCCGGCGACCGGCTGTACGCGTTGCTGCCCGAGCTGCGCAAGGACGTGGAGTCCAGCCTGCGGGAGAAGCTGCGGCACCTGAGCCGCGTCGCCGGAACCCAGCTGACCCTGGAGCAGCTGCCCACCTACCCGCCCACCCCGCACGGCGAGCGGACCATGCCCTTCTACCACGGTCCGGCCGTGGGGGAGTTCGACGCGACCGCGTGACACCCCACCGCACCGCCTACCGGGCGACGCCGGGGAGGGGCGCGCAGCCGCGTCTCACACGGCGTCCAGGGACGGAGGCTCACTCTCCTCCGTCTCCCGGGCGGTGCGCAGAGTCAGCCGCATCGTCAGGCCGCCTCCCGGAGTCGCGTCGGGAACCAGGGAGCCGCCCATGGCCTCGGTGAGCCCCTGGGACAGCGCCAGTCCCAACCCGAGCCCGGTCTCGTTGTCGGTGTCCCCCAGCCGTTGGAACGGAACGAACAGGTGTTCCCACTCCTCCTTCGGTACCCCGGGACCGTGGTCCACCACCAGCACCTCCACGACGTCACCGGCCCAGGAGGCGGTCACGGTCGGAGGCCGGTCCGGCGGGCTGAACCGCAGCGCGTTCCCGACCACGTTGGCCAGGACGCGGTCGAGCAGACCGGGGTCCGCCGCGACGTCCGGAAGCTCCTCGGCCACCCGGACGCGCACGGCCTCCCCCTCGTCGCCGAGCTGGTCCAGGGCGGAGTACACCGACTCCCTGAGCGACAGCGGCTCGACCCTCACCCCCAGCACGCCCGCCTGGAGGCGGCTCATGTCCAACAGGTCGGTGACCAGCAGCGTGAGCTGGTCCAACGACTCGTCCGCCATGGCCAGCAGCCCGGCCCGGTCCTCCTCGCCGAACCGCACCTCGCTGCTGCGCAGGCTGGTGACCGACGCCTTGGCCGAGGCCAGCGGGGCACGCAGATCGTGGCTGACGGCGGACAGCAGCGCCGTACGCATCCGGTCGGCCTCCGCCAGCGGCCGGGCGCTGGCCGCCTCCCGCGCCAGGCGTTCCTGGCGCAGCGCGACGGCGGCCTGCGCGGCGAACGCCTCGATGATCCGGCGGTCGCCGGCGCGCGGTCGGCGGCCCCGCAGCACGAGGGTGAGCGTGTCGTCCACCGGCACGTCGATGTCGCCCTCGCCCGGCGCCCCGCAGTGCGTCTCCCCGACCGAGGCGACCACGGTCCACGCCCGGGAGTCCCGGCGGTGGTCGGGGCGCCCGGCGACCCCCGGTTCGCGTTCCAGGAGGGCCACCGACGTGAGGGAGAAGGTCTCCAACAGCCGTTCCATGAGCGCCTCCAACGGGCGCGAGCCGCGCAGCACGTTCCCCGCCACCGTGGCCAGGATCTGCGCCTCGGCACCCGCCTGGGCGGCCTCCCTGGTGCGGCGTGCCGCGTGGTCCACCACGACGCTCACCGAGACGGCCACCACCACGAACCCGACCAGCGCCACCATGCTCTGCGGATGCGCCACGTCGAACGTCAGATAGGGCTCGGTGTAGACGAGGTTCAGCAGCAGGAACCCGCACCCCGCCGCCAGCAGGGCGGGCCACAGTCCTCCCACGAGCGCCACCACCGTGACCGTCGCGAAGACCAGGACGATGCCGCTGCCGAGGTACTCCTCGTCGGCCGGGACCCCCAGTCCGAAGGCCACCAGCAGCAGGGACAGCAGCCCCAACGCGCAGGCGGCCAGTTTCCGGCGCCGCGAGACCGCGCTCAGCGGACCCTTCCTCGCCCGCAGCCCCGCGTGTTCGTGCGTCACCAGGTGGACGTCGATGGCCCCGGACAGGGAGGCGGTGGTGGCCCCGATCCCGGGGGCGAACATCCGCGCGACGCGCCCCCGCCGGCTCGCGCCCAGCACGAGCTGCGTGGCGTTGACCCCGCGCGCGAACGCGATGAGGGCGCTGGGGACGTCCTCTCCCAGGACCTGGTGGTAGGTGCCTCCCAGGTCCTCCACCAGGAGCCGCTGCCGGGCCAGGAGCGCGGGGTCCGCACCGGTCAGGCCGTCGCTGCGGGTCACGTGCACCGCCATGAGGTCCGCGCCCTTGCCGCGCTCGGCGATCCGGGCCGCCCGGCGCACGAGGGTCTCTCCCTCCGGCCCGCCGGTGAGGGCGACCACGACGCGTTCCCGGGCCTCCCAGGTTTCGGTGACGCCGTGTTCGGACCGGTACCGCTCCAGGTCGTCGTCCACCCGCCCGGCCATCCACAGCAGCGCCAGCTCGCGCAGGGCGGACAGGTTGCCGACGCGGAAGTAGTTGCTCAGGGAGGTGTCGATCCGCTCCGCCGCGTAGACGTTCCCGTGCGCCAGCCGCCGCCGCAGGGCCTCGGGGGTCATGTCGACGAGTTCGATCTGCTCCGCGCCGCGCACCCAGGCGTCCGGCACCGTCTCGCGCTGGCGTACCCCCGTGATGCGTTCGACGACGTCGTTGAGGGACTCCAGGTGCTGGATGTTGAGCGTGGACAGGACGGAGATCCCCGCGTCGAGCAGCACCTCGATGTCCTGCCAGCGCTTGGCGTTGCCGCTGCCGGGGACGTTGGTGTGGGCCAGTTCGTCGACGAGGACGACCTGCGGACGTCGGTCGAGGATCGCCGCCAGGTCCATCTCCTCGAACCGGCTTCCCCGGTAGGCGACCGTCCGCCGGGGGACGGTCTCCAGGTCGTCGACCATCGCCGTGGTCAGGACCCGGCCGTGGCACTCCACGAGCCCGATCACGACGTCGGCGCCCCGGTCACGGCGCCGGTGCGCCTCGTCCAGCATCCGGTAGGTCTTGCCGACGCCTGGAGCCGCACCCAGGTACACCCGTAGCTCGCCACGTGTCACCGCTCCGCCTCCTCACCGGTCCATCTTCGCTGGTCAGAGGATGATGCGGGGCGTTTTCGCGCTAATTGTCCGCTAAATCCCCCAACGGTGGCGCTAAGGAACCGCTACCGCGATGGCGCCCGGACTCCGTCCGGTTCCACAGTCGTCTCGGCGCACCCGCGCCAGGGGGTCGCACGACCCCGCACGACGATCGACAAGGAACACCTCCATGGCGGACATCCTGCCCGTCCTGGCGGCCCTCGGCTTCTTCGCCCTGTGCGCCGCCTACGTCCGCGGCTGCGAGCGCGTCGTCGGAGCCGACCGGGCGCCCCAGGTCCCACCCGACCCCCTGGAGCGCCCCGAGCGCGACGCGGCGGTGAACCGATGAGCTGGGAGGAGGCCGCCGCGCTGGCGATCTCGCTCCCCACGGCCGTCTACCTGGTGGCCGCCCTGCTGTTTCCGGAGAGGTTCTGATGAGCGCCACCGCGTGGGCACAGTTCCTGGTGCTGGTCGCGCTCCTGTGCGTCACCGCGCCCCCGCTCGGCCGCTACGTCGCCCGGGTCTACGGCTACGGCGACGGGGTCACGGCCCCGGGCGACCGCGTGTTCGTGCCCGTCGAGCGCCTGGTCTACCGGATCTGCCGGGTCGACCCCGGGAGCGAACAGCACTGGACGCGCTACGCCCTCTCCCTGCTGGCGTTCAGCGTCGTGGGGTTCCTCGCGCTGTACACGCTGCTGCGGACCCAGGGGGTCCTGCCGCTCAACCCCCTCCGCCTGCCCGGCCTCGACCCGCACGTGGCGTTCAACGTCGCGGTCAGCTTCGTGACCAACACCAACTGGCAGGCCTACGGCGGCGAGACGACGATGAGCCACCTGTCGCAGACGGCCGGGCTCACGGTGCAGAACTTCGTCTCCGCCAGCGCGGGCATGGCCGTCATGGCCGCCCTCGTCCGCGGGCTCGCCCGTCGCGGCGCGGGCACGGTCGGCAACTTCTGGGTGGACCTGACCCGCGGAGTGCTGCGGATCCTGCTGCCGCTGTCCTTCGCGGTGGCCCTGGTCCTGGTGGGCCAGGGGGTGGTGCAGAACCTGAACGGGCACACCGTGGTCACCACCCTGGAGGGCGCGAGCCAGACGATCCCCGGCGGCCCGGCCGCCAGCCAGGTCGCCGTCAAGCAGCTGGGCACCAACGGAGGCGGGTTCTTCGACACGAACTCCGCGCACCCCTTCGAGAACCCCACGGCCCTGAGCAACCTCGTCCAGAACTGGGCGATCCTCGTCCTGCCGTTCGCCCTGGCGTTCGCCTTCGGCCACATGGTCGGCGACCGCAGGCAGGGCCGCGCGGTCGCGGGGATCATGGTCACGGTGTGGGCGGCCATGTCCGTCGCGGTCATGGCCCTGGAGGGCGCGGGCAACCCGGCGCTCACCGGCGCCGGCGTGGACCAGTCCGTGGCCGCCGACCAGTCCGGCGGCTCCATGGAGGGCAAGGAGGTCCGCTTCGGCACGGCCGCCTCCGCCCTGTGGGCCGCCTCGACGACCGGCACCTCCAACGGTTCGGTCAACGCGATGCACGACAGCCTCACCCCGCTCGGAGGCGGGCTGACCCTGCTGCACATGATGTTCGGCGAGCTCAGCCCCGGCGGCGTCGGCGTGGGGCTCAACGGGCTGCTGGTCATGGCGATCCTGACCGTGTTCGTCGCCGGGCTCATGATCGGGCGCACGCCGGAGTACCTGGGCAAGAAGATCAGGGCTCCCGAGATCACGCTCGTCATGCTCTACGTCCTGGCCGTGCCCGTGGTCCTGCTCGGCCTCGCGGCGGCCACGGCCGTCAACGACACCGCGCTGGCCTCCCTGGGCAACGAGGGACCGCACGGCCTGTCGGAGATCCTCTACGGCTACGCGTCCACGGCCAACAACAACGGCTCCGCCTTCGCCGGTCTGGACGCCTCCACCCCCTGGTACACGTACACGATGGGCGCCGCCATGCTGGTCGGCCGCTTCCTTCTCATCATCCCCGTCCTGGCGATCGCCGGCTCGCTGGTGCGACGGCGGCCCGTGCCCGCCACCGTCGGCACCCTGCCCACGCACACCCCGCTCTTCTGCGCCATGACGCTCGGGGTCGTCGTGATCGTCGCCGGGCTGACCTTCCTTCCCGCCCTCGCCCTCGGCCCCGTCGCCGAGTACCTCGCACTGTGAGCGCACCCATGAACGACAACGAACCGAAGCTCCCTCCCGCCGGTGGGGGCGTGCTGACCGGGGGCGAACGCCCGTCCGTGTTCGTCCACCCGCCGGAGAAGCGGGGCGCGGAGTCCACCGCGCCCCGGGGCGGGCTCGTCAGCCGCCCGATCCTGCGCCGGGCCCTGACCGACTCCGTCCGCAAGCTGGACCCCCGCGTCCAGTTCCGCAACCCCGTCATGTTCGTGGTGCTCGCGGGCAGCGCGCTCTCGACGCTCGTGTTCGCCGCGCGCCTGGTCACCGGCCGCACCGACCACGCCGTGTTCGGCGCCCTGGTGATCCTCTTCCTCTGGGCGACCGTGCTGTTCGCGAACTTCGCCGAGGCGCTGGCCGAGGGCCGGGGCAAGGCCCAGGCCGCTGCGCTGCGGGCCGCCCGGACCGACACCGTCGCACGCGTACGCCGACCCGACGGCGCCACCGAGGCGGTGCCCGCCACGGAACTGACGGTCGGCGACGAGTGCGTCGTCACGGCGGGCGAGGTCATCCCCGGCGACGGCGAGGTGGTCGAGGGCATCGCCAGCGTCGACGAGTCGGCCATCACCGGCGAGTCCGCCCCCGTCATCCGCGAGTCGGGGGGCGACCGCTCCGCCGTCACCGGAGGCACCACGGTGCTCTCCGACGCGATCGTCGTCCGCGTCACCGCGCGCCCCGGCGAGACCTTCCTCGACCGCATGATCGCCCTCGTCGAGGGCGCCGAGCGGAGGAAGACGCCCAACGAGATCGCCTTGAACATCCTGCTGGGCGGCCTCACCCTCGTCTTCCTCGTCGCGGTCGTCACCCTCCAGCCCCTGGCGGTGTACTCGCAGGCGCGGCAGGACACCATCGTCCTCGTCGCCCTGCTGGTCTGCCTCATCCCGACGACGATCGGCGCGCTGCTGTCGGCGATCGGCATCGCGGGCATGGACCGCCTCGTGCGCCGCAACGTCCTGGCCACGTCCGGCCGCGCGGTGGAGGCGTCCGGCGACGTCACCACCCTGCTCCTGGACAAGACCGGCACCATCACCCTGGGCAACCGGCAGGCCGCCGAGCTCCTCCCCCTGCCCGGAGTTCCCCTGGAGGACCTGGTCACGGCCGCCTACCGGTCCAGCATCGCCGACGGCACCCCCGAGGGACGGTCGATCGTCGACTTCGCCCTCGCCGACCGGCCGCACCTGCGCGGCCGGTACGACGGCCGCGGCACGATGGTGCCCTTCACCGCGGAAACCCGCATGAGCGGTCTCGACGACGGCGGCCACACCGTCCGCAAGGGCGCCACCGACGCGGTCGCCCGCTGGGTCCGCGAGCGGGGCGGCGAGGTTCCCGACGCGCTGGGCCGACTGGCCGCCGAGGTCGCCGACGCGGGCGGCACCCCGCTGGCCGTCGCCGAGGCGCGCGGCGCCGGGCGCGAGCCCCGACCTCTGGGCGTCATCCACCTCAAGGACACCGTCAAGCCCGGCATGCGGGAGCGCTTCGAGCAGCTGCGCGCGATGGGCATCCGCACGGTCATGGTCACCGGCGACAATCCGCGCACCGCCGCCGTCATCGCCGAGGAGGCAGGGGTCGACGACGTCCTCGCCGAGGCCACCCCCGAACAGAAGCTCGCCCTGATCCGCCGCGAACAGGCCGGGGGCGCGCTCGTCGCCATGACGGGCGACGGCACCAACGACGCCCCCGCCCTGGCCCAGGCCGACGTCGGCGTGGCCATGAGCACCGGCACCCAGGCCGCCCGCGAGGCGGGGAACATGGTCGACCTGGACTCCGACCCCACGAAGCTCATCGAGATCGTGCGCATCGGCAAGCAGCTGCTCATCACCCGGGGCGCGCTGACCACGTTCTCCATCGCCAACGACGTCGCCAAGTACTTCGCGGTCATCCCCGCGATGTTCGCCGCCTCCCTGCCCGGCCTGGAGCGGCTCGACGTCATGGGGCTGGCGTCGGCGGAGTCGGCGATCCTCTCGGCGGTGGTCTTCAACGCCCTGGTCATCGTCGCCCTCGTCCCGCTCTCGCTGCGCGGGGTCAGGTTCCGGGCCCGCTCGGCGTCCGCGACGCTCCGCCGCAACCTGCTCGTCTACGGGCTGGGCGGGCTGGTCGCGCCGTTCGCCGGGATCAAGCTCATCGACACGGTCGTCTCCTCGTTGGGAGTGCTCTGACATGCTGCGCCAGATCGTCACCGCCCTCGGCATGACGGCGGTGTTCACCGCGGTCCTCGGCCTGGCGTACCCGCTGGCCGTCACCGGGGTCGCCCAGACCGTGTTCCCCCACCGCGCCGACGGCTCCCTCGTCGAACACGACGGACGCGTCGTCGGATCCGCGTTGATCAGCCAGGGGTTCACCGGGGAGGAGTACTTCCACCCCCGCCCCTCCGCCGTCGACCACGACGCCCGCGACAGCGGCGGCGCCAACCTCGGACCCTCGGACGAGGGGCTGCTCGGCGACGTGTCGGACCGCGCGCTCGCCTACCGTGAGGAGAACGGACTCCCCGAGGGCGCCGTGGTGCCCGTCGACGCGGTCACCGCGTCGGCCTCCGGCCTGGACCCGCACATCTCCCTGGCCAACGCCCAGATCCAGGCGGGCCGGGTGGCACGGGAGCGGGGATGGGACACCGGATACGTGGAGGACCTGGTCGGGGCGCACACCGCGGACCGTGCCCTCGGGGTTCTCGGCGAGCCCGCGGTGAACGTGCTCACGCTCAACCTCGCGTTGGACGAGGCGGCCCCATGAGCCGCCCGCGGACGCACACGGCGAACGAAGGAGACGCGGATCTGCCATGAGCGGTGATGAGAGCGGGGCGCCGTCGGTGCTCGTCGTCGACGACGACCCCCGTATGCGCAAGACGCTGGAGCTCAACCTGCGGGCCCGCGGCTACACGCCCCTGCTCGCCGACACCGGCGAGCACGCGCTCAAGCTGATCGCGCACCACCGCCCCGCTCTCGTCCTGCTCGACCTCGGCCTGCCGGGGATGAGCGGACTGGACGTGCTCCGGGGGCTGCGCGGCTGGACGGAGGTACCGGTCGTCGTCCTCTCCGGGCGGGACACCGAGCCGATGAAGGTCCAGGCCCTCGACCTGGGGGCGGATGACTACGTCGTCAAGCCGTTCGGCATGGACGAGCTGTTCGCCCGGCTGCGCGCCGCGATGCGCCGCACCCGCGTCCCCGAGCGGGAGGTGGTCGTGGAGACCGCCGACTTCACCGTCGACCTGGCCGCCAAGCAGGTCACCAGGGACGGTGCGGCGGTGCGGCTGACGCCGCGCCAGTGGCACATCGTCGAGGTCCTCGTGCGCAACCGCGGCCGGCTCGTGACCCACCGGGAGCTGCTGCACGAGGTGTGGGGGCCGGAGTACGACCGGGAGTCGAACTACCTGCGGGTGTTCATGACCAAGATCCGTCAGCGGCTCGAACCCGATCCGCCGCGGCCCCGGTACTTCCTCACCGACCCGGGGCTCGGCTACCGGTTCCAGTCCGGCGCCCCGGAGGAATGAGACGCCGGTGGTGACATGTCGTGACGGCGACATGTCGGGGTGTCGACTTCGGGGTGCGGGTGAGCGGATTCCTCGCCGGTTCGACCACGTCCTGTCGGACGGCTGAGCACAATGGGGGGTGGACCCCGCGCGCCCCATCGACCCCTTGCACAGCGCGCGGGGCCCGATCTCCTCGCGCCCGACAGGTCAGGGGCGGCGGGCCCCGGTCACCAGCCACGCGGCGCTCCGCGCGCGCATCCCGAGCGTGACCGCCCGCGCGAGGATCCACACGGCGAACGCCGCCCACAGGCCGACCAGCGCCCACGGCTGACTGTCCGCCAACCGGGGCAGGACCAGGGCGAACGGCAGGAACGCGAGCATCGTCCACAGCGACGCCCAGGCCAGGTAGCGCTGGTCGCCCGCGCCCATGAGCACGCCGTCGAGGACCATGGTCACCCCGCTCAGCGGCTGCAACAGGGCGGCGACGACCAGGGTGGCCGTGATGAGCGCGCGCACCTGGGGGTCGTCCGTGAACGGGACGGACGCCCAGGGCAGCACGGCCAGCAGCAGCGCCATGAACACCAGGCCGAGCAGGACGCCCCACTCCACCATGCGCCGGGTGGCGTTCCGGGTCCCGGGGACGTCTCCGGCGCCCAGGTACCGGCCCACGATCGACTGCCCGGCGATGGCGATCGCGTCCATCGCGAACACCAGCAGCGCCCACACGTTGAAGCTCACCTGGTGGGCGGCGATCGACTCGTCTCCCAGCCGCGCGGCGACGGCCGTCGTCACCAGGAGCACCACCCGCATCGACACACTGCGCAGGAACAGGGCGAACCCCGCCGAGGCCGAGGTACGCAGCCCGCCCAGGCTGGGTGCGAGGGACACCCGCGCGCGGCGCGCGGCTCGGGTGATCGCCGCGACGTACCAGAACGCCCCCGCGCCCTGCGCGATCACCGTCGACCAGGCCGAACCCGCGATCCCCCAGTCCAGGACCAGCACGAACACCGCGCACAGCGCCGCGTTGCCCACGTACGAGGCGACGGCGACCACCAGCGGGGTCCGCGCGTCCTGGAGGCCGCGCAGCACCCCGGTCCCGGCCATGACGATGAGCAGGAACGGCGTGCTCAGCAGACTGATCCGCAGGTAGGTGAGAGCGTGTGGGCGCACGTCCGCCGACGCGCCCAGCAGGTCGACGAGCGCGGGTCCCAGCGGCCAGCCGACCGCGATGGCCGCCACCCCCAGCAGCACGGCGAGCCACAGCCCGTCGACCCCGTCCCGGATGCCGCCGCGCACGTCCCCCGCGCCGAACCTGCGTGCGACCGCCGCCGTGGTCCCGTAGGCGAGGAAGATGCACACCGACGCCAGCGTCAGCAGCACCTGACCCGCCACACCCAGCGCGCCCAGGGCCTGTGTGCCGAGGGTGCCGACGATCGCCGTGTCGGTCAGCAGGAACAGCGGTTCGGCGACGAGGGCGAAGAAGGAGGGGACCGCCAGGGCGAGGATCTCGCGGTCGTGGCGGTGGCGGAACGGGGCCGCCGAGAGGAGTTTCGGCATGACCCCGTCACAGTACCGGACAGGCGTTCGACAGCCGCTGGGAGGTTGTCCACAACCCCTCCGAACCCTGTGGATAACTTGTGGAAAGGGGGTTCGTGAGACATCTTTCACGTGTCGGGTGACGCTGTGTTTTCGCAGGTGGAGACTGGTATGTGTGGATGGCGTGAAAGTTATCCACAGGTGATGTGCACAACCGTTGTCCCGGATGCCCCGCAGGGGGCGGGAGATGGTGGTAAAGGACGGGTCCACAACCCGCTCCGCGGCGTCCCCGCTCCCGGGCATGCGGCATGCTGGAAGGGTCGGTCCGCGTCCGGACCCGACACGGAGCACTGCCCCTGGGAGAGAGTTCGTGAGTGTTGCCGAGCCACCGCCCGACGAAGGCGGGTACGAGCGCACACCCCCGCACGACATCCAGGCCGAACAGAGCGTCCTCGGCGGCATGCTGCTCTCCAAGGACGCGATCACGCAGGTCGTGGAGATCATCCGGTCCGTGGACTTCTACCGCCCCGCGCACCAGATCATCTACGACTGCGTCGTCGACCTCTTCTCCCGGGGCGAGCCGGTCGACGCCATCTCCGTCAACGCCGAGCTGACCAAGCGCGGCGAGGCCACGCGCGTCGGCGGCGCCACCTACCTGCACACGCTGACCGAGGCCATCCCCACCGCGGCGAACGCGGGCTACTACGCCAAGATCGTCTCCGACCGCGCGGTCCTGCGCCGCCTGGTCGAGGTCGGCACGCGCATCGCCCAGATCGGCTACGCCGGAGACGGCGAGGTGGACGACCTCGTCGACCACGCGCAGGCCGAGGTCTACAAGGTCGCCGAGAAGCGCACCGGCGAGGACTACGTCATCCTCGGCGACGTCATGCCGGGCGCGCTCGACGAGATCGAGGCGATCGGCGCCCAGGACGGCACCCTCACCGGCGTGCCCACCGGCTTCGCCGACTTCGACGCCCTGACCAACGGCCTCCACCCCGGCCAGCTGGTCATCATCGCCGCGCGACCGGCCATGGGCAAGGCACTGGCGCTGGACACCCCGGTTCCGACTCCCCAGGGATGGACCACGATGGGTGAGGTCGAGGTCGGCGGCGAGGTGCTCGCCGCCGACGGCACACCCACCCGGGTGGTCGCCGCCAGCGAGGTGATGGAGGACCGGCCGTGTTACGAGATCACCTTCGACGACGGTACGAAGGTCGTCGCCGACGCCGGTCACCAGTGGCTGACGGACACGCGCGCGTCACGGCGGGCCGCCCAGGAGGCCCGTAGGCGAGGGGCCGGGAGGCCGCGTGCGCTCCCCGCCGTGCGCACGACCGAGGAGATCGCGCGCACGCTGCGCCTGGAGACGGCCGACCGGCGACCGAACCACTCGGTGTCCAACGCCCGGGCCCTGGAACTTCCGGAGAGGGATCTTCCCCTCCCGCCCTACTTCCTGGGCGTGTGGTTGGGGGGCGGCGCCCCGGACTCGGCGCGCGTCACCACCGCCGACCCCGAGGTCCTCACCAACATCGAGGCCGAGGGCCTGGTCACCAAGCCGGTGGAGTCCACCCGGCTGACCCACGGCGTGTTCCTCCCCACGGACGACGCCGACCCCGCCGGGCGTCCGGAGGGCGGCCTCGGCGGTGTCGCGGCCCTGCTCCGCACGATCGGCGTCCTCGGGGACAAGCACATCCCCGACCTGTACCTGCGCGCCTCACAGCGACAGCGCCGAGCACTGCTGGCCGGACTCCTCGACGGCGACGGCGGTGTGGACGCGGACGGCTCGATCCGGTTCGCGGCGAACGACGAGCGGCTGGCGGCGGGCTTCCGCGAACTCGCGCACAGCCTCGGCCACAGGACCGGGATGTGCGCCACGCGGGTCGACGGACGCGACGCGCGCTCGTCCGTCCGCTACACGGTCACGTTCGGATCCCGGAGCGAGGTCTTCGGGACCGAACGCAGGCGATCCGCGCACCGCGAGCGGGCGGAGGGCCGTCGGTACCGCCGCATCGACGCCAGGTTCATCACCGACGTGCGTCGCGTGGACAGCGTTCCGGTCCGCTGTGTCCAGGTGGACCACCCGGACCACCTGTTCCTGGCCACCCGGTCGATGATCCCCACCCACAACTCCACGTTGGCCCTCGACTTCGCGCGGGCGGCGTCGATCAAGCACGAGATGACCTCGGTCTTCTTCAGCCTGGAGATGGGGCGCAACGAGATCGTCATGCGCCTGCTCTCGGCCGAGGCGCGGGTGGCCCTGCACACCATGCGCTCGGGGCAGATGACCGACGAGGACTGGGCCCGGCTGGCGCGGCGCATGGGCGAGGTGGCCAGCGCCCCGCTCTTCATCGACGACTCCCCGAACATGTCGATGATGGAGATCCGGGCCAAGTGCCGACGGCTCAAGCAGCAGCACGACCTCAAGCTGGTCGTGGTCGACTACCTCCAGCTGATGTCCTCGCCCGGCCGGGTGGAGAGCCGTCAGCAGGAGGTCTCCGAGATGTCCCGGTCCCTCAAGCTCCTGGCCAAGGAGCTCGAGGTTCCGGTCATCGCGCTCTCCCAGCTCAACCGCGGTCCCGAGCAGAGAACGGACAAACGCCCACAGGTGTCCGATCTTCGCGAGTCGGGGTCCATCGAGCAGGATGCGGACATGGTGATCCTGCTGTACCGCGAGGACGCCTACGACCAGGAGTCCCCGCGGGCGGGCGAGGCGGACATCATCGTGGCCAAGCACCGCAACGGCCCCACCGCCGACGTGACGGTCGCCTTCCAGGGCCACTACAGCCGCTTCGTCGACATGGCGCCCGGGTAGCCGTTCTCGACCAGGGCGTCCACGACGGGGGCCGCCCTGTGCGGGGGCAGGGCGGGCGCCGAGCGCCCCGCCCCGCGATATCGGTTCGTCCATATCTCGGTTTGTGGTCAAGCCGATTTATCGACAAAGAGTTACATCAATATTACTCACAGTAAGAATCTCGGATCACCATCCCGTCGTGGAGCGCGAGACGGCGACCGGTGAACCGCGACCGCGCGCGGCGGTCGTGCGTGACGGTCACCAGCGTCCCGGTGTACCGGGACAGCGCCTCCTCCAGCTCCTCCACCAGTCCGGGGGACAGGTGGTTGGTGGGTTCGTCCAGCAGCAGGAGGTCGTGGGCGCCCGAGGCCAGCCGGGCCACCTCGATCCGCCGCCGCTGTCCGACCGACAGCGCGGCCACCCGACGGTCCAGCTCCTCCGGCCGGAAGAGGCCGAGCGAGCCCAGCTCGTCCCGGTGGTCCTCCGGATGACCGGGCCTCCCGGAGGCGTAGGCCTCCAGGACCGTTCCGGTCCCGGGCGGCCGTCCCTCCTCCTGGCGCAGCAGGCCGACGCGCCCGGGCACGGTCACGCTTCCCGAGTCGGGGGCCAGCTCTCCGGCGAGCAGGCGGAGGAGCGTGGTCTTGCCCGCCCCGTTCGGCCCGGTGACCAGGACGTGTTCCCCCCGGGCCAGCGCCAGGCGGGGCACGTGGAGCCGGCCGTCGACGGCGACCCCCTCCAGCACGGCGGCGGGTGCGACGGCGGTCGCGGCACCGGTGTCCGAGGCCGCGAAGTCGGCGTGCATCCGGAGCGGTACCGGAGGCGGGGCCACCGGGTTGACCGTCAGCCGGTGCAGTCGCTCCTTGGCGATGCGGATCCGGCTCCGGGCCCCGTGGTCGCGGCCCCGGAGTCTGAACGCGCCGTGCCCGAAGGAGGCCTTGGCCATCCTGCGCGGGATGCCGTCGAGGCGCTGGGCGTTGACGTCCGCCAGTCGGCGCTGACGTGCGACGTCCGTCGTCCACTCGTCGTACTCGCGGACCCACCGGGCCCTGGCGGCGGCCTTCGCCGCGAGGAACCCGTCGTACCCGTCGCCGTACCGGCGGATCCGGCGGGCCTCGTGGTCGACCTCCAGGACGGTGGTGGCCACCCGGGCCAGGAACGCCCGGTCGTGGGTGACGGCGACGACCGTCCCGCGGTGCCGACGGAGCCGTTCCTCCAGCCAGGCGACCGCGCGGTCGTCGAGGTCGTTGGTGGGCTCGTCGAGCAGGAGGAGTTCGGGCGAGGCCGCCAGCATCGCGGCCAGCGCCAGCCGCGAACGCTCCCCGCCGGAGAGCGTGCGCAGCGGGCGGTCGCGGTCCAGTCCGGGCAGGCCCAGACCGTGCAGAGCGGCGTCGACGCGGGCGTCGGCGTCGTAGCCGCCGCGCGCCTCGAACTCCGCGACCAGGTCGCCGTAGGCCGCCAGCTCCGCGGAGAGGGCGGAGCCGAGGGCGGCCTCGGCCCCGCGGATCCGGGCCTCCAGGTCGCGCAGCACCGCGAGGGCGGAGTCGACGGCGTCCGCGACGGTCCCGGTCAGGACCCCGCCGGAGACCCCGTCGAGGGTCTGCGGCAGGTAGCCGACGCCGCCGGGGGCGCTGACGGTGAGCTCGCCGTTGGAGGGGTCCTCGACTCCGGCGAGCAGGCGCAGCAGCGTGCTCTTGCCGGATCCGTTGTCACCGATCACACCGACGCGTTCGCCGGGGCTGACGGTGAGGTCGGCGCGGTCGAGGACGATGCGGTCGCCGTACCGCTTGGTGATCCCGGTGAGCTGGAGCTGGGACGTGGCTGGGCGTGGGGCGGTGGTCACGGGGGGCCTCCTGATCCGTGGAGTGGGCCGGTGGGACGGGGCCGCGGACCGGTCGGGAGTGCCCGTGCGACGAGGTTTTCGGACAGGCGCACGCTGACGGGACGCGCGCTGGGGTCCGAGGATGACGGGATCGTCGAGGCTTCCCAGGTCGACCGCGGTTCGACGACGCCGACGGAGCCGCACCGCAGGACAGCGGGCGTGTGTGCTCGGAACGTGGCGTCGGATGCGGGATCACAGGAAGAAGTACAGCCTCATGTCACAAGACGATACGTCTCGTCTCGTTCAGTGTCAACGCGGGTCGAGTGAGACCGGTGTCACTCGCTAAGCGCCTCTGTGGCCCCACTTACGGACAGAAGAATCTCCGTTAATGGCTATGCCGATTTGTCGACACTGCTCCGGGCGAGGATGGTCGCGGCGCGGAAGAGGGCGGCGCCGTGCGTCCTCGGGGAACCCCGGCGACGACGAAGGGCCGCCCCGCGGGGCGGCCCTTCGCGTGCTCTCCGGTCGGCGGGTGGTTCCGCCGAGGCCCTCGGGGCGGCTCGTCAGAGCCAGCGCGCCTCGGGGCGGGACCGGCCGTTCTCGTCGGTGACCATCACCCAGTGCGTGATCGGGTGCTGCGACCGCGTGCTGTCGGCGTTCTCGCGCGGCTGCGGGAGGCAGGCGGCGCCGCTCGTCAGGCGGCGTCGGGTCCCGGGCGCGGTGCGCGTGCGTCGGCGGTCGGTCGTGGAGCGAGCGAGGCGCGGCGCACTTTCGGTCCTGCGTGCCATGAAACCCTCCTCGTTTCCGTGTCTGATGAGTAAAGTTAACTCTATGTTCACCTAATAGTCAATCCAACCCTCTTGCGTGGAGGTGTGGAGATCGACTTCCGCGTCCGCGTCGAGCCGCCTCCCCGTACCGCGGCCACCGAAGAACGCCAGGTCGGAAGGGGTGCGCGTGGATCTCCACCGCTGGCGCGACAGCGGGGCTGTGAGATAGGAGACTGTGGCGCCGGAGAAAGGTGAACGGAAGGTGAACGAGGCGCGAACGTCAGGGCCGGAGGGGATCCGCGACCGCTGGAGCGCCGACGGCGGGCGGCCGGGGAGACACGAGTGGCACCCACCGTCGCGGCGGGTGCCACACTCACGTTCGCGGCGGGGCTACTCCTTGAAGATGAGCCCCACGACCTCCAGGTAGAGCTGCTCCGGGTACGGAATGAAGTTGATCTGGCTCAGTGCCTGGTCCTGACCGGCCGACTCCATCACGAAGGTGCCGTATCCGAGGAAGCGCCCCAGCAGGGTCCGCTCGAACCTCATGTCGGTGACCTTGCCCAGCGGCATCATGTTGACCTGCCGGGTGATCAGGCCCGTCGTGAGCAGGAGACGGGCCGACGTGATGACGAAGTAGTCCACCGACCACTCGGCGACGCGCCACACGAACCACACGACCACCAGCAGCCACAGCCACCAGATGATCGCCAGTGCCGCGCTGTTGTCCGCGATCTGCGTGTTGCTGAGGATCCCCGCGGCGATCAGCGCCCCGAGGACCGCTCCGACCGGGCCGATGAGGACCGCGGGATGGCGCCTGATCGTCACGACGTCCTGCTCGTGAGGCAGGAGGTAGCGGTTGACCGACGCAGGAGCGCTGTTACTCGACGCTACGAGCCGCATGGAACCGGACCCAACTCCCCACTACGGCAGCAGTGCGTTGACGAAGCGGGACATGGACTCCGCGCCGCCCATCAGGCCGCCCAGGGCGCTCTGGATCACTCCGGCGGCGCTTTCCGGCTGCGTGAGCAGATAGAACGCCACGAAACCGATGAGCGCGTAGCCGCCCCATTTCTTCAACTTCGCCACGACTGACTCCCCTTGGAATCCACCTGACCCACCAACCCAGCTGTGATTGTTCCATTGACGATGATGCCCGTAAAGCCTGGGGCGCACCCTCGGCGTGGCGGTATGTCGGCCATTCGACACTTACCGGCTCTGTCCGGTTCCGGTGGTGTTGGTAACACTGGGGTTGACGGTCCGTAACTGGAGTGGTCGGTGGGGCGAGACGGGGAACGGGGACCCTCCCGCCCGGTCCACCGCCCACGACGTGCGGCCTCCGACCGTCGGAGGCCGGCTAGCGCCGTTCGGCGAAGGCCAGGGCCAGGACCTGGAGGTGCTGCCGGGCGATCCGCTCCACGAGATCCGGGGTGGCGGAGCCGGTGACGTCCTCGGCTCCGTGTCTGGCCGCGTCCACGCACCGGGTCACGGTCGAATCGTGGTGCACGCCCGAGAACTCCGTCGTCAGCCGGTTGACGACGGGGCCGAAGCTCGGGTCCGGGGAGAACGAGGTGGCGGGGGCGGGAGTCTCGGGCATCTCACTCCTTCGAGGCCGTGGGGGTGGATGGCGAAGCGTGGTCGCTCGGGGGCTTTGGGTAGTCGTCCGAGGGAAGCCGGAACCGTTCGTCGGAAGCGGGCGGACACGAGGGGGTGTCGGTGGACCGTACCCGGTATGGGGGTGGTTTCGGGCTGACGGTTCACGCGGGTTACGGGCAGTCAGGAACCATGATCACTCTCATCTGTTACGTTCCCATCTCGAATTGAATTCGGCTGGTGCAAAGCCGTGTCGCCGCTTGCGTCCGTCCCGGTTGCCACCAGGGTCGACGCGGGGCTCCTCTGGCTCTCTGCCCGATTTTCGGCTGTTCATTCACTGCCTACCGAAAAGAACCAAAAAGCGCCCTACCGGGGGTTCGGCAGGGCGCTGACGCCTCGTGTGGCGGGTGCGGCCACGTCAGGAGCAGCCGTACAGCCGGTCTCCGGCATCGCCCAGGCCAGGGAGGATGAAGCCGTTCTCGTTGAGCCGGTCGTCCACCGCGGCCGTCACCACGCGCAGGGTCGCTCCGTGGTCGGGGTCCAGGGTTTCGGTCAGCTTGCGCTCCACGGCCGTGAGACCCTCGGGCGCGGCGAGCAGGCAGATCGCGGTGATGTGGTCGGCGCCGCGCTCCACCAGGAGTTTGAGCGCCGCCGCGAGGGTGCCGCCGGTGGCCAGCATGGGGTCGAGCACGTAGCACTGGCGGCCCGACAGGTCCTGCGGCAGGCGGTCCGCGTACGTGGCGGGCTGGAGCGTCTCCTCGTCACGGGCCATGCCCAGGAAGCCGACCTCGGCCGTCGGCAGCAGGCGGGTCATGCCGTCGAGCATGCCCAGACCGGCCCGCAGGATCGGCACGACGAGCGGGGTGGGCCGCGTCAACTGGGTGCCCGTGGTCTCCACGAGCGGAGTCTGGATAGTGACGTCCGTCACGCGAACGTCCCGCGTCGCCTCGTAGGCGAGCAGGGTCACCAACTCGTCGGTCAGGCGCCGGAAGGTCGGGGAGTCGGTCCGCACGTCGCGCAGGGTGGTCAGTTTGTGCGCGACCAGGGGGTGGTCGACGACCAGGGTTTCCAAAGCGTTCTCCGGATGAGCTGGGATAACGGGACGGTGGCTGGGGAGGTTTCGGCCAGCCCGAGTCTAACCGTGCGTACCACCCGCGCACCGGGTGCGCGGGTGGTACGCCGTGGCGTCCCGCGACCGCCGACCAGGCGCGCGGAGCGGCCGATCCCGACGGTGTGGGCCCGGGCACGCGCCAGTCGTGAGAACGTGGGGCGCGTTGACGGGTGACAAGGGCGACCCCGGAACGGAAGTGATCGTTACCATGGCACTCGCACGGGCGATCAGGCGTTCCTTCGCCCGCACCGATACACCAGCCGGGTTGGGGTGACGATGACAGTGCTCGATCATGGCGACGACGACTCGGGTGACTTCGCGGCCGTCGCGTACAGGGAAGAGGACTGCTGGGACGTCGACCTGCTCCCGGTGGCCCTCACACACGACCTCAAGGGTCTCATCCACGCGCTGCGCCAGCAGCCCAGCATCAGCGGCTCCCTCGGACTGGTGGCGGTCGGGGACGACTTCTTCATCATCGTCCGGGTCTACGGCGAGGAGGTCTCCCTCTTCCTCTCGGACGTGACCGCGTCCGTGGACTGGCAGGTCGCCCGGGACGTGCTCGACTACCTCGACATCGACCTCCCCGACGACGACGACCTCGACCAGGTGCTGCCCGCCGGGGACCTGTCGATCGTCGCGGACCTGGGACTGGACGAGATGGAGCTCGGCGCCCTCGCCGGCGACCTCGACCTGTATCCCGACGAGGTGCTGGCCAGCGTGTCCGAACGGTTGGGATTCGCCCAGTCCTTCCAGCGTGTACTTGACGGTATGGGGTAGGGACAGCTGGAGAACGACCACGGAGAACAGGAGAGCACGCGGTGTCGACCTTCGCAGCTGTCTTCGCTCCCAACGGGAAGGCGTGGCGGGGAACCGAGGTCGATCTCGGGGCGGTGGACGTGATCGACGACGTCACCGACCTGATGATCGACTTCGCCGTCGAGCGGGGGAGCGACCTGTCCCTCCTGCTCGTGGACGCCGACGACGAGTGGTTCGCCATCGTGCGGGCCGAGGAGAGCGGCGAGCCCCGTGTCTACCTGTCCGACGCTCGCGTGGTGCACGACCATCCTCTCGCGGGGGTGCTGTCCGAGGCGGGCGGACTGGGCGCGCCCCAGCCCGCGGAGAGCGCGGGGGCGCGGCCCAACCCGGTGCCGACCGGGGACGGCGACCTGCTCACCGACCTCGGTGTGACCGGGGACGAACTCCGCTCGCTGTCGACCGGCGGCGGCGTCCTTCCCAGTGACGTGCTGGCCGTCGTGGCCGAGCGCGCCGGATTCTCGGACATCCTCGACGGCATGAGGCTGTGATCGACCGGGAGGCCGCGGACGCCGCCCTGAGGCTCGCGATCGACGAGGGCGAGCGGGCCCTGGAGACGGGCGACGTGCCCGTGGGCGCCGTCGTGCTGGACGCCGACGGCACGGTCCTGGGCACGGGCCGCAACGAGCGCGAGGCGACCGGGGACCCCACGGCGCACGCCGAGGTGCTGGCGCTGCGCGCGGCGGCGCGGGCGCGCGGTGAGTGGCGGCTGGGCGGCTGCACGCTGGCGGTGACGCTGGAGCCGTGCCTGATGTGCGCGGGCGCGGTGGTGCTGTCGCGGGTGGACCGCCTGGTGTTCGGCGCGAGGGACGCGAAGGCGGGAGCGGTCGGGTCGGTGTGGGACGTGGTGCGCGACCCCCGGCTCAACCACCGTCCCGAGGTCCTCCCGCCGGATCTGGTCAGCGAGGACGTCGCCGAAACGTGCGCCGAACTGCTTTCCCGGTTTTTCGCACGCCGCCGCATCCGGTAGAGTGCCTCTCGGTGGAGTCGCCTAGTGGCCGATGGCGCCCGCCTCGAAAGCGGGTAAGGGGCAACCCTTCGAGGGTTCAAATCCCTCCTCCACCGCCACCAGCCGTCCCCGGCAGCGCCGGGGGCGGCTTCTTTCGTGCCTGTTCGGGGAAGCTCCGGCGTGGGCCGCGGTCGACTTCGGTCGACAGGGGACCCACGACCGCCGGCGCCGGGACCTCCGTCCCGTGGCGGATGCGGACATCCGGACGCCGCGAAGAGGCTGGGGGTCAGGTCTCACCCCCGCGCTTCGAGTTCCTCCAGATCCTCGATCGCCTCGTCCAGCCAGGTGACCCAGAAGGTCTCCATGTCGATTCCCGCCCTGAGGACCAGGCGCTGCACGCGGTCGCGGTCCGTGCCCCGTTCGCGGGCCGCGTCGCGCTTCTCGATGCCCCGGTACTCCTCCAACTGGGCGGCGTGCAGCTCCCGGTGGCGGCGCAGTTCCGCCACGAGCCCTCCGACCCCTACGACCCCCGCCGCGCGCAGTCGCAGCGGCAGGGGGTCGCGGATCGGCCGGGGGTCCTCCGACTCGTCGACCCAGCGCGCCAGCTCGGTGCGGCCGGTCGGCAGCACCTCGTAGGTCTTGCGCTTGCCCCGGGCCGGTGTGTCGGAGGGCAGCGTCCTGATCAGTCCCTCCTTCTCCAGCTTGCCCAGCTCGCGGTAGATCTGCTGGTGCGTCGCGGACCAGAAGTACCCGATCGACCGGTCGAACCGGTGCGTGAGGTCCAACCCGGAGGACGGCTTCTCCAGCAGGGCGGTGAGGATCGCGTGGGGCAGGGACATGAGCGCATTCTAGGTTCGGCTCACAGGGCGGCGGCCAGTTCCGTGCCCTGCTTGATCGCGCGCTTGGCGTCCAGCTCGGCGGCCACGTCGGCGCCGCCGATCAGGTGTGCCCGGCGCCCGGCGGCGGCCAGTTCGTCGGCGAGGTCGCGGCGCGGGTCCTGACCCGCGCAGACCACGACGGTGTCCACGTCGAGCACGCGGCTCTCACCGTCGACGGTCAGGTGCAGGCCCTCGTCGTCGAATCGGTCGTAGTCGGCGCCCGCGACCATCTCCACGCCCCGGTGGCGCAGTTCGAGGCGGTGGATCCATCCGGTGGTCTTGCCGAGTCCGGCGCCGACCTTGCTGGTCTTGCGCTGGAGGAGGTGGACGGTGCGGGGCGGTGCGGGGCGCGTGGGCTCGGTGAGGCCGCCGGGGGTGGTGTGGTCGGTGTCCACGCCCCACTGGCGGAAGAACTCGTCGGGGTCCAGGCTGGCCTTCTCGCCGCCGTCGGTGAGGAACTCCGCGACGTCGAAGCCGATGCCGCCCGCGCCGATGATCGCGACCCGCTCGCCGACGGTCGCCTCGCCCCGCAGGACATCGACGTAGCTGACCACCTTCGGGTGGTCGAAGCCGGGGATCTCGGGGGTGCGGGGGGTGACGCCGGTGGCGAGCACGATCTCGTCGTACGCGTCGAGGTCGGCGGCGGCGACGCGGGTCCTGAGCCGTACGTCCACGCCGTGTTTGCCGAGTTGGACGCGGTAGTAGCGCAGGGTCTCGTCGAACTCCTCCTTGCCGGGCACCCTGCGGGCCATGTTGAGCTGGCCGCCGATCTCGTCGGCCGCGTCGAAGAGGGTGACCGTGTGCCCGCGCTCGGCGGCGGACACGGAGAAGGCGAGTCCGGCGGGCCCGGCGCCGACCACGGCCACGTTCTTGCGGGTGCGGGTGGGGGACAGGACGAGTTCGGTCTCGTGGCAGGCCCGGGGGTTCACGAGGCAGGAGGTGATCTTGAGGCTGAAGGTGTGGTCCAGGCAGGCCTGGTTGCAGCCGATGCAGGTGTTGATCTCCTCGGGAGCGCCCGCCTCGGCCTTGTTGACGAAGTCGGGGTCGGCGAGGAGGGGCCGGGCGAGGGAGACCATGTCGGCGTGGCCGTCGGCGAGGATCTCCTCGGCCACCGCCGGGGTGTTGATCCGGTTGACGGCGACCAGGGGGAGGGACACCTCTCCCATGAGCTTGCGGGTCACCCAGCTGTAGGCGCCGCGCGGGACGGAGGTGGCGATGGTGGGGATGCGGGCCTCGTGCCAGCCGATGCCGGTGTTGATGATCGTCGCGCCGGCGGCCTCGACCGCCTTGGCGAGCCGGACGACCTCGTCGAACGTGGAGCCGCCGGGTACGAGGTCGAGCATGGACAGGCGGTAGACGACGATGAAGTCGGGGCCGACGCGCTCGCGGACGCGGCGGACGATCTCCAGGGGGAAGCGCGTGCGGTTCTCGTAGGAGCCGCCCCACCGGTCCTCGCGTCTGTTGGTCGCGGACACGATGAACTGGTTGATGAGGTAGCCCTCGGAGCCCATGATCTCGACGCCGTCGTATCCGGCGCTCCTGGCGAGCTCGGCGGCGCGGGCGAAGTCGTCGATGGTGCGCTCGACGTCCTCGTCGGTCAGCTCGCGGGGGGTGAAGGGGCTGATCGGCGCCTGGATCGCGCTCGGCGCGACGGACTCCTCGCTGAAGGCGTAGCGGCCGGTGTGCAGGATCTGCATGGCGATCCGGCCGCCCGCGCGGTGGACGGCCCCGGTGATCACCCGGTGCTCGTCGGCCTCGGCCTCGGTGGTGAGCTTGGCGGCGCCCTTGAAGGTGACGCCCTCCTCGTTGGGGGAGATGCCTCCGGTGATGATGAGGCCCACGCCGCCCCGGGCGCGCTCGGCGTAGAAGGCGGCCATCCGCTCGAAGCCGCCGGGGACCTCCTCCAGGCCCACGTGCATGGAGCCCATGATCACGCGGTTGGGGAGGGTGGTGTAGCCCAGGTCCAGTGGTGCCAGCAGGTGCGGGTACTCGCTCATGTGGTCTCCTCGCGCGGTGCGTCGCGGGTCGGTGTCCGGCCGACCCGAACCACATTATGCAACAAGTTGCAAAACCGTCCACCGGCGGACCCGGGAGAGGCGCCTCACTCGTCGAAGCCGTCCGTGACGCCCTCGTACAGCGTGAACAGGCGTGGACCGGAGGCCGGGTCGCCGTCCGCTTCGGCGAGCGCGGCCCAGCACGCCGCCGTGAGACGGCGTGACTCCGCGCCGATCCAGGGACGGGGGAGCAGCTCCGGCGGAAGGAGCGGGTCGGGCTCCATGGCCTCCGTGAAGGCCGCCGCCAGGCGCGCGGCCATGGTCAACCTCTCGGGGCCGGTGAGCGCTTCCGGGGCGTCGAGCCGCGCGAGGCAGGCGCGGGCGAGGTCGGCCAGGCGCACGTGCCGGGCCGCGATCTCGTCGAGCGGCCACAGGGCGGCGGCCAGGGCGGTCGGGTCGGTGAGCTCTCCGACGCGCAGGTCCGTGCTGGTCAGGCGGGTGAGTGCGCTGAGGACGCCGAGTTCACGGGCACGGATCTCGACCAGCGGTGTGATCGCGTTCGCGCAGGTGTAGAGGCCGCCCTGGAGAGGGGCGGCCCCGAGGTGGAGGAGCGTGTCGCGCAGCGCGTCCCGGGCGGCCCTCCGGGACTCGGGAACGGCGAAGGCGAAGAGGCGCCAGACCCCGTCCCAGGGGGCGAGCCCCCGGTCCTGGCGGTAGGCGTGGCGGACGAAGTCGACATCGGGGTCGAGCGCGCCCGTCGCGTCGGGCGCGGCGCGCAGCACGGCCTTGCGCCCCCGGCCCTCGTGGGTGAACCGGCCCTCCTTGACCAGGCGCTTGACGCAGAGCCGGACCTGCTGGTCGGTCATGCCGAGCAGGCCGGCGACCGAGTACAGCTCGCCCGCGTCGACGGTGCCGTCCCCGCGGACGAGGGCGTGCACGAGCAGGCGGGTGGGGATCGGGGGCCAGGAGGCGTCCTCCGGCGTGGGGCTCGTCGCGTTCATCGTGCGGTTCCGGGGTCAGTCGTGTCGGTCGGGGCGGCACGACGGCGCACCCCCTTGTGCTATCTATCTTACTACGTTCATTATGAAAACGTTCGTTTTGATTCTGATAGTTCTTGGAGGTGTGCGGGATGACCCACGGGCCCGTACCAGACCGGGGGCGTACGGCTCCGCCGACCGCCGAGCGCCGCGACCGCGCGACCGCACGGATCCCCCAGGTCGACGCCCTGCGCGGCTTCGCGCTGCTGGGCATCCTGATCGTCAACATCGGCTACCTGGCCTCCGCCTACCACGGCAGCGGGATCGAGGACCCCGCCTTCCGGAGCCCCCTGGACCAGGCGGTCCGCGCGGTCGTTGCGGTGTTCTTCGAGGCCAAGTTCTTCCTCCTGTTCTCCTTCCTGTTCGGCTACAGCCTCACGCTCCAGACGGACTCGGCCGAGCGGCGCGGCGTCCGCTTCGTCCCCCGGTTCCTGCGGCGCCTGAGCGGCCTGTTCGTCCTGGGCGCGGTCCACGCGGTGCTGCTCTTCCCCGGCGACATCCTCACCACCTACGCCCTGCTCGGCGTCGTCCTGCTCACGCTGCGGCGGCTCCAGCCGCGCACCGCGGTGACCGTCGCCGTCGTGCTCCTCGCGGCCGTCGGCGCCGTGTACGCCCTGATCGCCCTCGGGCTCCACGCCGTGGGCGGTGCGGGTGTGGACCCGGCTGCGGCCGAGACCGCCGCGGGGGCCGCCGAGGCGCTGAGGGGCGACGCCGCGTCGGTCGTCGGCGCCCACCTGGCGGAGCTGCCCGACGTCCTGTTCCTGCTGGCGTTCTTCCAGGCCCCCTCGGCGTTGGCCGCGTTCCTGTTCGGCCTCGCCGCGGGGCGGCGACGCGTCCTGGCGGAGCCCCTCGCGCACGGTCGGGCGCTCGTCCGCCTCCAGTGGGTCGGCTTCACGGTGGGCCTGGCCGGCGGCCTCGTCTACGCCCACGCGTCCCTCGCACACCCGGGCGGCGCCTACCAGGTGCTCGCCCTGGGCGTCGACGTGGTCACGGCCCCGCTGCTGGCCGCGGCCTACGCCGCGACCGTCCTGCGGCTGTCCACGGGCCGGTACGGATCCAGGCTCACGGACGCGCTCGCGCCGCCCGGACGCATGGCGCTCACCCACTACCTCGGGCAGTCCCTCGTGTGCGCCCTGCTGTTCACCGGATACGGGGCGGCGCTCGTCGGCCGGGTCCCGCCGCTGGGAACCGTGGTGATCGCCCTCGCGCTGTTCGCCGCGCAGGCCGCGGTGAGTCGCCGGTGGCTGCGCCACCACCCCTACGGCCCCCTCGAATGGCTCCTCCGGGTGTGGACCACTCTGGCCCCGCAGCCGTTTCGCCGTCGCGACGGGGCGGCTGGCTGAGCCCGGAGACGACGCTGGGCCCGCCGCGGGAGGGAGCGGACTCCGAGCGGTACCGCGCCGCCGCCGGTGGCCGCGGGGACGGCGATCCGGCTGGGGGCGGCGGGCACGCCTTCTCAGGGAAGGGCGGAGCGCGCTCCGGTGAGCCGGTCGGCGACCGCGGGCGCACCGGGGCCGCTCAGCTGGTCGAGGCACACGGTGCGTCCCGTGAGGGTCATGAGCAGTGCCTGGACGGGGCCGCGTACCTCGGCTCCCTCGCCCACGGTCCAGTCCGTGTCCTCGGCGGTGAACCGGAGCCCCCGCATCCGCTTGCGCGCCGAGAACGGGAAGCCGATGGACCAGACCTGATCGGCGCCCGCCCGAGCGGCGTCGACGGGCATCGTCCGGGGGATGTCGAGGGGTACGGCGATGTCCTGGCCGTGGACGAGGACGTCGAAGAGGGTGTTGCGGTGGTTGGTCACCGCCGGGAGGCGCCGTGACCCGGCCTGTCGGCGCAGGTGGTCGGCCAGGCCGGAGCCCAACCTGTCGGCGAGTTCGACCGCGGAGCCGTGGTTGAGCCTGTGGAAGCTCCCTCCGACGCGCAGGGCGGCCGCGGCCATGCGGAGAGGGGAGGGCGGGTCGGTCACGTAGGCCAGGTGAGCGGCCACGTCACGAATCCGCCAGCCCGCGCAGAGCGAGGGGCTGTCCCACTGCTCCTCGTCCAGCTCGTCGAGCAGGTCGGCGACGCCGCGCCGCTCGATCTCGATGAGCCGCCAGTATTCCTCGTGTTCCATCGCGGTTCTCCCACCGTGGTGACGAAAGCACATCAGCCTCTCCAGGCAGTCAGAGACGCTGAAACCCGTCAAGGGCGGCCATGCGGTCGAGCAAGGCGGAAGAAGGGGTGCGAAGGGGACGGCTGGAGGCCTGGGGGCGGCTGACTGAGACCACACACGACGAAGCCCCGGGGCGCTGAGCGCTCCGGGGCTTCGTTCTGGCTGGTGGGCCGTGGCGGAGGATAGGGGATTCGAACCCCTGAGAGGTTGCCCTCAACACGCTTTCCAAGCGTGCGCCCTAGGCCACTAGGCGAATCCTCCGCGAACAACTCTACAGGTTCGAGGGAGGTGGTTCGAACGGGTGTGGAGGGCGCACGGAGGGTTGCCCGGGCACTCGGGGGTTCGGATACACTCGGAGCAGACCCCTCGTGCGGCGTCACCCTACGAACCTCCCCAGGGCCGGAAGGCAGCAAGGATAAGTAGGCTCTGGCGGGTGCGCGGGGGGTCCTTCTCTTTCTCCGGGCCCGGACGAGCCCCCGGCTTTCCACGATCCCGTCCGAGTTGTCGCCGCGTGCGGGTTGAATGGACCCGTGGCAGGGACCAGGGGAGTGATCACACCGTGAGCATCGCGCTGTACCGCAAGTACCGTCCGGCGACGTTCGGTGAGGTGCGCGGACAGGAGCACGTGACCGATCCGCTGCGCCAGGCGCTGCGCAGCGGCCGGATCAACCACGCCTACCTCTTCAGCGGTCCGCGCGGCTGCGGCAAGACGACCAGCGCCCGTATCCTCGCGCGCTCCCTGAACTGCGCCGAGGGACCCACCCCCGACCCCTGCGGCGCCTGCGACTCCTGCGTCGCCCTCGCCCCGGACGGCGGTGGCAGCATCGACGTCATCGAGATCGACGCCGCCTCCCACGGTGGCGTCGACGACGCCCGCGACCTGCGGGAACGCGCCTTCTTCGCCCCGGTCAGCTCCCGGTACAAGATCTACATCATCGACGAGGCGCACATGGTGACCCGCGAGGGTTTCAACGCGCTGCTCAAGCTCGTCGAGGAACCCCCGCCGCACCTGAAGTTCGTCTTCGCCACGACCGAACCCGAGAAGGTCATCGGGACGATCCGGTCGCGCACCCACCACTACCCCTTCCGCCTCATCCCGCCGAGCACCCTCAAGGAGCTGTTCGAGGACCTGCTCAAGGAGGAGGGGATCCCCTACGACCCGGCCGCGCTGCCGCTGGTCGTGCGGGCCGGCGCCGGTTCCGCCCGTGACGGCCTCTCCGTGCTCGACCAGCTCATCGCCGGTTCGGGCGAGGAGGGCATCACCCGCGAGGGAGCCGTCTCCCTGCTCGGCTACACCGACTCCAGCCTGCTCGGCGACATGGTCGACGCGCTCGGCGCCCGCGACGGAGCCGCCGTGTTCTCCCTCATCGACCGCGTCGTCGAGGGCGGCCACGACCCCCGCAGGTTCACGACCGATCTGCTGGAGCGCTTCCGCGACCTGGTCATCCTGGCGGCGGTCCCCGACGCTCTGGACAAGGGTCTGGTCAACGCCGATCCCGGGGCCGCCGAGCGGATGCGGGAGCAGTCCGCCCGTCTCGGACCGGCCGAGCTCACCAGGGCCGCCGAGATCCTCAACCAGGGCCTGACCGACATGCGCGGCGCCACCGCCCCGCGCCTGCTGCTGGAACTCATGTGCTCGCGGGTCCTGCTGCCGGGCACCGACGGGGCCGAGAGCGCCGCCCTCCTGGCCCGCCTGGAGCAGATGGAGCGACGCGTCGCCTCGGGGGCCGCGGCTCCGGCCGCGCCGCAGGCGGCTCCGCCCGCCCCGGCTCCGGCGCACCGGTCGTCGCCCGCCCCCTCCGCGCCCGCACCGGTGGAGAGGGCCGCTCCGGCGCCCGCCCCGGATCCCACGCCTCCGGCCGCGCCCGGCCCCGCGCCCCGCGCCGCCGCGGAGCCGGACGACTGGTCCGCGCCGCCGCGGCGGGCGACCCCCGACCCCGCGCCGCGCCCCGCGTCCGCTCCGCAGGCCGCACCGTCCTCCGGCGGATCGCTGGACCTGGGCCGCGTCCAGGGCGCCTGGGGGCAGATCCTGGAGGTGGTCAAGGGCCGCCGCCGGTTCACCTGGATGGTCCTCACCGGAAGCGACGTCCGCCCGGTCGGGATGGAGGGCAACACCGTCCTGCTGGGCTTCAACCGGCCCAACGAGGCCAAGGGGTTCGCCAACAGCGGCAGCGACCAGGTGGTCGCCGACTCCGTCCGGCAGGTCCTCGGCGTCGAGGTGCGCGTGGCGGCCGCCGGATCGGGGCAGGGCGGCGGGCCGGCGCGGCGCCCCGAGCCCGCACCGCGCCCGGTCGAGCCCACCGGTTGGGAGCCGCCCGCGCCGCAGCCCGCCCAGCCCGAGCCCGCGCGTCCGGAGCCCGCTCCGGCGTCCGAGCCGAGCGCTCCGGCCGGCCCGGCGCCGGACCGGATCGTCACCGGTCTCCAGGAGCCGCCGCCGGACCCCTTCGAGGACGCCTCGGCCGCGCCCCCGCCGGAGTTCGGGAACTCCGCCCCGGAACCCGCGCGCCGACCGGAACCGGAGCCCGTTCGGAAGCCCGCCGCGAAGCCCGCCGACAGCGGATCGCCGGAGGTCCCCTCGGGGGCCGGCGCCTCGCTCATCGAGTCCGAGCTGGGCGGTCGCGTCATCGAGGAGATCGAGCACGGGGCTCAGGCCGACTGACCCGCACTCCACCGCCCGACTGCCGCTGCGCGGCGGGGCGACGTCCTCAGCGCGGACCGATGGCGCGCAGCGCCGCGTCCAGGAGTTCGTCCACGTACGCATGGGTGAGCGGCGCCGTGCGCATCAGCCACCGTCGCGCGACGGGGGCGGTGACCAGCTCCAACGCGATGTCCAGGTCCAGTCCCGGGTCGATCTGGCCCGCGCGCCGCGCGGTGCGCAGCCGCTCCCGGAAGGCCTCGTCGTTCGGTCGCGTCAGCCGTTCGGCCACGGTCGCGGCGAGCTCGGGGTCGTGCTGGATCTCGGCCGTGAACGCGCGCGCGACGCGGTCGGTCTCGGGAGAGGTGAACTCGTCGACCGTGGCGTGCAGCACCGTCCGCAGGTCGGCGGCCAGGTCACCGGTGTCCGGCAGCGGGGCGCCCGGCGCGCCCGTCATCCGCTCGAACACGTCGAGGACCACGACGGCCTTGGAGGGCCACCAGCGGTAGATGGTCTGCTTGCCGACTCTCGCCCTGGCGGCGATCGCGTCCATGGTCAGTTTCGCGTAGCCGACCTCGACGATGAGCTCGGCGGCGGCGTCGAGGATGGCGCGCCGCGCACGCTCGCTGCGGCGTCGGGGGTCGGGCGCCCGCCTCTCCCTGGTCTCGTCCGTGGGGGTGTCCATGGGCCCCACGGTAGCCGCAGAAAAGAACGAGACGTCTCGTCTTGATTCTGGTTACTCTCCTAGGGACCGAGTACGCAGGCGGGACCCCGGGTCCCGCGGTGAGGGAGAGGAGAGCCCATGGCCAGGAACAGCGACAACCTCCTCGGACTGGGCGGTCAGCGCAACACCGTCTCGCGCGGCGCGCTGCGCGGAGGGAAGAAGGGCGGTCCGAGCGGCCCCAGCGCCCAGGCCCAGGACCAGAAGAGCGAACTCCTGCGCAAACTCAAGGAGAAGAGCGAGAAGGCGAAGGAGGACGGGGACGGGGAGTGACCGCGGGGTCGCTGCCCCGTCCCCGTCCGTGACCGCGCTCCCGGAGCGGCGCGCGGTCACACCTCCCATCCCGGTCCGTCGGGTGCGTCCAACCACACCCGGTGCCCGCCCTCGGCGTCCACGAGGAGCCCGAACCGCTCCGGCTCCGGCCGGTCCAGCCGCTCCCACTCCGCGAGGGCGTCCTCGAACTCGTCCCAGATACTCCGCGGGCCGCCCTGCTCGATCATCCACGAGGTGCCGTACGGGTACACCCGCACCCACGACTCCCCCGCCTGGTCGCACACCCACACGCCCGACCCCGTGCCGATCCACCGCCGCCGCACCCGCCAGTCCGGAACCAGCAGGGACAGCACGAACGCGGACGCGAACGCCGTCAGCGGCGCCAGCGGGTCGATCTGGGTGAGCCGGTACTCGTCCGGCTGCTGCCCGGAGTCCCGCACCGGCAGGACGGGCGGCCCCGGCACCCGCAGCGGGACGAACCCCACCCCGCCGTGGAAGGTCCCGGTCAGGGATCCGTCCTCCGCGCGCTCCAGCCGGACGATCACCCCGGCCCCCTCCAGCAGCCCCCACGGGCAGACGACCAGCCCGCCCGGACGGACCTGCCGCGCCCAGGCGGGGGGAAGGCGCCGCACTCCGCAGGGGGACGTGATCCGGTCGTAGGGGGCGCGGGGCGGCCACCCCTCGTACCCGTCGGCGTGTTCGACCCCGGGGGTGTAGCCCTCGGCGCGCAGCGTCCCGCGCGCCGCCGCGGCGACCCGGGAGTCGATCTCCAGGCTGGTGACCGCGCGGTCGCCCAGGCGGTGGGCGAGCAGGGCCGTGTTCCACCCGGTCCCGGTCCCGACCTCCAGGACGTGCTGGCCGTTGGCGAGGTCGGCCAGCTCCAGCATGCGGGCCAGCACCGTCGGCGCGGAACTGGAGGAGGTGGCCGACCTCCCCGGCTTCGACGGCTGTTCCCGAGCGCCGCGCTGCCGGGGGAGGTCCGATCCCTCGAAGCGGGTGCCGATGGCGTTGTCCGTGTAGACGGCGGCGAGCCACAGCTCCGGGTTGGCGGTCGCGCTGAGCGGGGTTCCGCGCGGGGTCAGGGCGCCGGACTCGGGGATGAAGCGGTGCCGGGGGACGGCACGGAAGGTGTCGATGAGCGCGGGATCGGTCAGTGTGCCGTCCGCGATCATCGCCTCGATCAGAGCCGCGTGGCGCTCCCTGGCGGTCAACACGTCGTCCCCCGTGACTGTCGGTGATGCCGGTGGTGCCGTCGGGACACCAACGGGACGTTTGTGCCCCGCAGGACGACCGTTCAACCGACAGTGACGCAAGGGCTACTCTTCGCCCTCGGTTCGTCGCTGGTCAACGGCTCCCCACCCGTCGTGGCGCGGGTGGTCGACGTAGCCGCGGGGGCCCGACGCGTAGTGCAGTTCCGGTTCCGCGTCGGGCGACCACGGCATCCCGGCGGCGATCCGTTCGACGAGGTCGGGCGTGGTGATGAAGGGGCGGCCGACCGACACCAGGTCGGCGCGGCCCTCGCGGATCAGGCGCGTCGCGCTCTCGACGGTGGTCACCTCGTGCTCCCCGGTGTTGCCGACCAGCGTGGAACTCCAACGGGGGCGCAGGTCGTCCAGCGCGGGGTAGTCGGGGTCGTCGGTGACGTGCAGGTAGGCCAGGCCCAGGGGGTCGATCGCGGCCAGCAGCTCCCGGTAGACGGGGGCGGGGTCGCGCTCGACCATCTCGAACTCCGGGTTGCCGGGCGAGATCCGCAGCCCCACCCGCTCGGCGCCGACCGCGTCCGCCACTGCCTCGACGACCTCGACCGCGAACCGGATGCGCCCGGTGGCGCCGCCGCCGTAGCGGTCGGTGCGCAGGTTGGTGTTGTCGGCGAGGAACTGGTGCGGCAGGTAGCTGTTGGCGCCGTGGATCTCCACGCCGTCGAACCCGGCGCGGATCGCCGCGCGGGCGGCCTCGGCGTGGTCGGTGACGGCGGCGCGCACCTCGTCGAGGGTCATCGCGCGCGGTGCGACCGGTGCGGCCTTGCCGTCGACCGTGTGCACCGGCTCCGTGGTCGGCACCGCGGAGGGCGCCAGCGGGACGCCTCCGTCCGGCCGGTTGAGGGGGTGCCCGTTGCGTCCGGCGTGCATGATCTGGGCGAACATCCGCCCGCCCGGTCGCCCCCGGGTGCGCTTCGCGCCGCGGGTCGGGCCGCCGGACCCCTCGGGCGCGGTCCGGTCTCCGCCGGATCCCGCATGGAAGGCGTCGGTGACCGCCCGCCACCCGGCCGCCTGCTCCTCGGTGAACAGTCCCGGCTGGGTGAGGTACTGCTGGCCGGTGAGGCTCGGGGCGATGCCCTCGGAGACGATGAGCCCCGCGCCGGCGCGCTGGGTGTAGTAGGTCGCCATGAGCGGTTGGGGGACGCCGCTCCGGTCGGCGCGCAGCCGTGTCATCGGCGCCATGACGACCCGGTTCGGCAGGGTCAGCGAGGGCAGCGCGTACGGGGTGAGCAGCGGGTGGGCGGTCGTCGTGGGCAGGTGCGCGGTGGCGGCGTCGGCCGTCGTCGTCGTGGTCATGGGACGAGGCTAGAATTTGACATTGATGTTAGATTCAAGTGTCTGTGGCGCACATCACGCGGTGGAGGTGTGATGCGGATCGGTGAACTCGCACGGCTCACGGGGGTCAGCCCCAGGTCGCTGCGGTACTACGAGGAGCAGGGGTTGCTGGCGTCCACCCGCACGCCCGGCGGGCACCGCGAGTACGGGCCGCTCGCGCCCGAGCGCGTCGATCGCATCCAGTGCCTGTTCGCCGCGGGCCTGAGCAGCGGCACCATCCACAATCTGCTGCCCTGCCTCTACGCCCGGGAGCGCGGTGACCCGGCGCCCGACCTCATCGACAACCTGTGCGAGGAGCGCGAGCGCATCGCGGTCTCGATCGACCGGCTCCAGCGGAGCCTCACGGCGCTCGACACGGTCATCGACGGGGCCCGCCGCGACGGCGCCCCGGAGCGGTCCGCGGCCGGGCCGGGGACGCCCCGCGGCGCGGGACGACCGGTTAGTCTCACAGCGAGAGCGACACGACAAGCGAAGTCCCGCACCACGAGTGCGACGAGGAGGCGGCCGTGAACCCTGGCGGAATGGACATGCAGGCCCTGCTGCAGCAGGCCCAGCAGATGCAGCAGCAGTTGGTCGAGGCGCAGCAGGCGCTCGACGAGGCCGAGGTCGAGGGGACGTCCGGCGGCGGCCTGGTCCAGGTCAAGCTGAACGGGCGCGGGCAGGTCGAGGACATCACCGTCGACCCCAAGGCCGTGGACCCGGACGACGCCGAGGAGACCGCCCAGACCATCGCCGACCTCGTGCTCGCGGCCATCCGCGACGCCGAGGCCCAGGTCGAGCGGCTCCAGCAGGAGAAGATGGGCCCGCTCGCCCAGGGCATGGGCGGGATGCCCGGGGGCGGCGGCATCCCCGGACTGCCGGGCTTCTAGGCGGAGTTCCTTCGGGCCCGCGCTCCGCTTCGGCCCGGACGGCACACCCCCGCACGGCCGTCTCCCGGCCACCGGGACGCCCGGAGGGCGGCACCGCCGTGTACGCGGCGGGTCGCCGCTCCGGATACGGTGGTCCTACGGGGTGACGGACCGCCCCCCGGAACGCGGTCCGACCGAATGGGTAGGCGATGTACGAAGGCGCGGTGCAGAATCTGATCGACGAGCTCGGGCGGTTGCCCGGCGTCGGTCCGAAAAGCGCGCAGCGCATCGCCTTCCACGTGCTGTCCGCGGAGAACGCGGACGTCCGACGCCTCGCCAACGCGTTGGTCGAGGTGAAGGAGAAGGTGCGCTTCTGCTCCGTGTGCGGCAACGTCGCCGAGGAGGAGCAGTGCCGTATCTGCCGTGACGCGCGCCGTGACAGCGCCGTCATCTGCGTCGTCGAGGAGTCCAAGGACGTCGTCGCCATCGAGCGCACCCGCGAGTTCCGCGGCCGCTACCACGTGCTCGGCGGCGCGATCAGCCCCATCGAGGGCATCGGCCCCGACGACCTGCGCGTCAAGGAACTCATGACCCGTCTGGCGGACGGCCAGGTCACCGAACTGATCCTGGCGACCGACCCCAATCTGGAAGGGGAGGCCACCGCGACCTATCTGGCGCGGCTGGTCAAACCGATGGGTCTGAAAGTGACGCGCCTGGCCAGTGGCCTTCCGGTCGGCGGCGACCTCGAGTACGCCGACGAGGTGACGCTGGGACGTGCCTTCGAGGGCCGTCGCAGCCTCGAGTTCTAGCTCACACTGTGCCGTAATCCGACCGAAACACGAGTAACCTCCGGTTCTCGGGGTAGGCCCGAGTGCTGGCGTGTCACGTCGCCGCGCGCTCCCGTCCCAGGTCGGACGGGGTTTGCCGAACGCGGCTGGCTACACTCCAATTGTCTGTTGACTTGATCCCAACTCCTCAGGAGCATCGATCGTGGCCCTAATCGTGCAGAAGTACGGTGGGTCTTCCGTGGCTGACGCGGAAGCCATCAAGCGAGTAGCCCAGCGGATCGTCGCTCAGAAAAAGGCGGGATATGACGTCGTCGTCGTCGTGTCTGCCATGGGCGACACGACCGACGAGCTGCTGGACCTAGCCGCCCAGGTCACGCCGATGCCGCCGGCGCGCGAGCTCGACATGCTCGTGACCGCGGGTGAGCGCATGTCCATGGCCCTCGTGGCGATGGCCATCGAGAACCTCGGGTACGAGGCCCGGTCCTTCACCGGTTCGCAGGCCGGTGTCATCACCACGTCGCTGCACGGCAACGCGAAGATCATCGACGTGACGCCGGGCCGCATCCAGGAGGCCGTGGACGAGGGCGCGATCTGCATCGTCGCCGGATTCCAGGGCGTCTCCCAGGACACCAAGGACATCACCTCCCTGGGGCGCGGCGGTTCGGACACCACGGCGGTCGCCCTGGCCGCGGCCCTGCGGGCCGACGCCTGCGAGATCTACAGCGACGTCGACGGGGTGTTCACCGCCGACCCCCGCATCGTCCCCTCCGCCCGGCGGATCCCGCAGATCTCCTACGAGGAGATGCTGGAGATGGCCGCCTGCGGGACCAAGATCCTGCACCTGCGGTGCGTGGAGTACGCGCGGCGGTACAACATCCCCCTGCACGTCCGCTCATCGTTCAGCCAGAAGCCCGGGACCTGGGTCGTTTCGGAAGTCGAGGAAAGCGAAGGCATGGAACAGCCGATCATCTCCGGAATCTCCCACGACCGGAGCGAAGCCAAGATCACCGTCGTCGGCGTGCCGGACAAGGTCGGCGAGGCCGCCACGATCTTCAAGGCGCTCGCGGACGCCGAGATCAACATCGACATGATCGTCCAGAACGTGTCGGCGGTCTCCACGTCCCGCACCGACATCTCCTTCACGGTGCCGAAGGACTCGGGCAAGGTCGCCGTCTCCTCGCTGAAGAAGGTGCAGGAGAAGGTCGGCTTCGAGTCCCTGCGCTACGACGACAAGGTCGGCAAGGTGTCGCTGATCGGCGCCGGGATGCGTTCCTACCCCGGTGTCACCGCGCGGTTCTTCGACGCGGTGGCGGGCTCCGGCACCAACATCGAGATGATCTCCACCTCGGAGATCCGCATCTCGGTCATCGTCGAGGAGTCCCAGATCGACGCGGCCGTGCAGGCCGCCCACAGTGAGTTCCAGCTCGACGCCGAGCAGGTCGAGGCTGTCGTCTACGGAGGTACCGGCCGATGAGCAACCGTCTTCCCACCCTGGCCGTCGTCGGGGCCACCGGCGCCGTCGGCACCGTCATGCTCGACATCCTCACCCAGCGGGAGAACGTCTGGGGCGAGATCCGTCTGATCGCCTCCGCGCGCAGTGCGGGCAAGGTGCTGCGTGTGCGCGGCGAGGACGTCGTCGTGCAGGCTCTGGCGCCCGAGGTCTTCGACGGCGTCGACGTGGCCATGTTCGACGTCCCGGACGAGGTGTCCAAGGAGTGGGCGCCGATCGCCGCCGCCCGCGGCGCGGTCGCCGTGGACAACTCCGGCGCCTTCCGGATGGACGCCGACGTTCCGCTCGTGGTGCCCGAGGTCAACGCGGACCAGGTCCGCAACCGCCCGCGCGGCATCATCAGCAACCCCAACTGCACCACGCTGTCGATGATCGTCGCGATCGGCGCGCTGCACCGCGCCTTCGGCGTCACCGACCTGGTGGTCGCCTCCTACCAGGCCGCCTCCGGCGCCGGCCAGGAGGGCATCGACACCCTGCGCGACCAGATGGCCAAGGTCAGCGCGGACCGGGGGATCGCCGAGAAGGCCGGCGACGTGCGCGCCGCCGTCGGCGAGCTGGGCCCGTTCCCGGCGCCGCTGGCCTACAACGTCGTGCCGTGGGCGGGTTCGCTCAAGGAGGACGGCTGGGCGTCGGAGGAGCTGAAGGTCCGCAACGAGTCCCGCAAGATCCTGGGCCTGCCCGACCTGCGCGTCTCCGCGACCTGTGTGCGTGTCCCGGTGATCACGACCCACTCGCTGGCCGTGCACGCGACCTTCGCCGAGGAGGTCACCGCCGACGCCGCCCGCGAGCTGCTCCGCTCCGCCGAGGGCGTCGTGGTCCAGGACGACCCGGCCAAGGGCGAGTTCCCGACCCCGGCCGACGTCGTGGGCACCGACCCGACCTGGGTCGGCCGTATTCGCCGGTCGCTGGACGACCCGAAGTCCCTCGACCTGTTCCTGTGCGGCGACAACCTGCGCAAGGGCGCCGCGCTGAACACGGCGCAGATCGCCGAGGTCGTCGCCGAGGAGTTCACCGGCTGACGCCTCCGGCCCCGACGACGGCGGTGGCCCGTTCCCGTGCGCGGGAACGGGCCACCGCCGTCGTGGCGCGGGGTCAGCTCCGCCCGCGCGGATCTCCGGAGCGGCGCGGTCGGGCGAGGGAGAGCTTGTAGAGGAGTCGGCACTGCTCCGCCGCGCCGATCAGGTCGGAGGTCTCCACGGGACGGCCGCCGCTGTAGTGCGTGCGTTCCACGACCAGCACCGACATGCCCGGAGCGGCTCCGAGGAGGGTGGCCTCCGCGTCGCGGAGCGACCGGACGCACACCTCCTCGACCACCCGGTCGACGGGGTGGCCCGCGGCGCTGAGCCGGTCGAGCAGCCCGAGGTCGACCGCGGCGTCGAAGGGGGTGCGCAGTGTGCCCGCCGTGAGGGAGGCGGGCTCCCAGGAGAGGTGGAGGGCGATGGGCACCCGCGCGGAGAGGCCGCGCTGGGTGGTCCGGTACACCGGGTCACCGTCGCGCAGGCGCAGGCGGGAGCTCAGGGGGGACACGCAGGGCTCCTGCTCGGTGCCGAACCGCTCGCGGCTGAGTCGGCCGAGACCCGAACCGGAGGCGGCGTCCGTGCGGCACAGCCGGAACACCTCGGGGACGTCGCGGACGAAGTAGCCGGAGCCGGGTCTGGCTTCGACCAGGCCCTCGGTGACCAGGAGGCGGAGCGCGGTACGGGAGATCTGTTCGCTGACGCGGTAGGCGCGTGCCAGCCGGGTGCGCGAGGGCAATCTGGTGCCGGGGGAGATCTCGCCGCGCAGGATCGGTTCGCGCAGCTGCTCGGCCAGCCAGAGGTACCGGGGCTGCCTGACCACGGTCACCCGGCCACGGTCGCCGGACCCTCCGTGACCGCGTCCGCTCTGGGCTCCCAGGGGGGAACGGTGGGGCGGACGGGTGGGTGGGGGCCCGCGTCGGGCCGGGTGGAGGGGGTGGACCTGCCAGTTCGCCGAAGCTCGCCCATGTGCCCAGTAAAGCAGTGGAAAGCGCAGGTGGGGGCCGCTACCCGAAAGTAGTGGTTTCCGGTCGGCCGGAGGGCGTGGATTCGGAACGACGCCGTGCACACGGGAAACGCCCGAAAGCCACGGAATGTCAGGGAGTGAACACGATCTGTCATTACCCTACGTGGTAGTGGCAGCACCGCATGTGGGGAGAGTCATGTTCACGCACCTCGCCGACACCACCGATCCCGAGGTCGCCCTGACGGCCGGGATCGCGGGGGTCATCGTCCTCGTCCTCGCCCTGGCGCTGTTGGTCCTGTTGGTCGCCGCGGTCGTCTCCACGCTGCTCGACTCGGACACGACCGGCGGGGGCAAGCTCCTGTGGATCATCTTCGAGATCGGGTACCCCCTGCTCGGTCCCGTGGCCTGGTTCGTCGTCGGCCGCAAGGGCCACCTGAACCGCATCCTCGGCATCGCCAAGAACCGCTCCCGCCACTCCGCTCCCCCCAGCGTCGGCCAGCACAGCGACGTCCCCGACAACCAGAACGGCCTCGGTCACGCCTGATCCGCGCGGCGGCCCCTCCGGTCGACCAGGCGGGCCAGCCCGTGCACCCCGGCCAGCGCGGCCGGGAGGAACAGCAGTGCGGGTCCGACCGGCGTCCGCGCCGTCACTCCGGCCCGGCGCAGCCGTCGCCACGCCCAGAGTGAGGACGGCGCCACCACCAGGGGAGCGGTGACCGCCCCCGGAGTGTGGCCCCGGGTGGCCAGGGACCGGGCGGCGTGCGCGGCCGAGTGAAGCCCGAAGCCGACCAGCGTGGCCTGGTAGAGGCAGCTCCGGCCGCCGGTCCTGGCGCCGTCCGCGGCGGCCGCCGCCATGACCGCCCCCCTCGGGCCGACGGCGGTCGCGACGCGCCCCGGCCGGAGGTCGAGCCGGTCCCAGACCCGGCCGGGCGCCCCGGGAGGAGCGCGCTCCAGTCGAGGGCGCGCACGTCGCGACCAGCCGGGGGCCGTCACCGGTTCCTCGGCGTCGTGGACGATCCACGCGCCGAGCGGCCCCCAGGTCACGCTGGCGGGAACCCTCGTGGACGCACCGGATCCAGTGTCCTCGTGCGCCATCCCCACGTCCCCCGTTGTGCCCTCCGCCGCCTGTCGGGGGAAGCCCGCGCGCGGCCGTGGGCGCTCCGTGGCCCACCGGGGGTTACGCACGGGTGTCTGGGAGTTTTTGTCCTTATGTCTTGACATACTAATGTCATGTGATTAGCGTCTCCATCACGTTCCGTATGAGGATTCGCACAGCGGAGCGCCAGCGCTCCGGCGGTCCCGGAGACGCACTCCGACGCCAGGTCGAACCCCGCCCGCCAACGCCGCCGGTCGCCGGGGTCCCGCGCTCACCCGCCGCGGGTCCGGCTGACGGAGTGCCCGCCCGCGCTGGGCACACAGCGACATGGAGGAACCCCGATGGCCCACACGCCCGTGGCCAGTTCGACCACCGAATCCCTGCCACCGGACGCACCCGGCCCGCACTCCAGGCGCCTCGGCCTGATCGCGGTCATCGCGACGTTCGGCGGTCTGCTCTTCGGCTACGACACCGGCGTGATCAACGGCGCCCTGGCCCCGATGCAGGCGGACCTCGGGCTCACCGCCTTCACCGAGGGCCTCGTCGTCAGCGTCCTCATCTTCGGCGCCGCCGTCGGCGCGATCGTCGGCGGCCGCCTGTCCGACCGCTACGGGCGCCGCCACAACATCCTGATGCTCGCGGGGATCTTCGTCGTGGGCACGTTGGGCTGCGTCCTCGCCCCGAACTGGGAGATCCTGGCCCTCTTCCGGTTCGTCCTCGGCCTCGCGGTGGGCGGCGCCTCGACGACCGTGCCGGTCTACCTCGCCGAGGTCTCGCCGTACGAGCGGCGCGGCACCCTGGTCACCCGCAACGAGGTCATGATCGTCGCGGGCCAGTTCGCGGCCTTCGTGGTCAACGCGGTCATCTTCAACATCTGGGGCGAGCACGAGTCCGTGTGGCGCTACATGCTGGTGGTCGCCGTCCTTCCGGCGTTCGCCCTGTTCATCGGCATGCTGCGGATGCCCGAGAGCCCCCGCTGGCTCTCCTCCCAGGGGCAGGACGAGCAGGCGCTGGGCGTGCTCCGCCAGATCCGCTCCCCCGAGCGCGCCGAGGCCGAGATGGCCGAGGTCCGCGCGCTGGCGGACGAGGAGAAGGAGTCGCAGACCGGCGGGTGGAAGGACCTGTCGGTGCCGTGGATCCGGCGCCTGCTCCTCATCGGTGTCGGACTGGGCGTCTTCCAGCAGCTCACCGGGATCAACTCGATCATGTACTACGGGTCGCAGCTGCTGGAGGACGCGGGCTTCTCCGCGTCGGGGGCGATCATCGCCAACACCGCGAACGGCCTGTTCAGCGTGCTCGGCGTCACCGTCGGGCTGATCCTCATGAACAAGCTCGACCGCCGTGCCATGCTGCTCGGCGGGTTCGCCCTCACGACGCTGTTCCACCTGCTCGTGGGAGCCTCGGCGCTCCTGCTGCCCGACGGTCCGGTCAAGCCCTACGTCATTCTGGCCTTCGTCGTCCTCTTCGTCTTCTCCATGCAGGGCACGATCGGTCCGCTCGTCTGGCTGCTGCTGGCGGAGATCTTCCCCCTCAAGATCCGCAGCTTCGCCATGGGCGTGTGCGTCTTCGCCCTCTGGATCGCCAACGCGGGGGTCGCGTTCGGGTTCCCGCCGCTGGTCAGCGCGGTGGGTATCGCGCCGACGTTCTTCGTCTTCGCCGGGCTCGGGGTGTTCGCCCTCATCTTCATCGCCACGTCCGTCCCCGAGACCCGCGGCGTCACCCTGGAGGAGTTCGAGGACTCGTTCAAGGCGGCGCACAGCAAGGAAGGAAGGTCCTCACGATGACAGTGCTCGTCGCCGTCCCCGACAGTCCGGAGGGTTTCGCCGCCCTCGCGGCGGCCCGGAGCGAGGCGGAGCGCCTCGGCGCCGACCTCGTGGTGGTCAATCTCGCGCTGCGACAGCTGGACGCCTCGTTCCTCCCGGACGGGGTGGTGACCACGGTCCTGGACCGCCACGGCAGGTCCGACCGCGACCCGGTGGACGCGGTGCTCGACGCCGTCGAACAGTACGGCGCGCAGCGGCTCGTCATCGGGGTCAAGCGCCGTTCGACGGTGGGTAAGGCCCTCCTCGGAAGCGTCAGCCAGCGGCTGCTCCTGGACGCGCCGATCCCCGTTCTCGCGGTGAAGGTCGACCTGGAGGCCGCCTGAGGGTGAGTCGGGGCGGCCGTCGTCCACAGGCTGTGGACGACGGCCGCCCCGGCCGGAGGCTGGGTTCCGGCCGGGGCGTCCTCGAACGCGGGGCGCTCGTGCGGTGCTACAGGATGATCCGCATGGGCTCTTCCAGGATCTCCGCGAGGTCCTTGAGGAAGGCCGCGCCCACGGCGCCGTCCACCGCGCGGTGGTCCACCGACAGCTCCAGGGCGATGCGGTTGCGCACGGCGACCTCGCCGTCCACGACCACGGCCTCCTGGCGCATCGCGCCGACCGCGAGGATCGCCGCCTCCGGCGGGTTGATCACGGCGGAGAAGCTGTCCACGCCGAACATGCCCAGGTTGGACACGCTGAACGTGCCGCCGCTCATCTCCTGCGGCTTGAGCTTGTTGTCGCGCGCCTTGCCCGCGAGCTCACGCGTGCGGGTGGAGATCTCCGACAGCGTCGCCTTGTCCGTGTCGTGCAGGACCGGGACCACCAGGCCCGCCTCCACGGCCACGGCCACGCCGACGTTGACCCGGTGGTGCTGGAGCAGCTTGTCGTCCACCCAGGAGGTGTTCACGGCCGGGTGCAGCTTCAGCGTGGTCGCGCACGCCTTGACGATGAGGTCGTTGAAGCTGACCTTCACGCCCGTGCTCGCCAGCTGCTCGTTGATCTGGGCGCGGAAGGCCTTGAGGGCCTCGGCGTCGATCGTGCGGCGCAGGTAGAAGTGCGGCACCTGCTGCTTGCTCTCGGTCAGGCGGCGCGCGATCACCTTGCGGATGTTGCCGACCTTGAGCTCCTCCGAGGCGCGGCCGTCGTCGAAGGCCGGGGCCTGCGGCGCGGCGGCCGGGGCGGCCGGAGCGGGAGCGGCGGCCGGGGCCTCGGGGACACCGGCCTTGGCGGCGGCCTCGATGTCGGCGCGCACGATCCGGCCCTTGGGACCGGAGCCCTTGATCCTGGTGATGTCCAGGCCGTACTCCTTGGCCAGCCGGCGGGCCAGCGGGGAGGTGCGCGGACGCTCACCGTCGACGGAGGGGGCGGCCGGAGCGGACTCCTCGGCGACGGGCGCCGGAGCCTCGGCCTCCTTCTCCGCGGCCTCCTTCTCCTCGGCCTGCTCCTCCTCGGCGGCGGGGGCCGGGGCGGCCGGAGCGGACTCCTCGGGCACGGCGTCGGGGCTGTCCCCGATCACACCGATGACCTCGCCGATCGGCACCGTGTCACCCTCGGCCACGGACTGCTTCACCAGGAAGCCGTCCTCGTAGGCCTCGTACTCCATGACGGCCTTGTCGGTCTCGATCTCGACCAGGACGTCACCGGAGGCGACCTTGTCGCCCACCTTCTTGACCCAGGTGCTGATGACGCCTTCCTCCATGGTGTCGGAGAGGCGTGGCATGTGGATTTCGCTCATGACTGGAAAAACTCCTCTACCCGACCCGCTTGCCGACGGCGCTCAGGGTCTCCTTGATGGCGGTGCTGATCGACTCGACGGAGGGCAGGGCCGCCGTCTCCAGCGGCTTGGCGTAGGGCATCGGCACCTCCGCCATGGCCACGCGTCGGACCGGGGCGTCCAGGTAGTCGAAGGCGCCCTCCTGGATCGACGCGGCGATCTCCGCGCCGATCCCGTAGGTCAGCCAGTCGTCCTCGCAGATCACCGCGGCGCCGGTCTTCTTCACCGAGTCCACGAACGTCTGGCGGTCCAGCGGGCGCAGGCTGCGCAGGTCGACCACCTCGACGCTGATGTCCTCCTGGGCCAGCTTCTCGGCGACCTGGCTCGCCACCGTCGCCATGCGGGAGTACCCGATGAGCGTGATGTCGGAGCCCTCGCGGGTGACCGCGGCACGGCCGATCGGGGCGACGTTGTCGTTGTCGGCCTCGGCGTAGTCCTCGGGCACCTCGCCCTTGGAGTTGTACAGGCCCAGGTTCTCCAGGAAGAGGACCGGGTCGTCGTCGCGGATGGCCGCGCGGAGCATCGAGGAGGCCTCCGCGGGGGTGCTCGGCGCGAGCACCTTCAGGCCCGGGATGAAGGAGTAGAACAGTTCGATGTTCTGCGAGTGCGTCGCACCGAGCTGCTGGCCGCCGCCACCGGGGGTGCGGATGACCATGGGCACGCTGGTCTGGCCGCCGAACATCCCGTAGATCTTGGCGGCGTGGTTGATGATCTGGTCGATGGCGATCAGCGAGAAGTTGATCGTCATGAGCTCGACGACCGGGCGCAGACCCAGCATGGCGGCGCCGATGGCGGCGCCGACGAAGCCCTCCTCGGCGATCGGGGTGTCCTTGACCCGGCGGGGGCCGAACTCCTTGAGCAGGCCCTCGGTGATCTTGTAGGACCCCTCGAAGACGCCGATCTCCTCGCCCATGACGAAGACGTTCTCGTCACGGAGCATCTCCGCGCGCAGGGTGTCCCGCAGAGCCTGGCGGTAGGTGATCACAGACATGTGCTGGTTCCTTCCCTACTCCGCGAACACCGGGTCGGCGGGCATGCGCCGCGACTCGTTGGGAACCGGGGTGGCGTACGTGTAGTCGAAGAGCGTGGAGACGTCGGGCTTGGGGCTGTTCTCGGCGAAGTCGGCGGCCTCGGCGACCTCGGCCTTGACCGCGGCGGCGATCTCGTCGCGGATCTCGTCGGTCAGGACGCCCGCCTTGGCGAGCCTGTCGTCGAACAGCCGGATCGGGTCGTTCTCGTCGGCCCGCGCCGTGTCGCGCTGCTCGTCGGTGCGGTACTTGGCCGGGTCGACGACCGAGTGGCCCTTCTGCCGGTGGCTCCACGCCTCCAGCAGGAACGGGGTCTGCTCCTCGCGGGCGCGCTCCACGAGGCGGGCGGCGGTGTCGCGCACGGCCAGGACGTCGCGGCCGTCCACGCGCTCACCCTCGATGCGGAAGGCGGCGCCGCGCTTGTACAGCTCGGGCTCGGCCGAGGACATCTCGACGGTGGTGCCCATGCCGGTGAAGTTGTTGATCACCACGAAGACGATCGGCAGGTTCCACAGCTTGGCGATGTTGAGGGACTCGTGCCAGGCGCCGATGTTGGTGGTGCCGTCGCCCATCTGGCACATGACGACCTCGTCGCCGCCCTTGTAGGAGACGGCCAGCGCCGCACCCGTGGCCAGCGGGAGCTGACCGCCGACGATGCCGTAGCCGCCGAGCATGCGGGACTCGGTGTCGTACATGTGCATCGAGCCGCCCCAGCCCTTGGACACGCCGTCGGAGCGTCCGTAGAGCTCGGCCATGACCCGCTTGGGGTCCATCCCCTTCTCGATCGCGTACCCGTGGTCGCGGTAGTTCGTGAAGAGGTAGTCGGTCTCCTTCAGGGCGGTCATCAGGCCGACGACCGTGGCCTCCTCGCCCAGGTTCAGGTGACAGTAGCCCCCGACCCTGGCCTGGGTGTACGCCTGCGCGGTGCGCTCCTCGAAGCGGCGGATGAAGAGCATCCGGCGGTAGTAGTCGAGGAGGGTGTCGGGGCTCTCGTTGCTGAGGCTCGGGGAGGTGTCCTTACGGGTCCGCCGCCGGGCCCCGGAGGACCTGGCGGCGCCGCCCTTCGGCTTGGCCGTGTCAGCCATGGTGTGCCTTTCTACGTACGAGAAGGCCTGTCGCCCGGGCCTGTGGGCCGGAGCGCGAGGCCCGCCGTGGCCCGCTGTCGGGCGTGACCGTGGCGTGCGCCGCCGCCGGGCTCATTCGGCGGTGGCGCTCTTGTGGCTGTCGCGGGGCGCGTCTCGGGGCCTGTGGCTCGTTGCTCCCCGGACGCGAAGCGATGATGGGGTCTCGTGTGCAGTTGTCGCCCGGACCCTTGACCGCATTGCTTCCCGGTCTGGGGTGCCCTATGCATCCCGTGCGGTCGGCGCGGCGGTCTCCGGTCACCCGGGTTCGTCCACCGGCCGGATGAACGACACCGTGATCCCGTGGGACACGTGCGTGTGACGTGCGTCGCGCACACTCTACGGACTGATCGATGATCGATCAATACGACTTTACGGTAGATCTCCGAAGTTTGGTGCGAAAGGGCAGGTCACCCCTGATTCGCTCGGAGATCGTCCCGGGACCGGCCGGAGCGTGGTCCCCGGACCGCGTCAGTGGTGCGCGGCCTGTCCGTGCGTCCGGAGGGCGGCCTCGACGTAGTTGAGGACGTGGTCGCTGACCATCTGGCCCACCGCGGGATCGCCCGCGCGGAAGGCCCGTGTGATCTGGTCGTGGTCCGCGGCCTTGGCGTGCAGCTCCATGTCCAGCCAGCGCACGGACAGGGCGGTCCAGACCTCGACGCCCAGCGACTCCCAGGTGTGCAGCAGCACGCTGTTGTCGGCGGCGCGCACGATCTCGCGGTGGAACTCGACGCTGTGCCGGATCTGCTCGGAGACGTCGCCCTGGGCGGTGGCCCGCTTGAGCGCCTCGACCTCCCGCTCCAGCGGGGAGGGGTCCGCGGCCAGCCGGGGCGCCGCGAGCCGGGCGGCGACGAGCTCCAGGCCCGCGCGCACGGGGTAGATCTCCGCCATGTCCTGGACCCCGAAGGCGCGCACGCGGGCGCCCTTGTTCGGCACGGTCTCGATCAGCCGCAGCGTCTCCAGCTCGCGCAGCGCCTCGCGGACGGGCGCCTGGCTGACCCTGAGCTCCGTGGCGACGCGGCGTTCGACGATCCGTTCGCCGGGCTTCCACCGCCCGGACAGCAGGCCCTCGACCAGTACCTGCCGGATCTGCTCCCGAAGCGGCTCCCGGGCCAGCTTCGAGGGATCATCCGGCAACTGCGGGAGGTCGACCATCCACGGCCCTTCCGTTCCACGGCTCGCGCGCACCCCGCGCGAGCCCGTCCGCTCAGCGACGTACAAGCTCCTTGAAGGGTGCCACACCGGCGCGGGTCGACCGGACCGCGTGCGTCGAACGCCTAACGGAAACGTCACGAACGCGTCTCCCCGGAGTGAACCACGCCCGACGAGTACCGGGGCATGGGGCAAAGTCCCAGGTGGAAGGATCACGGTTGACCCGCCGGGACGCTCTTGGGTGGAAGTGTCCAGGTAGGCTCATCTGTCGGCAATGTTCACCCCTGCTTCGGCGAGGAGTGGCCCATGCCACGGCAAAGGACCCGACGAGAGCGCCCAGACCCGCGCTGACGACCATATTCGCGAGGCGCGGCGCACCCCAGGGGCGCCGCCGCCGTCCAGTTTGTTCCTTGGACGCCGGACCTGCCCGTGACCGGACACGATGTCGTGAACCGGTTCCAAGGCCCGGCCGTCGAACGGGGTGACGGGGATCGTTCCCGTCCTGTAACGACGATCCCCGAGTCGGCCCTGAGGACGTCAGGATCAGTACCAGCAACCGCGGCTAGCCCGTCCCCCGCGCTCACGGGAGCGCCAAGGCGAGCCCCCGAGAGACAGCACTGAGCACATGACGCACTCTTCGCGGACCCGGCACGCACGGTCCATCCACGTGACGAAGGCACACGACAGACAGCAGCGGTCCCCCGCACCGGGGCCGTACAGCGGTCCCATTCCGGTGGTGCGCACCTCGGGCACGGCCCCGGGGGTCCCCGTCGTGCGCGCCGTCACGTGGCCCAGTGTGAGCGAGATCGCGTGGGGACTGGCCTCGGACCGGGCCGCCATCATCCTCGCGGTCGCGCTCCTCGTGGTGACGATGCTGGCCGCCGGGCCGCTGCACCCCGTCGACGTGTTCCTCAACGAGCTGCCGCGGCCCTACTGGGACCTGCTGCGCGAACCGCTCATCTTCTGGCCGGACACGGTGGCCTCGCGTGCGGTGGCGCTCCCCGTCCTCCTGGTGACCGCGATCCAGCTCGCCTACTGGCACCGCAGCTGGCGGCCGATCGTGCTGAGCGCGGTCGGGGTGGTCGGCATGATGTCCCTGGTGTCGGTGATGAAGCTGGCGATCAACCGGGGGCACGCCAAGGACTTCGACCCGGACTTCTTCCAGGGGATGGGCAACGTGGCCTTCCCCTCCGGGCACGGGGCCAACGCGATCCTCATCTACGGACTGGTGCTGTTCCTCATCATCCGCTTCGCCGCGGCCCGGCCGCACATCATCCGGCGGCTGGGGTTCTGCATCGTGGGCATCGCCCTGCTGCAGTCGACCGTCTCCGTCTACCTGCACTTCCACTGGTTCACGGACCTGCTGGCCGGCATGGTCGCGGGCGGGTTCGCGCTCCGGGTCACCATCCGCCTGGACCGGATGTTCCCGCACGGCCGCACGGTCGAGTGGTGGCCCTGGTACGGGCGCGAGGCGCCGGTCGAGACCGGCTCCTGAGCCCCCTCCACGGTGCGCGGCGCCCGCCGGACCCCCTCCGGTGGGCGCCGCTGCCATGCGCGGTCGGCGCGCACACCGCCGCGGACGCGTCAGGCCCCGTACCGGGCGGACCGCTCGGGGCGGGATCCGTCCGTCGGCGGGCGCCAGCCCAGGGTCTCCTCCACGGGGCCGAAGAACAGGCTCGGCAGGAGCCGGAGGGTGAGCACCGTCCCGTTGTCGCGCAGCGCCCTGCCCAGCGGGTTGCGCACGAGGGACATCCGTCCGACGGCCGCGGAGCGGCGGACGATGGCTGAGGTGCGGGGGAGCCGGGCGGCGGTGTAGGCGGGCAGTCGCTCCGGTACCGCGTCGCCCTTCCCGACCGCGTGGGCCAGCACGACGGCGTCCTCGATCGCCTGGCAGGCGCCCTGTCCGAGGTTGGGCGTCATGGCGTGCGCGGCGTCGCCGACTACCGCCACCCGGCCGCGGTGGTGGGCGGGCAACGGCGTGGCCATGTGCCAGACGTCGTTGCGCAGCACCGCGCCGGGGTCCGCTCGGTCGATGACCTGCGGGATCGGGTCGTGCCAGCGGCCGAAGCGGCGGAGGAGCCCGGCGCGCTCGTCACCCGCCGGTGTGTGCGCGGGCACCCGGCTCATGGCGTACAGGTACACGCGGCCGTCGGCGAGCGGCATGATCCCGACCGACCCGTCCGGACCCCACGACTCCGCGGACACCGAGGCGTCGACGCCCTCGGTGATCAGGCGCCAGGTGGTGAAGCCGGAGTGGACGGGGCCCGGGTGCCCGGGGAACAGCGTCTCCCGGGTGTGCGAGCGGATGCCGTCGGCGGCCACCACCAGATCGGCCTCCCACTCACGGCCGTCGTCGGCGGTGATCCGGGCGGGCCGGTCCCGATCGCCCGCGTCGGTGAGCACCGCGCGGGTCCGCGTGTGGATCGCCGGGGCGACCGCTCCGCCGGACAGGATCTCCATCAGCTCCGCCCGGGGCACGATCGCGATGGTGTCGCCGAACCGCCGGCGCATCTCGTCGACGTCGGTCGGCATGATCCAGCGTCCGCGCCAGGTGCGGATGCCGCCGGTGCCGATCGCGGCCCGTTCGCGCACCGCGTCGCCGAGTCCGACGGTGTCCAGTGCGCGCAGGGCGTTGGGCGCGACCGCCAGGCCCGCGCCGACCGGCGCGAGGTCGCGCTCCTCCAGGACGTCGACCGCCCATCCGCGTGCCTGGAGGGCCTGGGCCGTGGCCAACCCGCCGATGCCGCCCCCGATGACGACCGCTCTTGCCATGTCAGCTCCCCGTGGTCGCAGTCTCTACACCTGTAGAGCCATTACTCTACAGGTGTAGAGACGACGGGTGGAGGGGGGACGGCACGTGCCGAACCCGAACGAGCGGGTGGAGCTGATCGCCGCCACCGCGGTGGAGCTGATCGCCGACCGGGGGCTGCGCGGGCTCACGCACCGCGCGGTGGACGAGGCGGCCGGGCTCCCGCCGGGATCGACCTCGTACCACGCGCGGACCCGGCTGCGGCTGATCGAGACCGCGCTGACCTGGCTGGTCGACCAGGAGGAGAGGGACACGATGTCCCTGCTCAGCCAGATCAGGGCCGACCGGGCGGAGGCGGCGCGGTTGGCGGCCCGGTTCCTACGGGTCTCCGCCACGCGTGACCGGAAGCGGTCGCTGGCGCGGTACGAGCTGGCGTTGGAGGCCGGACGCAACCCCGAGCTGCGGGAGATCTACGACCGGCTGGGCGAGCGGTTCCGCACGATGCTCGACGAGCTGTTCTCCGGCTTGGGTTCCGCGACGCCCCGGCGGCACACGCGGGCGTTCCTCGCGTGGATCGAGGGGATGCTGTTCGACTCCCTCGCCGGGGTCGGCGCCGCCGCTCCGCTGGGTGAGGAGGAGCTGAGGACGATCGCGTCGGTCCTGCTCGACGGGCTATTGGACGCCGACCCGGCGCACGGGGGGTAGGCCCTCAGTCGCCCCACTCGACGTTCTCGAACGGGCCCGGCACCCGTTCGCCGCGAGCCCTGAGCCGTTCCTCCCAGGCGATCCGCAGGGCGACCCACCGGCCCTGGATCTCCACCGCCCGCTCCTCCTCGGCCGTCAGGGGGCGGTCCTCGGACGGCTCGCGGCAGTCCCGCCGGGCCCTCACGGCTGACCGCCGGTCCGGTCGCCGAACACGCGGCGGATCTCTGCCTCGTCGAACCGCTGGCCGCCGCCCGGGGTGCGCACGCACCGCACCCGGCCCTGGCGCACCCACCGGTTCACCGTCGCGCTCGCGACCCGGAACATCGCCGCGACCTCGCCCGCCGTCAGCAGCCTCGTCGTCTTGTTGGCCGTCTCGTCACTCATCTGGGGTTCTCCACGGGTTCGGGGGCCGCGCCCCGGGGGCGGGGCGCGGCGGTTCTGCTCTTGGCTGGAGTCGTCCTCGACCGGGGGCCTTCTGGTCCCGGGGCGCTCAGCGGGCCCGGCCGTTCCTCGGCGGGGGCACCGGCTGTCGGGCGCGACGGGTGATGAGTGAGAGGAGTTCCCCGTACGCGGGGGCCTCCAGCCGCTCGAAGGGGTCGTCGGTGCCCGACCAGCCGACCGGCCGGGTCGCGGTGTAGGTCTTGACCCCGGCGTCGTCGATCTCGTACGAGACGACCCAGCGGCCCGCGACCAGTTCGTCCAGGGCGCGGCGCACCTCCGGTCGGTCCATCACCGCCACCCCGCCCTCAACCAGGTCAGACCGGTCGCCACCGGGGACAGGGTCATCGGGGGCGGCCACGGCGCGTCGGCCACCAGACGCAGCAGGTCGGCGGGACCGGAGACGACGGCGGGCAGGGCCGGTCCGGGCCGGGCGTAGCGGCGGGTGCGCGCCGCGCGGCGGGGGCGGAGGGCGCGGCGGACGAGCGTGCGAGCGGGAACCGCGTCGTGCGCGGCCCGGTCGGGGCGGACGGCGCGGGCGAGCGGCCACAGCGCCAGGAGGAGCAGGAGCAGGTAGCGCAAGGCGTACCTCCAGGGGTCGGGTGCCGGATGGGAGGTCCGGCGAGGGAATCGAACGCCTCCATACTGAAACATGGAATACAGGTTTGTCCGCTTTTGCTGTCGCAGTCATACGATCAGGTGCACCGGAAGACCCCCAGGAGCAGAGCAGATGAGCAAGCGATACTCGCCCACCGTGCGTCGCCGACGGCTCTCTGAGGAGCTGCGTCGTCTGCGTCATGCCGCACGCAAGACCCTCGACGATGTAGTCGAAGCCACTGAGTGGTCACGCGGCAAGATCGGCAACATCGAGTCCGGCGAGCGCCAGCGTCCCCAGGTCTCGGAGATCCGCACACTCCTCGACGTCTACAAGGTCACCGACGAGGAGACCCGCGAAGCCGTCCTGAATCTGTGCCGCCAGTCCCGTGACCGTGGTTGGTGGGTGCGCTACCGCGATGTGCTCAGCCCCAAGTTCGTCGGCTTCGAGGCCGAGGCGTCGATGGTCTGCAACTGGGAACTCGCAGTTGTCCCAGGCTTGCTCCAGGTACCCGAGTACACCGAACTCATCACACGAACAGCTTTGGTGCGGGACCCCAAAGACGTGCAACGAGTGGTTGACGCCCGAATCGAGCGGCAGCGTGTCCTCTTCGATGACCCAGACAGTCCTCCGGACTGCTGGTTCGTCTTCGACGAAACGGCGCTCCTGCGACTACGCGAACAACCCGAGATTCTGAGTAGCCAGGTCGCACACCTCATCCAGACAGCCGAGGCATCCCCTACGACCATCCAGCTCGTACCGCACGACCGACTTCACCCCGGTACCGGTGGCCCCTTCGTCATCATGGACTTCCCGGACGTCGCTGACCCCTCGATCGTCTACCTGGAAACCGACACCGACGGCCTTTACCTGGAGGAAGGCCCCGAGGTTGCTCGGTATCGGAGGCTGTTCGACCACCTACGCCTCGCGGCCCTGTTGCCGGAGGAGACCCTGGCCCGACTACGAGAAATGATCACCTGAGATGACCGTCAGTTCGATTCCCGACACCCAGTTCCGCAAGTCGACCTACTCTCAGCCGCAGAACTGCGTTGAGGTCGCTGACTTGCCAGGGTGGTCCGCAGTGCGCGACACCCAGAACCGCGGGCGCGGACACCTGCTGTTCGAGTCCCGGGAGTGGGCAGGGCTGGTGACCACGGTGAAGCACAGCCAGTAGCAAGGAGCCCACACAGCGGTGCCCCGGCCATCCGACCGGGGCACCGCCGTGTTCAATTCCCGAGGCGATAGTACCGGGCGGGCCGCCTTGCAGCCAGGCACTGAGTACACCTGGCCGGTTCGGGACAGGGAGAGGGGATGTGGCTCGGCCGGGGTACGAGAACGTCGAACCTACGCACCCTGGCGAGGAAGGCTGCCATGCACTCATCGACTGACCTGAATGGCTGGCGCACGTCGTCCTACACGCAGCAGCAGAACTGCGTCGAGGTGGCCGACCTCCCCTTCCGAAGGTCGAGCTACAGCACCGGTCGCGGCCAGGACTGCGTGGAGGACGCGAACCTGCCAGTCGGCATGGCGATCCGCGACACGAAGCACCGCCACCTCGGTCACCTGGAGCTGCCCGCCGTCGAGTGGACCGCGCTGCTCGGCGCGGTGCGCGTACGGCCGACGGTCAAGAGATCGGGCCGAGCGCGATACATCCTGCCTCGTTGTCGCCAATGAGACTGACGGCAGGAACGATCTTCCGGTGCGGCGTCCCTCCGGGAAGATTATCCCATGGGATTGTCAAACTCTTGAAGAATTGATGAGGAAGATGCGCGGACTGGAGACACGGTAAGAGCGTCGATCTTCGTGTCAGATCTAGGTGTCATCCCTCATAGCCAATCGAAGTATTTCCTGGCCCAGAACATCACTGGCAGGATTTGGAAACGTCCCCTCGTCTGTCCAATCGAGTTCAGTGAGGGCTGCACTCAACCGATTATTTTCGAGCTGGGATGATCTGACGGATACGTAGTGATTCGAATTCTTCAATGCGATCAGGCGGATGCATTCAGGCTTGTCCAAGGCGGAGACCGAGGGCCATTGTTCCGGGGAGGGCATCGCTTTTGGTTCATCTATGTCGTAAGATCCGTCAGAGAGGCCCAGGATAGCCAGAGAAGTTTCCCCGATCAACAGTTCCGATGTGGGGTGTAGCGAAACGGCACCAACAAGAAGCGGGGTGCTGGCTCCAGGCCTGTTCCCGGCAATATATAGGGATTCAGGGGTGCAAAGGACAACGCAGAATCCATCGCTATCGGCCGTGTGGCCGTGTGTCCCTGGTGCGGCTGCGAGGGCAGTTCGGATGGACGCATTCGACTCTTCATCGTGGATGGAGGGCCGGGGCGCCAACTCGTTCACCCTTCCGTCTCTGTCAACGAATGCAATAATGCGCTCGCGTGGGTCCACTAGCACCATGTGTTCGCCAACAGTGCGAACCCTGTCAAGGAAGATCATCAGAGTTTCCAGCTCTTGAACTGGAGAGCTTCTCCCCGGGCCCGTCACTTGAATCGAAACATCGTACTGGTAGTCCTCGTACACAGTACCCTCGCATATTCCGGGTTCCCCGGTCTCTGCGAAATCGGTGAGTTCAATGATCACACTGACGCCCGTATCTGGCGTCAGTGTCGACCTCAGAAACGAACTGCTGACTGAAGTGGAGAAGAAATCCGCACGGAGGGCCACGGCGATCTCAGCCGACAGTCCCCCCAGGCCTTTGTCGCTCCTGATGTAGCAAGTGCTCATCACTGCCATGAATTGCCCTCCCACGATGCGACAAGTGTATTGTTCTGATATATTCTACCATTCAGGAAGGTGATATTTACAAGTTCTCCATCCGTCCCTCTCGTGTATATTTCAAGACGTCCGACATTGCTAATTCTTCCCAGTTCGCCTCTGTTGTACATCTGAGACAGTCTGCTCCTTGTTGCCCTGAGTACTGTCTCCACGTTGGAGCTGCGCGCATCGATCACGATATCTGCGTCATGCAGATGGAAACCTTCGCGGTTCGGATCGAACTTGGAAAAGGCCTCCTTGATCTGCTTCTGGATGTTATTGGCGCTTCCTGTTAGTGCCGTTTTGTACTCTACAAACCTGCCTGGGTCGTTTGGTCCGGACCGCTCCAGTGCATCGGCTCCGGGTACGTTCTGCATCCTCCCCTCTTCCAGTGCGACGACGTGCCGTCCTTCATTGAACCTCAGCTCCGCCAGGCTCAGTTCTAGGTCTGTAAATGGGTGTTGAGGATTGTTGAAGATATCGGGTCTGAAATCGTCGCCCAGGGCGCCGTAACGGACGATGTCATCCTTGGTGGAACCAACCGTCTCTGGTCTTCCGGTCGGCTCAAGTCCGTGATCCGCTGTGTCCGGCACCTCTCCGGGGGGTCGAAGAGCACCCACATTTCGATCCCCGTCGACACCCCCATCTCCCCAGTGTGGGCTTCGCTGCTCGGAACTGCCATCGCTGGGCCGCGCTGGAGGACCTGGCTGAGGGTTCTCGGCCGAGGTGCTGGTTCCTCCAGGGTTTCCATCGCCGCCGCTACCGTTTCCGGCATCGCCTGGGACGGAGCCCTGGGAGTCAGCACCGAAGGTCGTGTTCTCAGAATTGCCTCGACCGCCGTTGGCACTATCTGCGACTGGGATCGTGCCATCTCCTCCAGTCGTGAAATCGGCGGAACCTCCCGTCGGGGTGTCGACAGGGGTGGCGCCGGAGCTGTTGGTGACGGTGGTGTCGGACCCACCTCCCGCCATGGCCATCTCCGGGTCGCGGACCACGCCGGTCTCCCACGGGGAGTCCGGGTCCATGGCCCGGAACTCCTCCGCCAGCTCCGGGGTCATGATCTCGGCGAGTTCCGGGTTCTCGCGAAGTATCTCCGCCAGGGTCTGGGCGTCCTGCACCTCCTGCACCGTGGGGTCCTGCGCGGGGGTGTCGGCGTCAGAGGCGGCGGGAACCTCGGCGTCGCTGTCCGACGTCGGTGCCGCCTCGCCGCTGCCCCGGTTCGGTGGGCGTCCGGGGGATTCCTGTGCCTCCGGCACCCAGGGAGCCTCGGGTGGTGGCGGGCTCTGTTGGGCGGCGAGCTCGTCCAGGGTGTCGCGCACGGAGTCCAGCTGCTCGCTGTCCCAGTGCGCCTCGGACGTGTCCGACAGGTCCGGGCGCGGGACGTTGCCGGTCGATCCGTTGGGGAGCAGAGTTCCGCCCCCCATCACGTCAGTGAGCTCGTCGTGGGACAGCGCGCTGAGGTTGAAGTCTCCATGGCCGAGTGCTCGCAGTCCCCCGAGCCCGCCCTTGATCAGGCTTGCCCCGCCCATGAACACACCGGCCACGTTGATGGCCCCCTGGGTCTGTGCGTAGCCGGGCCGCCTCTCGTTCTCCGTCCAGGGGTACACACCGTGCGCCATCTCGATGAGGCCGGGCTTGACGTTGCCCCACCATTCCTCCCGGGATTCGGGGATGTACCAGCCGTCCCACTCCCACGCGTACGGCCGGTCGAACATGCTGTCCTCAGCGGTGGCCGGGGCCGGGCCCTCGCCCCGGTAGAACCCGCTCAGCCGGGCGATCCCAGTGACCATGTCCTCCCGGTAGTTCATGGCATTGGCGTTGCCCTGGGATCGGATGAAGGGTGCGATGGGCGCGAACAGGACGATGGGTACGCCCCACTGACCTTCGTAGTACGTGCCGGTCATCCCCGCGATGTCGGTGACCCCGCCCATGGTCCAGTCCCACGCACCGTGGGTGGCGTCCACCCACCAGTGGTGGTCGGTGGTGGCGGGCGGTCCCCAGGCGGTTTCCATATCAGCGGGGATCTCGGTGAGCCCGTAGACGAACTCGTTCTCCCCGACCTCGGTGGATCCGTCGGGATCGGCCGACCTGAAGAACGTGCCGTCCGGAAGCAAGCTCGTGATCGCGTTGGCGCACTCGATCTCGGCCGCGGTGAACTCTTCCGTGGCCTGGCGGATGTCGGCCTGGAGGGCAGCGAGTTCTTCCGCCTTGTCACTCTTACCGCCGAACCAGCCGCCCTTGTCCCAGTCGTCGTCGCCTTCGATGGAGGTCAGGAAACGGCGCGCTTCGAGCTGGAGTGTCAGCATGCGCAGCTTGATCTCGGCCGCGGTCGCGGCGAAGGTCTCCAGCGCACTGGCAGCCGAGGTCAGGGCGTCGTTGAGGTCCTCGCCCTTGGTGGTCACGGGGTTCAGGACGGCGAAGAGGGTCTCCGCCTCGGGAGCGGAATAGCAGTCTGACAATCCGGCCCAGGTGCTCGTGATGTCGTGACCGGAGTCGGAGAAGTCACCACCGATGGTCCTGAGCCGCGCGGCCTCGTTCTCCAGTTGGATGGTTCTGGTTTGCGGGATGGGGATCGCGTCGGGGTCGATCGGGTCACTCACGGAGCTTGTTCCACCTCGCGTCGGGGGACCTGGCCCGTCTTCAGTTCGCGGGGGAGGGCAGGTCGGGAGTGGGGGTAGGAGCGGGTCAGGGATTCAAGGAAAGCGTGGAGCGCACCTTTTGTCCTATCAGCGAGTGGTGACGGAGTCGAAGCTGTCGGTTAAGGCCGAGGTGTGCGCTCATACGCGAGATGGTGGGTGCCGATGGGCAGGTCAAAGCCGATGCCCGCGTCGACTGCGGCCATCGCGGGCCTGTGTTGGGATGTGGTCCGCGTCACTGGCCGGTTTCGGTCACGGACGCGGAATGGGGCTGGCTAGAAAGGGACGTCGCTACCGGCGAGCGCGGCGTCGCGGGGGTTCACGGGCGTTGGTGGGATCTCGCCCGCGTTGGCCTGGGACTCCGCGGCCATCTCATAGTTGCCGTTGTTGTAGTGCACGGTGGCTTCCCCGGCGCCTTCGATCGCGCTTCCGGTCAATGCGACCATGTCACCGCTGAAGGAGAAGTAGTGCTCGGCGAACTCCGCCAGGGCCATGCTGACAACTGGGCTCTTGGCATGGTTGCTCGCGTTGATCAGGCTGGTCTCCATGCGGTCGATGCAGTCGATCAGGCCCTCGCCGCTACCTTCTTCTCCCACGTGACCCATGACGGATTCCAACACGGAGAGGACCTCGCCGGGTTGGATGTCCCAGGTGGTCATTCGGGCGCGCTCCCTTCGGCTTCGAGCTGCACGTGGCGGTGACCGGTGCTCCCATCGAAATGGGGCTGGAGTCCGGTTCGCCGTATGTGTCCGCTCGTCATTATGCCAACACCCACTGTCAGGGGGCTGTCGGCGCATTGACTCCCGATGTCGGGGGAGGTCATCCCGGTTGGCCATTTCCAGGGGGACGTGGTGGGTACCGGATGGCGACGCCGCTCATTCCCCGACCCGGCGGCGACCTCATACCCCTCGGTGGTATGTTCTCCGCAGCGCGGGGCGACGGACCCCGGTGGTCGCGGGGGGAGGGACCGTGCGCGCGATGACGCGGTGGGCGTCGGCCCTGCTCGCGACGGTCCTCGTCCTGCTCGTCGTGGCGCGCCACGGCGTCGGCGAGTGGGGGCCCACGGCTCCGGAGGAGACGAGGGCGCCCGCCGCGCACGCGGCGCCGCCCGTGTCCGGCACCGCCGAGGACCACCAGCCCACGACCGGCGGCCACGCCGTTCAGGCCCACGCCGGCCCCGCCGACTGCTCGACCGACGCCCCCGCCTGCTGGGACGGCCATCCCGGCCTGGATCTCCCGGCCCCGGCACCGGTTCCCGACGTCGTGCTTCCCCCGCCGCCCGTCCAGTCGGCCGCGCGTGCGCACCGGCGGTCGGATCGACAGCCCCGCGCCCCCGACCTCTCCGAGCTCTCGGTTCTGCGGATCTAGAAGCCGCCTCGACCACAGGCGTTCTCCAGATCCAGCAGAAAGGTCCTTCCACCATGTCCGCAATCCGTTCCCGCATGCCCGGAATCACCCGCCGCACGGTCGTCGGCGGGGGCGTCGCCCTCGGCGGGGCCGCCCTCCTCGGCGCCTGCTCGCGGGAGGGGGAGACGACGACCGCGTCGCTTGTCGGCCCCGACGACCCCCGTGTCCAGGCCGCCGAGGAGGCGCGCTCCAGCACCGGCCGCGAACACCGGGTGGCCCTCACCCCCGCGCCGACCGAGGTCGATCTCGCCGGTACGACCGTCGCCACCTGGGCGTACGGCTCCTCGATCCCCGGGGAGGAGGTACGCGTCCGCAGGGGTGACACCGTGGTCGCCGAGCTGGTCAACGACCTGCCCGACCCCACGACCGTGCACTGGCACGGCCTGGCCCTGCGCAACGACATGGACGGCGTGCCCGGCCTCACCCAGGATCCGGTCGCGCCGGGCGAGCGCTTCACCTACCGCTTCGTCGCCGCCAACCCCGGGACCCACTGGTTCCACCCGCACGTGGGCACCCAGCTCGACCGGGGTCTGTACGTCCCCTTCGTGGTCGAGGATCCGGACGAGCCGTTGTCGTACGACGAGGAGTGGGTGGTCGTGCTCGACGACTGGCTCGACGGCGTGGACGGCACCCCGGACGACGTCCTGGCGGAGCTCCGACAGGGCATGGACCACGGGTCGGGCGACGGCGACGGCCCGATGCGCATGGGCGCCACCTTGATGGGCGCCACCAGCGACCACCTCGGCGGCGACGCCGGGGACGTCTACTACCCCGAGTACCTGGTCAACGGGCGACCGGCGGGGGACCCGCACACCTTCGAGGCGCCCCCGGGCACGCGGGTGCGCATCCGGTTCGTCAACGCGGGCGGCGACACCGCCTTCCGGGTGGCGCTCGGCGGGCACGCCATGACCGTCACCCACACCGACGGCTACCCGGTCGAGCACGCGGAGGCCGACGCCCTGGTGATCGGCATGGGCGAACGCTTCGACGTGCTGGTCACGTTGGAGGACGGGGCGTTCCCGCTGGTGGCCCTGGCCGAGGGCAAGGAGCGGACCGGATTCGCCGTGGTGCGCACGGGCGGCGGATCGGCTCCGGAGGCCGACGTACGCCCCGAGGAGCTGGACGGCCGCGTGGTGGTGGCGACCGACCTCACGGCGGAGGAGGGCGCCCGCCTGGAGGCGGGAGACCCGGACGTCGAGCACGCGATCGACCTGACCGGTGGAATGGCGAACTTCGACTGGGGGATCAACGGCCGCCGGTTCGACCACGAGGACCCGGCGGGCGGGGCCTTCCAGGTCGCCGAGGGGCAGCGCGTCCGGCTCACGCTGACCAACACGACGGACATGTGGCACCCCGTGCACCTGCACGGACACCACGTCCAGGTGGGCGCCGACGGTCCCCGCAAGGACACCGTGAACCTGCTGCCCGGGCAGACGCTGTCCCTCGACTTCGACGCCGACAACCCCGGGCTGTGGATGACGCACTGCCACAACGTCTACCACGGTGAGGCGGGCATGATGGGGGTGGTCGGCTACTCCGCGTGACGGGCGCGGGGGGGGGGGGCGGGGGGGGGGGGGGCGGGGGGGGGCCCCCCCCCCCCCCCCCCCCCCCCCCCCCCCCCCCCGGCCGTTCACCCGTCCCGGCTGTCCCGCGGGTACCCCGGGGCGGGCTCCAGGCAGTCCCGCATCGCGCGGTGCCAGCGGTTGCCGCGCAGACCGGGTTCCAGGGCGGTGAGCACCGCCGCGTACTTGCTGAAGCCCGCCGGCCGCAGTCCGACCTGGTGCAGGCGGCGCTCGGTCGCGGTCAGCCCGCCGCGCGTCTTGACCTCCACGAGCACCGTGTCCGGGCGCATCCGCACCGTGCGGCCGTGCCGGACGCCGAGCAGACCGGTGTCGAGCGTGACCCGTTCGGCGCCGGAGTCGGCGACGAGCGTGGTCCTGCGGTAGTCGGTGACGGCGCTCGGGACCAGCTCCGGGGGCGGCTCCAGTCCGTAGCCGCGCAGGGTGCCGTCCACGAACTCCCGGTCCCGCGCGGTCAGCCGGTCGGGCGGGCCCGGCGCTTCGGCCCGCCGCTTGTCGGTGCCGCCGCGCGCGCCCCTGAGCTTCACCTCGCACATCCGCGTGCCGGTGTCGACGTAGGTGCGCACCCGCACCTTGTAGCGCAGCCGCCGCCGCTGGCGGTGGTCCCGGAACGTCCCCAGGTCGGGAGTGTCCAGGTAGGTGGACGAGTACAGGAAGGACTCGCGTCCGCCGATGGTCAGGACGCCGTAGCGGGACGCCGCCCCGGCGAAGACCGCGTGCACCAGGCGGGTGGGCACGAGGTAGGTGCGGCAGGCGCGGGCCACGAGTGCGGCGCGGGCGCTGACCTCCTCCAACGAGACGGGCCGGAGGTCGCCGAGCCCCTCCGGCACGGTCGGGGGCGGGGTCACCGGCGCCCCGCCCGGACCAGCGGCGGGAACACGGCGGTCCGCGCGGACGGTTCCGCGGGAGCGGAGTCCGGGGCACGGAACCGGACGTCGACCACCATGAGGTCGCGCACGTAGTCGACCTCGGTGACGTCGATCCGCCGGACCCGGCCGCGCAGCCGGGCCTCCAGGTCCTGGCGCAGCGCGACCGGGTCCTCGTGCACCACGTCGAGCGTGACGACACGGCGCTCGTCCCGGGGCAGCAGTCTCGGACTGTCCACCACGAACATGACCGCGAGCAGCAGCGCGTTGAGTCCGAGCAGCATCCACGGCGACGCCGCCGCGACCGCGTTGACCAGGCCGAGCGCGATCGCCGTGAAGTAGTAGCCGATCTCGCCCTGGCTGATCGTGTCGGAGCGCAGCCGGAGGATGGACAGCACGCCGAACAGCCCGAACCCGACCGCGAGCCCCACCTCGCGCTGTGTCAGCATCGCGACGATCCCGAAGATCCCGGTGTTCAGCGCGACGTAGGCGAGCAGGAGGTCCCGCCGTCCGTGGCGGCGGAAGTAGAGGACGTGGGCCAGGAGCGTGATCGCGGTCAGGTCGACCGCCAGAGCGAACCAGATCATGGTGACCACGCTCCCGTCCGTCCGTGACGTGAGGGTGAGCGCCGGATGAGGGAACGCTCATCCGGCGCTCACCGTCAGTGGGGCACACGCGTCACTGCCGCAACCGGTACCCCATGCCCCGTACGGTCACGATCCGATCCGCGCCCACCTTGCGCCGCAGCGCCCGCACGAACACGTCCACCACGTTCGACCCGGGGTCGTGGTCGTAGCCCCACACGTGCGAGAGCATCTGCTGCCGGGAGAGCACCTGGTCGGGGTGGCGCATGAGCAGCTCCAGCAGGGCGAACTCCCGTCCGGTGAGGTCGGTGGGGGTGCCGCCCACGTCCACCCGGCGTGTCCGCAGGTCGAGCGCGAGCCCACCCGCGCGCAGGACCGTCGTGTCCGCGGGCCGCTCCGAACGCAGGCGCAGCCGTACGCGGGCCAGCAGTTCCTCGAAGCTGAACGGTTTGGTGACGTAGTCGTCGGCGCCGATCTCCAGGCCGGTCACCGTGTCGCGCACGCTGTCCCGCGCGGTCAGGATGACGACGGGGACGTCCACGCCCAGCGCGCGCACCCGGCGCAGCACGTCGAACCCGTCCGTGTCCGGCAGCCCCAGGTCCAGGAGCATGAGGTCGAACCCGCCGGTGACCGCGTAGTCGACGGCCTGCGACCCCGTGCCGACGACGGTGGTCGCGAACCCGCTCGCGGCCAGCCCCTTGCGGACGAAGGAGGCGATCCGCTCCTCGTCCTCGACGATCAGGACGCGACTCACACGTGCTCCCTTCCTACCGGGATGACGAGGGTGAAGGTCGAACCCGCTCCGGGCGCCGAGCGCAGGTCCACACGGCCGTGGTGCGCCTCGGCGATGGCGCGGACGATGGCGAGGCCCAGGCCGGAGCCCCGGTCGGCGCGCGCGGTGGCGCCGCGCGCGAACCTGGCGAAGATCCGGGCGTGCTCCTCGGGAGGGACGCCCGGTCCGCGGTCCGACACCCAGAACAGCACGTCGGAGCCGCTGACGGAGGATCCGACGCTGATCGCGGAGCCGGGCTCGGTGTGCCGGACGGCGTTGGCGGCCAGTTGCACGACCGCCTGGGTGACCCGCTGGGGGTCGAGCGCGGCGGTCCCCTCCGCGACGGTCTCCAGCCGCCAGTCCCGGTCGCCGAGCCGCCGGGTCTTGGCGTCGATGTCGCTGGTCAGCTCGGCCAGGGACACTTCCTCGGTGCGGAGGAAGTCGGGCCGCTGGGCCTTGGCGAGCAGCAGCAGGTCCTCCACCATGCGCGCCATCCGGTCGAGTTCGTCGGTGACCAGGCGCACGACCTCGCGCCGCTCCTCGGGGTCGTCGCCCATGAGCTCCAGGTGGCCGCGGACGATGGTGATGGGGGTGCGCAGCTCGTGCCCGGCGTCGTCGAGGAAGCGGCGCTGGTCGAGGAAGGCCCCCTCCAGCCGGTCGAGCATGTGGTTGAACTGCTCGGCCAGGGCCGCGATGTCGTCCCGCCCGGACACCTCGATCCGGCGGGTGAGGTCCTCCTCGGTGATCTGCGCGGCGGTCTGGCGGACGAGGCGCACGGGCGTGAGGATGCGCCCGGCGACCCACCAGGCGGCCGTACTCGCCGCGAGCAGTCCGGCGAGGCTGACCAGCGCGACCGTGCGCGTGGTGTCGGCGACCTCCGCGGCGTTGCGTTCGGTGAAGTAGCCGACCACGAACCAGCCCTCGGATCCGTTCTGCCCGGCCGGGGGCAGGACGTGGATCTTCTCCCACTCCATGGGCCCGGCCGGGGTGTCCACGGCGCCGCGGGCGTCGGGGGAGTCGAGCACCTCGGCGACCAGGGCGGGGTCGGCCGAGACGTCGAAGGGCGGCTCCTGGCCCTGGCGGATCCGCCGGGAGTCCGTCGCCACCCAGCCGAAGAGGACCTCGGCCTCGTCGGGGTACTGCCGCTCAAGGTGGACGCGGATGAGCGCGGACACGTCGGTGAAGGGCTCGCCGGTGGTCGGGTCGACCCCCACGGCGGCGAACTCGCGGAACTCGGCGGTCTCCTGGGTCAGCGCGCGGTCGACGCCCGCGTCGGCGCTCGCGGTGAGCGCGCTCCACGTGACGGTGGTGACCAGGACCAGGACCGCCGCCATCAGGGTGACGACCCAGGCCACGATCAGCAGGCGGGCGGGGACGCGGCGGCGCTGGGGGAGCTCGGGGAGGGGGCCGCGCAGGACGAGGGTGCGCGCGGGGTCGTCGGAGGCGGGTCCGCCCGGGTGGTGCGGGTCCTCGGCCGAGGGGGACGCGTCGGAGCGTGCGTCAGTCGTCATCGTCGCCCCAGTCGTCGTCCACGCCCCAGTCGTCGTCCCCGTCGCAGTCGTCGTCATCGTCGCAGGTGTACACCGGTGGGGGCTGGGGTGACGGATCCGGCGGCGGGGAGGCGGTGGGCTCGTCGGTGACGGGAGGGGGAGGGGCGACGACGTCGTCGTCGGCGGAGGGGGTGGCGGCGCCCTCCGGGGATTCGCCGACCACGACCTCCTCCGGTGGGCGCGCCTCCGTTCCTGGAGTGGACGACGCCCAGACGAACACGGCGCCCGCGACCAGGATGGCCGCCAGTGCCGCGCCCGCCAGCGGCAGCGGTGATCTCATAGGGCCTGAGCATGCCGCACGCCCCGTGGCGCGAGAATGAAACCGGCGTGAGGGAATCTTCACGAGGCGGGCCGCGGTGCCGGAGGGCACGGGCCCGGGCGCGGAGGACGCGGCGCCCGCCCGGGGACGCGCGAGGGGGCGGTGCCGCGGCGGCACCGCCCCCCGGACGTCGGTCACCGGTGCCCCGGAGCCCGGTCGGACGGGGTGGGCGGGGGTCAGCCCCGTCCGGACGTCTTCCGGAGCCGGTCCAGGTCCTCCTGGTCCCAGCACTCGACCCCGGTGAGCTCGGGCATGGTGTCCTTGGTGAACACCGGGTCCCTGCCCTGCTTGCGCTGCTGGACGAAGTCGTCGAGCAGACGGCAGGCAACCGGGGCGAGGAAGGCCAGGGCGGCGAGGTTGACCAGGGCCATGATGCCCATGGTCGTGTCCGCCAGCGTCCAGACCAGGCCGCCGGAGCCGATCGCGCCGAGGAAGGTCACCACGACGACCGTGAACCGGAAGGCGATCATGACCGAGGGGTTGCGGGTCAGGTAGCCGATGTTCGAGGCGCCGTAGAAGGTGTTGCCGAGGACCGAGGTGAAGGCCACCAGCAGGATGATCAGCGTGAGCAGGTGCAGCGCCCAGGAACCGAGGTTGGCCTCCAGCGCGTTCTGGGTGAGCGTGGGACCGGCCTCCGCGCCGTAGGTCGGGTTGGACAGCAGGATGATGAAGGCCGTGGTGGAGCAGACGATGAGGGTGTCGAAGTAGACGCCGAGGGTCTGCACGAGGCCCTGCTTGACCGGGTGGCTGACCGCGGCGCTGGCGGCGGCGTTGGGCGCCGAGCCCAGGCCGGCCTCGTTGGAGAACATGCCGCGGCGCATGCCCTGCACGATCGCCGTGCCGATGCCGCCCGCCGCGATCTCCCGCAGGCCGAACGCGTGCGCGACGATCTCCGCGATGACGGCGGGGATCTGGCCGATGTTCATCGCGACCACGGCCAGGCCCATGAGGACGTAGACCGCGGCCATGAACGGTACCAGCGCCGTCGCGGCCTGGGCGATCCGGCGGGCCCCGCCGAAGATGATGACGCCGGTGGCCACGGCGATCACCGCGCCGACCGCGTAGGGCAGCCACGGCGCGGGATCCGTGCCGGTGGCGGTGGAGACCGTGTTGGAGATGGCGGCCGAGATGGTGTTGCTCTGCACGCTGTTGAACACGAGGCTGAAGGTCACCGTGATGATCACGGCGAAGAGCACGCCCATCCACTTGGCCCCGAGCCCGCGCTCCATGTAGTAGGCGGGACCTCCCTGGTACCCCTCCTTCCCGCCGACCTTGTAGAGCTGGGCGAGAGTGGACTCGACGAAGCTGGCCGCCCCCACGATCAGCGCCATGGCCCACATCCAGAAGACCGCGCCGGGCCCGCCGAGGGCGATCGCGGTGGCCACACCGGCGATGTTGCCGGTGCCGATGCGGGCGGCGGCCGACACGGCGAAGGCCTGGAAGGCCGAGATGGGCTTGCCGCCGTCGGCCGCGAGACCGGGGTCGCCCCGCATGGCGCGGAACATGTCGGGCAGCAGGCGGAACTGGACGGCCTTGGACCGCACTGTGAAGTACAGGCTCAGGACGAGCAGCACGGGGATGAGCAGGTACGCCCAGAAGACGTCGTTGAAGCTGGAGACGCCAGCACTGATGGCTTCCACAGGGAACGTTCCCTTCGTCGTCGGCGGAGACGGGGTTGTCTCGCTCCGCGACCGGTTCGTGTCCGCGGGGGGTCGGGCGGAGGTTGCGTGCGGTGTGGGGCTTTCCGTCGGGGCTCGGACACGGAGTGCGACGACGCGGTCGAGATCATCGCCGGTCGAAGCGCCCGGGCCGCCGGGGTGTGGCGGGCCCCGACTGGATCAAGGGAAAAACGCCCGTCGTGCAAGATACGTCACTTCGGTGAGTGATTCGGTCGATGTGTCCGCGGTCACGGTCGGGGCCGGGGCGCGGCGTCCGGGCGGCGGCGTCCGGAGTGGGGCGGGATGCCGCCGGAAAGGCGCCCGGTCGCCTGCGTGCGCCCGTCCGGCGGGGATCGCGTGGCGTGCGTCACGCGCCAGTCGGGGGAGCAGTCGGCAAAGGGGGTCACTGTACGCGTCCGAAAGACCACGAATTACCGTAGTTATACGAATGTGACATGTTGCGTCCGTGTTAACTCATTCGCTACCGTTCACACCGTGGTACAACTTCGTATAGCTCTGGCCCAGGTCAACCCGGTTGTGGGTGACCTGGAAGGAAATTGCGACAGCGTCGTCGCTTACGCTCGTGAGGCGAGTGACGCTGGAGCCCATCTCGTCGTTTTTCCCGAGATGGTCGTGACGGGATACTCGGTCGAGGATCTCGCCCTGCGGGACGGCTTCGTCTCCGCGTCCACCAAGGCCACCCACCGACTCGCCGAACGGCTTTCCGCCGCGGGGCTCGGGCACCTTCCGACGGTCATCGGATTCCTGAATCGCAAGGAGGGCGCCGGGGCCCGGTTCGGCCAGCCCTCCGGCGCGCCGCAGAATTCCCTCGCGGTCCTGCACCGGGGCCGCGTCCGACTCGTCTCCGCCAAACACCACCTGCCCAACTACGGCGTCTTCGACGAGTTCCGCTACTTCGTTCCCGGCCACACGCTTCCTGTGCTGCGGCTGCACGGCGTCGACTTCGCCTTCGCCATCTGCGAGGACCTGTGGCAGGACGGCGGCCCCGTCGCCGCCGCGGCCGAAGCCGGGGCCGGGATGCTCATCACCCTCAACGGCTCCCCCTACGAGCGGCACAAGGACGACGTGCGGCTCGGACTGTGCCAGCGGCGCGCACGCGAGATCGGCGCCGCCATCGGCTACGTCAACATGACCGGCGGCCAGGACGACCTGGTCTTCGAGGGCGACTCCCTCATCGTCGACGCCGACGGGGAGCTCGTCGCCCGGGCCGCGCAGTTCGAGGAGGAACTGCTGGTCACCGACGTCTCCCTCCCCCCGGCGGAGGACTCGGCGGACGAGCTGACGCAGGCGGGCGACTTCCGGATCGTCCGGTACACCGTCTCCGACCAGCCCGCGGCGCCCTACGAGTCGCGCCCGCCGGTCCTGACCCCGCGCAGGGACCCGCTCAACGACCTGGGCGAGGTCTACTCCGCGCTCGTCACCGGGGTCCGCGACCACGTCCGCAAGAACGGGTTCACCTCGGTCCTGGTGGGCGTCTCCGGCGGCGCGGACTCCGCGCTCACCGCCGCCATCGCCGCCGACGCCGTCGGGCCGGAGCACGTCCACGCCCTCATCACCCCCGGGCGGGGCGCCGACGCCGGGGCACTGGAGCGCGCCGAGGACCTGATCAAGCGCCAGGACCTCATCCGGCGCCTGCACCCGACGGACGGCCTGCTCGACGCGTTGGAGTCGGCGTTCGACTCCGACGACGAGGGCCGTGCCGCGCTTCTGGCCCAGGCGCGGGGCGCGCTCCTGACCGCCCTCTCCCGCCAGGAGGGGCACCTGGTCCTGGCGACCGGCAACAAGACCGAACTCGCGACCGGGATGTGCGCCCACTACGGCGACGCGGTGGGGGCCTACGCGCCGCTCAAGGACTGCTGGAAGACCCTGGTGTGGGAGCTCGCCCGCTGGCGCAACGCCCAGGAGGCCGGGGCTGACGGCCGGCCGCCCATCCCGGAGGCCTCCCTGGAACGGAGGCCGGTCAGCGGTTGGGGGGTCCTCGACCCCGCGCCCGCGCGCCCGGAGTACGAGGTGCTCGACGGCCTGCTCGACGCCTACATCGGCACCGACCAGGGGGTCGCGGCGCTGACGGCCGCCGGGTTCGCCCCCGACCTGGTGCGGCACGTCGTCCGCCTGGTCGACCGGGCCGAGCACAAACGCCGCCAGTACCCGCCGGGTCCCAAGATCACCCGGCGCAACCTGGGCCGGGACCGGCGCCTGCCGATCACCAACCGGTGGATGGCCTGAGGCCGGTCGCGGCGACGGACGACACCGCGGTGCGGGGCCAGGACGCCCCGCACCGCGGCCGAGGGTCAGATGCCGAACGGCGCCGCGTAGCGGACGGTTCCGCCGGGCAGCGGGTGGTCGGCGTCCAGGGCGAGGGCCATGAGCGCCTCGTCCGGAACCTCGACGCTCAGGCGGATGCCGTGCGCGGAGGCGCGGGTGAAGCCGAACCTGGGGTAGTACGCCGGGTGCCCCAGGACGACGACGTGGCGCTCGCCCCTCTCCCGCGCCGCCGCGAGTGCGGCGCGGACGGCCGCGGACCCGGCGCCGGTCCCCTGCAGTTCGGGCAGGACGGCGCACGGCGCCAGGCACAGGGCCGGGACGTCGCCGATGTGGCAGCGGGTCAGCAGCGCGTGGCCGACGACGCGGCCGTCCGCGTCCGCGGCGACGAGGGACAGGCCGTCGATCCACGCGGACGCGTCGGCGCGCAGGGCGTCGACGAGGTCGGACTCCTCGTCGCGGCCGAAGGCGGCGCGGACGACCTCACGGATCGCGGGGATGTCGGCGCGCGTTTCGGCGCGCGTGGTCCAGGTGCTGTTCATGGGTGGTCGGGAACCGTTCTGGAGTGGTGTTCGCGGACGTGCCCCGCGGGCTCACGCTCCCAGCGGAGCGGACGAGGGTCAGGCCGCGGCCCGGGACGCGGGGCGGACCCGGGTGCCGCACACGGTGGCCGTGAGCACGGTCATCGGCCCCACCACCCTCGTTCCTCACTCCGAACACGAACGCGTGTCAGGCTACCAGCCCCGCTCAGGCCGCTCCGTGCCCGCGAACCGCCGCCCGGTCCGTCCCGCCTCCCGTTCAACGCGGCATGCTGTCCCGGCGCGGGTCGGCCTCCGCGGGCGCCCCGGTTCGCGCGGTGTCCTGGGGAACGGTGAGCAGGCGGATGCCGTGCGCGGCGAGCAGGGCGCTCACCAGAGCGACGGCGCCGCCCGCCCAGCCGCCCGCGTAGGACTCGCCCATGAACGCCACCCCGACCACGGAGGCCGCCACCGGGTTGGTCAACGTGGTGATGCCCAAGGGCGCCCCGAGGTCCATGCCCTGGTAGGCGGCTTGGGCGAGGAACAGGCCGAGGATCGCGATCACGGGCGTGGCCAGGGTGGCGGGGTGCGCCAGACCGGCGGCCCCGGTGTCGGCGATGACGGCGACGGACGTCTTGACGGTGGCGGACGAGACCCCGAAGGCCACCCCGGCGGCTCCCGCCAGCAGGTAGCTGCGCCACGCCGTCGACGGGACCCGGCCCGCGCCCCACGCCGTGACCAGCAGGAGAGCGGTCGTGCCGACCCCGACCAGCACGGATCCGGGCGTGTCGAGCACACCGCCCTGGCCGTTGGTGACCGACACCGCGAGCAGCGCGCCGAGCGCCACGACCGTGAACGCCGCGCCGCGCCACTCCGCTCGGCTCACGCGCCGTCCGCCCAGCCTGGCCGACCACGGGATGCCGAAGACGAGCACGAGGACGCCGAGCGGCTGGATCACGGTGAGGGGGGCGAAGCTGACCGCCGCGACCTGGAATCCCGCGCGTCCCCCGTTGAACACCAGCGACACCCACCACAGCGGGTGGCGCAGCAGGTCGACCACCTGGCGGCGGCCCGTGAGCGGTGCGGTCACGCGCACGGCCAGCCGACGCTGGGCCACCGCCGCCGCCGTGTAGGCCGAGCAGGACAGGACCGCGAACATGATCCCCAGCCAGATACCCATGCGGACATCCTTCCGTCCGTGTGGTGATCCGTGTCGGGCGGGGTCGGTCCTCCCCTAGCCCGTGCGATCGCCGCTGGTCGGAGCGTCGGTGGCCGGTCGCGGTCCGTCCGGGGACGGGCGGGCGAAGAAGCGGTTCGCGGACGGAGCGAACATCAGGGCCGAGGCGGCGAGCACCGCGACGACGTGGGCGGCCCGGACACCCGTGAACAGGGGGCCGTGCTCCCGCAGTCCGAGGGCGTCCAGGACGGTCGCCCCCTCGGCCACGGCGAGCACGGCCGGGACGGTGAGCGTGCCCAGCCCGACGACGGTGAGCAGCACGGTCAGGGCCGCCCGCGCCCAGCGCAGCCCCCGGGCGAACCACACGACGAGGAGGGCGGCGAACGTGTAGACCGCCACGCGGAGCGCGAGGTTCACCCACAGCCCGGGTCCGGCGCCGGGCAGGTCGGGGGCGACGGCCAGGGCGGTCTCCGCGACGCCGGAGGCGACGGCGACCGCCCACAGCGCCGTGGCCCAGCGGACGGAGCGAGGAGGAGTCCGATTCATGAGCCCAGGATGGTCCGCCCCGGCCCCCGGTACGAGGATGCGCGCTCCCCTCACGCGGTGGTGCGCGGACCCCTACCGGCCGGCGCCGGGGCACGCGGCTCCGCGTGCCGTCCGGAGCGGGCTACGAGATGACCCGGAGCCGGCCGCGGGGCCGGCCGCGGAGCCCGTCGACGGCCTGGGCCGTTTCCTCGTCCGCGGGGAGCAGGACGACCAGCTGCTGCGCGTCCGAGGAGAGTTCGAGCGTCTCGCGGGTCAACCGGAGCCCGCACCCGGAGGGGTGGTGGAGCCGGAGGTCGCCGCGTGCCGGGACCACGTGCCGGTTGAGGCGGCGGGTGAACTCGGTTCCGGCGGCGGGCGCGAGTTCCGTGCTGAACCACTCGGAGCTCTCGACGGACGGCGCGTGCCACAGGTCGAACGCCTGCTCGTCCGCGACGGCGTCCCAGTCGGCGAAGAAGGACCGGGCGCGGGGATCGGTGAAGACGTAGCGGGTGAGGTTCGGGGCGTCGGCGTCCAGCAGCCCGGATCCGCTCGCCACCGCCTCGAACGCGCTGGTGTGCGCGAGGACGTCGCCCAGGCGGTTGGTCACCATGGCGATGCCCGGTTCGAGGAGGCGGAGGGTCTCCAGGACGGACGGGCGCACGTCCCGGCTGAGCGGTTCGGGGCGGGCGTGGGCGACGCACTCGCCGCCGGTGATCTTCGCGAGGTAGCGCAGGTGGCCGCGCTCCGCGCGATCGAGGCTCAGGGCGTCGGCGAGGGCGTTCACCACCGCCACCGAGGGGTTGCGGTCGCGTCCCTGCTCGATGCGGGTCAGGTACTCCACGCTGATGCCCGCCCGCGCGGCCAGATCCGAACGCCGCAGACCCGGTGACCGGCGGCGGCCGCGTTCCGGCAGCCCCAGTGACTCCGGCTGGACGCTGTCGCGCTTGGCCCGGACGAAATCCCCCAACGGTGAACCCATGGCCCCGAGCCTAGGGTGCCGCCCGCCGACGGCACAGTGCTCAGGGTGGCCCCACGGGGGCCAGCCTGACCACGGTCTGGTCGCCGCGGCGGCGCGGCCCGATCGTGGTGGGTATGGAGAACACACACAAGCTCGTGATCCTCGTCGGAAGCGTCCGGGAGGGGCGGTTCGGCCCGACCGTGGCCTCATGGGTCGCCGACCAGGCCGCCGCGCACGGCGGTTTCGAGGTGTCGGTCGTCGACCTCGCCGAGGTCGACGTCCCGCTGGCCCTGCCCGCCGTGCCGCCGCTGCTCGCCGGTGACGACTACCCCCGGCCGGCCGGGATGGCGGCGCTGACCGAGGCGCTGGAGGGCGCCGACGCGATCGTCGTCGTCACGCCGGAGTACAACCACAGCTACCCCGCGTCGTTGAAGGCGGCCGTCGACTGGCACTTCACCCAGTGGACCGCCAAGCCCGTCGCCTTCGTCAGCTACGGCGGGGCGGCGGGCGGGCGGCACGCGGTGCTGCACCTGGAGAACGTCCTGACCGAACTGCACGCCGTCACCGTCCGCGACGGTCTCGCCTTCCCGAACTACTACGCCGCGTGGGAGGACGGCCGTCCGCTCGACCCCGAGGCGTCCGGCCACGCCAAGAAGCTGTTCGACCAACTGGCCTGGTGGGCGGGCGCGCTCCACGCGGCGCGCGAGGCCGTCCCCTACCCGGCGTGAGGCGGGGCCGACGGGGGCGGCCCCGGGGGTGACGCGGGCGCGGCGGCGACGGCGTCCGCCGCCACCCGGGTCAGTCGCGGCTGGGGGCCGCGCCGCGGTAGAGGGCGGCGACCACGTGCTCGATGTCGGGCTCGCGCAGAGTCAGGTCGGCGACGTCGTGCCGCCGTGTGACCTCGGAGATCACCGACGCCGGGTTGGCCGACAGCTCCACCCACTGCCGGGGGCCCTCCACGCGTACGCAGCGGCCGCCCGGAACCTCGATCGGCGGGGCCGGGGCCGCCAGGTCCACGACCAGGACGCGGGGGGTGGGCACACTCGCGCGCAGCCCCGGCAGGTCCCCGTCGTAGGCCAGCCGCCCGTGGTCGATCACCACCACCCGTCGGCACAGCCGCTCGACGTCCCCCAGATCGTGCGTGGTGAGCAGGATCGTCGTCCCCTCCTCCGCGTTGAGCCGGAGGAGGAACCCGCGGATGGCGGACTTGCTCACCACGTCCAGCCCGATGGTCGGCTCGTCCAGCACCAGCAGCCGGGGCCCGTGCAGCAGCGCCGCCGTCAGGTCGCCGCGCATGCGCTGGCCGAGGCTGAGCTGGCGCACGGGCGTCGATAGGAACGGGCCGAGCTCCAGCAGGTCGGTGAGTTCGGCGAGGCGCCGCGCGTGGTCGGCGGCCGGGACCCGGTACATGTGCCGGGTCAGCTCCAGGCTGTCGCGCAGCGGCAGGTCCCACCACAGGGTGGTGCGCTGGCCGAACACGACGCCGATGCGCGAGGCCAGCCGGGTGCGCTCGCGGGAGGGCTCCAGCCCGGTGACCCGGACGCGGCCCGCGGTCGGGGTGAGGATGCCGGTTAGCATCTTCATCGTGGAACTCTTGCCCGCGCCGTTCGGCCCCAGGTAGCCGACGATCTCGCCCGGCTGGACGCTGAGGGTCACGTCTCGCACGGCGCTGACGGTCCGCCTCCGCCGTCGGAGGAAGGGGCCCTCGCGGAGGACGAAGTCGCGGCCCAGGCCGACGGCCTCGACGACGGGCGGGTGGTTCGCGGTCATGGGTCAGCTCCCGGTGGATCGGTAGCGGCGCAGCCCGGCGCGCCAGCACAGGGCGGCGACCGCGCACGTGAGAAGGGCGGCGGCGGGCGGGGCGAGGCGGAGCGCGTCCGGCAGGCCCGTCGGGTCGGGGCGGCCGAGCAGGTACAGGGCGGGCTGCCAGCTGACGAAGGCCAGCGGGACCACGAAGGTCACCGAGCGCACGACCTCCCCGGCGTAGATCGCGAGCGGGTACTCGGTCAGCGCCTGCCCGCCGTAGGTGAGCGAGTTGGCGGCCACGTGCGCCTCGGGGAGGACGAACTGGAGACACGCGCCCGCCACCCACACGCCGCAGCAGAGGGCGGTCGCGGAGACCAGCAGCACCGGCAGCGCCAGCACGCGTGCGGGCGTCCAGTCGATGTCGCACGCGGCGAGGGCGGCGGTCAGCGCACCGGCGGCGGGCACGATCTTGCCCAGACGACGCGGTGTGAACTGGTCGGTGGCCAGCAGCACCAGCGTCGGGACCGGGCGGATCAGCATCGTGTCGAAGGCCCCGGACCGGATGTGCCGGCCCAGGCGCTCCACCGATCCCATGAGCATGTCGGCGCACCCGAACGCGGTCGCGGACAGCCCGTACACGAGGAGCCCCTCGCGGACGCCGAACCCGGCGAGCTCGCCCGCGTGGCCGAAGACGATCAGCACCGCCGTCATCTCCGCGAGCGCGCCCAGGGCGACGAACACGGTGAGCAGGGTCAGAGAGGCCGGGTACTGGGCCAGAGCGCGGCACCACGTCCACGCCAGGCGGGCGTAGGCGCGCAGCGGCCACAGCGCGCGGGCCGTGAGCGGTTCAGCCACCCTGGACCACCACCCTGCGCGTCGCCCGGGACGTCGCCAGCGCGCCGAGGGCCAGGAGCACGGCCGCCCAGAACGCCTGGAGGGCCAGGCCGCCGACCGCGCTCCCGCCCGGCAGGGTGTCCTTGCCGAGCAGGATCTCGGCGGGGATCTGGATCATCGACGCCCACGGCAGCAGCCGCAGCACGTCGCCCACCGCCGTCGGGAACAGGGTGAGCGGCAGCAGCGTCCCGGCGGCCACCGGTCCCAGCAGCCCGGCCGCCGCCCACACGCCCCTGGTGTCGGTGAGCCAGAACCCGGCCAGCGCGTACAGGTAGCGCAGTGCGAAGGCGATCACGGCGACCAGGACGAAGGAGGCCAGGACGGCGGCCCATCCGAGGAACCCGGTCGGGTACCGGAGGTCGAACAGCAGGACCCCGACGCCGAACGTGGGGACGGAGCGGAAGACGAGCTGGAAGGCCGCCCGGCCGAGGTCGTCCGCCAGCCACCAGGACTGGAGCGGCACCGGGCGCAGGAGGTCGATCGCCACCGCTCCGTCGCGGACGCGGTCCTCCAGGTCCAGGGGCGGACCCATGACGGCGGACACCCCGAGCAGCGCCTGGGCGACGAACACCTGTGTGACGGCGTCGCGCGCGTCGTAGCCGTTGATCTCGGGGCGGGCGGCGAACAGTGCGAGCAGGACCATCGCGTTGACGACGCCGAAGACCGCGTTGGTCAGCACGTGCGCGACCGTGGCGGCCCGGTAGGTGGAGTAGCGGCGCAGCCCTCGGGCGAACACCGCGCGGTGGACACGCATGGGTGTGGCTCCTGGCGGATCGAGACCGTGCTGGGGTGATCGTCCGGTCTCGGCACCGGGGCGGGGGCCGCCGCGGGCGAGGCCGGATCCGGCACGTCCCTGATCTCGCACAGGTCCGGGTCGCCGCGAGGGAGTGAGGCTAGCACAGGGGAAGGGGGCGGGCGAGGGCTTTTCGTCAACGCGTGGACGGCGGCGCGCCGAGGTCGGCCCCGGCCGCACCGGCGCGGACCGGCCCGGATAGCCTCCGACTGCCGAGCGGACGGGGAGGAACAGCTGGTGACGTCGACGACTGCGGGGACGACCGGGGACGGCCGGAAGGTCGTGGTGCTGACGGGGGCGGGGTCGGGACTGGGCCGCGAGACGGCCCGGCGGCTGCTGGCCGACGGGCACTCCGTGGTCCTGGCGGGGCGCAGGCGCGCGACGCTGGAGGAGACGGCGGAGGGGCACCCCGGCGCCGTGGCCGTTGAGGCCGACGTGACCTCGGCGGACTCTGTGCGGGCGCTGTTCGACGTGGTCCGGGAGCGGTTCGGCCGGGTCGACGTGCTCGTGAACAACGCGGGGGTCTTCGGCCCGAGGGCGTCGGTGGACGCGATCACGGACGAGGACTGGGAGCGCACGCTGGCCACCAACGTGACCGGCTCGCTGTACTGCGCGCGCGAGGCGGTCCGCCTGATGAAGGAGCAGTCGCCGAGCGGGGGCCGCGTCGTCAACAACGGGTCGGTGTCCGCGTACGTGCCGCGCCCTCTGAGCGTGGCCTACACCGTCACCAAGCACGCGGTCACCGGGCTGACCGCCGCGATGAACCTGGACCTGCGGGCGCACGGGATCCCGTGCACGCAGATCGACGTGGGCAACGCGGCGACGCCGATGGTGGCCGACTTCGGCGTGGAGGCGCTGCAGGCGGACGGGTCCACGCGCGCCGAGCCCACGATCGACCCGGTGCACGTGGCCGACATGGTCGCCCACATCGTCTCCCTGCCGCTGGACGTGTCCGTTCCGCGCGTCACGGTGATGGCCAGGGAGATGCCGTTCGCCGGGCGGGGGTAGTCGCCGCTCCGGGCCCCGGCGCGGTCCCCTCCTCGGGAACCCCGGGAGTGCCCTGGAGTGACCGCTCCGCGGGATGAGGACCCGCGCCCGGCGGGGCGCGCTCAGACCGCGGCCGGGCGGGCCGGTTCGGTCCGCTCCGCCCGCTCCCCACGGGCGCAGCGGGCGTGGCCCCAGGCGACCAGGGCGATCACCAGCAGGGCGAAGAAGGCGTTGCCGCCGTACTTGAGCAGCGGCGCGACCGGATCGCCCAGGGGCTCGACCACGAACGACAGCAGTCCGTAGACGACGAGCGGCGCCCCGGCCACCAGGACGACGTGCCGCCCGGACCAGTCCTCGCGCCGCGACCACGTCCAGAGCAGGGCGGCCAGTCCGGCGAGCACGGCCAGCTTGCCCGCGACGCCGGGCCAGGTCGGCGGGAGGAACGCCGTCCCCGCGGCCGCGAGGAAGGCCAGACCGCCGGCGATCCAGGGCGACGGAGCCCTCCGGGCAGACCCGGACGCCGTCCCGTCCGCCGGTCGGCGCGGCAGGGTGAGGGCGACCACGACCAGGAGCGCCGCGACGGCCGCCGCTCCGGCGAGCTGGCCCGGGGACGCGGTGAAGTCCCCGGTGGACTGGTGGTCGTCGAACACGAGGTAGGCCGCCGCGAGGTAGAGGACGGCCACGGCCGCGGTGCCGAACCAGCCCAGCCACGGGCGGCGGGCGAGGTCACGCGGGGCGAGGGCCTCGACCACGGCGATCGGCGCGCCGAAGGACCAGACCGTGTGGCCCAGCAGGAAGGTGAGCCCCATGTCGGCACTCACCCCGATCTCCTCGACGAGCGTGGGACCGCGCATGCCGTCCCAGCCGTCGATGTCCCGGTAGGAGGGGTCGAACAGGCTCTGGTCGACGAGCCCTGCCTGGACGACGCCGAAGGCCAGCGCGAGGAGCAGGATCGTCGGCCAGCCGCGCCCGGTGCGGCGGGCGGTCTCACGGATGAGCAGGGCGACCGCGCCGTACAGGGGGCCGAGGATGAGCAGCCCGCCGAGGAGGACGAGCGGTCTGCCGACGTTGGCGTCGTAGCCGATGAGGTACTCGGCGCAGACGGGGGAGAGCAGGAGCAGTCCGATCACCGGGAGCAGGCGGCGGCGGAGGCGTGGACGCGGGACGGCCGGTGTGGTGGGCATGCCGTCGACATTAACAGAGCAGTCACTCTATTAATAGTCCGGTGAGGTCGGGGGCCGCGAGCGACGCCGGTATGCTGCGCGGGATGCGCACCGTCAACCCCGAACAGCACGCCCGCAGGCGGGCCGCCATCCTGGCCGCCGCCGCCCAGGAGTTCGCCGAGAAGGGCCTCGACGGCACCTCCACGGCGAGCATCTGCCGCCGCGCGGGCATCGGCTCCGGCACGCTGTTCCACTACTTCCCGACCAAGCGCGACATCTTCCACGCGCTCTTCGCCGACGACCTGGAGGGCGGCGTGCGCGCCCGCGAACGCGCCCTGGCCGCCGACGACCCGCGCGCGGGGATCGACGGTCTGGTCGAGCACCTCGTCTCCGACGCCGACGACCCGCTCGTCCCGGGCCTCATGGCGGCGGCCCTGTTCCAGGTCAACCGGGATCCGGAGTTCGCGCGTCTGCTCGGGGAGGACGAGGAGCGCTCGGTCGAGACCCTCACGGCCCTGCTGCGCGCCCTGGCCGACGCCGGGAGGCCGCCCGCCTTCCCGCCGGAGCGGACCGCCCGCTGGATCCACCACCTCGTGGACGCGGTCTTCCTCTCGGCGGGGGACGACGACTTCGACGCCGACCGCGCCCGCGCGGAACTGCGCACCCTGGTCGACTGGTTGCTGACCGGCCCCGATCGCACTCCGTGACACGGGTCACCCTGCGTCGTTACCTGAGGTTCACAGAGTGACGACGCGACGCAACGTCGGGTGGGCACCGTGGTGGGCATGGACGCTTCCGAAGGCAGCTACGGAACCGACGACCGCACGCGCCCCGGCTTCCTCGGCCGCGAGGCGCTGGACCTGGGAGTACTTCTGCTCGCCGCCGGTGCGGCGCACGTACTGGTGCTCTCCCTCGGACACAGTGACGGCGGTGTCCGCGCCCTCATCACCATGGGGGTGATCCTGCTCGCCGTCTCCGCACTGCACCGCTGGCACCGCCACCGGAGCGCGGCGACCCGCCGGCCGCGGACGGGCGGCCGCGCGCGGAAGGGCGCCCCGAAGACCCGGGGCGCCGTTCCCGACCGGCCGGAGGAGGCCGTGGACCGGCTGTGGAGCGTGCGGGTCACGCTCGCCGACCTCCCCGGCGGGCTCGCCGCGCTCACCGCCCGCTTCGCCTCGCTGGGTGTCGACATAAGGCTCGTGCGGGTCCACCCGGACGAGGAGGAGACCACCGACGAGTTCCTCGTCAGCGCGCCCGCGCACGTGGGCGAGGAGACGCTGTACTCGGCGGTCCTGGGCGCCGGGGTCCGCGACGCCATCGTCCGGCCGGCCGACGTCCACGAACTCAGCGACACGACGAGCCGCACGCTCAGGCTGGTCAGCGCGCTGGTGGAGGGCGCCACCACCCTGGAGGGGGCGCTGCTGTCCCTGGCCTCCGCCCAGGACGTGGAACGGGCGGAGGAGGCGCCCGAGGGGATGGGCCGGGAGGACACGGACGGGACCACGATGACCCTGCCCGCGCCGGACGGGGCGGTCCTCGTCGTCCGCAGAGTGGGCGTGCCCTTCACCGCCGTGGAGTTCGCGCGCTGCCGGGCGCTGGTGCAGGTGGCGGCCTCTCTGCACGGGCGGTCGCGGCAGCGCTGAGCGGACCGGGAGGTCGGCCGGGCCGTGGTCGTGGAGGCTGCGCCGGGGGCACCAGGAGGTCCCGCACCGGACCGATGCCCGCGCTCCAGACCACGGCCGCCAGGAGGACGACCCCGAGGGCGGGCAGCCGGTCCGCCCTCCGGCGGGACGCCAGCACGGTGAGCGGGAGGCCGACGGGGGCCGGACGCGGCGGAGTCGTCCACAGTCGCGGATTCGGTGAGGAAAACGCCGGGCGCGTGGGTAGATGTCGCGTATGGCAACCCCACTGTCACCCCCCGTCCGAAGCCGCCCCCGACCCCTCGCCCGCACCGCCGTCCTGGCCCTGGCCGCGTCGTGCGCGCTCGGGACCGGCGCCGCCCTGCCCGCCGCTCCGGCGCACGCCGCCGCGCCGAGCGTCGCCGTCCCCGCCACGCTGCCACCCGATCTGCGGGAGGGTGATTCCGGCGCCGACGTGACCGCGCTCCAGGACCGGCTGAACGAGCTCGGTTACTGGACCAACGGTGTGGACGGCGAGTTCGGCTACCACACCGAACAGGCCGTCATCGCCCTCCAGAAGGCCGCCGGGATCGCCCGGGACGGCGTCGTCGGACCCGACACCGAGAACGCCCTCGACCAGGGTGTGCGCCCGTCCGCCGCCACCGGCTCCGGCGATCTGCTGGAGATCGACCTCGACGCCCAGCTGCTGCTCGTCGTCTCCGACGGCGAGGTGGAGCGGATCGTCAACACCTCCACCGGATCGGGGCGGCCCTACGAGAGGTGGGACGGGACCGAGGTCATCGCCACCACGCCCACCGGGACGTACAGCGTCTTCCGCGAGGTCGACGCGTGGGACCCCGGGCCGTACGGGGCGCTGTACAGGCCCAAGTACTTCAACGGCGGGATCGCCGTCCACGGCTACCCGAGCGTCCCGGCCCAGCCCGCCTCGCACGGCTGTGCCCGGGTGAGCATGGCCGCGATGGACTGGCTGTGGGAGAGCGGAACGATGGAGGTGAACACCACGGTCGTCGTGTACTGACGGTCGGGGCCGGGGCTGGTCGGCGGCGCCCCGCGGGGCGGCCCGCTCCGCGGCCCCGACCGGCCGCGAGCACCGACTGCGCGGTGCTGCTCGACGGCGTGACCGCGCGCCCGGACGACGGATGCCGCCACCGGAATGGCGTGGTTCGCCCGGTCCCCGGGCTGTCGGTGCGTGCCGCTGGGACCAGGCGTTGGCCCTGGTGGCGGGGTACGGTCCCGAGGTCCTGGTGGGCCTGGTCCCCGTGACCGGATTACGGACATCCGTTACCAAGGATTCCGGTTCGTCTGATCTGGGGCGAAAGAGATCGTTTTTACGGGAGTACCAGGTGAAACAGGTGCGGATATCGCGTTGTGATTGGCGACGTTTTCTCCGGTGCGTGAGATCACCTTCTCCCCCTTTTTGAGGAAAATTCCACCAGAGGTCGCCGCAGGGGTCCGCGGACCTGTGCGGAGGAGACGAAGACCTCGTCTCCGGCGGGGCGTCGGGCGCTTTCGTGTGTCGTCTTCATCCGGTAGATTTCTCGGTAACCGATCAGTCGGGGTTCTCTCCACAACGTCCCGTCATCGGTGTTCCCCCTACTTCTCACGCGTGCGCGTTCCTGTCCGCGTCAGCACGCGTCGATGATCGTGGTCGTCGTCCCGCCCGGTGAAAAGGAGACGGTGTGAGCAACACGGGCGTCCTCGAACCGACCGGTCCCAACGACTCCCTCAGCGGAGTGGGCTGGTTGGACCGCCTTCTCGCCACGCCCGTGAGCGGCGTCGTCGAGCGGCCCGGCGCGGTCCGCGACCGCGCCGGATACCACCGGCGCCCCGACCCCACCCACGCCGCCACCGCCGCCGAGTTCCTGCTGACCATGCGCCGCTACCTCGTCTGGGCGGGCGACTGGTCCTACGTCGAGCTGGAGTACCTGTGCGGGGGAGCGGTCAAGAGCTCCACCTTCCGCGCCGCCCTCGAAGGGGCCTGCCTGCCGCGTTACGTCGTCCTCATGGCCTTCGTGACCGCCTGCGCGGGCGAGGACGAGGCCGAACGCCGCCGCTGGGCGACCGCCTGGCACCGGCTCCGCCGCTCCGGCCACGCATAGCCCGTTCCGGCGGGCCGAACGCCGGAACCGGCTGCGCGCCGGGGCTCCGCGCGCTCAGAGCGTGCCCCGTGTCGCGCGGTCGGCCCCCTCGCCGGTCCGAGCCGCGGGTGTGCCGTCCAGGAGCCGGCCGGTGAGCGCCGCCAACCGTCGGCGTACCTCGGGGTCGTAGGCCTGTTCGTGGGCGCGGGCCTCGTCGAAGCGGTCGAAGTAGCGCCCGGTGACGCCCTCCAGCGCGGGGTCGGCGACCAGTCTCAGCGTGGGAAGGACGCCCGCGTCCACGGTGGTGGCGGGGGTGAGCCCGCCGTGCCGCACCATGCGCGTGTCCATCAGGTGGGCGGGATGCAGCGCGTTGACCGCCGTGCCCTGCCCCCGCAGCTCCTCGGCGAGGTCGAAGGTGCCCATGATCATCGCCAGCTTCGCTCGGCAGTAGGCCTCGACCCCGTGGTAGCCACGGGTGAACATCGGGTCGTCGAGGTCGAGGGGGAGTTGCCCGATCGAGGCGACGTTGACGACCCGCGCCGAGCCCGCGGCGGCCAGAGCCCCCCGCAGTTCGCGGACGAGCAGGTACGGAGCGAGATGGTTCGTGGCCAGCCGCAGTTCGTACCCCTGCGCGTTGGTCTCGCGCACGGTGGGGTCGGCGCCTCCGCCGACGGCGGCGTTGTTCACCAGGACGTCCAGGGCCGGGACGTCCTGCCGGACGTGCGCGGCGAGGTCTCGCACCCGGTCCAGGTCCCCCAGATCGGCCTGGTAGACGCGGACCGCCTCGGCGCGGTCCGCGACCTCGTCCGCGACGCGCTCCAACCGGTCGCGGTCGCGGCCGTGGAGGAGCAGGACGGCGCCTCGGGTGGCGAGATCGTGCGCCAGGTGTCGCCCGACGCCCGCCGACGCGCCGGTGATCAGTACGGTCTTGCCTCGCATGAAGCATCCACCTCTGAATTAGCATCAAGGACTTGATGGATGTTCATGACTGTACACCTATTCGCGGCGGTAGGCTCGCCGCTATGGAGGAGATGCCCGCCGGAGAACGCCTCGGCTTCGACATCAAGCGCGCCGAACAGGTCCTGATGTCGGCCAAGAGCGCGGCCCTGCGCGGTACGGGGCTGAGTGTCGCGCAGTACGCCGCCCTGTTCGCCCTCCAGGACAGCCCCGGGATCTCCGGCGCGGCGCTCGCCCGCGCCTGCCTGGTGACACCCCAGGCCATGGCCGCCGTGCTCAAGACCCTGACCGCCGAGGGGCTGGTGGAGAGGGTGCCGCACCCCTGGCATCAGCACGTCCTGCAGACCCGGATCACCGATACGGGCGCCGAGCGGCTGCGCGTCGCCGACCGGCGTGCCGTCCGGATCGAACGACGCATGGCGGACGCCCTCACCCCCGAGGAGCGCGACACCCTGCGCGCCCTCCTGGGCCGGTGCGCGGAGGCCGTCAACGCCGACGACGGCGTCTGAACGTCACTCGCCGACGACGCCCGCGTCGATCCGCTGCCCGCTGGTCGTCTGCACCACGACCGGGACGCCCTGGGGGACCCGGCCGTCGAGCCGTTCGGTCAGTTCGTCCGCCGGGGGGAGGTCGCCCGAGGCGCGGACGTGCACGTGGATCGTCCGCGACACCATGTCCACACGGGTGACGGACGCCCCGGGAACGTCGGCGAGCCACGTGTCGGCGGCCTCCCGCGCCCGCGCCGTCCACAGGTCGACGAGGAGCGTGACCGTGGTGTTGCCGACGAGCGGGACGAACACCACCGTGAACAGCAGAGCCATGGCGAAACGGGTCCTGCGGGCCGTCCGCCTGGCGCCCCCGGCCCCGTACCCGACCGCCGCGAAGACCGCCATCCCGGCGGAGACCAGGCCGAACAGGTTGGACAGGAACAGCACGAGCGCACCCGCGGCGGGCCAGAACGCGAGGTGCCCGAGGCACACTCCGACCACCACCAGGGGCGGGACGAGGGAGATCGCGATCGCCACCCCGGGCAGCACCGCGGCCACGTCCCGGCGGGACATGGCCAGGGCGCCGGCGAGGCCCGTCGCGATCGCGGACACCAGGTCCATCAGACCCGGCGACGTCCGCCCGGAGACCTGGCTGTTGGAGAGAAGGTCGTAGCTGTCCGGCAGGGCCACGGAGAACAGCAGCCCCACGCCGATGACCAGCAGGCAGCCGAGGACGACGACGCTGACCGACCTGGTCCGCCGCCGCTGGACCGATCCCAGGGCGATGCCCATGATCGGCGTGGCCAGGGGCGCGATGATCATCGCGCCGATCACCGTGGCGGTCGAGTCGGTGATCACGCCTCCCGACGCGATGACCGCCGACAGCGTCAGCATCGTCCAGAACGCCGACCGCTTGGCCCTGCTGTCCCCCGCCGACAGGTCGAGGTCCTGCACCATCTCGTCCACCGTGCGACGTTGGCTGGCCGGAACGATGCGTTCGAGTAGTGCGCTGAGCATGGCCCGAGTATCGCCCCGGCGGCCGTCCCGACCAGGGCAGACACGGCGGTGGACCGACCGGATCGGTCGGGCTCCGCGTCACCGCGCGCGGTCGCGCCGGGGTACGCGGGCCGGTTCCACCCGGATCCCGGGCCGACGGCGTGCCCGGGGGTCGCGCGCGGCGTCCGGAGCCTAACGTTGGCCGCATGCGCGTACTCGTCACTGGTGGGGCTGGGTTCATCGGTTCGCACGTCGCGGAGGCCCTCCGCGCCGCCGGGCACACGGCGGTGACGCTCGACGTCCTCCTTCCGCAGGCGCACGCGGGGCGACCGCGCGGGGACACGGGGGTCGACCTGGTGTGCGACGTCCGCGACGGCCGGGCCGTGGAACGGGCGCTGGACGGCGTGGACGCGGTGTGCCACCAGGCGGCGATGGTGGGTCTGGGGTCGGACTTCGACGACGCGCCGGACTACGTCGGCTGCAACGACCTGGGCACCGCGACGCTGCTGGCCGCGATGGCCCGCCGAGGGGTCCGCCGCATCGTGGTGGCCGGGTCCATGGTGGTCTACGGCGAGGGGGCCTACACCTGCGCCGAGCACGGTCGCGTCCGGCCCGGGCCGCGTCGGGAGTCCGATCTGGCCGCCCGCCGCTTCGATCCCCCGTGCCCCCTCTGCGGGGCGCCGCTGGAGCCCGGACTGGTGGGCGAGGACGCCCCGACCGATCCGCGCAACGTCTACGCCGCCACCAAGCTGGCCCAGGAACACCTGTGCGCGGCGTGGGCGCGGGCCGTCGGCGGGCGCGCGGTGTCGCTGCGCTACCACAACGTCTACGGCCCCGGCATGCCGCGCGACACCCCGTACGCCGGTGTCGCGTCCTTCTTCCGGTCGGCCCTGGCCCGGGGCGAGGCCCCGCGCGTGTTCGAGGACGGCCGCCAGCGGCGCGACTTCGTGCACGTCCGCGACGTGGCCGACGCCAACGTGGCGGTGCTGGAAGCGCTCTCCGCGCGGCCGGAGGGGGTCCTGTCCGCGTTCAACACCGGCAGCGGGACACCGCACACGGTCGGTGAGATGGCGTGGGCCCTGGCGGAGGCGCACGGGGGGCCGTATCCCGAGGTCACCGGCGAGTACCGGCTGGGCGACGTCCGGCACATCACGGCCTGTTCCGCGCGCCTGGCCGAGGAGTTCGACTGGCGTCCGCGCGTCGGCTTCACCGAGGGCGTGGAGGAGTTCGCGCGGGCGGGCCTGCGCGCCCGGTCCGGGGCGGACGCGCAGGCGCGGTGACGGGGCGCCCGCGTGTCGCGGAGCACACCTCCCCCATCGGAGTCGTTTCGCTTCGTAGCGTGATCACCGTGATCGATGAGCGACGTGAGAGCGATGACTCCACCACGTGTCAGGACCGCCCCTCGGAAGATCCCGGAGATCCGGCGCGCGAGCACCGGCGACCGCCGGTGGACGTGATCCTGCCGTGCCTCGACGAGGCCGCGGCACTGCCGTGGGTCATCGAGCGCGTTCCCTCCGGGTGGCGGGCGATCGTGGTCGACAACGGGTCCACGGACGGGTCCGCGGCCCTCGCCGAACGGTTGGGGGCCCTGGTCGTCAGCGAGCCGCGCCGGGGGTTCGGGGCGGCCTGCCACGCGGGACTCCTCGCGGCCACCGCCGACATCGTGTGCTTTTGCGACTGCGACGCCTCACTGGACCCGTCCCTGCTCCCGCACCTGGTGGACGCCGTGCGCGAGGGCACGTCCGACCTGGTCCTGGGGCGTCGTCGCCCCGACGGCGGGGGCGCCTGGCCCGCCCACGCCCGGTGGGGCAACGCGGTGGTCGCGGGGATGCTGCGCGGGCGCACCGGGGTGCGGATCCGCGACATCGGACCCATGCGCAGCGGGCGGAGGGAGGACCTCCTCGGACTCGGGCTGACCGATCGCCGCTCCGGCTACCCCCTGGAGATGGTCGTGCGCGCCGCGGCCGCGGGGTGGCGGATCGACGAGGTGGACGTCCCCTACCGCCCGCGCGTCGGCGCCTCCAAGGTGACCGGAACGTGGCGGGGGACGTGGACGGCCGTGCGGGACATGGCGTCCGTGCTGCGCGAGCCGGCCACCCGAACACGGGCGCGCTCCGCGGGAGGGAACCGGTGAACGGCCGCGGGGAGGGCGGGGCGGCGACGCTCCTGGTGATCGCCAAGGAGCCCGTCCCCGGCCGGGTCAAGACCCGGCTGGTTCCCGAGTACACGCCGCGGGAGGCGGCGCGTGTGGCCGCCGCCGCTCTGGAGGACACACTGCACACCGTGCTGTCGATTCCGGCGCGCAGGAGGGTGCTGGCCCTGGACGGGCGGCCGGGTCCGTGGCTGCCGGACGGCGGGTTCGACGTGGTCGCACAGTCCGGGGGCGGGCTGGACGAGCGCCTGGCCGCCGCGTTCGCCGGGTGTTCGGGGCCCACCCTGCTGCTCGGCATGGACACGCCGCAGGTCACCGCGGACGTCCTGGCGCCCGCCCTGGCGGCCGACGCCTGGCGGCGCGCGGACGCGTGGTTCGGTCCGTCCGAGGACGGCGGGTTCTGGGCGCTCGGCCTCGCGGACCCCGACCCCGCCCTCCTGCTCGGTGTGCCCATGTCGACGGATCGGACCGGTCGGGTGCAGCGCGGACGCCTGACCGACGCGGGTCTTCGGGTGGGCGACCTGCCGCTCCTGGTCGACGTGGACACCGCCGCGGACGCCGCCCGGGTCGCCCGGCAGGCGCCCTGGAGCCGGTTCGCGCGGACCGTCCGGGCCCTGGCCGACGGGTGCGCGCGATGAGCGCGGCCGAACTCGGGGTCGCCCCCGCGGACGTGACGGCCTGGCGGTGCGACCCGTACACCGAGGCCCTGGCCAGGGGGTACGGCCCCCTGTTCATGCGTCGGCCCGACGGGTCGCTGCTGTCGTTGGACGTCCAACGCTGGTGCGGGGGCGTCGACGCGGTCGACGCCGCCGCCCTGGACCGCTGCGAGGGCAGCACGCTCGACCTGGGATGCGGGCCGGGTCGTCTGGTCGCGGCGCTGGCCGAACGCGGTCGTCCCGCCCTGGGCGTGGACCTGAACCCGTTGGCCGTGGCGCGCGCCCAAGCGGCGGGCGGCAGCGCGCTGTGCCAGTCCGCGTTCGATCCCCTGCCCGACGAGGGCCGTTGGGGCACCGCGCTGCTGGTGGACGGCAACATCGGTATCGGCGGAGCCCCCGAGAGGCTCCTCGCCCGGGTGCGGGACCTGGTGCGGCCCGGCGGACTGCTGATCGTCGAGACCTCCCGGGAGGACGTCTGCGAACGGATGACCGTGCGCGTCACCGACGGGTGGGGTCTGATCGGCGCGCCCTTTCCGTGGGCCCGACTCGGGCCGTGCGCGCTCCTGCGGCTGGCGGAGCGGTCGGGGTGGTCGCACGCGGAGTCGTGGGAGGCCGGGGGACGCCCCTTCACGGCACTGCGCTCCACCGGACCGGACGCGGTGACGCCTCAGACCGGGCGGCCGCCCGAGGTCACGCGCAGGTAACGGACTGCCCCGACCGCCGCGGAGGCGGCGAACAGGACCGCGCAGACCAGCAGCCACCGTCCGGCGAACGGGTGCCCGGGGAGCCCGCTCTTGGACAGGTAGGACTCGGAGGGGCCGAGGATCAGCGGGAAGTAGACGAGGAACAGCAGTGCGGAGACGACCGCGGGGACGCGCACGTGGTTGATCAGCCGGACCCGGGCCCGGTCGTCTCCCCCGGCGCCGCGCCTCCGCCCCGTCAGGCGCCCGGCCACCGACCGCCAGCCGCGGTCGACCAGGCTGTAACCCGGGAGGAACACCAGGTCGTGGAGGACGGCGGCGCCGACGAACCACACGACGACGCCGACGACGTCGCCGCCCAGGAGGCGCACGCCCGCGTAGCCGATGAGGGCGAAGGCGCCGACCATGAGCAGGAGATGAAGGGCCGAGGCTCCGTACCACCGTCGCAGTGCGGTCATGGGAGCTCCCCGAAGGTGAGCCGGCCGACCCACTTCGTGTTGTGCACGCCAGGGCTGGCCGGGACGATGACGCGGGCCGGATAGCCGTGGTCGAGGGAGAGGTCCGCGCCGTTGACGCGCAGGGCCAGCAGCGACCGGGGGTCGCCGACCTGGTTCGCGCGCAGGCCGACGCTGGTGAAGCTGCCCCGGCGCTGGAGGGACTCCACGAACACCGCGGTCGGTCCTGGGACCCCGACCAGGTCGGCGAGGTCGGCGAGGCGGACCCCGGACCAGTCCTGGTTCTCCGTCGACCACCCCTCCACGCAGGCGATCGGCAGCGCCGCGTCGTGCTGGGGGAGCGCGAGCAGGTCCTCCCTGCTGAGCACCGCCTCGCGCCCGCCGCCGCGCACGGTCAGCCGCCAACCGTCGCCGACGTCGTCCGCCCCGACGCCGGCGCGGGCCGCGGTGTTGTTGACGGGGAACCCGTGGGGACCGTCGCCCGACCTGCCGCGCGGGGCCAGCACAGCGGTCGCGCGCAACGGTCCGCCGATGCTCTGCCCCACGGTCACCGCGAGCAGCGTCAGCGACCCCAGTCCCACCATGCCCAGGAGTCCGCCGCGGGAGAGGGTCGCGGGCGCGGGGTCGGGCGTGACGAGTCCGGCGTCACCGGGCGGTGCGCCCCCGCCGGACTCCTCCGCGCCCGCGGGCCCCGCCCGCAGGGACCGGACCATCGTCGGCGCCTTGGCGGCGATGTGGACGGCGAAGCCCCCGAGGAACACCCACGAACCGTAGAAGTGCAGGACGTAGAAGGAGCCGGGGAAGACGTACTCGAGCTGGACGTTCAGCAGCCCGGTGGCGAAGACGAACAGCGCCCCGCCCACCAGGCACAGCAGCGACAGCCGCTCCAGGACGTGGGCCGCGGAACGGACCGGCGGCCAGGCGAAGAAGAGGGGGATGACCGACCAGAGCTTCGCGAGCAGCACGGGGACCAGCACGATGCCCAGGGTGACGTGGACGCCCTGGGTCAGCCGGTAGAGCCAGGGCGGGTCGGTGGGCCAGGGGAAGAGGTAGAACCCGAGCAGGCCCTTGTCCGGGGTCTTGTCGTTGACCGGGGTCAGGTCGGGGTTGTAGGCGGCGTACGACAGCAGCCCGGTCACGGTCACCAGGGTGAGGCCGACCAGCAGCACGGCTCCCAGCACCGACGTCGTCCACGGGCCGCGGACCGGGCTGCGCCAGAACGCCGGGCGCGTGGGGCCGAACGGCGGCCCGTCGCGCAGGAACGCGCGCAACCGGTCTCCGCGCGAGGACGCGTCCTCGGGACCCGCCGGTGCGGAACGACGCGTCCGGTCGGTGTCCTCGTCCATGCGTGCCCTCCGTCCCTCGTCCGCGCCGGGCCGCGCACGCGATCATGCTAGGCGAGCGGGCCCGTGCGCCCTGGGAGCGAAACGCGCTCTGACCAGGCCTTCTCAGCGACACGCCACGGTGCGTCACGGCTCCGGCGCGGGCTCGGACCTACGCTGGCGGCGTGACTCCGCACGGTCTCCGCGACCACCTTCGCGAGGCGGTCGGCGACGAGCGCGCCGGGCGTCGGCTCGACGTGCTCACCGCGGTCGGGGCCGTGCTCCTCGTCGCGCTGGCCGTGACCGTCGGACGCGCGATCGACCGCGCCGACGCCAGCCTGTACGTGGGCTGGCCCCCGCTCTACGCCTCCTGGGACCCGCACTCGGGCCCCGGCAGCGTCCCCGCCCTCGCCCTGGCCGCGGCGGTGGTCGCCTGCGGTCCCCTCGCGGCACGGGTCCTTCCGTGGCGCCGACTGCTGGCGGCCACGTGGGCGGTGTCCGTGCTGTGGACGTTCTCGCTCGCCCTCGTCGACGGCTGGCGGGGGTTCGCACAGCCGCTGGAGTCCCCCTACGAGTACCTGGGCTCGGTCGACCGCTTCGCCGACGTCGGTGCGGCGCTGCGCGGGTTCACCGGACACATCCTCGTCGGCTCGCCCGACAACTGGCCGACCCACGTCGCCGGGCATCCGCCCGGTGCGATCCTGACCTTCGTCGCGCTGGACCGGATGGGACTCGGCGGCGGCGTCTGGGCGGGGACCTGGTGCGTCGTGGTCGGCGCTTCGGCCGCGGCGGCCGTCCTCGTCGCGCTCCGGGCGCTGGGAGCCGAGGAGGCGGCGCGCCGGTCGGCTCCGTTCCTGGCGCTGTTCCCCGGTGCGGTCTGGGTCGGCGCGTCGGCGGACGGGTACTTCGCCGCCGCGGCGGCGTGGGGTCTGGCCCTGCTCGCGGTGGCGGCGGCCCCCGGAGCCCGAGCGCCCCGCGCCACGGCGCTCGCGTCCGGGCTGCTGCTCGGCTGGACGGTGTACCTGTCCTACGGGCTGGTCCTGGTCGGGATCCTGGCGGCGTCCGTGCTGGTGTGCGCGCGAACCGCCCGTCCCCTCCCCTACGCCCTCGCGGGAGCGCTGGCCGTCGCCGCGGCCTTCACGGCGTCCGGCTTCTGGTGGTGGGAGGGCTACCGCCTGCTGGTGGAGCGGTACTACCAGGGTGTGGCCGCGGTCCGGCCCTACGGGTACTGGGTGTGGGCGAACCTGGCCATCGCCGTGATCGTGGCGGGGGCCGCCTCCGCCGCCGGAGCGCGGCGCGTCCTCGCGCTGCTGCCGGGGGCGGTGCGCGCCCTGCCCACGGCCGTGTCCGGCACCGGGGCGGTGGTCCTCCTCGTCGCGGCGGCGCTCGGTGCGACCGCCGCCGCCGACCTGTCGGGGATGAGCAAGGGCGAGACCGAGCGGATCTGGCTCCCCTTCCTCGTGTGGCTCGTCCCCTCCGCCGCGCTGCTGCCGTCCCGCGACCACCGCGTGTGGCTCGCCCTCCAGGCCGCGACCGCCCTGCTGGTCAACCACGCGCTGCGCACCGGGTGGTGACGGCGCTGCGCCCACGGCGGGCCCGGCGCGTGGGACGCGGCACACGGAACCCGCCGCGGACGAGGCGGGTCAGCGGCCGATGGTCCAGGCCCCGTCGGCCTGGATGTGGATGAACTCGACCTCGGCGGCGCTGCCGAGGATCGCCGCTTCCTCCAGCACGGAGTTCCCCTCGTAGGCGCCGATCTCGTTGGCGAGGCTTCCGAGACGTGCCCCGTCCGCGTCGTAGGGAACCACGATGAAGTTGGCGCTGCCCGAGTGGGTGAGTTCCAACGTGGTGGTGGCCGTGGGCGTCCAATCGAGCCGGTAGAGCGCGTCTCCGGAACCGCTGAGCCAGTAGGTCTCATCGTCCCAGGCCAGGGCCCCGGAAGGGTCCACGGGAAGCTCGTTCCAGACGCCTTCGGCGGCGGGGACCTCCTCGGCCCCGCCCTCCGCGGGCTGCTCGGCGGCGGCCGTCTCCTCGGCCGCGGCGGGGCTGGCCGACGTGGGCCTCTCCTCGCCGACGGGCTCCAGTTCGCCGAAGGAGAAGGCACAGGAGGTCAGCGTCACCGCGAGGGCGGCGGAGGCGATTCCAGCGGTCGCCCGCGCGAGGACGGTACCGCTCAGGGGGTGAGGGATGAGGTCACGCTTCATCGGTGGTCTCCAAGTGTGGGATGCGGTGGACGGCGTCTCGGTCTCCGGACCCTCGGGCGAGTGGAGCCGGAGGACGGGAGGGAACCGGTCGGCTGCTTCGACGGAAGGGATTCCGAGGCGGTTCCAGGGTTTGATGACGATCCTTCTCAGCGCATCGGGAACGGTTGATCCACTGGGGCACCCCCGTTCCGGACGTGTGGCGGGATCCATGTCGGACAGCGGCACCCGAGGGTGCGGCTCAGGCGCGGAGCCCGTGATCGGCGAGCCCCGGTGGCGCGGGAACGCGATCGATGAGTGAGTGTTCGACGGCGGGTTCAAGGTCCTGTGCGGATCTGTGTGAAGGCTCTGGAGCCGCACGGGCAGGTGGGGAGTCCGTTCATGCGGGCGGGAAGCAGGTTCCCGCAACCGACTTGTGCGTTTCTTGCACGAACCTTGTGCGCGCGGAACGTGACCGCGGACGTCGCGTCGGCGGCGAGTCCCGGCACGGACGCCGGCGCGTCCTCACGGCGACGCCCGGAGTCTGTCCTCGACGTCGCGTGCCTGCTCCGTCCGGTGCTGGGCGCGGTAGAGGGCCAGCGCCCGCCGCCAGGCCTCACGGGCCGGGCCCGCCTCGCCGAGGGCGTCGTGGGCCTCCGCGAGGCCGTGGAGCGCGTTCGCCTCCTCGAAGGCGTCTCCCAGGATCCGGCACACCTGGATCGCCTGGCGGTAGTGCTCGACGGCTTCGGCGTGGCGGCCCGAGCGGGTGGAGATGTAGCCCAGACTGTCCAGGACGGCGGCCTCCCCCACCCTGTGCCCGAGTGCGCGGCTGAGACGCAGGGACTCCTGGCAGCAGGCGTGGGCGCGTTCGTGGTGGCCGAACTGTGCCAGACACCAGCCCATGTTGTTGAGCGCGGAGCCCTCCCATACCGAGGCGCCGACACGTCGGTACTGTTCGAGCGCCCGCTCCGCGTGCTCGAGCGCCCGCTCCTCGTCGTCGGCGAGGATCGAGAACAGCAGGTGGACCTGGTGCGTGTGCGCCTGGTTGAGCAGGTCCCCGACGCTCGCGAAGTGGGTCAGCGCCTGGGAGAGGTGGTCGAGCGGCTCCTCGCCGTGGTGCCCGGCCATGAGCATGGCCGAGGCCAGTCCCCGGCGGGCCAACGCCGTGAGCGTCGGGGCGTCCGGATCGGTGAGCCTGGTCGCGGCATCGAGCCCGGCGCGGGCCGTGCCGATGAAGTCGTCGACGTGGCCGCAGCGGCGGAAGTACAGGTAGGTGTCCCAGCACAGTCTCCAGGCCTCGCGGTACAGGCCCAGTTCCGCGGCGAGGCGGACCACGGCGGGCAGCCAGGACCGCTCGGCGGTGAACCATTCCAGGGCTTGGGCCTCGTCCGCCAGCCGCGGGGCGAGGGCGTGCGCGCCGGAGGACCGTTCCCGCTCCATCGCGGACGACGGCATGTCGTTCGGGCTCAGAAGTCGGTTGGCCGCGTCGGCGGTGCGGACGTAGAAGTCGACCAGGGAGCCCAGCGCCCGGCGGCGGTCCTCCTCCGGCTGGTCCCGCTCCGCCCGTTCCTTCCCGCGCAGGCGGACGACGTCGTGCAGTTCGTAGCGCCCGGGCATCGGCTGGTGGACGAGATGGACCGATTCCAGGTCGCGCAGCAGGACCCTGGCGCGGGCGGGTGGGAGCCCGGCGAGTGCCGCGGTGGCGGGCAGTCCGATGCTCTGGCCCGGAGCCAGACTGAGCAGGCCCAGCAGCCGTGCCGCGGCGTCGGGCAGCGCCCGGTAGGAGGCGTCGAGGACGCCGCGCAGCGAGGTGTCCAGGTCGCCCGTGTCCAGGACGTCGAGAAGGGTCTCCGTCTCCCGCAGCTCCGCCGCGAGTTCGCGGAGCGGCAGGTGCGGGCTGCTGGCGGCGTGGGCGGAGGCGATGGTGAGGGCCAGGGGGTACCGGCCGCAACTGCGGATGACCGACTCCACCGCCTCCGGCTCCTCAGCCACACGGCGCTCCCCGAGGCGGGCGGCCATCAACTGGTGCGCTTCGGTGGAGGTGAGCGGGCCGAGCGTGACGGATCCGGCCGCGTCGGTGGCGAGCAGGCCGCTGAGCCGGTGACGGCTGGTGATCACGACGGTGCAGGTGGGGGAGCCGGGGATCAGGGGACGGACCTGCTCGGCGTCGCGCGCGTTGTCCAACAGGATCAGCATCCGCTTCTTGGCGAGGAGGCTGCGGTAGAGGCCGACCTGCGCCTCGGTGCTGGTCGGGATGGCCTTGGCGTCCACTCCGAGGGCGGTGAGGAAGTCGTGGACCACGGTCTGCGGCTGGGCCGCGACGCCGGTCGAGGAGAAGCCGTGCAGGTTCACGTACAGCTGGCCGTCGGGGAACCGGGCCAGGTTGTCGTGCGCCCACCGCAGTGCCAGTGCGGTCTTGCCGACACCGCCGAGGCCGCAGACCACGGTGATCGACACCGCCTCGGACTCTTGCGCGGTGTCGAGCGCGGCGAGTTCCTCGTCGCGTCCGGCCAGCGGCGGCGGAGGAGGCGGGAGCTGGCTCGGCAGGGGCACGGACGGGGAGGCCGCAGCCGAGGCGGACCGGACCCCGGCGAGCACCGGGGCGGGGAACCGGGCGTTCAGATCCGGATCGGCGTTGAGGATCTTCAGGTGGAGGTCCCTGAGCTCGGCTCCGGGATCGGTGCCCATCTCGTCGGAGAGGGCCCTGCGGGTGAACTCGAAGTAGTCCAACGCCTGCGCGGTACGTCCTTCCCGGTACAGCGTGAGCATGAGCTGGCCGATCAGGCGCTCGTCCAGCGGATGCCGTTGGGCGAGGGAGAGCAGGTCGCCGAGGCGTTCGCCCTGTCTTCCCTGACGGAGCAACAGGTCGTTGCGGTCCAGCTCCGCGCCGAAGCGCTCCAGGCGCAGGCTCTCCCGGAGTTCGTTGACCCAAGGGCTGTCCAGGGCGCCGAAGGCGTCGGCCCGCCACAGACCGAGCCCGTCCTCGAACAGGGCCAGGGCGGCGTCCTCGGAGGAGGCGTCCCGCGCCAGCGCGGTGAACGCGCGGAAGCGGTGCAGGTCCACGGCGTCGGCGCTGTGGTCGCTCAGGGAGAGCGTGTAGCCGCCCGGACGCCGGTCGACGACGGCGTCGTTCCCGGCCGCGGACAGGGCCGCCCGAATCCGGGATACGTAGCTGTAGAGGGATGACCGGGCTCCCTGGGGCGGATGCTGCCCCCAGACCCGGTAGATGAGCTGGTCGACCGACACCAGGTGGTTGGCGTCCGCGAGCAATCCGATGAACACGGATTGCCGCCTGGCGTGTCCGAGGTCGACGGGGTGTCCGTTGATATGTGTCTCGATTGCCCCGAGCACGGAGATCTCGACGGCCATGTCCGCTCCTCAGGATGGAACCAGGTGGGGATGACGTAACTATTCAGATCTCTTGCATGAGTTGACTGGTTCTCCTGCACGGCAGGCACTGGACCTGCGAGGTCGAGCGGGCGCCCTCCTCCGGCCGGCCCGCGCTGACGGGCGCGTCACCGAGCTGGAAGCCCGGATCGCCCGGACCTCGGCCGGCTCCACCCGACCGCGCTCAGCGGACGCGGTCGCGCAACGGACCGTCCGAGCCCTGTCGGACCTGGGAAGCCACGTGTGCCGACACGGTCACCGGACGGGGGAACGGGTGCGTCACACGAGGGGGGCGGGTGGGCGGCGCAGTCGCTGCAGGGCCATGGCGGTGCGGAGGAACTGCAGGCCCTGTGGCTGGGTGGGGTCGTGTCCGGTGAGCGTCCGGATCCGCTCCAACCGGTAGTCGATCGTGCTGCGGTGGATGAACAACGCCTTCGCCGCACGGCTGCGGTTGCCGCGGGCGTCGACCAGTGCCTCCAGGGTCCCGTGCAGATGCGGTTCGCCGATCACCCGCGCGGCGACGGTGGACATCATCTCGCGGACCGCCGGGATCTGCGCGGAGGCGTACTCCATCGGGATGTCGCCCAACCGGTACACCCCGGGTGGAAGGCGCAGACCGCACACGAGCGCCAGGACGTCGTGGGCCATACGGCGCCCGTGCCTGACGTCCGCCTGCGGCGACCACCCCACGCCGATCCACACGGATCGCCCGCCCAAGGCGGTGCGCACCGCCGTCGCTCCGCGCGCCGCCTGGTCCTCGCTGGCCGTGGGAAGGACCACGTGAGCTCCGTGGAAGGACAGCGCCACCAGGGACACCGCGCCGAGTCGGTCGCGGATGACGTTCTCGGCGGCCGACACCCGGGCCGCGGACCAGCCTTCCCAGCACATCGCGAGACTCGCCTGGGCGGCGCCGTCGCCCGGCGGCCGGAGGCGGCCGGGGGGCCGTGAGGCCAGGGCGAGCCAGGGATCGAGGGGCGGTGGCCAGTGGGTCCTCCCCTCAACCGGAGGGGCGGGAAGGGGCGGGATCTCTGGCCTCTGCCTCATGCCTCCACTGAACCCGACGCAGGTGACGCCTTTCTCAGAGTTACCTCAGAGTAAGATCAACGTGACCGTACGAGGTACCCCCGGCGGCCTCGGCCGGGACGCGCTCCGAGGCCGCCCGCGTCAGGTCTGGAGGACGTAGCCGGCGCCGCGCACCGTGCGGATGAGCGTTCGGTCGGTGTCGCCGAGTTTGCGCCGCAGATTGTAGACGTAGGTCTCGACCGCGCCCCAGCCGCCCTCGGACTCACGCCCCCACACCGAGAGCACGAGCTCCTGTTTGGTGACCAGTCGCCCGGCGTTGCGCATCAGGTGGCGCAGCACCCTGTGCTCGGTGCCCGACAGGTGCACGACCCCGACGGGTCCGCGCACGTCCCGCGTGTCCTCGTCGAGTTCCAGACCGCCGGCCCGCAGTCGGGCGGGTTCGCCAGGGCTGGTGCGCCGCAGCAGAGCGCGGATCCGGGCGACCGTCTCCTGGAGGTCGAACGGCTTGGTGACGTAGTCGTCGCCCAGTTCCAGGCCGCGGAGCCTGTCCTCGGAGGTGTCCTTGGCGGTGAGGAAGAGCACGGGTGTGCACAGCCCCGCCTCTCTCAGGCGCCGGCACACCGTGAATCCGTCGGTGTCGGGCAACTCGACGTCGATCACGATGACGTCGGGTGGGGAGTCCAGGGCGAGTTCGAGACACGCGCCTCCGGTTCTGGCCGCGGTGACCTCGCAGCCGACGAACCTCAGGGCGACGGTGAGCATGGACAGGCTGTCGGGGGCGTCGTCGACGAGGAGGACGCGCCCCCGCTCTTGCGGGGGTTTCACACGAACATTCAACCTTTTGCTGGGAGCGCGCCCATGGTGGGGGTCCGCGACCCGGTACGGCACGACCTCGGTCGACGTACAACCCGAACCCCCACGTGTCCCGTCACTGGTTCAGCCGGTGAGGTCGGTCCAGGTGTAGACGAGGTCGTTCTCCGGCACGCGAACGTCGAGGTAGCGGGCGGTCTGTCCCTGGGTGCAGTCCCTGGACGTGTAGGTCGTGATGGTGAGCGGCGTGCCGTCGATCCAGGCCGGGTTCGACCGCTGCGCGCCGTTCACCGGCGCGATGGACTGGATCCCGGGCGCCTGGTTCGTGTGGGCGATCAACCCGCTGTTCACGCTGACCCACGGGCTGGCGCTGTTGTCCCCGACGTACATGTAGCAGGTGTCGAGCCCTCGGGTGGTGAGGGTGCTGTAGCCCTGCCCGACGATGTCGTAGGCGGTCCATCCGCGACCCGAGACGAACACGGAATTCACGTTTCCGGACGTCCTGATGCGCAGGAAGTGCGATCCGTCACGCGCCTGGGCCGTCTCCGCCGTGGCCACCGCCACGCCGGACGCCAGTGCCAGAGTGCCCAGGGCCGCCACGGCACGCGTCAGCCAACGGGCACGGCCTCTCGTTGTCGCCATCGGTGTGTCCCTTCCGGGTGTTCGTGGACCCGCGGCTCGGCGCACGGGCCGTCGGCCGGTCACGGTAGTCGCGGCCGGATCCCGGGGGTACGGACGGAGCGGAGATTCCGACAATTTCGGATGGTCAAGTGCGCCGCTCCGGACGAATACTCGGAGCCGACACGGACTCACGCGCCGTGAGCGCGGAGCCCGTGTCGCGACCCCCACGACCCAGGGAGCGAGCGTGTTCCTCAAGAAGACACTGACGGCCGCGATGGTGTTCGCCATGGCGGCGGCCACCACGCTGGCCACGGCATCGCCGGCGGCGGCCGACTTCCGGGACCTCGGCATCGAGGACATCAGGAACCCGGCCGACTCCAGTTACCGGGAGGGCTGGAGCACCGACAGGGTGATGGCCACGTTCTGCGGTGACGGCGGCACCGGCACCCGCGAGTTCTACATCAACGTCCAGACCGGAGAGGTCCGCAACGCCAGTGCCGGGGGCCGCGCTCCGGTGCACAACGTCAGGAACGGGCAACGCGCGCTGAACCCGCCCTGGGAGTACGTGCGGGGCCGCTGCCGCTACGACCGCACCGACCTGCGCTCATCGTGGCGCGGCCACTGGTGGCGAAGGGTCTCGGAGCCGGTGACCAACTGCACCGGATCACGGCAGGGCCAGCGGGCGATCCGGCTGGACTACACCACGTCGTCGAGCTTTACCGAGAGCTACTCGGTCACGGTGGGCAGCGAGTACAAGTTCACCGACGCGTTCAGCGCGAACATCTCCGTCACGGCGGGCGCCGAGTGGTCCGACACCGAGACCCGCACCCACTCCGACATGTTCACCATCGACCCCGCACCCCACAGGACCGCCTGGTGGGAGGCCCAGTACCAGACCGTCACGGTGCGGCAGAACGTCAGCTTCGACATCGAGTCGTACAGCTGGGCGTGGCGGCCCAACGACTACGGCAACCAGGTGTGGGTCGGCACCTGGCGGGGCCGGCCCAACCAGTACGAGATCTTCTCCTACGGCTACTACGTGGACGGGACCACCAACGTCATGGTGGGTGACCCGGAGCGCCCGCGGATCCTCCAGACGAGGGTCAGGGACCGCGCCAACTCCGGCAACGACTGCCGTTGACCGGTAGCCGTGTCGGCCCCCGGACCGAGGTCGGGGGGCCGGCACGGCGCCGGTGGCGCGGCCGTGTCCCGGGCCGCCAGGGCCCCGACGGGATCGGACCCGGGGGTCCGTGCGCCCGCGGGGTTCCACCACGCGAAGGGACACGACCGCACCCGTCAGGGCTGGTGGCGTTGACCCGCACCGTGTCCGCCCCTCTGCTGGATGCTCCGTCCGGGGCAGAGGCCCGGCCGGCCCGGACTCCGAAACGCGTCCGCGACAACCCGGCCGCGTCCGGACGGGTCGCGGCCGGTCCGGGCAGGCGCTCAGATCAGAGGGTGAGGAGCACCTTGGTGGCGCGGCGCTCGTCCATGGCCCTGTAACCCTCCGCGGCCTGGTCCAAGGGCAGGGTGAGGTCGAAGACCTTGCCAGGATCGATCTCGCGGTCCCAGATGAGCTGGATCAGCTCGGGCAGGAACCGACGCACCGGAGCCGGACCGCCCAACGTGTGGACGCCCGCCAGGAACAGCTCGATCCCGGGGACGGTCACGCCGTAGTTCACGCCCACGTACCCCATGTGCCCGCCGCCGCGGGTGGCGCCGACGGCTTGCATGAAGGCTTCCTGGGTGCCGACCGCTTCGACGACCGAGTGCGCGCCGAGCCCGTTCGTGAGTTCCTTGATCCTCGCGATGCCCTCGACACCGCGTTCTTCGACGATGTCGGTGGCGCCGTAGTAGCGGGCCAGCTTCTGCCGCTCGGGGTGGCGGGACATGGCGATGACGCGTTCCGCGCCCAGGCGCTTGGCGGCGAGGACCGCCATGAGTCCGACCGCGCCGTCACCGACGACCGCGACCGTCTTGCCGGGCCCGGCCTGCGCGGCGACGGCGGCGAACCAGCCGGTGCCGAGCACGTCGGAGGCGGCCAGCAGTGCGGGGATCAGCTCGGGGTCGGGGTGTCCCGGGGTGGCGACGAGCGTGCCGTCGGCGTGCGGGATACGTGCCTTCTCGGCTTGGGTGCCGATCGTCTGCGCGACGAACTCAGCGTGCACGCACTTGGACTGGAACCCGGCCCGGCAGATCTCGCAGGTGTTGTCGGAGATGACGAACGACCCGACGACGAAGTCACCGGCCTTGACGTTCTTCACCTCGGAGCCGACTTCCTCCACGACGCCCACGTACTCGTGGCCCATGACCTGATGATCGGCGGGCTCGACGCCGCGGTAGGGCCACAGGTCCGACCCGCAGATGCAGGTCGCGGTCAGCCGGACGACCGCGTCGGTGGGCTCGAGGATCCTCGGGTCCTCACGCTCCTCCACCCGGACGTCACCGGCCTTGTACATCACTACTCCGCGCATGTGTGCCACTCCTTGTTCTCTGTTGGTCGTCGGCGCCTGCCGCGCCGAAGGTGGTCAGGCGATTCCGCGCCCCGGATCGACGCCGCGACGGCGGGGTCGGCAGGGAGATCAGCACCGGGTTGGCGCCGAGCCCGAAGAGCCCCGGCAGGGCGGCCAGCACGGCGGTGGGGGCGGCGAAGCCGGACGGACGTCGCCGCGTCGGCCTCCGACGGGGAAGCCCACCGGGGCCCCGGCGCCGAAGACGGCGAGCACCAGCGGGACGAGCCCGGCGGCGAGGCCCGCATGGCCGGTGAGCAGCGACGCGATGTGACTGAACGCTCCCAGAGCGCCACATTCGGTGGTCGCACAGGCGGCCAGCGCCAGCCACGGGCGGCCGGAGCGCGACGCGGACAGTTCGGATCGGATCGACACCGCCCGTCCGTCCCCGCCGTCGTGCGGAACGTGGCGGGCGATCAGCCCCATGGGGGCCGCCCGAGCCCTTCGGCGCCCGACCCCGCGGGCGCCTGGAGAGCTCCTCCTCGCGTGCTCATCGCTTCTCTTCTCCACAAGGGACACGGTCACGCCGCGAGACTCACGAAACCGGATCCATCGCGTGAGAAGAAGGTCGTGTCTATGGGGGGTACAAGCTCAACCTCCCTTTCCGGCGGCCCGCGCCTACTGTGGAGGGCATGGACCAGCGACCCGGCAACCGCTCCGAGATCCGGGACTTCCTCGCCACCCGGCGCGCCAGGATCACCCCGGAGCAGGCCGGGTTGCCCACCAGCGGCCGACGCCGGGTTCCGGGGCTGCGGCGCGAGGAGGTCGCCGTTCTCGCCGGTGTGAGCACCGAGTGGTACACGCGGCTGGAGAAGGGCCACGTCAGCGGTGTGTCCGAGGAAGTCCTCGACGCGGTCGCCCGCGCGCTGCAACTGGACGAGGAGGAGCGCACCTACCTGTTCGACGTGGCCAGGGCCGCCCGGCCGTCCAGCCGCTCACCCCGTCGGCGCAAGGCCGTGGACATACCGCCCCGCGTCCAGTGGCTGCTCGACTCCATCACGCTGTCCGCGGCGTTCGTCACCAACGGCCGCATGGACATGGTGGCTTTCAATCCACTCGCCCGCGCCCTGTTCGCGCCGCTGTTCGACAGTGAGACCGCGGACGAACGCGGCCGCCCCAACTTCGCCCGGTACTGGTTCCTCGACCGTGGCGCCCCCGACTTCGTCGGCGACTGGGACCACGCCGCGAACACCACCACCGCCATGCTGCGCGTCGAAGCCGGGCGCTACCCGAACGACAGGGCACTGCGAGAGCTCATCGGTGAGCTGTCCACCGTCAGCGCCGAGTTCCGCATCCGTTGGGCCGCCCACGACGTGCGCATCCACCACGGCGGTGTCAAACGCTTCCACCACCCTGCCGTCGGCCCACTGGAACTCACCTACCAGCCGATGGACCTGCCTATCTCTGCCCATGAGGCCCACTCCCTGACCAGCTACACAGCCGAGCCGGGGACCTCCGACGAAGATCGGCTCAAGCTCCTCGCCAGCTGGGCGGCCGCCCCCGCCGAACCCCAGAGCCCATCCGCCACCCAGACCGAACCCAAGGAGAGGAACCCCGGCTGGCGCGACCCATCGCGGTGAGACCGGGCTCCCAGGTGTTCTCCGAACGGGGCCTGGACGTCTCCACGCGGCAGGTCGCGCGGACGCAGCTGGTCGACCGCGGATGCGCCGACTGCGGGGATTTGGGGGTGGGTTGATGCCGACTCCTACCGGTGGGTCGACCCGGCCGAGCGGCTCGCGCAACCCCTGGCGCGTGAGGTCACCGAACAGATGGCCGCCGACCACGGGGTGTGCATCCGCCCGGTCTCCCTTCGACGCTCCGACATCACCACCGGTGCCACCGAGACCGCCGACGTCCCGTGCGGGTCCACCCTCGAATGACCCGGTGGTGGAGGCGGCCCGGTTCACCGTCCGGGGCCGCTACGCGTGCTCGTCCGCGCGGTCATGTGTCGGAGAGCCTGTCCTGCACGTGCTTGCGGCTGCTCTGGTAGATGATCTGGCTCCGGAAGCTCACGACCTCGGGGCGCTCGCTGAGCCGGTCGATCAGGAAGTTGTGCAGATGGTCCAGGTCCTGGACCGACACCTGGATGAGGAAGTCGTCGTCGCCGGCCACCACGAACACGGCCAGGACCTCGGGTAGAGCGATCAGGGCTTCCTTGAACCCGTCGATGATGGGCCTGCTCAGCGGGCGCAGACGCGCGGAGACGAAGGCGTCGACCCGACGGTTGAGCGCCTCAGGCGCGATCTCGGCGTGGTAGCCGCGGATGACCCCGCGTTCGTGGAGGGAGCGCACCCGCTCCAGGCACGTGGAGGGGGCGACACCGACCGTGCGGGCGAGCTCGCGGTTGGTCTGCCGTGCATTCAGCTGGAGGTGGCGGATGATCGCCGAATCAAGTTCGTCCATTCGGCCAGTCTACGTCAATCACCGAATGATATTCGATTATCTGGTGTAACAGTCGACTGTATGTCTAGTATTTGAATCTGAATCCGTCCGATTGATTCTTGGAGAGGTCATGTATCCGTCCGTCAAGATGATCGTCGCCCTGCAGGAAGGGCTGGAGCCAGCCATCGCTGCGAACGCCGCCGCCGTGCTCGGCCTGGCCATGGGTGGCCGCCTCGACGGCTCCGTCGCGGACGACGGCGTGGACGCCTCGGGGGGTGTGCACGCTGGTTTGAACCCGCATCCCGTTCCCACGCTGGTGGCCTCCACCGAGCAACTCCGCGACCTCCACACGAGGGCCTCCGCCAAGGAAGGCGTGACCGTCGTGGGCTTCAACGAAGTGGCACGGCGTTCGAGGACCTACGAGGAGTACGAGGCCGCCCTGGCCGCCACGCCGACCGAGGAGATCGACTACGTCGGTCTGGCGCTCTTCGGTCCCCGCAACGCGATCACGAGACTCACGAAGCGCCTTCCGCTCATGAGCTGATCCGGTGTCCCGTGTGAGGGGCCCACTGACTGAGTCAGGGAAAGCGCGGCGGCGGGGAGACGCACCACGGGACGTGGCCGAGCGGCGATGGAGGGGGAGTATGGGAAAGCCCTACAGACTGGGCCTCGGGGCGGGGACCGCACTGTACCTGGGAGCAGTGCTGGGCCCAGGGGTGCTCGCTCTCCCCGCGTTGGCCGCCCAGGCAGCCGGTCCCGCTTCGATCGTCGCGTGGGTCTTCCTGCTGTTCGCCAGTGTCCCGGTGTCGGTGACCTTCGCTGTTGTGGGCTCGCGCTATCCGGACGGAGGAGGTGTCGCGACCTTCGCGGCCCGGGCCTTCGGGCCGTGGATCACCGCTCCGGTGGGCTGGTGGTTCTTCGCCGCGGTACCGGTCGGTGTCCTGGCAGCCGCCGTGATCGGGGGCCAGTACGTCGCGGAAGCGCTGGGGCTCGGCGGAGGGGCCGTTCTCGTGGTGGCCACAGCCCTGCTCGGCGCGGGGTTCGCCGCCAACCACGCCGGATTGCACGTGTCCGGCAGGCTCCAACTCATCCTGGCCGCGCTCCTGATCCTGCTCCTTCTGGTGGCCGTGGCCTGCTCCGTTCCCCGGGTCACGGGCGAGAACTTCGAGCCGTTCGCTCCGCACGGCTGGTGGGCGATCGGCAGTGCGGCCAGCGTTCTGTTCTTCGCGTTCGCCGGTTGGGAGGCCGCGAGCCATCTGTCGGGCGAGTTCGCCGACCCGCGCAGACACCTCCCCCTCGCCACCCTCTTCACGGTTGTCACCGTCGGCGTCCTCTATCTCGGACTGGCCGTCACCACCGTCGGTGTGCTGGGGAGCACGGGTGCTGAGTCCGAGGTTCCCCTGCTGCTCCTGATGGAACTCGCCGTGGGGCCCTCAGCCCTGGTGCTGACGTCAGGCGTGGCGGTCCTGCTGACGTTCGGCGCCGTCAACGCCTACATCGCGAGCGGGGCACGGTTGGGCGCGGCGCTGGGCCGCGATGGGGGATTTCCCCGCTGGTTCGACGACGGGACGAAAGCCGGTGACATCCCGCGCCGCAGCCTGGCGGTGCTCGCGGTGTGCTGTCTCCTTCTCGGCGTCGCGACGGTGGTGTTCTCCCTGGACCTGGACATCCTCATGCGCGGAACAGCGGCTTGCCTGACGGCGGTCACACTGACCGGCGCCGTCGCCGCTGTCAAGCTCCTGCGCGGGAGCCCGCTCCTCCAGTTCTGCTCCATCGCAGCCTCCCTGTTCATCGGCGTGGTCCTGCTCTTCAGCGGTGTCCTGATCGCCCTCCCCGCCCTTCTGGGCGCGTGCTCCCTGCTGTTCGTGTGGGCGAACCGCCGCACCCGGGCACGGCGGAACCCACGGGCACCTGTGGGCGGACCCGCGGGATGAGGCCGTCGACGTGATCGGCGTCCGCCGCGGCGAGGCGCTGCATCGCGCGTCGGAGCGCGCGGCATCCTCGCGGGGGAACGCGAAAAAAGACGAAGCCCCACCCGTTTTACCAGGTAGGGCCGCGTCTCCACTGTCTCAAGGTGGCGCACTCGGGAGGACTCGAACCCCCAACCTTCTGATGTTCCGGGCGCCCCCGCTGGCTTGCGGGGGAGGGGTGGAAACGGCCGCTGACCTGGGCGGGGGTGCTGGGGGCTTCCCGGGGGTTCCGGTGGCTTCCCGGTGGCGTGTGCAATGAATGTGCATCGCCGCGGTGCCGCTAGGACTCGGGCCAGAACTGGGCCAGGTACTGTTCGCGGCCTTCGAGGTCGCGTTGGGCCGCGATGAAGCCCGGGTCGTCGGTGTCCTCGAACTGGCTGAAGAGAGCTTCGTAGGCCCGGCCGACGAGGCGACGGTTGCGGTGGGCCATTCGGATCCGGTACCGGCCTGGTGCGGGCAGGGTCAGCAGGTTCTCCTGCGTCCCGGTCGTCATCTCGCTGACCCCGATCACACCGCTGGGGAGAGTGATGGAAGCGGTGTGGGTGGCCTCCCACTCCGTACCTGGTTCGGGGGGTTCGGTCTCCCACGACTCCAGGTCGAGGCGGACCAGGACGTTGTTCTGACAGCTGTGGAGGAACACCGAGCGCTCGCCGACGCTGAAGTCGTTGAACCCGGGTAGGGGAGCGTCCGGCTCGGGGTGTTCACAGTCGATGATCTGGAAGACCCCGTAGTCCGGGTAGACGAGTGCGCGGCGTGTGAGGGGAGAGCTGTGCACGGTGAAGCCTTTCGACTCCGTAGGGGGCGATGGGCCACCGAGAGTAGGCCCCGGTGCCGTCAGAACGCCTTGGCTCGCCACCGCACCACAGCGAACCGCAACCACGGTTTCGGGCCGAGGTGCCCGGCAGCGCTGGGGGCAGATACCCCAGACAGTCGTAGTCCGCTGACGGGTGCCTCGGGACAGGTGAGCACATCCGTCCGTTTCAGGACCAAAAGCTCTGACATACGCGCAGGTCATAGGGCATGATGACCTGACTTGGTCGATTCTGGCCCCATCTTCGGGGCCACGACAGACAATGGCAGAGGCGTCGCCACGGGCGCGCTCGGGACCGGGCGTCAGCCCGCAGCCCGAGCAGCGGCCGGTGGCCGCAGCGACGGCGCTCGCGCCGTCGCCTTGATTCCATACAGCCCAACTCGGCAACATCACTAGCAGGAGACTGGACCGGTGGTTAAAATTAAACTACAATAATAGATGAAACTAACCTAAGAGAGGTGAAGTCTTGGAAAATTTTGAAGGGCGAGACATATCTTTCTCTCACCCGCCTGTCCGGCAAGTAGTATTGACTGCCCTCTTTGAACCAATTGATCGCATGAATTCTCTCGATTTTGGCCTTCTTAGGCTGAAGTGGGAAAATCAGTACCCAGTGCTCTCCGAGACTGCTCCGCTTCCGCCCTGGCAAGCGGATGAGAGGGGTGGTTTTGGATTCGTTGGAACCGATGATTCTTGGCCGATACCGTACTGTGACTTTAGTAACCAGGAAGAGACCCGTTCGATTCAATTCCAGAGCGACAGGTTCATTCTGGCTTGGAAGTTTCAGAACTCCGGACTAGATTACCCGGGCTTCTTTGGTCTCTTGAGTGACATGGAAGAGCGATTTTCGGAGTTTTGTGATATTGTTCAGAATTCTGGGAAAGATTTCCCGAAAGTTGAGAAAGTAATGGTCAATTATGTTAATATAGTTGACGCAATTGGAGCTGACGAATTTACCTACGGTGCTCTTTCGGGATGGAAAGAACCGTACGAGAGAGTTATAAGAGATTACGATTACTTTGGTGTTAGGGCGCGTTATCGAGGTGGGAGTTTGGGTATCCCGGTCTCTGTAGGGCTGGACTCTGTCCCGAACCCGTCGAACTCTGAAACTGAATCGGCTCTCATTTCTTTTGATTCAGAAAAGGATGTGAAGGATGGTCAAGTTTGGCGTGATGAAATAACTGAACTTCACGATGGCGTATTGAAGGTATTCCTTGAAGTGATGCCAGAGTCGCTCAGAAATTCCTGGGAGTGATCTTGATGGTTGAACGCGGCAGGGTGGGAAATTTTGTTTCGGGTAAGGTCGCTCAGGGTTCGTTTGTAGATTCATCGAGAATTCAACGTTCGAGATTTCTGGTTGTGTCTCGCTTGAGGGAATCCCCGGCGAGTCGTGTGCATGACCCTAGTTTTTCTGAACCCGGGAGTCTGATAAGAAAATCTCGCTCTGCAGCAAGCGGAATCGGTGACGATTTCGTTAGATATTTTTCCGGTCGGTTGCGGAGTATCGCTGCAACCAGTCGGGGGCTCAGCGAGACAGATCATAGGTTTGTTAATCCCAGGGCGGTATCGAAGCTGGCAAAAGTTCTGATCGAACTAAAAGGGGAATCAGTTGTTTACCCCACCATCCATCCGAATGCTGAAGGAGGGCTAATTGCTGAATGGCGGTCGGGTCCTCAGGTCATAATAATTGAAATTGAAGGTGATGAGAGCATAGGGGACTATTTTTGCTCCACTGATGCCGATGGAAACATAACTCTGGAAAAGGATTGCTTCGAGCCAGAGTGCTTTGATTGTGTCGAAGGAATAAAGAAGCAGCTTTTTAAGCTTTCGGAGAAGGCAAATTCCGAAAACCCTTCGTGGAGAAAGATGTTTCGTTGATGTCGGAACCCCCCTGGGAATTTGATGACCCCAAAATAGCCGACGATGACGTTCTATACAGGCGTGCTCCTTTGCATGATAGTAGTGCCGACCGGTTCCCAAGGGGAACTGTTCCAGATGTGGGAAAAGATGGTCACTCTCCCAAGTTGGGTGCGGTTGACTTGCAGTGGGATCCGACGGGAATTTCTGTATCCAGGCGTGGCCTGATGAAAATTCACGGCATATCCGAGAATCAGGTAATCACCGCAAAACAAAACCACCTATTTGCTATCAGTGTGGCTGATATTCGAAGTTGCGAGCCCGTGGATGGATTTTACCTGGGAGTATTGGATTCCCCTGCCGGGGGATTGTCGGATGATCCAAATTGGGAATTTATAGCGAAGGTTCATTCTTCCATTCTCTCATCGCAAAGAACCTTGCCTAAGCCAATTTGGAGGAAGTTGCGGACCCGAATCATCGATAAGTTCGAATGGCATGACCTCGATGCTTAGAATTCCTCATGGGGTTCTTTTAGGTTAGGTTTGCTGATATTGACAGCGGCCAATGTCGAGGTCGTCCCATTAGCGCATCACCACTAGGGCGTCTTCTGATTGCTCATAGAATCATGTGCCGATCATCCCCACGAGAAGCTTTGACTCAGATTATTCTCAGGGAGTATTCAATGGCTTGAGGGCAGCTGCTTTCCATCATGGGTGCGGGCATGGGGACTGCTCGGATCAAGAGCGTCCAACAGGCGGACTGCGTAGACCTCGCCCATGCGCTTCTTCACCTCGTTGGGCGTGAGCCATTCGACAGCGGTCGCCTCGGGGGTGGCGCGTGCTGCACCGCCGGACGGCTTGCAGCGGAAAACGAGGGCGACGACTCTGCGGGACATATTCTTGTAGACGCCCGTCAGCGGTCCCACCTCGACGTGGATACCGGTCTCCTCCAAGACCTCGCGGACCACGCCCTCTTCGGGGGTCTCGTCCAGTCCCAGGACTCCGCTCGGTGGCTCCCAACTTCCGTTGTCCCTGCGTTGGATCGCCAACATGCGCCCGTCGTCGCGTATAACGGCTCCTGCCACAGACACGGAGTGCAGCGGCATTGATGGTGTCCGGTTGGTATCGCGGTTCATGCGTTGCACACCCGTGTTCCGATTCTGCTGCTCTAGAGCCTCTCCTCTACCTGGTCTAGAGCAAGTTGCCAAGGGAAGGCGTCGAACGCGCTCGATCCGCTTCCGGCTTCGTGCGGGACGAATGATCCTGGCCCGATCAGGACAGGAACATCTTCATCCCGAAGCTTCTTAATGCTCTCACGGAACGGGGCTCTACTGGCGTAAGCGGAGTTGACGAACGGGAGGACGACGGTTGGCACACCAAGACCGATTGCCTCGTTCACTACGTCCAGGACGTAGTTGTCTGCGATTCCGTTGGCCAGTTTGTTGATCGTGTTGAAAGTGGCCGGGGCGATGATGATGGCGTCCGCTTTGGGAGAGCGTGGGTCCCCTGGTGCACGGTGCTGACTCCGAACGGGGCGGCTTGTCTGCTTCTCCAGTGCTTCAACGTCGATGAAGGAGACCGCGGCTGGGGTGGCCATGACCTGAACTGTCCAGCCTCGGTTTTGAGCCAAGCCAACCAAGGTGCCGACTTCCGATGCCGGTCCGGCCGCGCACACCACCACATAGAGCGTCTTTTGCTCGCTCACTGGTTCAGGCACCGACCCTTTCCGCGAGTTCGCTGACGTTCCCGTACAGGTGCCCGCTGGCGCGGGTACGGATGTCGTTGATCAGCTGGTGCACCACCGGACGTGCAGTCAGTTCCTCACTCGCCATCTCTTCGGCGTTGCGCAGTGCGTGGTACGCGTGCTCAGTCTTCCCCCACTGCTGGTACGCGCGGGCCGCGTCGATGAAGAGCGTTACCCTGCGCTCCATGACCTCGATGTTGTCCAGCTGCACCTGTCGGGCATAGTCGATGGCGCTGCCCGCGTCGCCCAGCTCGACGGCTGCGCTGACCCGGTGCAGGAGAACGTTGGTGGGGCCGAATGCTGTCCACTGGTAGTTGTAATCGCCGCCGAGTCGCGTGCCCGCCTCGCCTGCTTCGTCAAGGAGGCTGAGCGCTTGGCCCCGGTCCTCGCGCTTGGCCGCTGATACCGCGCCGCTGAGCAGTAGCGACCCGTACACCGACAGGGATTCCGGCGTCGGCTCGTCCATGGCGCTGTCCACTCGCTCCGCGGTGCTCGTCGCCAACTCCGTCGCCGCCTTGTAGTGCCGCTCCCGCATCAGTGCTCGCGTGAACGCTCGGGCACTGGCACCCACGACTGCGGGGTTCTCGCTGTCCTCAGCAGCTCGCATGCTCCGGTCGGCTGCGAGGTAGGACAATCCCCGCTCCTCGCACTTGAGTAGCAGGCTCGCCGCGACGTGGTACGCCTCTGCACGGAGCGCGTGGACCTGGGCGACGTCGTCCCCCTCGACTCCGGTGGCAGCATCATCCAGGTTCCGCAACAGATGGGGAAGTTGCTTGGCGACAGCCGTGTAGTGGCACGCCTGGTATCCGACTTTGGCGGAGTGTGTCCGCTGGGCGAGTTCTCTCAGACTGCTCACTGCTCGGGCGGTGCCTCGGCTGGCTCCCGCGTACCTCGTGAGTGCCGCTGCGATCTCGTCCATGTCCAGCATCGAACCACCTGTGGCTTGGAAGAGGGCCGTTCCGGCTAGTCCGACGAATTCGCGGCGGCGCACGTTCGAGTCCTCCCCCGGGCCTGGGCTCCTCTGAGCGGGCAAGCTCGGGATCACCGAGGACGCCGCACTCTCGGTTCCAGTGAACGCGTCAGGATTCCTCGGGGCAAGGCCGAACAGCATCCGGGACGTGTCAGGCATGCTGATGCCCTCGGCGATCCGCTCGTACACCTCGAAGGCCGTGACGGTCTTGCGCCCGTTCAGGATCTCGCTGACCCGCCCCTGGGACAGGCCGGTCGCCGCCGAGATCGCCATCTGGCTCGCGCCGCCGTACTGACGCACGAACCGGAAAAGCGCCTGGACATCGCGCCTGCGCAGGAACTCGGCCGTGTGTTCTCGCTCCCATGCCCACGACGGGATGGTGATCCGGCTCGTCGGGTGTCCCTGCATCCTGACTCCTCGGCGCTGCGAGTACGGGGACGGCCAGTATCCCTCTTTGTCATCCCGAGGAGGAATGGGTTTCGGATTCCCAACCCGGGATGGTTGGCCTCATGGATCCCAGGAACGGAATGAAGTGCAGGTCATGCCGTGGGCGGGGCTGGAAGTCCGTCCGACCGCGACGACTCGTCGTCGTTCGATCTGTGCCTGGTGAGACGCAGGCGACGCGTACAGCGGTCTGTCCCTTCTGCAAGGGGACGGGGAAGCGCTCCGTCACTGCGGAGCCCTCCACAGACAGCGGCCTCGCCTGCTGATCCATGACATGACAGACCCCCGCGACGCGGTGGAAGGCGTCCGGGGGCACGGCCAACCTGAGGAAAGCAGGCTGACGTGAGAGACCTTATCGCCCTGATCCGGGCGTTGGTGACACTGATTCGACCGAAGCGACACGGCAGGCACCACCGGACCGGCCCCCGGCCGTTCCCCCTGCCGCTGCCTTCGCGGGTGGCGTTGCTGCCCGCACCGGAACCCATCGTGATGGACGGTGACGACCCCCGCGCCTACCGTCTCGTGCGCGGCCCCTACACGGCCTTGGAGAACAAGCGTGCCGCGCAGCGGGCCGAACAGGATCGGCGGGGAATCGACACGCTGGTGCGGATCGCACAATCGACCTCCCCTGACGACGACCTGGCCGAGCTGCGTGACCTGGTGCGCACGGCCATAGCCGTAGGGGCGGTGGGACGGTGACCGGCGACGAACCCGATTCCGTGGTCGACAGGGAGACCCTGAAAGCATGGGCGCGTGCTCAGGGAGTGCGGGTGCGCGTGGCCTGTGAGGACTGGGAGTCCATCACCTACGAGGCACTGTCCCCCCAACCGGACGGAACCTCGCTGGTGCAGCGGATCCGATGCGTGCTGCCCGAGACGATCGCGCGACGGCGGTTGCGCATGACCTACGTGGTCGGACTCTGCCACGAGTACGGCGGGGCCGAGTGTGTCCATGTCCGGCGCATCGTGCCCCCGGTGCTGTCCTCGACGGACGAGGCGGCAAGCCGTGACGTGGCCCTGGTTGCCGCCGCCCTGGTGGAGGCCGAACGCCGGGCGGTGTGCGGGGCAACCGCGGACAACCTGCGGGTCTACACCGTCGAACGCGCTGATCGCTGGCGCCCCTTCTGAGAACCCCCGCGTGCCCTGACGTCTCTTCGAGACCACGGAGGCCAGGGCACGCGGGCCTCTTCCTCGCACGGTGACGTGCACACCTCCTCCGGTGTGCTTCCCACCGTGCACCCTGATCACGTCCGGGGCTCAAATGTGCCCCCGCCTGCTGACAGGGTGAAACCACGCAAGTAAGCTACTCGACCATACGAGTACTAGAGTCACCAGGTGGACATCATGTCGAGTCTGGAGTTCGCTCCGCCCAAGTACGTACAGATCGTGCGGGCGATCCAAGAGCGCATCGAAGACGGCACGTACCCGGTGGGGGAGATGCTTCCCTCCGAATCCCGGATGGTGCGCGAGTTCGGGGCCGGACGCTCCACAGTGGTGCGGGCCTTGCAGATTCTGAGCATGCAGGGATGGATCGAACGCGAACACGGCCGCGGGTCGTTCGTGCGCGGGGTGCCTCAGCAGAGTTCCGAGCGCTCCCATGCCGGGGCAAGCGCCTTCGACGCGTCTGAGGAGGCCGCGCGCAACCGCATCCTGAAGGCGGGGCGCGCTTCTGTGCCCGCTCGCGTCGCTGAGGCGGTCGGCGTACCCGAGGGCTCTCCGGCGATCACGCGGCAACGCCTGGTCCTGGACGAGGACGAACCGAGCGAACTGGTCACCCTGTGGTTCCCCCTGGACGTCGCCGAGGGGACCGACCTGGGCGAAGAGCAACCGATCAGCATCGGTGCGCGTGAACACGTGCAGATGGTCAAGCAGTTGCGGCCCTCCAAGGTTGTGGAACGTCTCTCGGCACGTCTGGCCTCGGACGCTGAACGCGGGGCGCTCGGGTTGGACGAGGGGACGCCCGTGCTGGGGATCACCGCTCGGATACTGGATGCCTCGGGTGACGTGATCGCTGTTGCTGAGGTGGTCCTCCCGGGTGACCTGCACGAACTGGAGGACTCCTACCCCGCCGTGTAGACGCGGGTGAACACCGGCCACTTATCTACTTGTCCGATCAAGTCTGGCCGGTTATCCTGACTTCAACTTGACCGAACAAGTGGTTGAGTGAACATCACGAGGAAGGCTGATCGATGGCCATTCAGGGTGCGCTGCCGGTGGAGTTCGGAACCGTGTTCCCGCACGGTGCCTTCGCTCTGGGGGTGGAGGCGATCACGGACTTCGAGACCAAGCGGCCCCAGTTGGACAAGGACTCGGGTCTGCCGCTGTGGGCGGTGGACGTGATCGACGCTGACCCCGAAGCACGGGGCAAGGCCAAGTCGGTGAAGGTCAAGGTCGCCGCCGAGGTGTGCCCGACGTTGCCGGACGAGGTTCCCGGGTTGCCGTTCCGCCCGGTGGAGTTCGAAGCGATGGCGGCCATGCCGTATGTGGACGACAACGGTCGTCGCCCTCGGGTGGCGTACTCGTTGCGGGCCCGTGGCGTGAAGGCTCCCGGTGGTGCTGCTGGTGGGCGTCGCGCCCCGGCAAAGGACGCCGCCTGAGGCTCACCACATGAAAGCGGGGCGGCCTGGTGCTGCAACACCGTGGCCGCCCCTGAATCCCTCCTGCGACTGCGAAATCTCAGAAGAGGTGTCTTCAGTATGTCCGATAACGGACCTGACCTGTCCACTCTGACCGGCGCTGAGCTGGTGCGGCTGTTCCTGGACGCGGTGGACTCGCCGCCCTCCACGGACGCCGAACGCGCCGAGTTCTTCGACTTCAAGGCTCGCGTGTTCGCCCTGCTGGCCGACCGCGGCAACCCGGACGCGGCCCGGTTCGCCGCTCGCGCCCGTGCCGACCGTGACCGGATCCTGGCCCGGATCGAGGCCGCGATGGGCGGTGAGGTCTGATGCCGTCCAAGGTGGGTTCCGCTCAGACCTTCCCGACTCTGCCGTCTCCGGCTCAGGGGGTGCGGTGGACGACCCCGATCGTGGAAACCCCCGGGATCGTCGTGCTCGCCTCGTGGGTGTGGCGGCTGGTGCGGTTCCTGGTCACGTCGCCGTTCCGGTTCCCCGTCATGGTCGGCTCACTGGTCTCCTCGGCTGTGGTGTGGTGGTGGTTCGGCTGGGCGGGTCTGGCCGTGCTGTGGTCAACCGCCACGGTCGCCGCGCTGGTGTGGTGGCGCGTGTGGCCGGACTCGTTCCGCGTCCGGGTGACGCTGCGGTTGTTGGCGTGGTGGCGGCACGTGGTGGTCTACCGCCGGCACTGGCAACCCGTCCTGGTCATCTCCGGGCTGGCCGAGTCCTACCAGGAACGCCGCTACCTGCCCCGTATCCGCCGTGTGGTGTGCACGTCCTGGGCTGACCGGGTCCGGGTGACCCTCGTGGCGGGGACGTCCCCGGCCGATTTCGAGACCCGCGTGGCCGAGCTGGCGCACGGGTTCGGTGCCCCGTCCTGTCGTGTGGTGGTGGAGGGGCCGCGCAAGATCACCTTGGAGTTCCCTCGCCACGACACGTTGGCCGAACCCCTGGACGCCTTCGACGTTGCGGACGAGGTGGACCTGTCCGCACTGCCGGTCGGCGTCACTGAGGACGGGTCGCAGTGGCGGCTACGCCTGCACGGGACTCACGTCCTGGTGGCGGGGGTGACCGGGTCCGGGAAGGGCTCGGTGATCTGGTCCGCCATCCGCGCCATGCTCCCCGCCGTCGCGGACGGCACCGCGCAGGTGTGGGCGATCGACCCCAAACGGATGGAGCTGTCCTACGGCCGCTCCCTGTTCGCCCGGTACGCCGACGACGGCGAATCCGCGGTGGCGGTCCTCGAACTGGCTGTGAGCCAGATGCAGGACCGGGCCCGACGGTACGCGGGCAAGCAGCGTTCCCACGTCCCCACGGTGGCGGATCCGTTCGTGCTGGTGGTGCTGGATGAGGTGGCGTTCCTGACCGCCTACCACCCCGACCGCGACGTTCGCCGTCGTGCCGAGAACGCGATTGCCACACTCACCTCTCAGGGGCGTTCGGTGGGGTTCGCGGTCTTGGCCGCGTTGCAGGATCCGCGTAAGGAGGTGATGAACCTGCGGAACCTGTTCCCGGACAAGGTCGCGCTGCGTCTGGACGAGGCGTCCCAGGTGGACATGATCCTCGGGGAGGGCGCCCGGGACCGTGGGGCGAACGCGCATCTAATCGACCCGAGTCTTCCCGGGGTGGGCTACGTCCGGATGGAGGGCTCCCCGGCTCCGGTGCGGGTGCGGGCGGCGTACGTGTCCGATGACGACATCACCGCCATGACCGACGCTTACGGATCTGGCTCCTGGGAGGCGGAGTGATGACCGTGTCTGCGTCGGTACCACTCAGTCCACAGGAAGACCAGCGCGAACCAAACCCCCGCCCCGGCGAGTGCTGCCAACAGACCGACGTGGATCGACAACAGCCCGAACAGCAGCATCCCTGGGAAGCTCACCCAGAACATGAGCCGCGTTGCATCCATGACGAAACCCTAGATCGATTGCGGGCGAGCCTACGGGGCGGACTCTTCCCCTGGGGGAGGGGTGGCTTGATGTTCACGCTGCGCAAGCCGCTGTTTCCGGTACTCCCAGAGGTTGACTACCAGCCCGGTCGCTGTGAAGAACAAGGCCATCCATGTACTCGGGGGAGCGCTCTGGTCGTTGCTCCAACGGATCGCGATGTGCGCCGTCGAGAGGATGACACCGAACAGGCACAGGAGTGCCTGCACCCAGACAGGCACCTCCCGCTTAAGCAGATCCTTCATCGGGTGGGGGTCCTGACTGCGGGGATTTGGGGGTGGGTTGATGCCGACTCCTACCGGTAAGTCGACCCGGGCCGAACGGCTCGCGCAACCCCTGGCCCGTGAGGTCGCCGAACAGGTGGCCGCCGACCACGGGGTGTGCATCCGCCCGGTCTCCCTTCGACGCACCGACATCGCCACCGGTGCCACCGAGATCATCGACGTGCCGTGCGGGTCCACCCTCGAATCCCGCTGCCCCGCCTGCGCCAAGCGGAAACGGTCCCTGCGCCGGACACAGTGTGAGGAGGGCTGGCACCTGGTTGAGGAACCCGTGGTGGAGCCTGACCCACCCTCCGAAACGCAACGGGGCTGGGTGGAACAGCGGGCCGTGGTCACCGCCGAACGGGACCGGCTCGCCGCGTCCGGGGACGCGTCGGCTGACGAGTTGGCTCGCCTGGATGCTGCGATTTCGGACCTGGATGAGGAGATCACCGCCTCCGGCCTCCGGGGCTCGGTGACCCGCTCGGGCTCCTCCTCGTCGTCGGGGTCGCGTCGGGTTCGCTCCACTAAGCGCCGTCAGGACGTCCCGGACCTTCCCAAGCGGCCCATGACCCGCAAGACGGTGGGGCGGGCCTACACTGACCCCAACACCGGGCGGGTGTTCCGTCCGTCGCTGTTCATCACCCTCACTCTCGACTCCTACGGGCGTGTCCGCTCGGACGGGACCCCGGTGGATCCGACGACGTACGACTACCGGCGGGCGGCTCGGGACGCCCTGCACTTCTCCAAGCTGGTCGATCGGTTCGTGCAGAACCTGCGACGGGTGGCCGGGTTCGATGTGCAGTACTTCGCGGCCGTGGAACCGCAACGGCGGTTGGCTCCGCACCTGCACATGGCCACCCGGGGCACGATCCCCCGGGCCGAACTCCGACAGATCGCCGCCGCCACCTACCACCAGGTGTGGTGGCCCCGGGCGGACCGCGTCGTCTTCGAGGGCGATCGTCTCCCCGTCTGGGATCAGTCGACTGGTGTCTATGTCGATCCGTCGACCGGGGAAGTCCTGCCCACCTGGGAACAGGCGTTGGACGCCCTGGACGAGGATCCCGACGCTGAGCCCCACCACGTGGTGCGGTTCGGCCGACAGGTGGACGCCAAAGGCGTGGTTGCTGGGTCGGCGGACGCGGACCGGTGTGTCCGGTACCTGGCCAAGTACCTCACGAAGGACATCGCCGAGTGCCACGAGGTCGACACCCTTGCCCAGGAACAGCACGTGGACCGGCTGTTGGACGCGCTTCGCTTCGAACCGTGCTCGCCCCGGTGCGCGAACTGGCTCCGCTACGGCATCCAACCCGACCAGCCCAAAGCGGGCCTTCGCCCCGGGTTCTGCCGGTCCAAGGCACACCGTCGTGAACACCTGGGCTACGCGGGCCGCCGTGTCCTGGTCTCTCGGAAGTGGTCGGGCAAGACCCTCGCCGACCACAAGGCCGACCGGCTGGCCTGGGTCCTGAACACGCTCGGGATCGATCGCATCGATCGTATCGATGACGACGACGGCCAGGAGGACGAGAACAACCCCCGACCACCCGCGCTGACCTCGGTCAACTCCGGACGGTTCGCGTGGGAACTCGCGCGTCCCACCGATCCGGACGTGGCTCCCCGCGAACGGCGACTACTCCGGGCAGTCGGCGAGTCCCTCAAACGCCGCGCCCAACTCGACGCCGCCCGCCAGAACGATCTTTCGGCAACGCACGAGACGAGGGCCGCATGACCCCCACGACAACCACTCAGACCGTCCCCCAACCCCGCCCCGCCCTGTGGTCGGTGAAGGACACCGCCGCCTACCTCGGTGTTCCAGCCAAGACGCTTTATGAGTGGCGGTACAAGGGCGACGGCCCGCCCTCTCACCGCGTCGGTCGGTACGTGCGCTACCTCCCGGACGAGGTCCACGCCTGGGTCCGATCCCGCTGACCCCTACCCCCTGGAAGGAACACCTCTGATGGCTCGCGCGTGGGTCTACGACCGCACCAAGGACAAGACGTACAACGAGGCCGTGAGGAAGGCCAAGGACGCCAAACGCACACCGCCCGCCCGGTGGATGGTCCGCTACTACGACCCCTCCGGCCGGATCAAGAGCGGCGGAACCTTCAAGAAGAAGCCGGACGCCGAGAACCGACAGACCGAGATCGAGAACAGCCTCCACGAGGGCTCCTACCGCAACCCGCACGACGGCAAGGTGTCGGTGGGGGAGATGGCTGAGAAGTGGCTGACTGCCCGCACGGACATCAAGCGCTCGACCTGGTGGAAGTACCGCGCGCTTCTCGACACCCACGTCCTGCCCCGCTGGGGAGACCTCCCGCTCTCGGCAGTGCACACCGAAGACGTCGCCGTCTGGGTGGCCCGACTCCAGAAGCCGCGGGACGAGGGCGGCGCCAACCTGGGATCCTCACAGACCCGGTTGGCACACGGGGTCCTGGCGATGGTCCTGGGCTGGTGCGTTCCCCGCCGCATCCCGACCAACCCGGCCCGGGGCGTTCCGCTGCCCAAACCCAGCGAGGCCGAACACGTCTACCTCGACCACGACCAGGTGGAACGGCTCGCGAACGCCGCCGCGTCCCTGCGCACCAAGTACGACCAGGTGGCCGCGTCCGCCCACAACAACCGGGCGTTGATCCTCCTGCTCGCCTACACGGGCCTGCGCTGGAACGAGGCCGCCGCCCTGCGGGTCGGCAGGGTGGATCTGTCCCGTCGGCGGATCCGCGTCGTGACCGCCTTCGCCGAAGTCGAAGGCACGCTCATCGAACAGCTTCCGAAGACGGGCAAGTTCCGCACGGTCCCGATCCTGCCGTTCCTGGCCGAGGAACTGCGGCCGTTCGTCGACGGCCGGTCGGATGACGCGCTGGTCTTCACCACCCGCCGCGGTGCCGCGCTGCGACTGCGCAACTGGCGCAACCGGGAGTTCGGCAAGGCGCTCACGGCGGCCAAGCTCGACGGCATCGGCCTGACCCCGCACAAGCTCCGGCACACCGCCGCGTCGCTCGCCATCGCGGCCGGTGCCGACGTCAAGGTCGTGCAAGCCATGCTGGGCCACGCCACCGCGACCATGACCCTGGACCGGTACGGGCACCTGTTCCCCGACCGCCTGGACGAGGTCGCCGAAGCGATGGACGCGGCCCGGTCGCGGGTGCTCGCCGCCTGAGGGGGCACCGACGCCATGTGCACTGAATGTGCATCGCGGCTCCGGACGCCGTCCTCCTCGGGGCACAAAAGAAACCGCCGGGCCTGTGTGGTGTCCAGGTCCGGCGGTATCTCCACTGTCTCAAGGTGGCGCACTCGGGAGGACTCGAACCCCCAACCTTCTGATCCGTAGTCAGATGCTCTATCCATTGAGCTACGAGTGCAGGTCTTCAGTTGTGTGTCGCCCGGATGGCCATGCCTCCCTGGCGACGTCTCCGACTCTACCACGGGGTTGGGAGGGCTTCGCGCCACTTTCCGGTGTGACCCGGGACATGGAGGCCCTTCCGGCAGCGGCCTCAGCCCTCGTGGTCGGGCTCGGCGGTCAGCAGCCTTCCCGCCGCCAGCGCCCGGTCGATCAGTTCGTCCCGGACCTGCCTGGCGGCGACCGCGCCCAGCGCCTCGTCCCGCAGCACGCCCGCGCTGCCGCTGTCGGACGACGCCCGAACGTTCAACTCGGCGATCCGCTCGTCGCGGGCCTCGGCGCGCTCGATCTGCTCCCACTCGGTGTGCGCTCGGAGCGCCTCCTCGACCGCCGCGCCGTACTCGAGGATCCGGTCCACCTGGGCGGCCAGCTCCCGGTAGGCGGCCTCCTGCTGCTGGCGCTGGCGCGCGAGCACGGCCCGCACGCGTTCCGACGCGGCGTCGGCCGACTCCGCCCGGGTCTCGGCCCGGAGCCGCTGGTACCGGTACAGCGTCGAGGCGATCCGCCACTCCTCCGCGCGCAGGATCCGCAGGGGCTGCGCGGTGTCGAAGGAGGCTCCCAGGCGCCCGCCCGCCTCGTCCACGGTGGAGACCGTCATCTGCACTCCGACGAGGAGGTCGGCGCCGCGTGCGTCGAAGTCCGCCGCGACGAGGTAGCGGCGCACGTGCGCCACGGCCAGGCGTTCGTGCCGGGTCCAACCGAAGGCCACCCACAGGGCCACCGCGGTGTAGACCGCCGTGGGGCTGTACCACACGAGGACGGAGAACAGCCACGGCCCCTCGGGGCCGGGCATCCAGGTGAGGATCGTCACGGGCAGCACCGACAGACTGAACCAGATCCATCCCCGACGGGCCCAGTTCCCGCAGAGCCGGGCGGGCAGCGACGTACGCGGGGTCACGCGGAGCGCGGCGATCCCGCCGACGGCCACCACGACCGCCTGGACGAGCAGTCCCACGAAGTACCAGCCCGTCGCCTCCGTGATGAGCCATACGTGCCCCAGCATCCAGGCGAGATTGAGCGCCGCGACGGCGAGGCCGCCCACGAGCAGCTTCCCCCGGTGTCCCGACCAGGGGCGGGCGGTGTCCGTCTCGCGGACCAGAGAGGACGGGTTCTCTCGCAGGCGGTCCATGACGCGCGGAGGCAGGTCGGGATCGAACACCGGTCGGACGCCGTTGCTCACCGTGCTGTGGATCTTCCCGCGCTGTCCCATGCGCACCGCCTCGCTCCCGGGGTGGGTGCCCCGCCGGCACCCACCCCTGAGACGGGCGGCCGCGCCTCCCGGTTGCACCTCAGCCCCGGGTCGCCTCCTCCACCGAGGCGGCCCACAGGGAGACCGCGGTGTCGACCTGCTCCCCGTTGACCACCAGGGGCGGGATCATCCGGACCACGTTCCCGGCCGGGCCGCAGGTCAGCAGGAGGAGCCCGTTCCGGGCCGCGGCCTGCTGGGCGCGCAGCGCGGTCGCGCCGTCGGGGGAGCCGTCGGGCGCGGTGAACTCGCTGGCCAGCATCAGGCCCCGTCCGCGCACGTCCCCGATCACCGGGTGGGCGCCCGCGACCTTCTCCAGGCCCTGCCGCAGCCGCTCGCCCATGCGCGCCGAGTTGTCCACCAGACCCTCGTCCTGGATCACGTCCAGGGTGGCGATCGCGGCGGCGCAGGACACCGCGTTGCCTCCGTAGGTCCCTCCCTGCGACCCCGGCCACGCCTTGGACATGACCGACTCCGGCGCCGCGATCGCCGACAGCGGGAAGCCGCTCGCCAGCCCTTTGGCCGTGATGACGATGTCCGGGCGCACGCCGGAGGGCTCGTGCCCCCAGAACGTCCCGGTCCGCCCGAACCCCGTCTGCACCTCGTCCAGGACGAGCAGGAAACCGTGCCGGTCCGCGCGCTCGCGCAGCCCCTGGAGGAAGGCGTCCGGTGCGGGGACGTAGCCGCCTTCGCCCAGGACCGGTTCGATGAACACCGCCGCGGTGTCCTGGGGCGAGGTCACCGTCGCGAACTGGTAGTCGAGCTCGCGCAGCGCGTGGGCGACGGCGTCGTCCTCGGACATCCCCAGCCGGTAGGCGTACGGGAACGGTGCGACGACCACCCCGGGCACGAGGGGGCCGATCCCCGCGCGGATCTTCACCCCCGACGTGGTCAACGAGGCCGCGCCCATGGTCCGCCCGTGGAAGGACCCCTGGAACACGATCGCGTTCTGCCGTCCCGTCGCCTGCCGTGCCAGGCGCAGCGCCGCCTCCACGGCCTCGCTGCCGGAGTTGACGTAGAACAGCCGGTCGACGCCCTGCGGGAGCACCTCTCCGAGCCGCTCGGTGAGTCGCAGCAGCGGCCGGTGCATCACGGTGGTGTACTGGCCGTGGACGAGGGTGGCCACCTGTTCCTGGGCCGCGGCCACCACCCTGGGGTGGCAGTGGCCGGTGCTGGTCACACCGATGCCCGCGGTGAAGTCGAGATAGCGGCGGTCGTCCTCGTCGAAGATGTAGGCGCCCTCACCCCATGCCGCGAGTACGGGGGTCGCCTGCTTGAGGATCGGGGAGAGCTCCGCCATGCGGTGGCCTCACTTCCGGTTGCTATTTCCGTAGGATTGTTGACAATCGACGATGCTATGGAAACATCCGTGTCGGGCGGTGTCCAGAGGGCTCACGCCGGGCAGTTCTGACCACGGGTGCTCGGCCCGGGTCGGCGCGTGACTGGAGAGTGGGAGAACATGTCGGATCAGGAAGCACGGGTCGTCGCACAGGTGGACAAGCGGCTCTTCCTCGGCGGGCAGTGGCGCGACGCCGCGTCCGGGGCCACCTTCCCGGTGGAGGACCCCTCGACCCGGGAGACGTTGTGCGAGGTGGCCGACGCGGGCAAGGAGGACGCCCTCGCCGCCCTCGACATCGCCCACCGGACCCAGCGCGAGTGGGCCGCGGTGGCCCCCAGGACGCGCGGTGAGATCCTGCGCGGGGGCTACGAGCTGCTCATGGAGCGCCAGGAGGACTTGGCCGTCCTCATGACCCTGGAGATGGGCAAGCCGCTGCCCGAGGCGCGGGGCGAGATCGCCTACGCCGCCGAGTTCCTGCGCTGGTTCTCGGAGGAGGCCGTGCGCATCGAGGGCGGCTTCTCGACCTCGCCGGACGGCAAGTCCCGTTTCCTCATCATGCGCCAGCCCGTCGGCCCCTCGATGCTCATCACCCCCTGGAACTTCCCCATGGCGATGGGCACCCGCAAGATCGGCCCCGCGATCGCGGCCGGGTGCACCATGATTCTCAAGCCCGCCCACCAGACCCCGCTGTGCGCCCTCGCCCTGGCGGGCATCCTGGCCGAGGCCGGACTCCCGGAGGGCGTCCTCAGCGTCATCCCCACCACGTCGCCCGGGGCCGTCACCGAGCCCCTGCTCAGCGACGGCCGCATCCGCAAGCTCTCCTTCACCGGCTCGACGGCGGTCGGGCGCAAGCTGCTCGAACAGAGCGCCGGGCAGGTCCTGCGCACCTCCATGGAGCTGGGCGGCAACGCGCCCTTCCTGGTCTTCGACGACGCCGACCTCGAAGCCGCCGTGGACGGCGCGATGCTCGCCAAGATGCGCAACATCGGGGAGGCCTGCACGGCGGCCAACCGCATCTACGCCCAGTCCGGCGTGGCCGCCGAGTTCGCGGCGCGGCTCAGTGAGCGCATGGGCGCGCTGCGGCTGGGGCGCGGCGTGGACGAAGGCGTCCAGGTCGGTCCGCTGATCGACGACAAGGCGCGCCAGAAGGTCCAGAGCCTCGTGGACGACGCGGTCGGCAGGGGCGCGCGCGTGCTGGTCGGCGGCGGACCCGGCGAGGGGCCCGGGCACTTCTACCAGCCGACCGTGCTCGCCGACGTGCCCATGGACAGCGAGCTCTCGTACACCGAGATCTTCGGGCCCGTCGCTCCCGTGCTCACCTTCGAGACCGAGCAGGAGGCGCTGGCGGCCGCCAACGACACCGAGTTCGGCCTGGTCAGCTACCTGTACACCCGCGACCTCAACCGCGCGCTGCGGGTCAGCGAGGGGCTGGAGACGGGGATGGTCGGGCTCAACCAGGGCATCGTCTCCAACCCCGCCGCGCCCTTCGGCGGGGTCAAGCACTCCGGCCTGGGCCGCGAGGGCGGGCGCGTGGGTATCGAGGAGTTCCTGGACACCAAGTACGTGGGCATCGGCGGGCTCTGACCCGACGTCCGCGACGAACGCCTTCGGCGCGGAGCCCCCGTCGTCACCCCTCGGGCTCCGCGTTGATCCGTTCGACCGCGTCGACCATGTGCGACTCGATCAGGTCGAGCAGCCGCTCCTCGGCCCCGTCGACGATGGCGTCGAGGATGCGGCGGTGCTCGTCGAGCAGCTCCTCGGGCTCGGGGTAGACGTCCTGCATGACCGTCAGGCACATGCGGGTCTCCACCAGCAGCGTCTGCGCCATGCGCTCCAGCCGGCTGTTGCCCGAGCAGCTCACGAGCGTCTGGTGGAAGGCCTGGTCCGCGTCGCTCATCGCGGTCCGGTCCCGGCTCCGCGCCGCCTCGGCCAGCCGGTCGAGCGCGGGGGTGAGGCGGGCCAGGGCCTCGCCGCGGTTCCCCCGCATGATCAGCTCGCACGCGGTGCGCTCCACGGCGAGCCTGGCCACGTAGACGTCCCGGACGTCGTCCGGGGTGAGCTCGCGCACGAACAGGCCCCTGTGCCGTTCGCTGCGCAGCAGCCCCTCCTGGACGAGCCTCTGCATGGCCTCCCGGAGCGGACCGCGGCTCACCCCCAGCTGCCCCGCGAGCTCGGCCTCGCCGAGCTGGTCCCCCGGCGCCAGGGAGCCGTACATGATCGCGGACCGCAGCTGGTCGGCGATCAGTTCGGCGGTGGATCGCCGGGGCACGGGTCTCAGTTGACCTGGGGCGGGCATGGGCCGCACTCCTCTCGTCGGGGACGGGGATCCGGTGTGTCGTCAGAGGCTAACGGGCGGCCAGCGCGCTGGTGACCGCGGTGGCTCCGGAACGGAACAGGGTGCCCGGGCCCGACCGGGCCGCCGTCTCGCCGGCCAGCCGCATGCCCTCCCAGATGCTCACCTGGTTGGCGGTGAGCACGGTCTTGCCGATGAGGGCCTCTATCGGTTCGATGAGGTCGGCGCTGTGCAGCGCGGTGTCCGGGACCAGGATCGCCTCGGCGCGCGGGTGGTCGTTGGAGATGACGAAGTCCAGGACCTCGTCCGGGTCGAGGAGGCCGACCTCGGCGGCCGTGACGATGCCGTGGCTGGCCAGGGAGAGCACCGAGACACCGGCCTCGCCGAGGAAGTCCACGAAGTGCCGCGCGACGTCGTCCGGGTAGGTGGCGGCGATCGCGACCCGGGTGACGCGCAGCTGCCGCAGGGCGTGCACGAACGCGAAGGAGGTGCTCGACGCGGGCACCCCGGCGACGTTGCGCACCCCCTGGACCTGTTTGCGGGCGCCCTCCCAGCCGAACACGAAACTGCCGCTGGTGCACGCCCAGACGGCGGCGTCCACCCCCATCCCCGCCAGCTCGCGCGCGCCCGTCGCCAGGACGTCCTCACCCCCGACGTCGAGCAGGGCGTCCACCCGGTGGGCGTCCTCGCGCATGAGCGTGTGGACGACGGAGAGTTCCACGTCGCCGCCGAGCATGGCGGCGAAGGCGGTGTAGTCGTCCTCGGCGCTGTAACCGGGGTAGAGGAATCCGACTCGGGTCATGGCGCTCCTTCGGATGGGTGTGGCCGGCGGTCACACGGCACTGGGTGCCGTGACGTCGAGCAGACTCTGTCCCCGGGCGACGGCCTGTCGGTTGGCCTCCCTCATCACCGCCCACATGGTCACCTGGTTGGCGGCGATCACCGGCTTGCCCAGCTCGCGCTCCAGCGGCGCGATGATGTCGTAGGTGAGGACGTTGGTGCAGCTGATGAAGACGCCCTGGGCGTCCGGGCGGTCGACCGCGTGCACCGCCTGGGACACCTCGGCGTAGGTGACCCGCCAGATGTGGCTGAGCAGGCCGAGCCCCACGCTGGAGGTCACCTCGACGCCGTGTTCGCCCAGGAAGGCGAGGAGGCGGTCGGTCACGCTGTCCACGTACGGGGTGACGACCGCGATCCGGCGGAGGTCGAGTGCGCCGAGCGCCTGGACGAGGGCGCCCGACGTGGTGACGGCCGCCGGAGCTCCGGCGGCCGTCATGGTCCGGTGCAGGCGGCGCTCGCCCTCGGCGCCGTGCACGAAGCTTCCGGAGGCGCACGCGTAGCCGATGGCGAGCGGTTCGGGAGCCAGGAGCGCGCGGACCGCGGGGTCGACGTTCTGCTCCATGCTCAGGGCCGCCGCCTGGTCCACCGTGACGGGGACGTGCACGTACGGCAACCGCGTGACGTGCAGTGAGACGTCGTCCGGCGTCCACCGCCAGAGCTCTCTGTCGAGGGCGAAGTCGTAGGGCGCGATGACGCCGACCCCCGACTGCCACGGCGTCTGCTGGGCCGCGGCCAGTTCGACGACCTCGTGTTCGGCGCCGGTGCCCTCGGCGGGCATGTGGCTTCCATCGGTCCGCATCGGTCACTCACCTCCCGGAAAACGTGTGGATTCGAATGGATGTGGGCGGGACGGGGCCGGACGGTCGGCGGACCGCGGCCCGGTCAACGTTCGAGACGCTCGTACAGGAGGCGTTCGCCGACGCTGCCGGAGCGCCAGACGTCGTTGCACGCCTCGGCCATGGCCGGCAGGTTCTCCACGACCGTGGCGAAGACGTTTCCCGGGACCCAGCCGACGTCGCCGTTGAGCAGCAGGTTGTTGCGTCCGTAGAAGAGCGCGAGGTCGATGACGCCGGGCAGGTGGTCGATCCCCTTGTCCTCCTTGAAGGAGCGGTCGAGCATCCCTCCGTCGAAGGAGAAGTAGACGACGTCCCCGGGGATCGGTGTGACGGTGGGGTTCTCCAGGCCGGGTTCGGTCCCGGCGAACCGCGGCACCATGGTGTAGACCTCGTTGCGCGCGTACTTGGCGTGCTGGACGGCGTCTCCCTGGGGGAGCGCGTTCCAGACCGCGTCGCAGGTGCGCGGCGCGTCCTTCTCCAGGAGTTCGGCCACGCAGGACACTCCGCGCTTGGCCAGTGTGATGGTCATGTACCTGGGCAATGGTTGTCCCTTCGACGGCGGCGCGTGAGCGTGGCTCGGGACGCTGACCAACAGAGGTGTTGATTGTCGACAATCTTATGGTTTACAGGTCTCGCGCGGCAATAGGTGCGCGCGGGCGGGGTATTCCGACCTCCCTGGAGTGGTCGAGAAGGCCCGCTTCGCCGGAGAACGACCGGTTTGTGGATTGTTGACAATCCTATGTCGGCTCCCTAGCGTTTCTCGTGCAGGGCGGATCATCCACCACCCCAGACGACACCGCAGACCCTCGTCGCCCAACGGAGTGCACGCCCGTGAACAGTCCCAGCACGTCGAACCGGCCCCGGCTCCTCGTCCTCCGCGGGGAGGACCTCCCGCCCGGACACGATCGGATCGACGACCACCCCGGCCTGGGGGAGGTCGTCTACGCCACCGCCGACGCGTTGCCCGCCCGTCTGCCCGGCGCCGATGTGCTCCTGGTGTGGGACCTGTTCTCCGAGGCCCTCGTCTCCGCGTGGCCCAAGGCCGACGCGCTGAGGTGGGTCCACGCCGCCACGACCGGAGTGGACAACCTCGTGTTCCCCGGCATCGTCGACAGCGACGTCGTGCTCACCAACTCGCGCGGGATCTTCGAGCAGCCCATCGCGGAGTACGTCGTCGGCCAGGTGATCGCGTTCGCCAAGGACTTCCACCACAGCTGGGACCTCCAGCGCGAGCGCCGCTGGCGGCACCGCGAGACCGAGCGGGTGGCGGGGCGGCGCGCCCTGGTCGTGGGCACCGGACCGATCGGCCGCGCCATCGGCCGGGGGCTCGCCGCGATGGGCATGGACGTGCACGCCTCCGGAAGCCGTGCGCGCTCCGGCGACCCCGACTTCGCCTCCGTGGTCGAGTCCAGCCTCGCCGGGCGCGGCGCCGACGGCGGCCCCACCCTGGCCTCCGCGCTGCCCGAGGCCGACTACGTGGTCGTCGCGGCGCCGCTCACCGACACCACCCGAGGCCTGGTGGACCGCCGCTTCCTCAGCCTCATGAAGCCCACCGCGCGCTTGCTCAACGTCGCGCGCGGCCCCATCGTCGTCCAGCCCGACCTCGTGGCCGCCCTCCGGGAGGGCCGGATCGCCGGAGCCGCGCTGGACGTCTTCGAGGACGAACCGCTGGCGGCCGACTCCCCGCTGTGGGAGCTGCCCGGCTCAGTGGTCTCGCCGCACATGTCCGGTGACGTCGTCGGCTGGCGGGAGGACCTGGTCGACCTGTTCCTGGACAACCTCGCCCGCTATCTCGACGGGCGCGACCTGCTCAACGTCGTCGACAAGAGTCGTGGCTACGTGCCCGGCTGACCCCTGACCACGGTGTGACCTGGGAGGCTGAAGTGACGATCCGTGCCGATCGGACCGAGATCGGAGGGAACGGTGCGGCTGTCGGTGCGAGCCGACCGTCCCCGGAGGCGCAGCGCGCCCGAGGCGACGCGCCCACCAGTCCGGCCGATCTGTCCGCCGAACAACTCCTCGCGGCCTACGCGTCGGGAGAACTGTCCCCGGTGGAGGCGGTGGACGCCGTCCTGGCGCGCATCGAGCAGGACAATCCCGCGCTGAACGCGTTCTGCCTGGTCCGCCCGGAAGAGGCCCGCGAGGCGGCCGAGGCGTCCGCGGAGCGGTGGCGGCGGGGTGAGCCCGACGGCGTCCTGGACGGGGTCCCGACCTCGATCAAGGACGTCCACCTCACCCGGGGCTGGCCCACCCTCCGGGGCTCGGTCACCACCGCCCAGGGCGGCCCGTGGGACGAGGACTCCCCGGTGACCGCCCGCCTGCGCGAACAGGGCGCGGTGCTCGTCGGCAAGACGACCACGCCCGAACTCGCGTGGAAGGGGGTCACCGACTCCCCGCTCACCGGCGTCACCCGCAACCCGTGGGACCTGGCCACCACCCCGGGCGGCTCCAGCGGCGGGGCCGCGGCGGCGGTGGCGGCGGGGATGGGACCGCTGGCCACCGGCACGGACGGCGGCGGATCCATCCGCATCCCGGCCAGCTTCACCGGGGTCTGCGGGATCAAGCCGACCTGGGGCCTGGTGCCGCACTACCCGGCCAGCCCCTTCGGCTCCCTCGCGCACACCGGCCCGCTGACCCGCACGGTCGGCGACATGGCGCTGATGCTGGAGTGCGTCACCGGACCCGATCCCCGCGACTGGGCCGCGCTGGCGCCCCCGGCGCCCGGGCTGGCCGACGTCCGGCGCCGCACCGACGCCGAGGGGCTCGTGCGCGGACTGCGCATCGCCTACAGCCCCACTCTGGGCGGGCTCGACGTCGACCCCGAGGTGTCCCGGATCGTCGCCGGCGCGGCGAAGGTGTTCGAGGGCCTGGGCGCCGTGGTGGAGGAGTCCGACCCCGGGCTGCCGCCGTCCATGCACGAGTTCCAGGTCCTCTGGTACTCCGGCGCGGCCAAGGCCACCGAGGCGCTCACCGACCGGGAGCGCGACCTGCTCGACCCCGGGCTCCGGGAGATCGTCCAGGAGGGGCTGACCTACTCCGCGCAGGACTACCTGACCGCGATGGCGCTGCGGATGGCCATGGGCGCCCGCATGGGACGGTTCCACACCGACCACGACCTCCTGCTCACGCCGGCCACCCCGATGGTCGCCTTCGAGGCGGGCCTGGAGTCCCCGCCGGAGCTGGCGGGGCGGCGCTGGACGTCGTGGGCGGGGTTCAGCTACCCCTTCAACATGACCCAGCAGCCCGCGGCGAGCGTCCCGTGCGGCTTCTCCGAGTCCGGACTGCCGGTCGGCCTCCAGATCGTCGGCCCCCGGCACGCCGACGCCCGCGTCCTGGCGGCCTGCCGGGCGTTCGAACTGGCCCAACCCTGGGCGGACCGGAGGCCGTAGCCGAATCCTCACCATACGTCACCAGGCAGTTCTCTCCCCGGGCCGCGTGAATCGTCCCATTCCGGGACTTTCGCCCGGGGAGATTCATGCCATAGGACCCGTGCGTCGACACCGGCAGGCGCTACGGTCTAGGGCGGAGTGGTGTCTGACCCGCGAGACGCAGGATGGGGATGGGCGGATGACGGGCGGCGGAACCGAGGGCGCTCGGGAGCGGATCAGGGTCTTCCTCGTGGACGACCACGAGGTGGTCCGCCGCGGCGTGGCGGCGCTCCTGGAGACCGAGGACGACATGACCGTGGTCGGCGAGGCGGGGACCGCGGAGCAGGCGCTCTCCCGGATCCCGGTGGTGCTGCCGGACGTCGCCGTCCTGGACGTGCGGCTGCCCGGGGGGTCGGGCGTGCAGGTGTGCAGGGAGATACGGTCCGACCACCCGGAGATCGCCTGTCTCATGCTCACCTCGTTCGCCGACGAGGACGCGCTCTACGACGCGGTCATGGCGGGCGCCGCGGGCTACGTGCTCAAGCAGATCCACGGCGCGGACCTCGTCGGGGCCGTGCGCACGGTCGCCTCGGGCGGGTCGCTGCTGGACTCGGGCAGCACGGGCGCGATGCTCGAACGCCTGCGCGGATCCCAGACCGAACCCGACCCCCTGGCCGAGCTGACCCCGCAGGAGCGCCAGATCCTCGACCTCATCGGCGAGGGCCTGACCAACCGGCAGATCGGGGAGCGCCTCTACCTCGCGGAGAAGACCGTCAAGAACTACGTCTCCGCGCTGCTGTCCAAGCTCGACCTCAAGCGCCGTACCCAGGCGGCCGTCCTCGTCGCCGAGCTCCGGGGAAGGCGCTACTAGGGCGTGTTCCGCGGACGCGTACCCTGCTGCGCGACGCCCCAGCACAACTCTCGCTGCGTTCTCATCAGTCGACAGGACCCCACCCTGACTCCTTCTTCGGCCTTGCGACAGCCGCACTGGAGACGCCGCTCGCGACGGGCAGCATCCACGGAACACGCCCTAGTCTTGTCGGGGAGTGCTCCGTCCTTCGGTCCGCGGGTGCATCGGCCCCGACCCGCACAGTGCGCACGTGTCCTTGTGCCGTACGCGTCGTCGTCGGGCGATGGGGCGCCGGTCAGCGAAACAGGAACCAGCGGACGCCGCGAGGCGTACCGGGCCCACGGCCGAGAGGCTGTGGGGACCGTCGGGGCCCACCCCGGGGAGGACGTCGACAGATGCCCGTGGGAACCGTCGACCAGTGGGTCGTGAACGCCGCCGATCCCGCCGCCCTCGCCCGGTTCTGGGCCTTCGTGCTCGGGGGTGAGCCGGTGGCGCGCGGCGACGGCTGGGCGTTCGTCGAGGGGACCGGGGGCCGTCCGAGGATCTCGTTCCAGCCGGACCCCCGACCCAGGACCGGGCCTGGCCGCATCCACCTCGACGTCCGCGTCCACGACCTCCCCGCCGCCACCGAGGCCGTCGTCGGGCGGGGCGCCAGCCGGGTGGGCGGCGTGGTCACCGACGACGAGGGATCGTTCCAGGTGCTGCGCGACCCCGAGGGACACGAGTTCTGCCTGGTGGTCCCCCTGGCCCGGTGACCGGGGCGGCGTTCCCGCCGGGGCGGGGGAGGCGCTCCCGCCCCGGTCAGTAGTCGTCCAGGGACCTGTCCGTATCGGGTACGGGCACCTTCCACGTGAGCACGGTGCCCGCGGACGCGCCCCGGGCCGCCGTGAACCCGCCGCCCAGCGCCTGCGCGCGTTCGTCCAGGTTGCGCAGGCCGCTGCGGCGGCCCCGCGCGGGCAGCCCGACGCCGTTGTCGGTCACCGTCAGGGTCAGTGTGGTGGGCCGTCCGGTGGTCGCCGACTCCTCCACGACCACGGACACGTGCACCTCGCTGGCACGCGCGTGCCGGGCCACGTTGCTCAGCCCCTCGCCGAGGACCGCGAGCAGCTGTTCGCCGACCTCGTCGGGCACGGACGCGTCGATCGGGCCGTCCAGACTCACCCCCGGGTGGCAGCCCAGGGTGTGCGCCGAGTTCTCCGCCAGCCGCAGGATGCGGCCGCGCAGCGAGGTGTCCTCGCGGCTCGGCGGGTTCTGCAGCGCGAAGATGGTCGAGCGGATCTCACGGATGGTGGAGTCGAGGTCGTCGATCGTGCGCTGGACCCGCTCCCCGGCCTCCGACGAGTCGATCAGCCGCAGCGTGCTCATCAGGGTCATCGCGGACGCGAACAACCGCTGGATCACCACGTCGTGCAGGTCCTTGGCGATGCGGTCCCGCTCCTCCAGGACGACCAGGCGTTCGTTGTCGCCCCGTGCCTCGGCCAGTTCCAGGGCCACCCCGGCCTGCACCGAGAAGCCGTGGAGCATGCGCCGTATGGTCGGGCCGAACGGCGACCGGTCGTCGAGCTTGCCGAGCAGGAGGACACCGCGCGTGTTGCCCGGGGTCCCCAGCGGCACCACCAGCCCCGGCCCGTAACCGTGGTGGGCGAGCATCGGGCAGTCCGACCGGGTCAGGTCCGGGATGCTCGCCGGTTCGCCGCTCTCGTACACCTCGCCGCACGCGCTGCCCTCGATCTCGACCGGGGTCCCCAGCACTTCCTGGGCGACGGCGCCGTCCGCGATCTCGGCGAACAGGTGTCCCCGGGCCCGGGGGTCGGGGAGCAGGACCACCGCGACGTCGGCGTCGCCGATCTCCCTCGCCTGAGCAGCCATGCGGGCGAGGACGTCTCCGGAGTCGGCCCCCGACAGCAGTCGCGTGGTGATCTCGGTCGAGGCGGCCAGCCACCGCTCGCGCAGCCGCGTCTCCTCGTACAGGCGCGCGTTCTCGATCGCCACGCCCGCGGCGGTCGCGAGCGCCTTGACGACCGTCTCGTCCTCCTCGTCGAACGCGCCGCCGCCTGCCTTCTCCGTCAGGAACAGGTTGCCGAACACCTCGTCGCGCACCTGGACGGGGACGCCGAGGAAGCTGGACATCATCGGGTGGCCGTCGGGGAAGCCCGCGAAGTCGGGGTGGTCGCGCAGGTCGGTCATGCGCAGCGGTGCTCCGTCGGTCAGGGGTGTGGCCAGCACGCCCCGGCCGTGGGGGGACCGGGAGATCCGCTCGGCCTGGTCCCGGGTCATGCCCACCGCGACGAACTCCGTGAACGTGCCGTCCTCGTCGATGACGCCCAGACCGGCGTACCGGGCGCCGACCAGTTCCGCCGCGGCCTCGGTGAGGCGGCGGAGCACCGCGGCCAGGTCCAGGTCGCCCCCGATGGCCAGCACCGCCCGCAGGAGGGACCGTATCCGGCCCTGGGGCGACAGGCCCGGGTCGAGGCGCGTGCGCACCTCCGTGAGCAGGTCGTCCAGGTGGGCGGGGGACGGCGGAGGGCTCTGGGGGATCTCTGTCATGTGGTGGTCAACCTCCGCAGAGCCAGGTCGGGGGACTCTGTAGGCAATTGCGCGCTTTCTTCGGGTGCAATGGTCGAATTGTCGTTGGTTTTACCCCGGTGCGCCACAGCTGTGCGGGGCTGACGCGGGCTCCGGTGCGTGGGAATTCCTGGGGAATCCGGGTGTCGGCCGCGCAATTCATGCTAACGTCGCGATCAGCGGTTGGCAGGAGGGTCTCGTCAGGCCCCGCACCGCACGGCCCGGAGCGCGCTGACCTCCGGTGTCGTACCCCTTGGAACCGACCACCCCACACGCGTCGGACGATCTCCTCGGCGGAAGGAACCCCCGGTGTCTGGAATCCACGGCTTCGCGAGCGCCACCGGCGCCCGTGTCGTCATGGCCTCCGCACCGGTCCGGCGGGCGCTGCTGTTGGCCGCCCTCGTCGCCGGGATCCTGGTCACCGTCTGGTTGGCGTCGGCCTCCCCCGTCCACGCGGCCCAGGTGACCGAGCGCCCCTCCGGGGAGGACCTGCTCGGGCAGGTGGAGCAGACCCGCGGTCCCGGCGCCGCTGCCCAGAACCGGACCGCCGTGGCGGGCGCACCGGAGCACGGGCAGGCCGACCACGGCGTCGCGCGGGACCGCGGCGGTGAGAGCGGTGGCGGCGACGCCCCGGCCGTCTCCCCTGTCGCGACCGCCCTGGACCGGCAGCCCCTGAACGGTACCGTGGCCGGTGTGGGCGAACGGACCTCGCACGCGGTCCGGGCAGCCTCCGACACCGTCGCCACGCCCGTCGCCGAGGGCGCTGACGTGGCCGATCGGGTCCGCGAGACGATCCGCCACGGGGAACCCGAGCACGTTCACGGTCCCGCCGCCGAGGCGGAGCGGGACGACTCCGACGAGCCGACCGGCGCGGACGAGGAGGCTCCTGAGGCGGACGTCGCCGTCCTGCCCGAGTCCGTCGCCCACGCCCACCGGCACCCGGTGGACGGCGGCGACGCCCACGCGTCCGACACCGCGGACGATGTCCGGGACGACGCCGACGGGAAGGGCGAGCGGCACCGCGCCGTCGTCGACTCCACCCGGTCGGCCGTCACCTCGTCGTCCTCGTCCTCCGCGCCCGGTGGCGCGGTCGGCGGCACCGGCGTCGCGGGCTTCCTGCCCGCCACGACGGCCCCCGCCCCCTCTCCCGGTCTGCTCCAGGCCGCCTGGCACGTCCTGCGCTCGGCACCCGCCGACGCCGCCGACGAGCCGACCTTCTCGCCCGACTAGCGCGGCGCTCTCCCTCCGGTCGCTGAGCGACCCTTCCCTTCCTGGCATCTCCCGCCCAGACCCGGGACACCCGTCGGCCACCGCCGCGGGGCACCGTCCGGACGTCTCTGGGGGTTGACGTGAGCCGCGCACCTCGACGGCGAGGTTCACGTCAGTCAGTGGTCAGCCAGACCAAGGACTGCCGACCGGCCGAGCACCGCCGCTCCCTCCAGGCGCGACAGGCTCCCCGGACCGCATGATCGCAGCACGCGGAACGCGTCCCCCCGGCCAGGGGGCCGGACCGTGGGGCAGCGGGGCCCGACACCCGTTCCGCCGCCCCGACACACAGAGCCGTACTCCTACGTAGTTCCGGAAGGAATCCCATGTTCAAGACCGCGCGCACCACCGCCAGGACCGCGCTGATGGCCGCCAGCACCGCGGGTTTCGTCGCCCTCGGGGCGGGGATCGCGGGGGCCGACACCCTCGGCGGTGTCACCGACGGCCTCCCCCTGGGCGACCTGGGCAGCCAGGTTCCCGCGCAGTTGACCGAGGGTGTCACCTCTCCCTTCGGGGACCTCGTCAAGGTCGAGCCGGGCACGGTCTCGGCGACCCCCGAGATCGACCACCAGTCGAACCCCGTCGACGGTGTCGTCGGCGAGGGCGCTCCCGTCCACGCCCCGGTCGGCGACGAGGACAACGCCGCGAACGTCGGTCCGCTGGACCTGGGGAGCGTGCAGAGCGCCATGCCCCTGGCGCACGCGGTCGACCACCAGGCCGTGGCCGCGGGTGACCCGGTCAGCGATCTGCTGGGCGGTCTGCTGGGCGGGTCCGCGGGCGACCCGGTCAGCGATCTGCTGGGCGGTGTGAACGGCGGGGGCGGCACCCTGCCGCTGGCGCACCCCGTCGCCGCGCCCGAGGCGCCCGGCTCGGTGGAGGACGTCCCGGCCGTGGTCGGCGACGCGCAGGCGGCCGTCGGCGGGGTTCCCGGGACGGTCGAGGACGTGCCCGCCTCCGTCGGTGAGGCGCCCGCCGAGGTCGGCGACGTCCTGCCGATGGCCGCCGCGGACACCCCCGTCTCGCTGGACCCGGGGGAGAACTCCGACCTGACCGGCGGCGCCACCACCCTGCTTCCGGCGGCCGGGCTGCCCGAGCCCACCGGGGTCCTGCCCATGGCGGCCCCCGACGCCTCCGCCCTGACCGGCCTGGTGCCCATGGACGCGGTCGGCGGCGACCTGGTCGCCGTCGAGGGGATGCCCACCGTGGGTGAGCCCCAGGTCGACCCCGGCCAGGTGACCGACCTGGTCGGCGGCGGCCTGGTCTGACCCCCGAGAACGTGCGCCCGCCGGTCGTGGCGGGCGCACAGGGCCTCGGGCGGTGAGCGGAACCCGTCCGCCGATGACGGCGCCGGTAAGAACTGTGGGGGTTCCCGGCGCGGACCGGCGGAGACCGCGTGTTCCCGCCGCCCGAGGCCAGCGCGGCCCCGGACGATCCAGTCCGGGGCCGCGTCGTCGTCCGTGTCCGGGGGCCTCTGGGAGGGGTCCCCGGACGGCGGAGACGGAGGGCCTGTCAGGACGTCCTCGGGACGTCCCGACAGGACGGTCACGTCCCCGGGCGCCTCGGCGCCTCCGCACGACTCTCGGGACGTCTCAGCGCTTCTGGGCACGTCCTCGGAGGGTCCCCGGTCCTCCTCGGCCACTGCCGGGGGGCGTCTGCGGGGTCAGCTCGCCTGGCCGGTGCCGAAGCCCAGGCCGTCCACGCACGGGTCGGCGGTCGCGTCACGGCCGCCGAAGGGCGCGGTGGACGGTGCGCCCTCCTCGATGGCACCCGCGCCGGAGACGCCGGACTCCGGGTCCGCGGAGGGGGCGGCGGACTCGACGGGTTCGCGGGGGGCTCCGGCCTCGTCGGCGGCCAGGTGGGCGGGCAGCGACCGGTCCTCGCGCACGGCGGTGAACAGTTCGGCGGCACGGACCTCGTCCCACAGGATCCGGTTGGGGTCGTAGGGCGCCTGGTACCAGGGCACGGTGTGGAACTCGATGTCGGACAGTTCGACGTCGGCGAGCGTGACCGCGATGGAGAGCATGCGGTCGAGGGTGAGGTCCTGGTCGGTGGCGCTGTTGTCGGCCACCGCGCTCAGGAGACCGTTGAGGCGGGAGGGGCTGGTGAGGACATCACGCCGACTCACCTGCTCGGCGAGCGCGCCGAGGAACATCTGCTGGCGGTCGATGCGGCCGATGTCGCCGCCGTTGCCGATCTCGTACCGCGCCCGCACGAAGGACAGCGCGTCGTCGCCGTCGAGGACCTGCTGCCCCGCCTCCAGGTCCAGCCCGGAGCGCTCGTCGCGCATCGGCTCGGGGATGCACATCTCGACGCCGCCGATGGCGTCCACCACGTCGCGGAAGCTCATGAAGCTCAGGTGCACGAAGTGGTCGACACGGATGTCGGTCAGCGACTCGACGGTGCGGACGACGCACGGCGGGCCGCCGTGGAACATCGCGGCGTTGATCATGCCGAAGTAGCCGCTGGTGCCCTCGGTCTGTCCGTAGGGGGCGCAGTCGGGGAGCATGACGAGCGAGTCGCGCGGAAAGCTGATCACGGAGACGTGGTCGTTGTCGGGGGAGACGTGCGCGAGCATCAGCGCGTCGGAGCGCTCCCCCTCGAACTCCCGCCCGTAGGCGGTGGTGCCCTCCTCGTACCCGTCCGTGCCCATGAAGAGGATGTTGACCGCGTCGTTGAGCCGGTCCGGGCGGTCCTCCTCGTCGAGCACCGCGCCCAGGTCGTGCTGGACCATCCCGGAGCGCAGGAAACTGTAGTACCCGTAGGCGGTCCCCACCCCCGCGACCAGCAGTACGGCGACGCCCGCCGCGGTCCACAGGAGGACGCGGCGCCATCGGCGGCGCACGGGCGGCGGGGCGGTCGGGGCCTCCGGACCGGCATCGGCGGAGGAAGTGTCGTCGCGCATCGGGCAACCTCGGTGAGTTCGGCCGACGGCAGGCCATGGCCGCCGGCTCGCGGTGGGGCGCACGTCCGTGTCCTGGGGGAGGCGGAGGGGACGCGGAGAGCGGGCGCGGGTCGCCGTGGAGTCCGGGAGGGGCCTGGGGGAGGGGCTGACGGTCCCGGGGCGGCGGTCGGACCGGGAAACGGTCCCGGTGTGTCCGCGCGTGCCAGTGATCCTAGGCGAAGACGCCGTCGGTCGCGCGTTCCGGTTGTCCGCGCGCGGGGTCACTGACCACAATTGCGCCGCACAATTCCTTCGCTGAGTGATCGTCCACTGACGCTGCCGAAACCGACTTTCGCATCCTGGGGCGCAATAATCACGCCCGACCCGCCGAATACGCGCGTGTTCGACGATCTGCGGACAGTCGCGGCGCAACGACGCGGCGTGCGGCCTTCGCGGGGACCGTCAGTCGTCCCAGAAGGCGCTGTCCTTCTCGGGCTCCGTGTCGGTGGCCGTGCCGCCGCCCTTGGCGGACCGGGAGCCCGTCCCGCTCTTCGCGGTGCTCCTGGTGGTCTTGCGGGAGGAGGACTTGCCGGTGGTGCCGTGCCGCGGCCGGGCGGTGACCTGGGCCTTGGCGATCGGCTCGCTGGGCTTGGGCGTCTCGCCCGCGTGGATGCTGAGCGCCTCCTCCTCGACGCTCAGCATCTTGCGGATCTGGGCGGGGACCTCGGGCAGGCGCTCGGCGCGCAGGTGGGCGCCGAGGACCTCCAGCGCGTGGTCGCACAGCAGCTGCCGGGCGCGCGCCGACCTGACGCCGCTGAGCTCCTCGATCTCGGGGAGTTCGCGCTCGCGGAGCAGGCGGATGACGTCGCGGAGCCGGTCGCGGGTCTTGCGGTCGGTCATGGCCATGACCGTCAGCTCGGCTTCGGCGAGAAAGCTCTGGTCGGGGTCCTGGGTATCCCGCTCGGCGATGAACGCGCTGGTCAGGCTGCGGGCGGAGGAGCGGGAGGCGTTGCGGACCCCGTCGCGGCGGATCAGCCGGGCCTGGACGGCGGTCACGACGACGCTGGTGACCAGGCTGATTCCGGCGCCCAACAGGATGAGCAGGACTGGGCTGTCGTTGAACACGGTGAGGGCCTTTCCGGGCGGGGGTCCGCACGGGGCGCGGTCACGGGGTGAACGGGGGTGTGCGGGAGGGACCGGGTGCTGGGCGACTATTCGGCACGGCGGGTGGGCTTGTCAAGTGTCCACGGGCGCGCGACACACGCAGAGGAGGGCGTCGGCGCAGGTCGGACTGTGCGTCGCCGGAATGGAGTCGGTGCTTGCGGTGATGGGAGGGGGACGGCGGAGGAGACCCCTCACCCCCGTGGTCTGCCCGGCCGGGCGGGGGCCGCAAACCTCGCCGTCCACAGGCTGTGGACGGAGGACGCGCGGGCCCGGAGCGGCCCCGCGGCGGCGTCGCGCACGCTCATCCGGCCAGGAGTTTGTTCACCGCCTCGGGCGACAGGATCTCCTCGGTCACCATCGCGGCGCACCCGCGCACGCCCGCGTCGTCCCACAGCGCGCTCGGCACCACGCGCAGCTGGCGGGTGGCCAGGGCGGTGCACTGCTGGAAGACGATCTCGCGCACGCCCGCGACGAGGTGGTCGTAGGCCTCGGACAGGTCGCCGCCCAACACGATGACCTCGGGGTTGAGCAGGTTGACCGCTCCGGCGAGCGCCTCGCCGAGCCGTCGGCCGGCGTCCCGCACGAGGGTGACCGCGACCGGGTCGCCCTCCTGCGCCAGGGCCACCAGCTCCTTGAGCCCGTTCAGGCGCCGACCGCGCGCCGCGGCGCACTCCAACAGCCGCCGACCGCCCGCGACCGCCTCCAGGCAGTCGGTGTTGCCGCAGCGGCAGGGGAGTCCGCCGCCGTCGCGGACGGGGATGTGTCCGATCTCCCCGGCGGCGCCCAGGGCGCCGCGCAGCATGTGGCCGCCGGACAGCAGTCCCGCGCCGATGCCGGTGGAGACCTTCACGAAGATCATGTCGTCGGCGGGGCCGTGCCCGCCCGCGATGTGCTCGCCGAGGGCCATGACGTTCACGTCGTTGTCCACCGTGACGGGCACGGGGAAGCGTTCGGCGACGAGCGGTGCGAGCGGGACACCCGCCCACTTGCCGAGCGCGGGGCGGTCCTCGGCGCGGCCCGCCTGGAACTCGACCGTGCCGGGCAGGCCGATGCCCGTGCCGCGGACGTCGGAGGGGTCGCGGCCGAGGGAGGCGATCTGCTCGGTCCAGGTGTCGAGCAGCCAGGGCACCGTGACCTCCGGTCCCTGCTCCATGTCGGGGGAGCCCGGCGTGCGGACGAGGATCCGGCCGTCCAGGTCGCACACGGCGGCCTGGCTCCGGGCCATGCCCAGGGCACTGGTGAGGATGAGGCCGCTGGCGGCGTTGAACTCCAGGAGCGTGGGCGGTCGGCCCCCGCTGGAGACGGCTCCCGTCCCCTCGACGACCAGTCCGCTCTCGATCAGCTCGGTGACGCGCAGGGCGACCGTGGGGCGGGAGAGGCCGGTGGCGCGTGCGATCTCCGACCGGCTGGTGGCCGTGCCGGTGCGGATCATCTCCAGGATGTGGCCGCTGGTGGCCGTCGAGGACAAGCGTCCGGGGGTTCTAGCCATGCCTCATTGAATCATTACGTCCCGGTGGCGACAGGATGGATGGGAGGTTATGTAAAGAAGTGTTCTGAAGTGTGCTTGGTTTTTTACCATAGTCGGGCTTAAGGTCGGAAGTGCCGGGGGAACCGGTCACGCGGTCCACCGGGGTTCACCCCCGCGCGTCCCGCAGCGCGCGCCCCGCTTCCCGACCTCCTCTTTCGACGGAGCAGCCCGACATGTCGCAGCAGTCCGCGCCCAGACCGACCGACCTCGTGGTCTTCGGGGGCACCGGCGACCTCTCCATGCGCAAACTCCTGCCCTCCCTCTACCTGTTGGACCGCGACGGACACCTGGACGGGGCGACACGCGTGGTCGCCGTCTCCCGCGACGGGCTGACCGACGCCGACCTGCGCGACAAGGCCGCCGCGGCGGTGCGCGGACACCACGCGGTCCAGGTCGCCGAGCCCGACGTGCTCGCGCGCTTCCTCAGCCGCCTGTCCCACGTGACGGTCGACGTCGGCGGCGACCCCTCCGGCTGGTCCGACCTGGTCGACACCCTGGGGAACGACCGCGACCGCGTCTTCTACCTCGCCGTCCCGCCGATGATCTCCGGCTCCATCTGCCAGGGCCTCGACGCGGCCGGTCTGGCCACCCCGAGTTCACGCGTCGTGATGGAGAAGCCCCTCGGCCGCGACCTCGCCTCCTCCCAGGAGGTGAACGACGCCGTCGGCGCGGTCTTCGACGAGTCGCAGACCTACCGGATCGACCACTACCTGGGGAAGGAGACGGTGCAGAACCTGCTCGTCCTGCGGTTCGCCAACGTCTTCCTCGAACCCCTGTGGAACTCCCGCTGGATCGACCACGTCCAGATCACCGCCGCCGAGACCGTCGGCGTCGGCGGGCGCCGCGGGTACTACGACACCTCCGGCGCCATGCGGGACATGGTCCAGAACCACCTGCTCCAGCTGCTGTGCCTGACCGCCATGGAGCCCCCGGCCACCTACGACCGCGAGGCCGTCCGCGACGAGAAGCTCAAGGTCCTCCAGTCCCTGCGCCCGCTGACCGGCGAGCGCGTGGCCGAGGACGCGGTGCGCGGCCAGTACGTCGCCGGAACCGTCCAGGGCTCGCAGGTCCCGGGCTACCTGGACGAGCCGGGCGGCGCGCCCGCCAGCAGCGCCGAGACCTTCGTCGCCCTGCGCGCCGAGATCGCGAACTGGCGGTGGGCGGGCGTCCCCTTCTACCTCCGTACCGGCAAGCGCCTGGCGCACAACCGCTCGGAGATCGTGATCCGCTTCCGCGAGGTCCCGCACACGATCTTCCCCGGGACCAACACACTGTCCGGCGCGGGCAGCCTCGTCATCCGGCTCCAGCCGGACGAGGGCATCCACCTGACGATGCTGGCCAAGACGCCCGGCGCCGGAGCGCTGCGACTGCGCCCGGTCCCGCTGGAACTGAGCTTCGCCAACACCTTCGCCACCCGCTCGCCCGAAGCCTACGAGCGGTTGCTGATGGACGTGTTGGCGGGGGACTCCACCCTGTTCATGCGGCGCGACGAGGTCGAGGCCGCGTGGCGCTGGGTGGATCCCATCATCGAGGCCTGGAACGGCCAGAGCACCACCCCCGAGACCTATCCAGCCGGAAGCGCCGGCCCCGCGGGCGCGCAACGGCTCATCGGCCGCACCGGCCGGACGTGGTACGAAGAGGAGCAGCCCCGATGACCGCGCACACCCCCGAAGTCCATCCCGTCGTCGCCGACGTCACCGCGCGACTGGCGGAGCGCAGCGCGAAGACCCGGTCCGCGTACCTGGCCAGGATCGCCGCCGCGGCCCAGGAGGGCCCCTCCCGCACGGCCCTGGGCTGCGCGAACCTGGCGCACGGCTTCGCGGCCTGCGGCGTGTCCGACAAGCTCGCGCTCGCCGGCGACGTCACGCCCAACGTCGCGATCGTCTCCGCGTACAACGACATGCTCTCCGCGCACCAGCCGCTGGAGGCCTACCCGGCGATCATCAAGGCCGCCGTGTCCGAGGCGGGCGGCGTCGCCCAGTTCGCGGGCGGGGTGCCCGCCATGTGCGACGGCGTCACCCAGGGGCGCCCGGGCATGGAGCTGTCCCTGTTCAGCCGGGACGTCATCGCGATGGCCACCGCAGTCGCGCTCTCGCACGAGATGTTCGACGCCGCCCTGATGCTGGGCGTGTGCGACAAGATCGTGCCGGGCCTGCTCATCGGAGCGCTGTCCTTCGGCCACCTGCCCGTGGCCTTCGTGCCCGCCGGGCCGATGCCGTCGGGCCTGCCGAACAAGGAGAAGGCGCGCGTCCGGCAGAAGTTCGCCGAGGGCAAGGTCGGCCGCACGGAACTGCTCCAGGCCGAGTCCGCCGCCTACCACGCGCCCGGGACCTGCACGTTCTACGGGACCGCGAACTCCAACCAGATGCTCATGGAGGTCATGGGCCTGCACCTGCCGGGCGCCAGCTTCGAGCAGCCGGGCACGCCGCTGCGCGAGGCGCTGACCGCCGAGGCCGGGCGCCGGGTCCTGGCGCACACCGCCCTCGGGGACGACTACACCCCGGTCGGTGAGCAGATCGACGAGCGGGCGATCGTCAACGCCGTCGTCGCGCTGCTCGCCACGGGCGGTTCCACCAACCACACCCTGCACCTGGTGGCCATCGCGCGCGCCGCCGGGATCCAGCTGACGTGGGACGACTTCGCGGCGCTGTCCGAGGTCGTGCCGCTGCTCACCCGCATGTACCCCAACGGCGCCGCCGACGTGAACCGGTTCCACGAGGTGGGCGGGATGGCCTACCTGATCGGACAGCTGCTCGACGGCGGCCTGCTGCACAAGGACGTGCGCACGGTGGCGGGGCCGGGCCTCGGCCGCTACCGGCAGTCCCCCCAGCTGGAGGGGACCGTCCTGACCTGGGGTGAGGGTCCCAAGGAGAGCGCGGACACGACCGTCCTGCGCGGCGTCGAGGAGCCGTTCGCCGCCGACGGCGGACTGCGCATGCTCTCGGGCAACCTGGGCCGCGCGGTGATCAAGGTGTCGGCGGTCGCGCCGGAGCGGCACGTCGTCGAGGCCCCGGCGCGGGTCTTCGGCGACCAGGCCGAGCTCCAGGCGGCGTTCTCCGCCGGTGAGCTGACCGGTGACTTCGTGGCCGTGGTCCGGTTCCAGGGCCCGCGCGCCAACGGCATGCCGGAGCTGCACAAGCTGACCCCGCCGCTGGCGGTGCTCCAGGACCGGGGCCAGAAGGTGGCGCTGGTGACGGACGGGCGGATGTCGGGCGCCTCCGGCAAGGTGCCCGCCGCCATCCACGTCTCGCCGGAGGCCGAGGCGGGCGGCGCGCTGGCGTACGTGCGCGACGGCGACGTCATCCGGCTCGACGCCGTGGCGGGCACACTGGAGGTGCTGGCCGACCTGAGCGGTCGTGAGGCCGCCCAGCCGACGGTGGACTCGTCCGCCGGGACCGGCCGCGAGCTGTTCGCCGCCCTGCGCGGTGCGGTCGGCCCCGCCGAGGCGGGAGCGGGCGTCTTCGGCGTCTGACCCCTGCGCGCCACCGGTGCGGTGCCCGCGGCGCCGCGAACCCGACGAATCGACCCTGGAGACGACAGATGACGACGATCCCCCGCTCGGGAGCGGACGTGCTCGACCTGGCCCCGGTGATGCCGGTGGTCGTGGTCTCGGACGCCGAGGTCGCGGTGCCGCTGGCCCGCGCGCTGGTGGCCGGCGGGCTGCCCGGCATCGAGGTGACCCTGCGGACCCCGGCCGCGCTGGCCGCGATCGAGCGGATCGCCGCCGAGGTGCCCGAGGCCGTCGTGGGCGCGGGCACCGTGGTCGGCGCGGAGCAGGCGGACGCGGCGGCCCGGGCGGGCGCGGCGTTCCTCGTCAGCCCCGGGTGCACGCCCGACCTGGTAGCCGCGATGACCGACACCGGGCTGCCGTTCCTGCCCGGCGTGGGCACCGTGTCCGAGGCGATGACGCTGCTGGAGCGCGGTGTCTCGGAGCTGAAGTTCTTCCCGGCGGAGGCGGCGGGCGGGGCTCCGTTCCTGAAGTCGCTGGGCGGGCCCCTGCCGCAGGTGCGCTTCTGCCCGACCGGGGGCATCACGCCCGCCTCTGCGCCGACCTACCTGGCCCTGCCGAACGTGGGGTGCGTGGGCGGCAGCTGGCTGACCCCGGCGGACCTGGTGGCGGCCGGCAAGTGGGACGAGATCACCGCCCTGGCGCGGGAGGCCGCGGCCCTGCGCGGCTGACGCGGGCAGGAGGCCCGGTCCGCGGTGCGCGCCGCGGACCGGGCGCCCCGCCGGACGTCCGGCGGGGCGGGTCAGACGTCGTCGACGGCGTCGCAGACCAGGTCGACGGCCGCCTGGACGCGTCCGGGCTCGTCGAGCGCCTCCTCGACGTCCGCGTCCGCGGGGTGGACCTCGACCTCCAGGACGAGGTTGTCCAGGCGGTACTGGGCGCGTGCGAGGCCGCCGTCCGTCCCGCTGAGGGGCTGTCTTCCGTTCGCACAGGTCAGCGGATCCCCGGTCCAGGCGGGCCGGGTGCCGTAGAAGTAGGAGGTGGCGCGCTCCGCGCCGCTCTCCCTCCGGATCCCGATCGTCTCGCTGGCGAAGACGAGGCTGCGCATGCGCACCTCGTGGCCGGACGCGGCCTCCGCACCGGGGTGGGCGACGCATTCGAGCCCCCGGGCGTCGAACACGTAGTCGTACTCCGCGTCGAAGACCTCCAGGTTCGGGCCGTTCCCGGCGATCTCGCCCGCGGCGTCGGCGTCGAAGAGGTCGCAGGGGGCCGGCGGGGGCGCGGCGTGGACGTCCTCGGGGCCGAACCAGCCCAGGACGTAGGCGGCACCGGCGCCGCCGCCGACGAGGGCGAGCAGGAACACGCCCGCGCAGCCGATGCCGAGCCACCTGAGGGCGCCGCCCGACGACTTCGCCCGGGGCGCGGGCCGCTGTCCCGGGTGGCCCTGGTGGTGCGGGGGGTGTCCCGGGTGGCCTGGCGGTGGGCCGTGGGGAGGCTGAGGGGGTGGTCCTGGAGCGGGTCCGTTCCGGTGGCGCGGGTCGGGGCCCTGGCCCGGCGGAGGGGCGCCGTGGTGGTGCATGCGTGTCAGCCTTACCGGTCCTGGTCTGTGGCGCCGCGGAGCGGGTGGGACGCTTCGGGCGGGGCGGGGAGGTCCACCCGCCGTGGAGATGGGACGGTCGTCGGCCCTTCCCGGTTCCGCGCGCCACGGTGATCGCGGGAGCCCCGCCGGTCCGGCGCGCCGGTCAGGCGCCGTCCTCCCCGGCGCGGGAGTCCACCAGCGTCTGGATCCCGTCGAGGACGCGTTCCAGGCCGAACACGAACTCGTGCTCCGGCGCGTACGCCGACCGGTGCTCCTGACCCGCCGCGGAGCCCACCCTGCTCGCCAGGGGGAACCGCTCCTCGTCGACCAGGTTCCCCAGGAGAGGGCCGTGGACCGCCCACCACTGGCCGTCGGTCAGACCGGATTCCCGTTCGAGCCGGGTGACCTCGACGGTGCGCCGGACGGTCCCCTCGACGTAGCCGGTGACCAGGCTGACCGTGGAGTCCATCTCGACGTCGGTCAGGCCGATGCCGTCCACGGCCGAGAGTTCGACCTCGTACTTGGCGATGAGGCCCGGGCCGAGCAGCCGCGCGCTGGTGACCTGCAGCATCCACGGGTGGTCCAGGTACAGGCGGCGGTTGGCGTGCGCGACCGCGCGCAGCCCGTCCCTCCAGTGGCCGGGCAGGCCGTCCGGGTACATGCCCGCGTAGGCGGAGTCGAGCATGAGGTCGACCAGTTCGCCCTTGCCCGGGACGTAGGTGTACAGGGACATCGTGCCCACGCCCAGCCGTTCGGCGACCCTGCGCATGGACAGCGCGCCGATGCCCTCGGCGTCGGTCATGTCGGTGGCCGCGGCCACGATCCGGTCCACGCTCAGATCCGGCGTGCGTCTGCGGCTGGTGGGTTCCGTGGTTCGCCACAGCAGGGCGAGGCTGCGCGCGGGATCGCCGCTCTTGCTGTACTGGGTGGACATTCGGCCGTTCCGGTGGTCGGGGTCGGCGTCAGTGTACGTCGGCCGCAACGGCGCCGGGGGCCGTGCGGGCTTCGGACGGCGGAGCGCCGCCCGAAGCCCGCACCCGGTTCATCCGCTCAGGGCGCGGAAGCGCCGCACGCTCAGCGGTGCGAACACGGCCACGACCAGGAGCGGCCAGACCACGGCCATGGTGACCGCGTTCTGCGCGATCCAGCTGTCCGCGGCCGACCCGGGGTGGCCGAACAGCTCCCGTGCCGCCCCGACGGTCGACGACAGCGGGTTCCAGTCGGCGACCACGCCCAGCCACACCGGCATGGTGGCGGTGGCCACGAACGCGTTCGACAGGAACCCCAGTGGGAACTCCAGGGTCTGGAGGACCGCGATGGCGCCCTCGCCCCTCATCACCAGCCCCAGGTAGACGCCCACCCAGACCAGGGCGAAACGGAGCAGGAGCAGCAGCCCGAACGCGGCGAGGGTCGGTCCGGGGCCGCCGTGCCACTGCCAGCCGACCAGGAGCCCGCAGCCGACCAGCAGGGCCAGTGTGACCGTGGACTTGAGCATGTCGGCCGCGCACCGGCCGACCACCACGGCACTCGGCGCCATGGGCATCGACCGGAAACGGTCGGTGACCCCGCGCGAGGTGTCGTGGACGACCGCCATGACGGTCTCGCTCAGGCCGAAGACCATGGTCATGGCGAACATGCCGGGCATGAGGTACGCGCGGTAGTCGCCGCCGCCGGGGACGGTGATGGCCCCGCCGAACAGGAAGCCGAACACCAGCACCATGAGGATCGGGAACAGCAGGCCGAACACCACCTGCCAGGGCTGGCGGAGCCAGTGGGTCAGATCGCGGCGGGTGACCGTCCAGCCGTCGGCCAGTGCCCAGCCCAGACGGGCCGCCCCGGTGGGCGGCGCGAGGGGGACAGGGGTGTCGGGGCGGGGTGTCGCGGATGCGGTGGTCATCGGCTCACGGCCTCCTCGGGGGTGTCGTCGCGGTCACCGGTGAGGTGCAGGAACACCTCGTCGAGTGTGGGTCGGCGGAGGGAGACGTCCTCGACGGACGTGCCCCGCTCCTCCAGGGCGGTCACGACGCGGGTCAGGGCGGCCACACGGTCGTCGACCTCGGCGCTGAGCCGCCGGGTCCCCGCCTGGACCGTCACGTCCGAGCCGGTCAGCCGTTCCACGAGCGCGGCGGCCTCGGGGACGGCGGACTCGTCGTGCAGAACGAGCTCCAGACGGTCCCCGCCCACGCGCTCCTTGAGCTCGGCCGGGCCGCCCTCGGCGACGACCCGGCCGGAGTCGATCACGGACACCCGGTCGGCGAGCTGGTCGGCCTCCTCCAGGTACTGCGTGGTGAGCAGTACGGCGGTTCCGTCGTCGACCAGCCCGCGCACCGCCGCCCACACCTCCCCCCGCGCCCGGGGGTCGAGTCCGACCGTGGGCTCGTCGAGGAACAGGACCGGGGGCGTGAGGATCATGCTCGCGGCCAGGTCGAGGCGGCGCCGCATTCCACCGGAGTACCCGCTGACCGGCGCTGTGCCGGTGTCCGCCAGCCCGAACCGTTCGAGGAGCTCGTCCGCCCGGCGCCGGGCGGATCGGGCGCCCAGGTGGTAGAGGCGGCCGAACATCTCCAGGTTCTGGCGTCCGCTGAGGATCTCGTCCACGGCGGCGTTCTGGCCGACGAGGCCGATCCGGTAACGGACCTGTTCTCCCTGGGCGGCCACGTCGAACCCGGCGATCTCCGCGCGGCCCTCGTCCGGTCGCAGCAGGGTGGTGAGGATCCGGACGGCCGTGCTCTTGCCCGCGCCGTTGGGTCCGAGCAGGCCCCGGACGCTTCCGTGGGCGACCTCCACGTCGAAGCCGCGCAGGGCCCAGGTCTTCCCGTAGCGCTTGCCCAGACCCCGCGCGCTGACGGCGTGCTGTGTGGTCGGCATCGGGCTCCCTTCCGTCGTACAGCGTGCCGTACATTGTACGACATAGCGAACGGAGGTCCCCGCCGAAGAATTCCCGTACGGCGTACGTAATTCTGGATGTCTTCGTTTGCCCAGGTCAGGCTGGTCAGTCGGTGCGGTGCTCGGTGGTGAACAGCCCCCGCGAGGCGGCGTCCGCGGCGGTGCGGGCCGCACGGCGGAGGTCGGCGGCGGTCACCGGTTCGCGGCTGACGAAGAGGCGGTAGTAGACGGGCGCGACGGCGGCCCGGACGACCTCGCGGGCGTCGGTGTCCGGGGGGACCTCGCCCCGGGCGGCGGCCTCCTCGACGACGACGGCCGCGCGCGCGTGCCGGTCGGCCATGAAGGCGCGCAGGGCCTCGGCGACGGTCTCCGAGGAGATCGCGGCGGCGATGGAGGCGGTGGACAGATCGCGTTCGGGCGCGTCGGTGAACCCGCTGGCGACGGTCTCGGCCAGGCGCAGCAGATCGGTGTACAGGTCGCCCGTGCGGGCCGGTTCCCACGCGTGGGCGGTGGACCACTCCAGGGCGGCTGACACGAGACCGTCGACGCCGCCCCAGCGGCGGTAGACGGTGGCCTTGTGCACGCCGGAGCGGGCGGCGACGCGTTCGGCGGTGAGTCCGTGGTACCCGTGTTCGCCCAGTTCGTCGAGGGTGGCCTGGAGGACCGCCGCGGTGTTGCGCGCGGTCCGGCCGCCGGGGCGGGAGGCGCCGGGGTTCGGCGTGTTCGAGTTCATAACGCAACTCTAGTTGCATTTGAAGATTCCGCATGCCATAGTCGCTAACGCGACGAACGTCGCACCAGCCGACCTTCCCAGGAGGAGATCACGATGGGCCGAGTCATCCGAACCCCAGGTCCCCAGCCGTTCTCCACCGTTCCCGGGAGGTCCGGATGTCCTTCTCCGTCGTCTGTTCACGACTCACCTTCTCCTGGCCCGACGGCACGCCCGTCTTCACCGGCCTCGACGCGGCCTTCGGCCACGGCCGGACAGGCCTGATCGGCCGCAACGGCAGCGGGAAGTCCACGCTGCTCACGCTGATCACCGGGGCGCACACACCGGCCTCGGGCACGGTCTCGGTCAGCGGCGACGTCGGCTGGCTGGACCAGGGCGTCACCCTGGACACCGGCCGCACGGTCGCCGAACTGCTCGGCGTCGACCGGGCGCGCGCGGCCCTGCACGCCATCGAGAGCGGCCGGGGCGCCGAGGCCGACTTCGACGCCGTCGCAGACGCCTGGGACGTGGAGGAACGGGCGCTCGCCCAGGTGGAGCGGTTCGGGGTCCACCTGGACGGGAGCGCTCCGCTGGACCGGTCCGTCGGCACACTCTCGGGCGGGGAGACGATGCTGGTCGCCCTCGCCGGACTGGCGCTGCGCCGTCCCGCCGTCACCCTGCTCGACGAACCGACCAACAACCTCGACCGTGCGGCCAGGGAACGGCTCCATGACGCCGTCGAATCCTGGCGCGGGGTGCTCATCGTGGCCAGCCACGACCGCGAGCTCCTCGAACGGGTCGACCAGATCGCCGAACTCAGGGAGGGGACGCTGCGCATGTGGGGCGGGAACCACTCGGACTACACCGAGCGGCTCGCCGCCGAGCAGGAGGGCGCCCGACGCGCGGTGCGCGTTGCCGAGGCCGATGTGCGGCGTGAGAAGCGGCAGCTGTCCGACGCGCACGTCAAGCTCGCCCGGAGGCAGCGCTACGGCCGGAAGATGTACGACACCAAGCGCGAACCGCGCGTCGTCATGAAGCAGCGCAAGCGTGATGCCCAGGTGGCGGCGGGCAAGCACCGGATCATGCAGGAGGAGAAGCTGGTCGAGGCGCGCGACGCACTCGTCCGCGCGGAGGAGGCCGTCCGCGACGACGCCGTCATCCGGGTCGCGCTCCCCGCCACGGAGGTCCCCGCCGGGCGTGACGTGCTGGAGCTGCGGACGCCGGACGACGGGCGGCTGCACGTGCGCGGACCGGAACGGATCGCGCTCGTCGGTCCCAACGGATCGGGGAAGACCACGCTGCTGCGGGCGGTCGTCGGCCAGGGAGAGCACCCGTGCGTCGGCGTCGTCGCGGCGATCGGCCGGATCGGATACCTGCCGCAGCGGCTGGACGTGCTCGACGACGGGCTCAGCGTCCTGGACAACGTCCGCGCCGCGGCGCGGACGGCGACCCCGCACGAGGTGCGGGCGAGCCTGGCGCGGTTCCTCGTGCGCGGGGACCGGGTGGACCAGCGGGCGGCCGACCTCTCCGGGGGCGAGCGGTTCCGGGTCGCCTTGGCCCGGCTGCTGCTGGCGGACGCGCCGCCCCAGCTGCTGGTCCTGGACGAGCCCACCAACAACCTGGACCTGGACAGCCAGCGGCAGCTGGTGGACGCCCTCGCCGACTACCGGGGCGCGCTGCTCGTGGCCAGCCACGACCACGCGTTCCTGGAGGAGGTCGGGGTCACACGGTGGTGGTCGCTCGCGCGCGGCGGGGCGCCGGTGGACGGCGGGGCGGGGTGAGCGCGGCCGGAGGTCAGACGGGTTTGGCGGGGCAGCCGACCAGGTGGTCGTCGACGAGCCCGGTGGCCTGGAGGTAGGAGTAGGCGATCGTCGTGCCGACGAACGTGAACCCGCGCTTTTTCAGGTCCTTGCTGAGCCGGTCGGACAGCGGGGTGCTCACGGGGACCTGGGACGGGTCGGTGAACCGGTTGACGATCGGGGACCCGTCCACCCAGCCCCACAGGTAGTCGGCGAAGGCGCCGCGGTCGTCCCGCACGCGCAGGAAGGCCTGGGCGTTGCGGACGACCGAGGCCACCTTGAGCCGGTTGCGGATGATGCCCGGATCCTGGAGGAGGGCGTCCAGCCGGGCCTGGTCGTAGGCGGCCACGACCTCGGGGTCGAAGCCGTCGAGGGCGCGCCGGTAGTTCTCGCGCTTGTTGAGCACGGTGGACCAGGACAGCCCGGCCTGGGCGCCCTCCAAAACGAGCATCTCGAACAGGTACCGGTCGTCGCGGGAGGGGCGGCCCCACTCGTCGTCGTGGTACGCCTTCATCAGGTCCGACGCGCCGCGCGCCCAGGCGCAGCGCTGGTCCACGGGTGCGGTGGCGGCGGACATGGCGCTCCTCGGACGGCGGCGGGCACGGGTGTGCGGCCATTGTGCCCGAGGCGCAGGACACTTCGCGCGGGACGTCTGTTGCGGTCGGGGCGGACGGGGAAGGATCGGAGCATGACGGATGCGGACCGGGGCTCGGGGCCCGCCGCACCGCGGGTGCGGATGGTGGACCTGACCACGAGTGTGCTGACGGCGCTGGTGGACGGGGACCTGGTCAAGGCGGGCGAGCTGGCGGGAGTCGAGTTCGGACCGGAGTTCCTGGCCGAGCGGTGGTTGTGGCACTTCCGCCTGGTGCAGCTCACCGAGGACCCGGGCCAGGCCGGGTGGCTGACCTATGCGGTGGTGGACGACGACGGAGACCGGGGCCGTCCCCGGACGGTGGGCAACGGCGGGTACCACGGGCCGCCCGACGCGGACGGGAGGGTGGAGATCGGATACGCGATCCACCCGGACCGGCGCCGCCGGGGGTACGGCCGGGCGACCGTGGCCGCACTGCTGCGGCGCGCCGCCGCCTTCCCCGAGGTGACCACGGTGCGCGCGTCGATCAGGCCGGACAACGCCGCCTCCCTGGCCACCATCGCCGGGTTCGGGTTCGCGCACGTGGGCGAGCGGTGGGACGAGACCGACGGCCTGGAGTACATCTACGAGCGCCCGGTGACCCCTTCCCGGCGACGCCGGGCGGCGTAGAGCGGCTGTGGCCTGACGTCAAGCTGAAGCGCTCGCGGAGGGACACCCCCGTCCCGGCCACCGACACCCCCTCGGCCCGGGGACCGAAGGCGTTCTCCTGTCCTGGTCCGGAACCGAGCGCCGGTCCCGCGCCGGTCCCCTCACGGGAGCCCGCCGTCCCGGTGCGTGCCGCGGATCCGCCCCCGCGCGTCCGATGGTTCCCTGGCAACCGTTCCCCCGCTTTCCGAACTGGACTCTCCCCGTTCAATCCGGCCGTCGGCGCGTCCCCGTCCTCCACGGGCGGAACCGTTCTCCCCGTGCGTCCGTCCCATTCATGACAGCAGGGTGAGCCGAATTCGGGAAGAGGTGCCCGTCGGGCTGTGGACAACTCAGGGTGTGGTCGCTCGTCAACGCCGCTCTAGCAACTTCAGTCACACGAGTCTCAAAGCGCGCGAAAACCCATAAAGCACTCACTAGTAATAGAGCGTACATAACGCCTGTGTTGCGAAAGCAGCGAACCGTGTTATCCGCCCGGGATTCGCGCATCAAGGTGAATGGCCGAGACCAATGACCGGGGAGTGTCGGGTGACGGAGCCCCGCAGTGACAGTCCTGTTGGACAGCTCGGAGAGGCGAGGTGTTTCGCTGACCTGATCAGAGCGGAGTGGACCGGCGGCGGTGGCCGCCGCCGCCCGGTCATGGTCGTGGAGGGCGGCCACGGCCACGGCAAGACCCACCTGCTGCGGTGGATGGGCGCCAACCTCAGGGAGCGCGACATCCCCTACGCCCACCTCGACCTCGCGGATCCCCGCTACTACTCCGACGTGGCCGCGGTCCTCACCGACCTGGTGTCCGTGACCGCCAACGGCCTCGGCCACCACCGCAGGTACTACGGCCGCCTGGAGTTCCCCCGCCTGTGGATCGCCCTGCTCGCCCTGCGGCTCGACCTGGGGGACGGCGATCCGGGCGGCGAACGAGAGCAGGTCGAACAGGTCCTCCAACGGGTCCGCGCCCAGGACCGCGGCAGCCTGAGCTGGTTGGGCGACCGGCTCGACCGCGCCCGGGACCTCATCCCGCCCGCCGAACTCCTCGGGCCCGAGGGCGCCGTCCTCGACATCTCCCGCTGGGTCGCCTCCGTCGCCAGCCTCGGCGCCGCGGGGGCCGACCGCGCGGTCACGTGGTTCCGCACCCGGGACCGCGGCCGCAACGACGGCGAGGTGGACTCCCTCGTCGCCCTCGCCCACAGCGCCCGGGAACCCGACCGGGCCGACCCCACGCGCGGGCTCACCAACCGCCAGATCGTCACCGCCTTCCTGTGCGACGCCCTGCGCGCCGACATGCGGCACGCGCCCAGGCGCGTCCACGCCCTACCCACGCCCGTGATCCTGCTGGACAACGCCCACCGCGGCGTGGGACCCGAACTCGTCCAGGCCCTCACCCAGGTGCCCGGCAGCGCCGACCCCGAACCGCTCACCGTCGTCGCCGCCGGCAGGGACAGCCTGCTCCGCGCCCTCCCCGAACCCCGGGACGGGATCGGGGAGGACGCCGCCTGGACCGCCTTCCGGATGTCCGCCCTGACCGCGCGGGACACGGGGCGCCTTCTCGCGGAGCGGACCGACGGCGAGGTCGCCGGGGACCCGGCCGAACGGCTGTGGGAGTTCACCGCCGGACACCCCGCCGCCACCGTCCGGCTGGTCGAGGCCTGGACCGGGGTTCGGGGCCGCGGCCTCCACGAGGCCCTCGCGCACGCGCCCGCCGACCCCGGCACGGGACGGGCCTCGACCCGCACGACCGAGGAGCGGATGCTCGCCGACGTGCTCGGAGCCGCCCTCACCGACCTTCCCGAGGACCTCCGCGAGGCGCTCACCACCTGCTCCGCCGCGAGGGACATGGACGCGGGGCTGTGGCTGTACCGGGCCCAGGACCCTCCCCGCACCGTCGGCGAGAACGAGCTGCGCGCCCACCCCCTGTGGGACGGCGAACGCACCACCGTGCTGCGCCGCCTGCTGCTGCGCAGGCTGGCCCGGCGCGCCTCCGGCGGCCCCCACCCGGACTGGTCCACCACCCACCGCCTCCTCGCCGACTACTACCAGGGCGCCGACCCGGACCCGGAGCGCGCCACCGAGAGCGAGATCTACCACCGCCTCTGCGACGGCCAGCTCCTCCGCGTCGCCTGGCACTTCGAGGGCTGGCTCAAGGCCCCGGACATCGGCGGGGCCGCCTGGGTCCGGCGGCTCCGCACGATCACCGGCGCCCCGATGCGCTCCCGTCCGGCGCCGCCCCTCCACGAGACCTGGCGCCGGATGTGGACGGAGGAGATCGGCGAGGGCACGTCCGCCGAGACCGAGGCCTGCCTCAAGCTCGTCGCCGCCCGCCGCATCCTCGGCGACCCCGACATGTTCCGCACCGACCACCTGCACGCCGTCTGCTCCCAGGCGCTGACCGAACTGTCCCAGTACTGCCCCTCGGGCCAGAGCCACCTCCTCGACGAGGCCAGCGCGCACCTGGAGTACTGGCGCCGCTTCCACGGCACCGCCTGAACCCCGTCCGGGCCGCGTGCGTTCCGGCGGCGTCGACCTCCCCAGACACCGGAAGGAAGTCCAGACCATGGCCGAACAGGAGAGGAACCCTGCGGGTGGCGGGGTCGTCATCCCCCGACCCCAGCGGTTCCGCCGTCTGCGACGACTCGCGCCGGCGCTCGCCGTAGCCGTCGTCCTGGCGCTGGCGGCGGGCACGGTCGCGGTGTGGGACCGGTTCGCCTGCGGCGGGCCGGGCAACGGCGTGCGGTCGGTCCAGGGGCAGTGCGTGGGCGTCAGCGACGGCGACCACGTCTTCCACGAGGACTTCGCCGAGATCCAGGCGCTCATCGCCGCCGAGAACGCCCGGGTGGCCGAGGAGGGCGGAACGGTGGTCAGGATCGCCTTCCTGGGCACACTCACGTTCGGCGACGTGAGCCCCATGGACCCCGGCCGCATCCGCAGGGCCCTGGAAGGCGCCTACACCGGGATGATGCGCGCCAACCACTCGCACGACTTCGGCGACCCCAGCCCCCGGATCCAGCTGGTCCTCGCCAACATGGGCGCCCAGCAGGAGCACTGGGAGACGGTCGTGGACGACCTCGTCGCGATGTCCGCCGAGCCGGTCCCCCTCGTGGCCGTCGTGGGCATGGGCGTGAGCGTCGAGTCCACCCGGGCGGCCGCCGAACGCCTCGCCGAGAACCAGATCCCCATGGTCTCCTCCGCGGTCACCGCCGACGGCCTCGACCACTTCGAGATCCCCGGTCTGCTCCGCGCCGCCCCCAGCAACTCCGAGTACGTGCGCGCGCTCCGGGGCTACCTCGACGCGTTGGAGGAGACGCCGCGGGCCACGCTCGTCTACGACACCACCGAACCGGACCTGTTCGTCAGCACGCTCCGCGACGCCTACCGGACCCGGCTCGGGGAGTACGTCACCGGTCAGGCGCAGGAGTTCAGCGGGACGACCGTGGGGGACGCCCCCCGGGCCGGACTGTTCAACACCGTGACCCTCAACGTGTGCGCGGCCGGGACCGACACCGTGCTGTTCGCGGGGCGCACGCCCGACCTCAACGCGTTCCTCGACTCCCTCGCGGCCCGGGCCTGCGCGGACACCCCCGTGCGGGTGCTGTTCGTCGTCACCGGCCTGAGCGCCCTGGCCGACGAGGAGCTGATGGCGACGCTGGAGGAGAGCCGGATCACCCTCGTCCACGCGTCAGGCATCGACCCCCGCTGGGCGACCGGCAGCCCCGACGTGGACGTTCCCCCCGGCTACGCCGCCTTCAGGGCGGCCTTCGCGGAGGAGGTGACCGACGACCCGTCCGCACTGGACAACGGCTACGCCCTGGTCAACCACGACGCGTTCGCCGTGGCGGCCTCGGCCGTGCGCACCACCAACGCCATGGAACTCGACGGCCCTCCGCTGCCCTCCGACGTGTTCGACCAGCTCATGCTGCTCAACAGCGCCCACGAGGTCCCGGCCGGGGCCGGAGTGCTCAGCTACGGTCCCGAACGCGGCGGCGAGGCGGTCGGCCGCTACGTGCCCGTCGTCGAACTTCCCCTGGAGGAGGACCAGCCCCAGGAACGGCCCTACGTCATCGGCGGGTGATCCGGAGCGCTGCGGGGCCGTCAGGGCCCCACCAGGGGAAGCCGGAGCGTGAACGTCGTTCCCTCGCCGAGGGCGCTCTCGACCGAGACCCTCCCGCCGTGCAGTTCGGTCAGGTTGCGCACGATGGACAGCCCCAGGCCGCTTCCCCCGGTCTGGCGGCTGCGCGACTTCTCCGCCCGCCAGAACCGGTCGAACACGTTCGGCAGGTCCTCGGCGGCGATGCCCGTCCCCGTGTCGGCGACCTCGAACACCGCCTCGTCCCCCTCGGGGCGGACCCGTACGGTGACCGTCCCCTCCGAGGTGTGCCGCAGGGCGTTGCCGAGCAGGTTGCCCACGGCCTGGAACAGCCGTGTGCGGTCGGCCCTGAGCACGACGTCGGACGTCTCGGTGACCAGCTCCAGCCCCGCCTCGTCCGCGCGCAGCCGGTAGCTGGCCGCGACCTGTTCGACGAGTCCGCGCGCCTCCACCAACTCGAGGGACAGCCGCAGCTTGCCCGCGTCCGCCAACGCCAGGTCCCGCAGGTCGTCGATGATGTCCTGGAGCAGCAGGGTCTCGCCCACCAGCATCTCCATGCGCTCCGGCTCCAGGTCGGCCACCCCGTCCTGGACGGCCTCCAGCCACCCCCGCAGGTTGCTCAGCGGCGTGCGCAGCTCGTGCGAGACGTCGCTGACCATGGCCTTGCGCTGGTCCTCCAACCGCTCCAGGTGCTCCGACATCTCGTTGAACGCGGCGGCCAGTTCACCGATCTCACCGGAGTCGCGCACCTCGACCCGTGCCGCTCCCCGCCCCTGGCGCATCCGCGTCACGGCGTCGGTCAGCGCGCGGACGGGACGCACCAACCGCGTCGAGACGGCCACGCTCACCCCGACCGTCAGCACCAGCACCAGCAGGACCACACCGGAGACCCGCAGCAGGCCCTCACGGGAGAGGGAGGGCGCGGCGGCGGTGCCGGCGGACGGGTCGTCGATGAAGAGGAGGGCCGCCGGGGCCACGTACGGGCGGAGCAGTTCGCGGCGGGCGCTGGCCACGCACTCGGCGGCGCGCTCGTCCAGTCCGGGTGAGACCGTCGCGAACGGATTGTTCGGATCCTCCGGCACCCCGGAGCCGTCGGGAGCGTCGCTGGCCACCGGGGTCGGGGCCCACAAGGCCTCCTCCTCGGCCCGCCGCTCCGCCTCTTCCTCCTCCGCCTGCGCTGCCTCCCGGTCCAGCGCCGCGTCCTCGGGCGGGCCCGCACTGGGCTCCTGCGACGGGTCCCCCTCCTCGGACGGCCAGCCGGGGTCGGTCCCCGGGGAGGGGTCCCGCGGCGCGCGGGCGTCGTCGCCCGGATCGTCCGCGGGTGAAGGCGGAACGGGAACGGCCACGGCCGTCCCCCGCGACCAGTCCATGCGGAACGCGACCTCGGGCGCGTCGGTGTCCAGGCAGCTCCCGGTGAGATCGCTCAGCCGTTCCAGGACGGTCGCCTCGCTCCCGGTGGGCGCCTCCAGGTCCTCGAACCCGCAGTACTCCGCCGCGAACGCGACGTCCTCACCCCCGTCCGCCGTCGCCAGGTACGGGCGACCGCTCGGCGCGGTCTCCACCGTGGCCGAGAGCCCCCACTCGTCACTGAGGCAGCCGACGGCCCTCGCCGCGACGTCCTCCAGACGCGCGCGGTCCGCGTCGTCGAGCGCGAACGGTCCGACCGCACGGGCGTCCACACGGTCGGACCCCTCCGACACCAGGGTCACGTCCACCGCGAGCGGGTCCACGACGGATGAGGCGCGCGGTGGGAGCGGCGCCTCCGATCCGGTTTCCGAGTCGGCGAGGAGGCGTCGGTTCTCCGTGGCCAGGACGATGCGCCGTCCCGTCTCCTCGGCGAGCTCGCCCACGGTCGCGTCGACGGCGTCCCAGTCGGGATGGGTCGCCGCGTAGCCGACGAGGGTGTCGTGGATGCGGGTGTCGGCGGCCAGCGTCTCGCCCTGCTCCGAGCTGATCGACTCCGACGTGCCCTGGACCGCCAACCACGCGGTCGCCGTGATGGAGCAGACCGCGACGAGCACGGAGCTCGCCAGCATGCGCGCGAGCAGGCTGTGCCGCAGCGCGCCCCTACGGCGCGCCATCGACCGAGCCGTTCAGTTTGTAGCCGACGCCGTAGACCGTGACGAGCAGCGCGGGTTTGCGTGGGTTCGGTTCGAGCTTGCGGCGCAGGTTCATCACGTGGACGTCGATCGTGCGCTCGGTGATGAAGCGGCTGACACCGTGGATGTGCTCCAACAGCTGCGCCCGGCTGAACACCCGCCCCGGCTGGGCGGCCAGCGCCGCGAGCAGTTGGAACTCCGCGGGGGTGCAGTCGACGGGTTCGCCGTGGAGCTCGACGGTGTGCTGGTCGGGGTCGACCGCGAGCGGTCCGGTGCGCATGACGCGGTCGGTCCGTTCGACACGGCGGCGGGACCGGCGCAGGAGGGTGCGTACGCGTGCCATCAGCTCGCGCGGGCTGTAGGGCTTGGTGACGTAGTCGTCCGCGCCGAGGTCGAGCCCCGTCAGCAGGTCCTCCTCGGTGGAGCGTGCGGTGAGCATCAGGACCGCCACGTCGGACTCGGCCCGCAGCGCGCGGCAGGCGTCCAGACCGCTCATGACCGGCATCATCACGTCGAGGATCACCAGGTCGGGGCACTCCCGGTGGTGTTCGGCGACCGCGGCTCGGCCGTCGTGCACCACACGCACGACGTGGCCCTCGTGCTCCAGGTAGCGCCGGATGAGGTCGGCCTGGTTCGTGTCGTCCTCGGCGACGAGCACATGGGCGCACACGGGGTCCTCCGCTCGCTCGTGGGAACGCTGGCGCGGCTCGATCGTACGCCGCGCCGAAGGAAGCGGACACGCCGGCGGAAGTCGCCCGGGAACACCCCCCAGGTCAGAACACGGTTCCCACACGGCGAGCACACAGGATCCACACATTCGTACGCCATGGTTCATAACCGTCCGGCCGGGCGACACCGACCCGGACGAGTCCCCGGCGTCCCGGCGCGGACCACCGCGTCCGAGGGCCGCCCCCCGCCACACGAACCCGGATGGTTCCCCATGCGTCGATCCGCACTGCTTCCGCGCCCGACCCGGCCCGGACCGCGCGCGGCCCTGCCGCCCCTGGTGACGGCCTCGCTCCTGGCCGCCCTCACGGCGTGCTCGTCCGCCGCACCGGACGAGGAGGGCGGTGGTGGCGCTCCGGACACCGCGGAGGACGCGGCGGCGGGGGCCACGATCGCCACGGTCGCGGGCGACGCGATCGACGTCCGCACCGAGCCGGGCGGCGACGAGGTCCTGGAGACGCTGGCGAGCCCGAACGACTTCGGCGAGGACCGGACGTTCCTCGTCGAACGCGTCGAGGGCGACTGGCTGGAAGTGCTCCTGCCGATCCGTCCGAACGGCAGCACGGGGTGGGTGCGCAGCGACGAGGTGACGCTGACCAGCACCGAGTACCGCGTGGAGGTCGACATGTCGGGGTTCGCGTTCACCGTTCTGGAAGGAGAGGAGGAGGTGCGCTCGGGAACCATCGGCACGGGGGAGAGCGAGACGCCCACCCCGGCGGGCCGCTACTACTTCACCGAGCTGCTCGAGCCGCCGGACCCCGAGGGCCCCTACGGCGTCTACGCCTTCGGGCTCAGCGGCTTCTCCGACACGTTGGAGCAGTTCGCGGGCGGACCCGGCCAGTTGGCGGTGCACGGCACCAACGACGAGGACGCCCTGGGCCGCCAGGTGAGCCACGGGTGCATCCGCGTCTCCAACGACGACGTCACCTGGATGGCCGAGAACCTGCCGATCGGCACCCCGGTCGAGATCTCCGCGTGAGGAGCGGTCCCGGTTCCGCGCGTACGGGGGCGGAACCGGGACCGGAGGCGGGCGGAGACCGCTCCGTCCGCCGTGAACCACCACAGACAACGCAACGAAAGGTCGATCATGCGACTGAAGTCCTTCTTCCTGGCCGCCGGAGTCACCACGCTGGCGCTCTTCGGCGCCGCGCCCGCCCTGGCCGACGGCTCCGGGGCTCCCCCCAGCGGGCTGGAGGAGTGCCGGGAGACGGTCCTGGAGCGGGCCGAGAGCATGGGGTTGAACGAGGAGCGCGTCGCCGAGCTGGAGGCCCGGTTCGGGAGCCCGCGGGACTGCGCGGCGGTCTGGGACGAGCTGGAGGCCGAGCGGGAGGAGCGGGAAGCCGAACTGGAGGCCGAGCGGGCGGAGCGGGCGGAGCGGGAGGCCGAGCAGCAGGCCTCCCCCTCGCCGGACCCCGCCGAGGATCCCGCCGCGTCCGGTGAGAACCCCACCGCGCGGCCCGGCGTCGGCCCGGACGGCAGCCCCATCGACCCCGCCGACCCCGCCCGGCCCCGGCCCGCGGACCCCAACTACACCGGCTGACGCCGGTCCCGGAACCGGGGCGCGCTGACAGGGGCGGGAATCCTCGACGCGGCGCGCCCCGACCGTGGGACCCACCGGCGGGGGTCGGGTCCCACACGCCCCCGGCGGCCCCGCGCGCCGGTCACTCCAGCGGCCGCGGTGGTCCTCCGGCCATCCGGCCGCCGGGGGTCCCCTCGCACGCGACATCCCTCCACCGGCCGTCCTGGGGAGGGATGTCGTTCGTGCGTAGCAGAATCGGTGCCCGTGACCCACACGACCACCCCGTCGCACGGGGACGACGACCTGGACCGGGCGCGCGGCGGGGACGACGCCGCGTTCGCCCGCCTCGTCGCCCCCCTGCGCCGGGAGCTCCACGCGCACTGCTACCGCATGCTCGGCTCGGCGCACGACGCCGACGACGCCCTCCAGGACGCCCTCGTCCGGGCCTGGCGCGGCCTGGAGGGCTTCGAGGGGCGCTCCTCGCTCCGCTCGTGGCTGTACAGGGTGGCCACGCGGGTGTGCCTCGACGCCGCCGAGCGGCGCGGACGGCGGGCACTGCCCGTCGACCTGGGCCCGGCCAGCGACGGGGCGGTGGTCGGCGACGCGCCGCGGACCGAGGTCGCGTGGCTCGGCCCCTACCCGGACACCGGCCTCGACGCGCTGCCGACGACCCCGGACGCCAGGTACGAGCAGCGCGAGGCCGTGGAGCTCGCGTTCGTCGCCGCGCTCCAGCACCTGCCGGGCAACCAGCGCGCCGCGCTGCTGCTCTTCGAGGTCCTGGGGTACTCGGTGGCCGAGATCGCCGGGACGATGGGCACCACGACCGCGTCGGTCAACAGCGCCCTCCAGCGGGCGCGCCGCGCCGTGGCCGAGCGCGTTCCCGCCCGTACGCAGCAGCGGACCCTGCGGGAGGTGGACGACGCGCGCCTGCGGGAGGTCGTGGAGGGCTACTCGTCCGCGTTGGAGAACGGTGACGTGGACGCGTTCGTCGCCCTGCTCACCGAGGACGTCACCTGGTCGATGCCGCCGATGCCGCACTGGTACCGGGGGCGCGCCGCCGTCACGGACTTCGCCGTACGGGTCCCGATCACCGGGTGCGGGAGCTGGCGGACGCTGCCGACGGAGGCGAACGGCCAGCCGGCGGTCGCCGGGTACCTGTGGGACGACGGAGCGGGCGTGTACGCGGCGTGGTCGGTCACGGTGCTGACGCTGGACGGGGACCGCGTGTGCGCGCTGACGTCGTTCGTCGGGCGCGAGCACTTCGCGCTGCTCGGGTTGCCGGACGCCCTGCCCGCGCCCGGGTAGGGCGTCCGGCGGCCAGGGCCCCGCCGGGCGCGCCCCTGCCGGGGCCCGCCTCGGAGGCGCCGGGGGCGGTGGCGGGTGGTCAGGGCGCCAGGCGGCGCACGGCGACGACGGTGTCGGTGACGGTGGCGGTCTCCCCGTCGGGCCCGGTCGCCTCGCGCCGCGGGGTGTCGAGGCGTTCGGGCCGCCATGCCGCGGGGTCCAGCGCGAGCGCGTCGAAGACCTCCTCCGGAGCGGGGAAACGGGTGTCCTGGCCGGAGCTCCAGGACCAGGGGCGCTCGGATCCGTGGTCGACGACGAGGAGCAGACCGCCGGGCGTCAGCGCCCGTGCGGCCCGGCGGAGGACGCGGGCGCGGGGAAGTGCGAACGGGGTCTGCAGATAGTGCGCGTTGACCAGGTCGAACGAGCCCGCGGGGAAGGTGCGGGCGAGGTCGTGCCGTTCGACGGTCAGCCGCCGTGCGACGGCGGCGCCGGCGGCGGACGCGTGCGAGGCGGCCCGGGACAGGGCGGTCGCGGAGATGTCGGCGGCGGTGACCCGCCAGCCCCGGGCGGCGAGCCAGACGGCGTCCCCGCCCCCACCGCTGCCCAGGTCGAGCGCGGTGCCGGGCGCGATCGCGTGCGCGGTCTCGACCAGCACCGGGTTGGGACGGCCCGACCAGTGCCGTTCCTCCCGCTGGGTGTGGAGCCGCTCCCAGAAACGTGCGGCCTCGTCGGGATTCCGGTCCGCGTCGGGACTGTCGTCGGTCATGGCTGTGCCGCCTTCCTCCGGACCGTGGTCGGCCCGGTTGCAAGAATTCATGCCGTTCCGGCAAGGTGGTGGGTATGGACGAACTGAGGGAGACCCTCGCCGCCGTCGGTCCGCGGCTGCGGGAACTGCGGCGGCGGCGGGGGATCACGCTGGCGGCGCTGTCGCGGACGACGGGGATCTCGGAGAGCACGCTGTCCCGGTTGGAGAGCGGTGACCGGAAGCCGACGCTCGAACTGGTGCTCCCCCTGGCCCGTGCCCACGGAGTCGCCCTGGACGAGCTCGTGGGCGCCCCGCAGACCGGCGACCCCCGCGTCCACCTGCGACCGGTGCACCGGCCCGAGATGACGTACATCCCGCTGACCCGCCGGGCCGGCGGCATGCAGGCGCACAAGCTCGTCATCCCTCCCCGGCCCGACCGGGCCGAGCCGGAGACGAGGACGCACGAGGGCTACGAGTGGGTCTACGTCCTCGAGGGCCGCCTCCGACTGGTCCTCGGCGACCAGGACCTCGTCCTCGTCCCCGGCGAGGTCGCCGAGTTCGACACGCACGTGCCCCACTGCCTGGCACCGGCCGACGACCGGCCGGTCGAACTGCTGGTGCTCTTCGGCAGCCAGGGCCAACGCGCCCATCTGCGAGCCCGGACCACGTGACCGCTGGGGGGCGCGGACGGCCCCGGGACTAGGCGTGCGCGCTGTTCCCGGCGAGGCGGCGGGTGAGCGCGGCGCCGGTGTCGGCGGCCACCAGGTCGGCGTTGACGGCCGCGGCGGCCCGCACACCGGCGGCGGCCGCGCCCGGGACCCCCTCCAGGACCTCGGACACGTTCCCGGCGACCCACACACCGGGAACGGAGGTGAGCCCGCTGGCGTCCGCCGCCACCTGCTCCCCGACGGCCATCGGGTGCTCCGCGGCGGTCAGTCCGAGGCCCGCGAGGACGTCGTCCCGGGCCTCGAACCGGGGAGCTACGACCAGCGCGCTGATCGGAATCCGCGGCCCCGAGGCCAGTCGCACTCCGGTGAGGCGGTCGCTTTCGACCTCCAGTCCGGCGACCTCCCCCTCGACCACCGCGATGTCGCGGGCCGCGAGCTTCTCCCACGCTTCGTCTGCCAGGTCGCCGACGGTGTGCCGGAACAGGGTGACCTCGTCGGACAACTGGCGGAACAGCAGCGCCTGGTGGACGGACGCCGGGCCGGTGGCCAGCACCCCGATGGCCTGGTCCCGCACCTCCCATCCGTGGCAGTAGGGGCAGTGCAGCACGTCCCGGCCCCACCGCTCGCGCAACCCGGGGATGTCGGGAAGCCGGTCGACGAGCCCCGTGCTCACCAGGAGCCGCCGGGCCCGGAAGCGGCTCCCGCCCGCGGTCTCCACCAGGAAGCCGTCGCCGTTCCGGCTCGCGGTGACCGCCCGGTCGGGGACCACGCGGCCGCCGTATCCGGTGACCTCCTCCCGTCCCACGCGCAGGAGTTCGTCCGGGGCGATGCCGTCCCTCGACAGCAGGCCGTGCACTCCGGACGCCGGGGCGTTGCGGGGCTCGCCGGAGTCGACGACCACGACGGACCGCCGGGACCGGACGAGGGTCACCGCGCCGGACAGGCCGGCGACTCCGCCGCCGACGATCACGACGTCGACGTCACTGGGGTTGTTCGCGCTCTCAGTCATACCGGCATGGTCGTCCGGCGCCCGCGAACGGGGCAAGTGTTCATGCCGTTTCAGCAAGAACGCGGCCGTGCCGGTCCGGAGGGCCCGGATCCTGCGGCCCGGGGGACGGCGGGGCCCACGGCTCGGCCCTCCCGGACGGCGCGGAGGCCCTGCGCGCCGCCATGCAGGCGGTCGGGCCCGCTCCGGAGGGCACTTCGGCGTGTCCGGGGCCGCTGCCACCCTCCGCCGAGCCCGCGTGTCCGGCGCCGGATCTCAGGCCGTGACATCGCTCTGCGACCTCACCAGTGCCCTGTAGGGGCCGGGGCGGCCGACGAGATCGTCGTGCCGCCCCGTCTGGACGACCCGCCCCTCCTGGAGAACGACGATGAGGTCGGCGTTCACGACGGTGGAGAGGCGGTGGGCGATGATGACCCTCGTGCACGCCAGTCCGTCCAGGGTCGCGGCGATCATCGCCTCCGTGACCGTGTCCAGGGAGCTCGTCGCCTCGTCCAGGACCAGGACCCTGGGTGCCCTGGCCAGGGCCCGCGCGATGGCTATGCGCTGGCGCTGGCCCCCGGACAGACTTCCCCCCATCTCCCTCACCTGGGTGTGGTAACCGAGCGGCATCACCTCGATGTCCCCGTCGATCTGCGCCTCGCGCGCGGCCCTGTGGACGGTCTCCGGATCGGCGTCGGGCAGACCGAAACGGATGTTGTCGGCGATCGACCTGTTGCTGAGTGAGATCTCCTGCGGGACGTAGGCCACGTGCCGGTAGAACCACCCCGCGTCGATACCGGTCAGTGGAACGCCGTCGTACCTGATCTCGCCGGCACCCAGCGGATAGAGACCCATCAGCAGCTTGCCGAGCGTGCTCTTGCCCGAACCGGTGCTCCCCACGACCGCGACCCGGGCGCCGGCCGGGACCTCGAAGGACACGTCCTCCAGGACCGGCACCTTGGAACCGGGGTAGGCGAACCCCACACCGCGCAGAGAGATCTCCCCGGTGACGGGTGGTTTCCGGTCGCCCGGCATCTCGTTGCCCGCGGGATGGTTGAGGATGTCCCCGACCCGCTCCACCTGCGCGTTCGCAGTGATCAGCTGGGTGAAGGCCCCGGACAGGGACGTCACCGTGCCCAGGCCGGTGGAGGTCAGGGTCTGCACGGCCACGGCGGACCCCAGGTCCAACCGCCCCTCGTGGACCAGCCACAGCCCCGTGACCAGGACGACCAGCGGACCGAAGACCTGGAACGCGGAGTACGCGCCGGAGGCCGCCCCCTGGATGACGATCCGCCTCCAGGTCTGCTTCACGGCCTCGGCGTAGACCTTCCTCCAGTTCTCGAAGAAGGGACCGGTCATCCCCGACACCTTCAGCGTTTCGATCGAGGTCATGGCCTCCAGTTGGATGCTGGTGGACTCGGCGCCGGCGCTGATCTCGCGGTCGATCACCGACCGGATCGGCCGGTAGGAGACCACGGCGATCGCGACCATGCAGAGGAAGACCGCCAGGGCGACCGCTCCGAGGAGGGGGGAGCGGTAGAAGATGTAGCCGAAGACGACGAACAGGCTGCCGACGTCCAGCAGAACCGCCGTCGCCTGGCCGGAGACCATGTCGCGCACCGAGGCGATGCTCGCCAACCGGTACATGAGCTCCCCCTGGGACCGGCCCGCGAAGTACTTGTAGGGCAGGGTCAGGAGTTTCCCGAACGCCTTGCCCATCATCTCCTCGCCCAGACGCCTGATGACCGTCGCCAGGAACAGGCTCCGCAGCAAGGAGATGAGGTAGTAGAGCACCAGGGGGACGGCCATCATGGCCAGGAGCGGTCCCAGGGGCGCATCCGTGAAGTACGCACTGTGGCCGTTGATCGCGACCTGGACCCCGAGGGGCACGCACAGAATGAACGCGTAGAGGAGCAGCGACAGGGCGAGGACCTGGGCGAGGGCCCGCCTCGCCCCCGTCAGCGACCGCAGGAACTCCCACCACACGCTCGGATCCCGGTGGACGACCGGGACGTAGGCGTCGGTGGGCGTCGCCTCGATGACGATACCGCTGTAGTGCTCCTCGAACTCCCGGATCGGGTACCTGCGGCGTCCCGAGGCGGGGTCCACCACGGTGACCGTGCTGCCCGTGACCTCCTCCAGGACCACGAGGTGGTTGTCGTTCCAGTGGGCCACCAGCGGGAACTGGAGCTCGTTGAGCTTGCCGATCCCCGCGCGGAACGCCCGGACCCGCATGCCGTACCCGCGCAGGATCGTGGCGACCTCCCGGAGTGAAAGGCCGTCGCGCCCCGTCTCGTGGTCGCGTCGCAGCGGTGACACCGTTCCACGCGAGCCGTAGGCCGACAACACCATCGCGACGCAGCAGAGGCCGCACTCGGTCTGGGTGAACTGCTGGACTTCCCGCACACGCCGTACACGCATCGGTGCCCTCCACTTCACAGAGAAAGGCCGGCCGCCGCGGGGCGGCCGGCTCCGTACCCGGGCGGAGATCCGCTCCTGCCCACGGGGATCTCCCGCATTCGATTCGGCGGGACTGCGGACATGCGGCCCGTCCGATGACCTCGTCGCGGCTCCGGAGCGCGGTCGCGTCATTCGAGGCGCACCACCGACGGATACGCGCGGGGGTCGAGGTGGCGCAGGACGGACCAGAGCATGCCGGCCCGGCCGAGCATGAGGCCGTTGCTGTAGGTGTACTTCGTGTCCGACCGCTCCGGGTAGCGCTCGATGACCTCGGTGAACAGACGGGGGTAGAGGTCGTCGACGCCTTCGCCGAACAGTCCCGGGACCGTTTGTTCCGCCAGCAGGACGGTCTCCAGGCTGCCCAGGTCGCCGTGGCAGTACGTCGGATTGTTGCCGAAGCCCCAGGCGGCGGTCAGCTCCGCCAGGCGGCCCAGGACGTCCTCGCCGAAGAGCCCGGGAACACGGCGGTTCACCTCCAGGGCCCCCAGGAGGATGCCCGGGGCGCCGTGGCACCAGGCGTAGGAGGGCCGGTCCTCCTTCCAGGCCCGGGGCCAGTCCTGGCTGTGAACGTCCCGGGCGTCGCGGACGGCCTCCGCCAGGCGCGTGCCCGCCTCGGCGGCCTCCCGGTCACCGAAGACCGCAGCGTACTCCAGCAGTGGCGGCGCGATCCCGATGGCCCCGTGCGCGTAGCCGGTGTACTCGGTGACCCGGCCGTCGACCGCACCGCTCTCGCGAACGCCCTTCATCACGTGCCCGGCGTGGACCTCGGCCGCCGCCGCCGCGGATCTGCGGTCCTCTGCGTCGGTGGCGTTGCGGTGCAGGGAGAGGCAGATCGCCAGGTTCCCGGCGGAGCCGGTGACGTAGTCGTACAGGCGCGGCGGATCGATGTCCGACACGAGCGCGCGGGCCATCTCGCCGACGCTCGGCCCGCCACCGCCGATCAGGCCTCTGGCCGTGGCGACGGCGTAGGCGATGCCGTCCGGTCCGCACATGCCGCCGACCGTGCCCCCCAGCACGTTCAGCGAACCCCCGACCAGCAGGTCCTCGAGCGGCTCCACGACCCTCAGGGCCGCCCGGCGGAAGCGTTCCTCCCCCGTCTCCCGGGCCAGCCCGGCCAGGGCCAGCGCGATCCCGGGCATGCCGGCGTACAGGTCGAATCCGGAGGCTCCGGGGGTCCATTCCTCGCCCTCGGGGGTCGTCACCTGAGGTCCGATCCAGACCGCGGGATGCCGGGGGTCGGAACCGTCGACCATGTCGTCGACGAGCGTGTCGCCGATGCGGACGGCCTCGGCGAGGAACCGGGACGAGCCCACCCGGGCGGGGGCGGTCCCGGGCGAACGCCGGGCGAGGAAGCCGGTGACGTCGTCGGCCAACGGGAGTTTGGCGACGAAGGAGAGGTCCACCAGGGCCGCCTGCCGGTCGATGGCCGCCCCGTCCAGCGCGGCGATCCGTGCCCGGACGGTGTCCATTCCGGGCTCCTCGAAGGCGTTCTCCAGGACGACCCGGCCGTCACCCGCCAGCAGTGTCCGGGAATCCGCGGTGTAGCAGAAGTAGGGGATGTCTCCCTCCGCGAGCTGGCGCGCCTCGTCCTCGGCGATCCCGTACCTCCCCCGGGCGCCCAGGAACACCCGGTGGAGCACCGCCTTGCGGACCAGCGGATCGGTGATCGCGTCCGGGTGCGTCACCATCCGCAGAAGCTGGGCGTAGAACATCGTGGGGTGGTGGAGGAAACGGAACGGAACGTTTCCCAGGAATTCCTCGACCGAGGCCGCGACCTCCTCCTTGTTGGCGGCGGCGAACTCCAGGACGTGCCGCAGCCCGCGTTTGACGGCGTCCCGCTGCTCGCGCACCGGCAGGTCGGTGGCCCTGGCCACCGAGAGGTTCGCGGTGGCGTTGACGGACGTCTCCTGCGCGAGCTCGACGAACATGTCGTCCCGTCCGGGGTTGCGGATCCGCAGGTTCCTGAAGGGGACCTGCTGGCCGGGGTCGTAGCCGACGACCCCGACGTCCATGCCGGCCTCTCCGGGTCCGCCCTTCCTCATGGTGAAGGGGAGCACGCCGATACCGGTGACGGACTCTCCGAGCAGGGAGTTCGCCTCCTCCATCGCGGACCTGGCGGAGTTCGGCTCCGGGGCGGCGAGCCGCGGTGTCACCAGTGTCTCGGTGTCGACGACCACCGGTCCCCCGGCGCACGTCACCACGTTCTCGAAGTGGATGTCGATGGCTTTGACCAGGTAGAGGATGCCCAGCAGCCGCCCGATCCGGGCGAAGTACCCGTCCGAGCCGGAGCGGGGTGCATCCGCCCGCACGTACTCCACGAACCCCTCGTCGCCGCAGGGGAGCACGGACACCGTGGGCAGGTCCGTCCCCGACCGTTCGTTGAACCAGCCGACCAGGCCGTTGAAACCGACCTCGGAGTCCAACGGCCGCGGCTTGTACAGGACGCGCCCTCCGTCCGCGAAGACGATCCGGGCCACGGACCTGCCGCCGTTGTGCGCGTCCCCCTGCCCCGTCAGGACCGTGGAGACCCGGTCCTCCTCCGCCACACCGGGCAGGGCGTTCAGCCCCTCCCGGTGAACCTCCACCCGCGACAGGATGCGTGAGAGCCCGATCCCAGCCCTTCGCACGCGCCGGTGCGCCGCGTCGAACGCACGCGGGTAGCGCGACAGGAACGCGCGGTGGCCTTCGGAGCTGTTCGTCCACTCCCGGAAGCTCCGGTAGCGCTCCTGGGGGGACTCCCCCCGGAGCAGTCCCTGCGACCTCCGCAGGAACAGCTCCCGGAGGAGAGTGCGCACCAGGAGTTCCGCGACGGCCGGGACCTGGGCCGCCACGAAGTCCTCGAAGACCGTGTTGTCCTCGTCGAGACAGGCGAAGCCGGGGATCTCCGCTCGCAGATCACGTGTCCACGCCAGGACGAGGTGCCGGAAGTAGTCCGCGAACCGGCCGTCGGGATCGAGAGCCGGATCGTAGGGGGGCGGAGCGGGGAACCCCTCATCGGAGAGCGCCCCCGGATCCGCCTCCACGTCCCGGAGCCCGCGGGACACGTGATCACGTGTCGTCTCGGAGGAGAGTTCCGGAAGATACCTCTCCAGCACCCGCGACAACGCAGCCGGCTCTACCGCGACCATTCTGAGGCTCCTAGAGTTCTCGTCACCGACCGGGCCGAACGGAGGGCCCGATGCCTCAACGATCTGTTGTCTGTCTCCTTGGGAAAAGGCGGCGCGGGAACAACCGGACCCGCCCCGACCGAACCTCAGAAGATCAGCACACGCTGCCGGGGTTGTTGCATTCGAGGGTGACGGTGCAGTACAGGCCGGTGTTGTTCCTGCTGGCGATCGCACAGGCGATCCAAGGGACGGTGACGCTGATACTGTCGGGAGCGACGTCGCCGGCGACGATGTCGTCCAGGTTCTGCTCCTGGATCTCCTCGAAAATGCTCGCGTTCATTTCGGACATGACGACCACCCATCCATCGGAATTTCTGCGGAGAGGCGGAGCCTCCCTACCTCGGGAATCCTGGCACCGGCCGCCTGGGAAGACCATTGGACCTTGGGGAGGGAGCGGCTCCGACCGCCGCTCAGGCCTCGGGTTCCCGCATCCAGTGCCCGCTCCAGACCCAGTCCTCCGAGACCGGAGGCGCCGCCGTCGTGACGGTGCCGGCCTCTTCGTACCCGGCCGAGGCACAGAGCCCGACCAGTGCGGTGAACATCGCGACTACGGCGACAGCGGCGGTGGTTCTGCGGATACTCACGTCGATCTCCTGAGGGGATGGGGTGAGGCGCTCCCACAGCAGGGCGGGAGCGCCTCACCGGCAAGGGCCGATCGGATCAGTATCGGGATGTTCCCGGCGGCTCCTTATCCCTTCGCTATCCCCGCCCGCCCGCCCGCTGTTCGGACCGCGGGCGGGCGGGGACCGCCGCGGGGTCGCCCGCCCCCCTCGGCGCACGGGCGGGACGGGGATGCCGCAGGGATGGCGACCCGGCCCGCTCCGCTGTTCCACTGTCCGTGTCCGGTCTCACTCACACGTTCCGCACGTGACGACGGTGAGCATCGACACGACCGGCATCGTCGGCCCGCAGAAGGAGATCATCGAAACGGGCGCGGGCGGGCGGTCATCGCCCGCGGCGGCCATGAACAGATCCTGCTCCCCGATCTCTTCGAGAATTGCCGCATTCATATCGGTCATGGGTCGGCCTCGTTCCACAGTCGGTTCTCAGGGGTCGGATATCTTCCTTCGCAGGGGACCCTTCCATGCCGCGGATTCAAATTCCATTGGACCTTGGGGAGGGTGGCCGAGGAGTGCGCGCAGTCCTATGATCATCACCGCCCGAGAATTTCGGGAAGAGGTGTGCGGTCAGTGCGTTCTCCCCACCCCGTCCGTCACACCTCCGGAGCGGGCGCGACACCGTTCCGCGCACCGGGCCGGCGTGCGGTGCGAAATCGAACCAGTACGTCCGAGCCGAACCCGGTGCCCGTCGAACCGAAAATGCCGGAACCACGGCGAACCCGCACAGGGGGCGCGTCCGGACAGCGTCCCGGACGGTCCCCCTCCCCGTCCCCACGAAGGAGCCACAGGAGTGTCCGAGCATCCCCCGCCCAGCGCGCAGGAGAGCGCCCGCAGGCTGTACGAGATGGCGGGGATCCTGCGCCCCGCGGCCATCCGGGCGGCGGCGACCCTGCGCGTGGCCGACCACATCGCGGAGGGCACCACGGCCGCGGAGGAGCTGGCCGACCTGGTCCGCGCGGACCAGGACGGTCTGACCCGGCTCCTGCGCTACCTGGCCTCGCTCGGTCTCCTCCACCGTGGGGACGGCGACCACTACACCCTCACCGAACTCGGGGACGCCCTACGCTCCGACGGCCCCGCGAGCGTACGCGCCATGCTCGACTCCGACGGTGTCCTCGGCCGCTCCGACCTGGGTACGGTCAACATCCTGCACACTGTGCGCACCGGTCGCTCCTGCCACAGGAGCGTGTTCGGCACCGACTTCTGGTCCGACGTCCAGCAGGATCCCGCCTACGCGGAATCATTCGACCTCTTCCTCGGTAACGGAGTGGGGTGGGACGCCGAGATCGTCATCGACTCCTATCCCTGGGACTCGGTCTCCCACGTCACCGACATCGGAGGCGGCGGCGGATCCCTGTTCATCGAACTGCTGCGCGCGCACGCCCACCTGAGGGGACGCGTGGTCGACCTGCCCAACTCGACCGCGCTCGCCCGGAAGCGGCTGGCCCAGGCCGGGCTGGACGATCGGGGCGAGGCCGTCGTGGGCGATTTCTTCGACCGGATTCCCGGCGGGTCCGACGTCTACCTGCTCTCCGCGATCCTCGCGGACTGGACCGACGGGGAGGCCGCCCGGATCCTGGGCACGGTCGCCGAGGCCGCGGGACCGGGCGCACGCGTGCTCCTGGCCGAGGTCACCCTGCCGCAGGTCGGCGCGGACTCCCACGACATCGACTCCACGGCGAGCGACCTGTACGTCGCCGCGACGGTGACCGTTCCCACGCGTTCGACCCGGCAGCTGACCGACATCGCCGGGAAGGCCGGGCTACGCCTGTCCTGGCAGGGCCCGCAGTCCCCGGTCCGCTCCCTCCTGGAATTCACGGTGACGCCATGACGCCCTCCCCGAGCTCCACGCGGAGACCCTCCTCGCCCGGGGCCGCGGCCGTCCCTCCGGCCCCCGGCGGGCTCAACGTCGTCGCGGAGATCCTGGCCCACCGGGGCCGTGTCGGCGCCGTCGTCGTGCTGGCACTGTTCTCCTCCGCGGGCACCCTCGCCCTGCCCATGCTCATGGCCCGGGTCATCGACGGTTTCGGACACGATCCGGCCGTGACGGTATGGGTGGCGGCCATGGTCGCGACCGCCCTGGCCGGTGCGGTGGTCAACGCTCTGGCCACCTATCAGCTCCAGGTCATCGGCAGCGGAGTCATCCTCCGGGCCAGGGAGCGTGTGATGCGGCGCAGTCTCGGTACCTGGGTCGGCGAGGTCAGGCGGATCGGATCGGGGGACCTGGCCGCGCGGTTGACCTCCGACGCAGCGCGGATCAAGGGCGCGGTGGAGACCGGGTTGCAGCTTCCCATGGCCGGGGTCAACCTCATCGGCACCGTCGTGCTGCTGGCGGTTCTGGACATGCGCCTGCTGTCGATGACCGCCATCGCGTTCGCCATCGCGTTCGCCCTGGTCTTCCTGGTGTTCCGGACCCTTCGGGGTATCTACACGGCCGTCCAGCGCGACGTCGGCGCCATGTCGCAGAGGTTCGTCGCCGCCCTGAACGCCGTCACCGTCATCAAGGCCGGACGCGCCGAGGAGCGTATCGGCGGGGAACTGGCCCGGGTCGCCGGGAACGTGCGCGGCCTGGAACTGCGGGCCGCCCGCCTGGAGTCACTGATCGTGCCCGCCATCACCTTCGGCCAGCAGATCGCGCTGGTCGTCGTGATCATCGCCGGAGGGGTCCGTGTGCTGGAGGGCCGACTCGACCTGGCCGTCTTCGCGGCGTTCCTGCTGTACCTGCTGCAACTGGCCGCCCCGATTCTGATGGCCGCGACCGGCTTGACCGTCATCCAGGCGGGTCTGGTGTCGCAGCAACGGTTCAACGAGGTCCTCGCCCTGCCCCTGGAAGAGGACGGCGAGCGTCCGGGAACACGGCCCGCGCCCCCGGACGCCCCGGCCGTACGGTTCGACGGGGTCGACTTCACCTATGACGGCCGCCCCGCGCTGTCGGGAGTCGACATCGAACTGCCCCGGCGCGGGCTGACCGCCGTCGTGGGCCGCTCCGGCGCGGGCAAGAGCACGGTCCTGGGGCTGATCGAACGGTTCATGGTCCCGACCGCGGGCACGGTGAGCGTTCTGGGCCGGGACACCGCCGACCTGGACCTGTCCGAGCTGCGGGGGATGATCACCTACGTCGACCAGTCGTTCACCCTGCTGGCCGACACCGTGCGCAACAACCTCCTGCTCGGGGCCGTCGGCGACCCGGGTGACGACGAACTCTACGCCGTCCTGTCCGAGGTCGGCCTGGCCGGGGCGGTGCGCGGTCTGCCCTCCGGCCTGGACACCGTGCTGGGGAGCGATGTCGACCTGTCCGGGGGGCAGCGGCAGAGGCTGGCGCTGGCCCGGGCCATCGCGGCGGACACGCCCCTGGTGCTTCTGGACGAGCCGTCCTCACAGTTGGACGGGGTGAACGAGAACCGCCTGCGCGAGACGGTCACCCGGCTGGCCGCGGACCGGGCCGTCGTCGTCGTCGCGCACCGGCTGTCCACTGTCCGCGGGGCCGACCACATCGTCGTCCTGGACGGGGGAAGGGTCGTCGGTCAGGGTTCCCACGAGGTGCTGGCCGCCACCTCGCCCGCCTACCAGGCGCTCCTGGAGGGGCAGGGAGCGGCCGCGGGAACGGCCCCGACCGGGGGGTAGCACCCGGCCGTCCCACACACAGGGCCCGGACCGATGCCGTATCCACAAGGAGTCCGTCAGTGCGCACCTCTGTTCTCTTCCCCGTGTTCCCCAGCGCCGGGGACGACGCCCGGCCCTTCGCGGACCTGGTCCGGGAGGGGGCCGCCGAACGACTGTGGATGGGGACATCGCTCCTCGCGGAGACGCAGCAGTACATGGCCTTCCTCGCCGGTGCGGGATACCGGATCCGTGTGGGGACATCGGTGAACCTCACCGCCCTGCGGCATCCGTTCGAAGCCGCCCTGGAGGCACGGTCGCTGGCCCTGCTCACCGGTCGGCCGGTGGTGGCGGGCTTCGGCGGCTCCCACCCGCAGTTCGTCTCCTACCTCCTGGGCAAGCCCTACGGGCGTCCGGCGAGCGCGGTGCGCGAGTACGTCGCCGAGGTCCAGGCCATCCTGAACGGCCACGACGGCCTGCTCCCGCCGATCGGGCATCCCGGGGTGGAGGTCGGCGTGGGGGTGCTCCGACCGGGCATGGCCCGGGCCGCCGGGGCCGTGGCCGACGTGGCGATCACGTGGATGACGCCGCCCGGCTACATCGGGGACACCCTGGTCCCCGCGTTGCGGGAGGGAGCCGGGGACGACCGGGAGCCGCCGCGGATCGCGACGGTGGTCCACGCCGCGGTGGAGCGGCCCGGACGCGTCGCCGAGCGCCTGGCCTACCTGGCGGCCGCGAACCACCTCAGTCTGCCGCAGTACACCGACATGCTCCGGCGGGCCGGAACGGACGCCCACGCCGACGACCCCGTCGCGGGCGCCCTCCGCCTGGTGGAGGACGGGGTGTTCCTGTTCGGCACGCCCGACGGGATCGTGTCACGTCTGCGCGAGTACGCGCGGGCCGGTGTGGACGAAGTCATCATCAACACGATGGGGGTCATCGCGTCGGAGGGCATCGGGGCCGCGGTGAAGGACGCGGCCGAGATCCTCCGCGCCCTCGCCGAGGCGCGGTGAACGCCCCTCTCCTCGCGACGGTGCGGCCCTCAGGCCACCTCGTACCGTGAGAATCTCAGGCTCCCCAGCACGGAGAACACGAGGGCGTACACGGCGAGCACCAGGAATCCCGAGCCCTGTGACGCGACGGCCGTCCCGGTCATGGCGTTGTAGGCCGTCCCGCCCGCCGCGACGTCTCCCGCGATCCCGGGGAACACGAGGGTGAGCCATTGCGGGCCCACACCGGCGAGGGCCGTCCGCGCCATGGGCTCGACGAACTGGGTCAGCACCACGAGGCCGACGACCGCGACCGTCTGGTTGCGGATCAGGGCTCCGACCCCCACACCGACCAGTCCCCACAGTGTGAGCACCGCGACGGACCCCGCGATCGCGGTCAGGATGACCGGCGAGAAGAGGTGGGTGTCCTGCCCCTGGGAGGAGAGGACTCCCACGACGACCAGGACGCAGGCGCCGACCGACGCGGCGCCGAACACGAACGCGGTGCAGAAACCGGCCAGGAGCTTGGCGGCGAAGACGGTGGGGCGGTGCGGTTCGGCGAGCAGGGTCTGGGAGATGGTGCGGTACCGGTACTCGTGGGTGGTGACGATGACCCCCACGGCGAGGGGGAAGACATAGGCGATCGCCGGGGCGATGTTGTAGGCGATCACCGCCGACTCGGGGGTCGTGAGGTCGACCGGGCTCCGCGAGGTCAGGAAGGGGGCGTAGGACAGGAAGGCGGTGAAACCCGCGCTGTACAGCACCATGCCCAGGAGCATCAGCCACCACGTGCGGGTGGAGGTGAACTTCCTGAGCTCCGACGTGAACTGGACGATCACCGGGCATCCCCCTTCTCCGCGGTCCGGGTGAGGAGCACGAACGCCTCCTCCAGGCCGCACGGTTCCCTTCGTGTTCCGTACACCGCTTCCCCCGCCTCCTCCAGGACGGCGCGCACGCGATCCGCTCCGACCCCGACCCACAGGCGGCCGTCGGGCAGGGGGCGGTGCTCCGATCCCGCTTCCGTGAGTACCGCCACCACCTTTTCCTCGGCGCCGTGTTCGGGGGCGAGTACGCACTGGTCCGGATGCAGCAGTTCCTCCAGGGGGCCGGAGTGGACGAGTCGCCCGTGGTCGACGAGGACGACGTCGTCGATGGTCCGCTGCATCTCGCCGAGGAGGTGGCTGGAGAGCAGGACCGTCCCTCCCGACCCGGCGAACTCCTTGAGGAAGTTCCGCAGCCAGATGATGCCGTCCGGGTCGAGCCCGTTGGACGGCTCGTCGAGGACGAGCAGCTCCGGTTCTCCCAGTAACGCCGTCGCCAGGGACAGGCGCTGCTTCATTCCGGTGGAGTAGCCGCTCACCGGACGGTCCGCCGCTCCTTCCAGGTCGACCAGGGACAGCAGTTCGCCCACACGCCGCTTGCCGGTTCCGGCCGGACCGGCGTAGCACAGGAGGTGGGCGCGCCCGGTCCGCCCTGGGACGAACGCGTTCCCGTCCAACGACACCCCCGCCCTGCGCAGCGGTCTCCTGAGTCTCCCGTAGGGCTCTCCCAGGATGAGCGCGCTGCCGGAGGTCGGCCTGACGAGGCCGAGCAGCGCCCGCAGGGTGGTGGTCTTCCCGGCCCCGTTGGGGCCGAGGAAACCGGCGATCCGCCCCCGTTCCACGGCGAAGGACACGTTGTCGACGGCTCGGATGTCGCCGAAGTGTTTGGACAGCCCTCGTACCGAGATCACGCTGTGTCGATGTTCCACACCGTTTCCTTTCCTGGTTCCGGTCGCGTGGCGCGACCTCCCCCGAACATCGGATTCCGGCACCGATCCGTGCCCGCCCGCGGTCCGCGAGGGTTTCCGGACCCGCCGGACAGGTCGTACGCGCCTCAGCGGCCCCCCAGGCACAGCGGAAGCTCGACGGTCGGATCATCGACCATCAACCGGGTGAAGTGCCATCCGGACAACCCGAAGAGGAACGAGGGGAGGTCGAGCGCGATCCCCACGCCGCACGTCCATGAGCCGTCGCCGTGGCGCTCCAGGAAACGGGTGCCGAGCCCCTTGGCCTCCGTGCGGAGTTCGGGCCAATCGAGCCGGTCCGCGAGCCAGCAGAGCATGGCCACGCGCCCGGAGACCCCGTGGCAGAAGCTGATGTCGCGGCCCAGGTCGTCGCCGACCACCCGCTCCACCTCGGGCGCGATCGCGGCACGGGTCTCCGCGGCCGAGTGGCCGACCGCTCTCAGGAGTTTGGTCAGGCCGAAGGCCACACCGGCGTACCCCTTGCACCAGGTGCCGCTCTTGGCGCGGTCCCGCAGGGCGTCGTCGAGCCACCGGTGGCGCAGGTAGGCCGAGGCGAAGCGCTCCAGGTGTGCGGCGGCCCGCCCCAGGCGGTCCTCTCCCCGCCGCACCATGGCGCTCATCGCGACGATCCGCCCGAAGCGGCCGTGGGCGAGCCCGACAGCGCCGCCGTGCTCCGTCGGGGAGCCGTCGAGGTCGACGAGCCGGTCCAGGAGCCGGTCCGGTTCCAGTCCGGGGAGTACCGGGTCGTCCGCGACACCGTACTCACAGTGATAGGCCAGGTAGCCGCTGAGACCGTTGAGGTAGTCGAAGTCCTCCGTCGACAGACCGTCGGGACCGGCGTCCCGGTCGTCCTGGAAGACGGTCTCCGGCAGCGCCTCCCGTACTCCGATGCCGAGACGTTCCAGTTCCAGTCCGGTGACCCGTTGGGAGAGGTTCCCGGTGAACGGCGACAGGGACATCGGGGTCGGCGCGGGCGGCACGGGCAGCGGCTTGCCGGCCGCGGTCGCGTAGGCGTTGCCCACGTCGATCCCCGTCGCGTTCCCGCCTTGTGCCGATGCCGCTCGTGCGAGGTACAGCAGGAGGCCCCCGCCCTCGTAGAGGAGGGAGTTGACGGCACCGAACCGGAGCGCCGTGCCGTCCAGTACGGGCATGATCCACGTCGGTCGCTCGGGCCCGCCCAGGACCAGTGCTCCCAACCGGGTGTGCCAGGGGCCCGGATCGGCCAGTTCCGGCAGCAGTGTCCGGCCGTGCGGCGCGTCCTCCTCGAACGGACCGTGCCGCTTCTCCCAGATGTCGTCGTGGGAGCAGGCCAGGGCGTAGCGGATGTAGGCGAGGTCCCGTTCCACGGGTCGCTCGAAGAACGCGCGGACGCGGGCGAGCGCGGACCGCCGGGGGGTGGCGACCACGGTATCGGCGATGGCGGTATCACCGCTCACCATGTCCCGTGCGTCGCACCCCACCTCGAAGAGGGGGACGTCCATGTCGAGGAGGGAGAGGATCTCCTCCTCGAACACGGCGTCGCGTTCCCCCTCGGTCACGCCCCGGTGGTGCCGGGGCAGCTTCTCCAGCAGCGTCCGCCGGTCCCCCCGGTCGCGAAGGTAGGCGGGGTGCGTGGAGGCCTGGAGGAAGCGCGCGTAGACGAAGGTCGGACGCACGATCTGGCGGACGGACCAGTCGTCGGTCTCGTTCAGGACCGCCTCGATGCCTCCGAGGCGTTCCCGGAGCCGGCCGTGCGCCTCCTCGAACCCCGCGACGACCTCGTCGACCCACATCGTGGGGTCGATCCACCCGTCGTGGGTCGCGGCCATGTTCGGCCCCGGCTCCATGCCGACCGCCACCTTGTCGAACCTGATGTCGTCCGTGCCCTCGTCCACGACGACGAAGCTGTCCAGCTGGCGTGATTCCGACTGCTTGACGTTGCCGATGGCGGAGATGTCCATGTCCAGCACCATGCCGGGGTACCGGGCGTGGAAGAGGAGGGTGTTGAGCACCGACGCCTCGATGTCGCCGCCGACGGCGTGGCCGCTTCCCGGGTCCGAGCGGTTGGGCAGGGAGATCAGTGTCTCGGTGTCGACGACGACGGGCCCCTGCGCGGTCGCGATCACGTTCTCGTGGTGCAGGTCGTTGGCGCCGATCAGGGTGAGCAGGGCGGCCGACCGGCCGAAGCGGCGGAAGTACTCCCCGGCCTCCACCGGGCCGTCCAGGTGGGTGGGACGGACGACCCCCTGCCACACGTACTCCGGCCGTACCAACGCCCTGGGAAAGAGGGGACCGAAGAAGCCGCCGTCCTCGTCGACGACGGAACGCAGGGCGTCGACCAAGCCGTGGCAGCTCCACCGCTGCGGCTTGTAGACCACCGACACCCCGTTGTCGAAGGTGACGAAGCACACGGCCCGCCCGCCCCGGTGGGAGTCCCCGGCGCCGGGTGCGATCGCCACGACCCGGCCCTGGGCGCCGAACGCGTCCGCGAGCTGCGAAGTGTCCCGCCGGACACCGTCGAGGACCTCCTGGACGAGGTCCATGCGACGCCGTGACGCCAGATCCAGCAGGCGTTCCAGTTCCGGGAAGGCGTCGAACAGCTCAGCGCGCCCCTCGTCGCTGCTGACCCGGGCATGGAAGTCCGCGTACCCGAGCCGAGGACGTTCGGGGGAATGGTCCTGCGACCGGAAGGCGGTGATCAGGGTGCGCGCACCGATCGATTGGCACAGGTCCATGACCGAGCCCAGGACGGACGCCGCGAGGCTCGGAAGGTCGACGGACCGTGGACTCTCCGTTTGCCACGCCCGCATACGCCCTGCGCAGTCAAGCAGGAAGGGGCGGTAGAAACCGCCGAAGAGGCCACTCTTCTCTTCAACGCGCTCACGGACCAGGTCGGGGAGGACGTCGTCCTCCGGCTGGATCCCCATGTGTGCTCTTCCCCTGTCCTTCTCGTGGTTCGTCGGCTGCGGGGGCGGGCGCCCCGGCAGCCGGCCGGGGCGCCCTGGACGGCACCTCTAGCACCGGCTGGTGCAGGCGGTGCTGGGGCACCCGTCTCCCCACGCGGTGCTGATGGCGGTGGCCGAGGCCACCGTCGCGGAGATGGCGCACGCCACGGACGTGGCGACGGGCATGCCCTCGCCGACGGAACCCCCCGGCATCTCGGCGATCCGGTCCAGTTCCTCCTCAGGGGCGAACCCGGTACTCGCGTCCAGGAGCATCGTGCTCATGAGGTCTTCCTTCCTTCTCGATGATCAGGCCCCCGGGATCGGAGGCCCTGGCGGTCCCGCGGACGAGACGGTCCGTTCGCGGGACCCGCTCTGGGAGCACGGCCCAGGGCGTGTTCGGCGCGGTCCCTCCGCGGAGCCACGAGGCTGCTCCCGGCACTCGGGGCAAGCGCCGAACCACACGGGAGCGTCCGCCGAACAGGCCCTAGAAGAGCCGCAGCACGGAGGGGTAGGTCTCGGGGTCCAGGTGGCGCAGCACGGACCAGGCGATCCCGGCCTGGCCCAGCATCAGGCTGTTGCTGAAGGCGTACTTGCTGTCCGCCCTGGCGTCGTAGCGTTCGAGCACGTCGGTGAAGAGCCGGGGGTAGAGGTCGGCGGTCACCTCCTCGCCGAACAGGCCGGGGACCAGCTGCTCCGCGAGCAGAACGCTCTCCGCGCTGCCCAGGTCCCCGTGGCAGTAGGTGGTGTTGTTGCCGAAACCGCGCTCGAGGGTGAGTTCCGCCAGGCGCGCCAGTAGGTCCCGGGGGAACGCGTCGGGAGCGTGCCGTACCGCCGAGGCGGCCCCCAGGAGCAGCCCCGGAGCGCCGTGGCACCAGCCGTAGGCGCGGTGCGTCTCCTCCCCGCTCCACTCCCGGGGCCAGTCACGGGCGCTCTCGTCGTAGGCGTCCGCGACCGCGCGCATGACACGGACACCCAGGTCGCGGATCTCCTCGTCCCCGAAGACGGCCCCGTACTCGATCAGCCAGGGTGCGATCCCGGCCGCGCCGTGCGCGTAGCCGAGGTACTCGGTCGCCCTCCCGGTCCCGGTGTCCACCCCGAACGCCTCCGACCCGAGCGCCACGATGCCGGCCGCCGCGGCGGCCGTACGTTCGCGGTCGTCCTCGCCCGTGGAGTGCCGGTGCAGGGCCATGCACACGGCCAGGGCACCGGTCGTACCGGACAGGAAGTCGGTGGGGCCCTCGGAGCCCACCGCCTTCACGATCAGGTCCGCCGTCTCACCCGCGGTCATCGTCCCGGGGGTGCCGAGCAGGCGCCGGGCGGTGTCCAGGCAGTACAGCGTGCCGCTCAGCCCGCTCATACCGCCGACCGAGGTGCGCAGCTCCGCCAGCACCCCGTCCCTCAGCTGCGTCTCCAGGGGACCGATGACACGCAGGGCCGCGTCGCGGTACCGGACGGCCCCGGTCTCCCGGGCCAGCCCGGCCAGGACGAGGGCGATCCCGGGTGTTCCGCTGTAGAGGTCGTATCCCAGCGCCCCGGGGGTCCACTGGTTCTCCTCCGGGCCCGTTACCACGGGCGAGATCCAGGTCGCGGGGTGGCTCTCGTCCGTACCGGTGATCATGCCGTCGACGAGCGCGTCGCCGATGCGGACGGCCTCGTCGAGGAACCGGTCCCGGCCGGTTCGCGGGACCGCCCTCCCCGGGGGACGTCGCGGGGCGAACCCGGTGGGCTCCGCTTCCCTGGGGAGCTTGTCGACGAAGGAGAAGTCGACGAGCGTGAGCTGCCGTTCGATCTCCGCGGTGTCGAGGCCGGCGAGCCGGGCACGGGTCGCCTCCAGTCCGGATTCGGCGAAGGCGCCCCGGAGCACCGTCCGGTCCGCGGCCGCCAGGTCCCGGGAGGCCGCCGTGTACGTGAAGTACGGCACGTCCCCTCGGGCCAGCTGCCGCGCCTCGTCGTCACCGACCTCGGCGACGGCGTCCGGGCTCAGGACGGTGCGGTGGAGCACCGCCGCCCGGATCAGCGGGTCGCGCAGGGCGTCCGGATGGGTCACCATGCGCAGCAGCTGCGCGTAGAAGATCGTGGCGTTGTTGAGGAACCGGAACCTCGCGCCCCCCAGGAAACGGTCGATGGCGTCCGCGACCTTCTGCCGGTGGTCACGGGCGTGGACCAGGACCCGGCGCAACTCCCGCTTGAGGATGTCGCGCTGTTCGGCGACCGGCAGCGAGGCGGTCCGCGACACCGAGGGGTTCGCGTTGGCATCCGAGGCGACGCCGTGGACGAGTTGCGCGAACATGTCGTCGCGCCCGGGGTGGTGGAACTGGATGTTCCGGTAGGGGCTGCGCTGGCCCTGGTCGTATCCGATGACCCCCACATCGATGCCCGTGTCGGATCCGTTGGACCCCATGACCATGGGCAGGACGCCGATCGCCACCACCGACTCCCTGAGTGTCCGGACGGCGTGCCGCCAGCCGGAACCGTCCCCTTCCACGGGTCGCGAGGCCATCCTCGGGGTCAGCAGCGTCTCGGTGTCGACGACCACCGGCCCCCGGTCGCTCGTCACCATGTTCTCGTAGTGGATGTCGATCGCCCTGAGCAGGTAGAGGATGCCCGTGAGCCGACCGATCTGAGAGAAGTACTCCTTCGTACCCGAGTTCCCGGAGCCGGTGCGCACGTACTCGACGAAGCCCTCCTCCCCGCAGGGGAGCACCGCGAGGGTGCGCAGGCCGGTTCCCAACCGCTCGTTCATCCAGGACACGAAGGCGTGGTAGCCCGCCTCGGCCTCCATCGGCCTGGGCTTGTGGACGACCTGTCCGCCGTCGTCGAAGACGACGCGCGCGACCGCTCTGCCGCCGTTGTGCGTGTCCCCCTGGCCCAGGACCACGGTGGAGACCCCGCTGCCCGCGGTCACCCCGGGGATGCGCTCGTCCAGCAGGGCACGGTTGCGCTCCACCTCGGAGAGCACGTGCAGCAGTTGGGACGCGGCCGTGCGTACGCGCTCACGCGCGGTGCGGAACAGGTACGGGTTCTCGGCCAGGAGCACGACGTGCCCCTCCGCACTGTTGGTCCACCGGCGAAAACTCGCGTACCGCTCCTCCGGGCTGTCCCCCTCCAGCGCCCCTCGGGCCCTGCGCTCGTACAGCACCTCCAGGAGCGTGCGGGTCATGAGCCAGGCGAGCCGCCCCGACTGGCTCTCGACGAAGTCGGCGAAGACGGTGTTGCCCTCGGCGACCTGCGAGGACGCGGACACCTTCGCCTCGAATCCGTCGGTCCACGCACTGACGTGGTGGCGGAAGTAGTCCTCGAACTGGCCCTTGGCGTCGAGGGCCGGATCGTAGGCGGCGGGGCGGGGGAAGTCCTCCGGCTCCAGATCGTCGACCGAATCGGGGTTCGAGAGGTCGTGGAGAAGCTTGCGGTGCAGGCGGTCCCGTGTCTCCTCGGAACGGAGCTCGGGCAGATAGGTGTCCAGAGCGCGGGACACGTCATCCGATGTCACTTCGACCATCACACGACTCCAAGAAACACAGAAAAAGCGCCTTGCGGCACGACATGAGATTCAACGATCGGGTCACGTAGAAGGGGGGAGTGGAATCGGGTTTCCGTTCCCCGGGCAGGGGCACGGAGGCACTGTGACGTTTCTCCGTTGCCCCGCACCGCGGTGAGGACAGTGGACGGGTCCGCTCCGTCTTCGCCTAGTTGCAGTTGTTCTGGCACTCCACCGTCAGCGTGCAGGCCCACCCGGGGTTGCCGATGGCCCAGCTGGCCAGGCAGCTGCCGCAGATGCTCGCGATGCTCAGGCTGTTGGGGCCGGCGTCGGCCCCCGCGCCGACGGCGTCCAGGCCCTGGTCGGTGATCTCTTCGAGAATGCCGACGTTCTTGTTGGTCATGTCGTTCTCACCACTTTGTTTCTCGTTGCCGGAAAGGCGCCGCCTCTTGGACACGCATCATCCTGGCACCGCGGCGATCGGGGCGCTATTGGCCTTTGGGGTGGGTCCGGCCGGCGGGCGGGGATCCGCGGAAAGCAGGGGGCGACCCGATCGGCACTCCTCTTCCCGTGATCCATGGAATGATCATGGGGAACGAACACCCGCACCGCCCCCTCCCCAAAGTCCAATGGAGATCAACGCCACAAAGTGGCATGGTCTTCCGAAGGGGAGGCCTTTTCGGCCACCGGAAAGGAAGAGGATCACCATGCATGACATGAACGTCGGAATTCTCGAAGAAATCGACGATCAGGACCTGGCCGGAAGGTCGGCCGCGGCGGACGAGCCCGTCGTGACCGGGTATGCCTGTGCCCCGTCCTTCGTTCTCTGTCCGCAGATCTCCATCGTCATCTGCCCGACCACCGACGCGTACCCGTGCCCCACGTGAGGTGATCCCACCGGTCTTCCCTCGATCGGGGCCCGACCGGTGTCTCCGGCTCTACCGGGCCTCTCCGTCCGAGGCCCGGTCGCCGGAGGCGCCGCGCACGCGCGCGCCGACCCGCCCGGATTCCGGGTCGGGGCCGCAGTCACAGGCTCTCCCGTCGCCGTGCTGGCTCCGGGTCCAGTGGTGTGCGACGACGACGAGTGCCGCCTCCAGGCGTGACCGCACCGCCAACTTCTCGAGGATTCGGGTGACGTGGGCCTTGACCGTTCGCTCCGTGACTCCGAGCCTTCGGGCGACCTGCCGATTGGACCACCCCGCCCCCACAAGGGTGAGGACCTCGCGTTCGCGGTGCGTCAGTCCTTCGAGGGAGCGCCGGTCGTGGGCGGGTACCGGGAAATGCAGGCAGCCGGCGAACGTGTGCGGCTGGTTCTCAGTGCCGGGACGGGTGGAAGGACTGTCTGAGAGCATGGGTCCGTACCTCGCGAGCGGCTCGGGCAGGGGGATCGTTCCCTGGACGGGACTCGGACGCGGACAGCCAAACAGGGAAGTGGCCCAGGCCGCTATCCCCGGGGCATCCCGCGCCCCTCCGCCCGCCGCTGGAGAGGCCGAGACCGCGGCGGCGCCCGCCCGTGCGGCGGCCCGATCAGCGGACCGGCGGGGATAGCGGAGGGATAGGGCTTCGGCGGGAACGCCCCGGGACCCGCCGGTCGGCTCCTGCCCGTGGCATCGTCTCCGCCCGACCGGGAGCGACGTGCCGTCGCTTCCGGGTCCGCACGGCCGCACGACGTCACACCACTCGGCAGGACACCGCTGGAATGTCGTCGAGGACGCCCTTGACCTGGGCTATCCCCTCCTGGTCCCCCAACCGCTCCCACAGCTCCAGTGAGCGCTCCAGACGTGCCCTGGCCGGGCCTGTCTCACCCAGGGCGAGGTGGGCCTGTCCCAGTCCGAAACCGATCAGTGCCTCGCCCACGGGGTCGCCGGGACGGGTGATCAGTTCGAGTGCCTCGCGGAAGCGGTCCCTGGCACCGGGGTACTCACCGCTCGCCAGGTCCACCTTGGCCATCTGGTGCAGTACCTGCGAGCACGCGCGGGGGTCACCCGATGTCTCCGCGCTCGCCAACGCCCGTGCCAGATACGCCTGCCCGTCCACGTACTCCCCGCGGTCCGCGCACATCCGCCCCAGCAGTACCAGGGAGCGCCACACGGCGCTCGTCCGTCCCTCGGCCGTGAAATCGGCCAGTGCCGTCTCGCACAGGACCCGGGCCGCCTCCCGCTCACCGTGCGAGTACGCGAGTTCGGCCATCCATTCACGGCACAGTGCCGTGCCGAACCGGTCCCCGACCTCCGAGAACCCGGTGAGCGACCGGGCCAGCTCCTGTTCGGCGGCCGTGATCTCCCCGCGGTTGATCATCAGTGAGGCGGACGAGAAGTCCATCGCCGCGATCCCCCGGATGTTGCCCGAAGCGCGGACCGCCTCCATCGAGGGTCGCAGTGCCTCGCCGAAGTCGTCGAAGAACCCCCGCCTCTCGGCGTACACGCAGAACTGGGAGACCAGCTCCCAGCATTCCTCGTCGAGGCCGGTCTCCGCCGTCTGCCGGATGACGGCCAGGATGTTGACCCGTTCGCGCTCGATCCACTGGTGCGGATCGGCGAGCAGGCGTTCGACGTACCCCCGGGGCGGCGACCAGCGGGCACCGCACCCCTCGACGCGCAGGAGGTTGGCGCCGAAGACCCTCCTGTTCGCCTCCTCCACCAGGAAGAGCCAGCCGCCGGCCCACCGGCGGATCTGTTCCCGTCCGGCGAAGGGGTCCTGCCGTCCCTTCTCCCTCGCGTACTCCCGTACCAGGTCGTGGAAGCGGTAGATCGGCTCCCCGGCGCCGTCAACGCCCACGGTGCCGAGCATGTGGGTGTCCACCAGCGTCTCCATGAGGTCGGCGGGGAACGCGCGGTGGTCGTCCAGCAGGGCTCCCGCCGCCCACACCGGGATGACCGGCGCCTCCACCAGGCCGAGCAGTCCGAACAGCCGCGCGCTGGCTTCGTCCAGCGCCCGGTGGCTGAGTGACAGGCTGGTCCGGACCTTCATGTCCCCGTGCACCAGTTCGTCGAGCCGGTGGCGTTCGTCCGACAGCCGCCCGACGATCATCGACAGCGTCCAGTGGGGCTTGGCCGCCAACCTGGCCGCCACGATCCGCAGCGCCAACGGCAGCCGACCGACCATCCTCACCAGGGAACGCGCCGACGCGTGGTCGGCCTCCACCCGGGAGGCGCCGACCACCCGGCGCAGCAGGGCGATCGCGTGTTCCTCCTCCAAGGGGCCGAGGTCGAAACGGTGGGCACCCGGTATCCCGGTCAGCCGGGCACGCGAGGTGACCAGGACCCGGCAGGCGCCGCCTCCGGGGATGAGCGGTGCCACCTGTGTCTCCGAGGCGGCGTCGTCGAGGACGACCAGGACCCGCCGGGACGCCAGGAGACCGCGGTACATCACGGCGCGCTCGTCGAGGTCGTCCGGTATGGCCTGCCACGGCACGCCGAGCGCGCGGAGGAAGCGGCCCAGGACCTGTGACGGCGGCAGCGGCGCCTCGCCCGTACCTCTCAGGTCGCAGTAGAGCTGGCCGTCCGGGAAGTACTCGTCCGCCAGCCGATGGGCGATGTGCACGGCCGCCGTGCTCTTCCCGACCCCAGGCGGTCCCAGGATCACAGCGACGGCGGCCGACTCGTCGGGGGAGACGAGGACCCCGGTGACCGCGGTCTCCGTGTCCTCGCGTCCGAGGAAGTCCGGGGTCGCACTGGGGAGTTGGAACAGGATGCGCTGGTCGATCGGCCCGGGGCGCTCCTGCGGGGAGGCCGGGGCACCGCTTGCACGGAGCTCCAGATCCGGGTCCTGGTCGAGGACCGCCATTTCCAGGGCGCGCAGTTCCTCACCGGGTTCCAGGCCGACCTCCTCGATGAGCCGGGACCGGAACCTCCGATAGACCCCGAGGGCCTCGCCCTTCCTGCCCGATCGGTAGAGCGCGAGCATCAACCGGGCACACAGCCGTTCTCTCAGGGGGTTCTCTTCGAGCAGCGCCGGGATCTCCGTCACCAGGCGGGCGTGCCTCCCCAGTCCGAGGTCGAGCCCCAGGCGCCGTTCCAGGGCGTCGATCCTCTCGGCGCCGATCCGCTCGGCCCGCGTCCTCATCACGTCGGTGTCGATCCCGCTGAGCGCCGGTCCGCGCCAGAGGGTGTCCGCCTCGCGCAGGAGGAGGGACGCCTCCTCGGTGCGCCCCGACTTCTCCAGCGCGCCCGCCTCGCCTACCCGGGCACGGAACAGGTGAAGATCGACCGTCTCCGGGTCGGCCCGGAGGAGATAACCGGAGGCTCGTGTGTCGATCGCGACGTGGAGGGGACCCAGCCGCCGACGCAGGCGGGAGATGCAGATCTGCACCTGGGTGCGGGCGGTCTCGGGTGGGTCGTGCGACCAGAGCGTGTCCATCAGCGCTTCCAGGGTGACCACCCGGTTGAGGTCCAGCAGCAGTGCGGTCAGTACGATCTGCTGGCGCCCCAGAGGCACGTGGACGGGCCCGTCGGCGCCGTGCACTTCCAGGGTTCCCAGCAGCCGGAAGCGAACTCTTTCCGCATCACGGCCGAAGGCGCTCTCACTACTCATGGTGACCCATCGATTCTGTTTCCGCCATCCGCCGCGTATTCGCTTCGCGCCGCGGTCCGGGCCTTCAGGGGTCCCACGGACCGCGACCGTCCCGAAGAGGAAGCAACAACAGACCCCGATGAATCCCGAAGCCCGGAAAGGGAACGATCAGGCGAATTCCCCGACCGGTGCGGGAACCCGGGGACGGCCCCGTTCTTCGGCGATCCGCGCGGCGGGGCTTTCCACCGCCGAGCACTGTTCATCAGGCGGAGGAACACTGGCATGTGCCCCTGTCATGAAGGAGACGCCACCACTGAGGATCGTGTTCGCGGACGAGGTGTACCGGTACTTCGCCTTCGACGTGTCGGTCGCCGCGCCGGATTCCCGGAGCCGTTCCGCGCAAGAGGGGGCGGACTCCGGTGATGCCGCCACGGGAACGTGACGGAGCGGGTCGGTGCCGTTCAGGGGAGGGGGGTGGGCTCACGGCTCATCACCGATGTTCTCCAGGATGAAGGTCTGCCAGTCAAGCCCGAGGGGAACGGAGCCGGGGTTGACTTGAGGGGAACGGGTCGCTTGCTGTGACGGTGCGGACCCTGCTTCGGTTCCGTGTATCCGGAGGGGCGGTGACGCACCCGGGCGAGCAGCGCATCCGGTCGGCGCCGTACTCGCCGTCGACCACCGAGTTCCTCACCGGTCGATACGGGACATGACGGTAACACGTTCTTGAGCGACCGCTATAGAATTCCGCCATGGCCGCCAAGACGGGACGCCCGAGGGGCTTCGACCGCGATACCGCACTGGAACAGGCGATGTTCCTGTTCTGGGAGCACGGCTACGACGCGGTCTCGGTCCGTGATCTCACCCAGGCGATGGGCGTCGCCCCGGCCAGCCTGTACGCGGCCTTCACCGACAAGCCGACCCTCTTCGAGGAAGCGGTCGACGTTTACGCGCGCAGGTACGGCACGTACATCCAGGAGGCCATCGAGTGCGAACCCACGGCGTATCGGGCCGTGCGGCGACTCCTCACCCGGTACGTGGCCCATCAGACGGATCCCGGCCGTCCCGCCGGATGCCTGATCCTCAACGGCGCCACGGGGAACACGGCCTCCCCCGAGTCGGTCTCCACGGGCCTGCGAGCGCGCCGCGCCCATACGGCGGACCGCGTCGAGGGCATGATCCGAGCCGACATCGAGCGGGGAGACCTCCCGCCCGGAACCGATGCCCGCGCCCTGGCCTCCTTCTTCCTGACCGTCTGGCAGGGGCTGTCCCGGCTCGCCCTCGACGGGTACGGCCACCGGGAACTCGAAGGCGTCGTGTCAACGGCGATGACCGCCTGGCCGGCCACCGACGGGTAGGTTCCGCCTCCAGGACGGTGGGCCGTACCCATGCCCACCGACAGCCTCGGGAACGTGCGGCGGCGGGTCCGTTGTGGGAGGAGCATGATCCGGTCTTCACCACGGGACGGGGAAGGCCGGTTCGTCCTGACGGCGCCACGCGGTAGATGACCGAACTCGTTCGCAGGTCGGGGCTTCCGCCGGTGACCTCGCACGGGCCCGGCACGGGTCCGCCGCGTCGAGCCGGGTCGCGGGTGTCGGGGTCGAGGCGATCAGCGGGACGCTGGGACACGCGAAGCCGAGCCTCACGAGTGACTCCTACGGGCGTGCCGCTGGGCAAGCGTGAGTGCGTGCCTCGTGCGCGCCGATCCGTCCAACACAACGGCCTGGGGCTTCCGCGATGCGGGAAGCCCCAGGCCGGAGCGCGGAGGATCGGGGATGTGAACCCCGGAAGGCGTTGCCACCCAACCGCATGAGCAGGGCGATACGTCCAGGTTTGTCTCGTGACCCCTAGTGCCGTTTACGGACAGTAGCGCTGGCCTGTATCTGGCGATCCTCGTCGTGCGACCGGGTGCGCCGCCGTTACCGACGTGGGCCGATCAGTGCCTCACCCGCCACGATCTTCTGGATGCGCGGATTGTTCTCCAGCGCCCACCGCACGGTCTTCGGCGGGCGCCCGAGCAGGGTCTCCAACTGGTCGGTGAAACCGGTGTACCCCCCGGCGCCGATCAGCCGGGTCAGGGTCTTCAGGTGCTCCGCGATGTGCGGATACTCGGACATGGCGGTGTCCACGTAGGTCTTGTTCCAGGTTTCGATGTCGTCGGGAACATAGGTGATCTCGCTGCCCAGCACGGCCCCGAAGTCCTCCGCGATCCCGTGCATGTCCTTCAGTTCCGGCCCGGTGAGCGCGTAGGACTTCGAGATGTGCGGCTCCGGGTCGACCAGGATCTTCACACACAGCTCCGCCACGTCGAAACCGGCGATGGGTGCGAGCTGGTGCTGACCGAAGGGCAGGCGCAGTTCTCCGTCGGCCAGCGAGCCCAGTGCCAGCCAGGTCATGATGGGGTTCTCGACGAAGAAGGCCGCCTGCACGTTGACGGTCGGGACGCCGGACCACTCCAGCACCCGCTCGGCGACCCAGTGGGCCCGCTGCTGCGGCGACCACTGCGCGACGAGTCCGCCGAGATGCGAACGCCGTTCCTCCTCCGGCGCGGTCATCTTCTCGAACGTCATGAACGACTGCTCGTACTCGGAGATGTTGACGAAGGCCTCGATGTCGCCCTGGGCCCGCGCCGCCGCGGCCATCAGGCTGACGGCGTCGGTGTAGTACGGCGACAGGCTCATGCTGAAGTAGATGCGGCGACAGCCCTTCAGCGCGGCGGTCACGTCGGCGATGTCGAGCAGGTCACCGACGAAGACCTCGGCCCCGACCTGACGGAGCGAGTCCGCGCGTTCGTCGTCCTGCCGAACGAACGCGCGCACCGGGTGCCCCTGGTCGATCAGCATGTCGACCATCATTCGGCTCACGCTGCCGATTCCGCCGGCGGCACCGGTGATCAGGATGGGGTTGCTCTCTGGCATCAATCGTCCTCTGTCTGGTCGGGGTGGGTCAGGAGTGTTGTGAGGTCGGGAGTGTCATCGGGACGCCGGACCGTCGATACCGGCGAGGAAGTCCAGGAGCGCGGTGTTGACCTCGGCGGGACGCTCCTGCTGCGTCCAGTGGCCGCAACCCGGCAGCACCACCGGTGCCCGCATGTGAGGCGCGATGGTGCTCATCGGGTTGCCCGGCCCGGCCGCGCCGCGCAGGAGATCGCCCACCGGGGGCCCTCCGTCCGGGCCGCGCAGTGAGGTGACCATGTCGCGGTCCCCCACCACGTACAGCGCGGGGACGTCGATCGTGCGGCCTCGGAAGGCCGCGAGCAGTTCGTTGTTGCGTTCGATGTTGCGGTACCAGTTGAAGGCGCCGGTGAAGGCCTGCTCGCCGTGCGGGGCGAAGTCCTCGGCGTAGGTCAGGATGTCCTCCTCCGTCAGCCAGACGGGGAGCTCGGGCGACGACGGCATGGCGTCCAGGAGGCCCAGACCGTCGGGTACGACCAGCGGGCGGGGCTCGTCGAAGTACGGGTTGTCGCCCGAGGCGCCGACCAGGAGGCGGCGGAAGGATTCCGGGATGTCCTTGGCGAACTCCGCGTCGGCGACTCCCGGCTGCTGGAAGTAGACCTGGTAGAAGTTCTCGCCGTACAGAGTGCGGGTGGTGGAGGGCGGGACCATGCCGCCGGGCAGGATCGGCGGGATGCTGAGCCCGGCCACGGCGCGGACCTTGTCCGGGCGCATCATGGCAGCGGTCCAGGCGACGGGCGCGCCCCAGTCGTGGCCCACGAGGACCGCCCGCTCCTCCCCCAGCTCCTCGATCAGGGCGATCACGTCGCCGACGAGGTGGAGCAGGGTGTACGACGCGACGTCCGACGGCTGCTCGCTGCGGGCGTAGCCGCGCTGGTCGGGGGCGACGACCCGGTACCCGGCCGCCGCCAGAGCCCCGAACTGGTGACGCCAGGAGTACCAGCTCTCCGGCCAGCCGTGCAGCAGCAGGACCAGTGGCCCCTCCCCCTGCTCGGCGATGTGCAGCCTGACCCCGTTGACGTCGACGAAGCGGTGCATGAGTGCGTTTTGCATGAGGACCCCCGAGAAGTCCGTGAGTGCGTACTACTTCTTCAGCTGGGCGTACAGGGATTCCAGGTCGGCGGACAGCTGCGACTTGACCCAGCGCGTGGTGTCGTCGGCCAGCACCTCGTGTGCCTCCGCCTCGATGCCGTCGAGCGCGGCCACGGCGACGTCGCGTGGGTCGGTCTTGGCCGCCTCGACACCCGCCGTCATGTCGGTGTCCACGTAGGCCACGTGGAGCCCGGTCACCGCGATACCGCGAGGTCGCAACTCCAGGCGCAGGGAGTTGGACTGCGACCACAGGGCCGCTTTGGAGGCGCTGTAGGGCGTGCCGTCGGCCAGCCAGGACAAGGCGGAGTGGATGTTGAGGATGTGGCCCCCGCCGTTGCGCTCGATGACCGGCGCGAAGGACCGGGTGGCCAGCAGCGGCCCGTAGAAGTTGGTCTCCAGGTCCCGGCGCACGTCCTCCATCGGTGAGTCGAGGTACGAGGCCCCGACCGAGGCGCCGGCGTTGTTGATCAGGATGGTGACGTCCTGGGCCTGTTCGGCGGCGGCGGCCACGGACGCCGGGTCGGTGACCTCGAGCGCCAGCGGAACGGCGTTGGGGTGCGTCACCGAGCGCGGGTCACGGGCCGTGGCGTAGACCTTGCCGGCACCGCGCGCGTAGAGCTCCTCGACCAGCACCTTGCCGATGCCCCGGCTGCCTCCGGTGACGAAGACGTTGGCGCCCTTGATCGCTGTCACGACTACCTCCGAGAAATGGGAAACCGATCGGTTTCACCCACTGTAAACCGATCGGTTTCCGCGTGCAAATCCAAGCGTCGATCCGTCTGCGCCGAGGCCGGACAACGGCCCCGTCCGGAGTGAGCCGTGTCCCGCTACACGGGGACGGCGGTCTTCTCAGGCTCCGTCTCGGCGGGGATGCGGTGCAGTCCCTTGCGGTCGTACCAACCCGTCACGCCGAAGCCGAACAGCGCGGCCGTCGTGAGGCCGACGGCCATCATCAGCCAGCCCCGGGCCAGGCCCGCGTCGGCCTGGGCGTCGTAGTAGAGGATCGAGCGGAGACCGTCGGTGATCTGCCGCAGCGGCTCGAACTCCGCGAGGAAGCGGTAGAAGCCGGGCAGCGCCTCGATGGGAGTGGTGGCACCGGCCGTCGGCACCCCCATCCCGATGAAGACCAGCGTGACCACCAGCATGCCGGGCGTGCCGAAGACGGCGAGGAGGGCGAGCGCACCGATCCCGGAGACCGCGATGGCGCACACCGAGTACAGCCACAGCAGCGGCAGGTGGGGGGCGTTCATGCCCATGATGCCGACCGCGCCGACCACGACCAGGGTGCCCGTCGGCAGGGACAGGCCGATCATGAGGGTGCTGCTGATGGCGAGGGCCTGCACCCGGGTCGCCCGGATCAGCGGCCGGTGCAGGCGCAGCGGGCCCATGTCGTTGTGGGTGTGGCCGAGGGCGTGGTCCACCTGGCCGCTGATGACGTTGGCGGAGAGCATGCCGCAGACCACCAGGACGAGCGCGTAGTAGAACGCCGTCAGTCCCAGGCCGCTGCGCGGATCGAGCGGGTGGCCGTCCTCGACCGTGACGGCGACCGGGTCGGCCAGCAGGACGCGTGCCGCGGCGGGCAGTTCCGCCTGCCCGGTCCCGCTCAGCGTGGTCAGCGTCTCGCCCACCTGGAGCGAGGCGCTCTCGGCCGCCCGCGTCGTCGCCTCCCGCGCCAGGCTGGAGCCCAGTCCTCCGGCGGACTGGTTGGTCAGCACCGTCAGCGTCGGGCGGGCCGGGGTCCCGGTGGTCGCGGTGTCGGCCAGTGCGGTGGCGGAGGAGGTGAAGTCGACGGGGACGACGAGCGCACCGTAAAGGTTGCCCCTGCCGAGCTCCTCCTCCGCCTCCTGCTCGTCCATCACCCTCCAGTCGATCCTGTCCCCGTTCGCGGTTGACTCCGTGATCGACTCGATGATCCGCGCGCCCAGGTCGACCTGCTCGCCATCGACGGCGGCCCCCTCGTCGGCGTTGACCAGACCGACGGGCAGTCTCTCCATGTGACCGACCGGATCGACGTTGGCGCCGACGTAGAACACGGCGAACAGCAGTGCCAGAACGCCCGTGATGACACCACTGGCGATCCACAGGGGTCTGGCGCGCAGCACGCGGAAGGGGTACATCCCACTCATGACTTACTCCGGTCCTGACAACACAGCCGCAATCGAGAGGCGGTCCCGGGGAATCACGCTGGCTCGTTCAACAGGTCGGCCAGCACGTCGGGCCGTTCCAGAGCGATGAAGTGGCCCGCTTTCGGCACCTGCGTGAAATCGGCGGCCGGCAGCAGCTCCTTGTTGGCCTTCCGGTCCGAGCGTCGGGACCAGTCCTTCTCCCCGTAGACGAGGTGGACGGGAGCCTTGATCTCGGGGTAGCGCGAGCGGGCCGCGATGAGGCTGGGCAGGTTCTGGTACACGGCCCGGGCAACGGCCGGGTAGCCGGGGCGGTCGCCAACGCGGAGGAGCTCGTCCACGTAGTCCTCCCGCAGAGCGGCCTTGTCGACCAGCCCGCCCTGCAGGATCCGACGGAGGGCGGGCCTGGGCTCCACCCCGGCGATCACCGGGCCCACCCCCGGAGCGAGAACACCGCTGATCACCACACGGGCGAGGAGACTGGAGCGGGCGATTCCGCCGCGGAAGTCGTAGGCGTTCACCGCGACGACGCGCCGTACCCGCTCCGGCAGTTCGGCCGCGGTGGTCAGGGCGAGCACCGCCCCGATGGACTCCCCGACCAGCGTCACGTCGTGGAGGTCGAGTTCGGTGAGGAGCCGCTCGACGCCCGCGCGCATCTCCGGCTCCTGGTACGACGCGCCGGGCACGATCTCGGAGTAGCCCATCCCGGGCAGGTCGAGCGCGTACACGGTGTACTGGTCCGAGATCAGGGGGATGAGGGAGCGGAAGTGCTCAGCCTGTGTGCGCACGGTGTGCAGCAGGACGAGGGGGGCGCCGGTGCCCGCCTTGAGGTAGCGCAGCGTTCCCCCGTGGCCGTGGCGTCCTCCGCTTGGGGCGATGGTGTGGCTGGTGGTCCCCGGAACGCGCATCGTGGGACGTGACTCTGGGTTGGACAACTCTCCGACTCTCTGTGTGTGGACCGCGGACAGGTGACTCGGGCACGGCCCACCCGGGAGGGTGGTGACCGCGCCCCAGCTCCCGACCCCATGAGAAACCGATCGGTTTCCCCTACGGTAAACCGATCGGTTTCCATCTGCAAGTCCAGGCGTCGGTACGATCCGAGTCACGTCACCGGCCGCGCTCAGGCCGCTGCGTCAGCGCACGTCCGCCGCGTCGAGCAGAGTGGTCGCGGTGGGAACGATGAGCCCGGCCAGGTGGTCGGCCCGGATCCCCGCACGGGCGCTGGCGCCGTCGAAGACCAGGCTGAGCTGGCGGGCCAGCAGGTCGGGATCGCTCGCGCCGCCCCGCTCGGCCTCGGAACGGAAGAAGGCCGTCAGGTTCGCCTTGACCTGGTGGGCCACCTGGCTCGCGGGGTGGCTCTGGTCCTTGAGTTCGATCTGCACGGCCAGGTACTGACAGCCGTGGAACTCGGGCGCGATCGACTGCGACTCCACCTGCTCGAAAACGTGCAGGATCCGCTCGCGGGGTGAACGGCCGTCGTCCGCCGCGGGCAGGAGTCCGGCGACGAAGGCGGAGGCGCGCTCCTCCAAGCTCGCCGCCAGCAGCTCGTCCTTGCTCTCGAAGAGCTGGTACAGGGAGCGCTTCGACACCCCCGCCGCCTTGCACAACGCCTCGACTCCGATGCCGACACCGTCTCGGTAGGTGAGCGTGGCCGCCGCCTCCAGCAGCCGCTCTCTGGGACTTGGCTTCACTTCGGTGTTCATGCTGTGAGGTTAACCCGATTCGGACACCATGAAAACTGATCGGTTTCCAAGGTGCATCGGGGCGAGGGGCCCGGAGTCGGGCCAGGGGGATGCTGGTCACCGGTGGGGACTGCCAGTCGCCGGTGACCAGCGAGAACGACCTCGCGGCGGTGTGCGATTCCACCGACCGCAGTAGGAAACCGATCGGTGTCCGATGTGGCGGCACGGACGTCGAAAGAACACCTGACAAGCACTTCGAGGGCCTCCCCGACTGGCCGTACGAGCCTCGGTGCGCCACGGTCGGCGAGGGCCTGCGCATGCACTGCATCGACGAGGGGCCGTCCGGAGTGGCAGCGGGGTGAGCGGGAGTCCAGCGAGCAGATCGCCGCCGGTCAGACCGAGGAGTTCGAGGACGCGGAGTCGATGTTCGACGCTCTCGAGGACGAGGAGCGCTGAGAGCACTGGCCACGTTCGCCACCACCCCCCGGTTCCAGGCCGACTTGCTCACCTGTGAGCAGGCGGGGCGCCTCCGGCGGGTGGTCACCACCGAGTTCGCCCCCGACGTGGAGAAGGGGCAGTTCCGGCCAGGTCTGCGCGTCAAGGGCGTGCAGGGAGCCCCGGGGGTCTACGAAATGACCTGGGCACCTGATGGGCGCGCCACGTGGGAGTACGGCCAGGAACGGTACCCGGGTAAGCCGCACGTGATCTGGCGCCGGGTGGGCACGCACGCCATTTTCAACCCCGGCCCGCCCTGAGCACACCACACAACGCACGGTGTCCCCTCCCCGGACAGGGAGGGGACATTCGGCCCCTTGTCGAGCATCCGGGGGCGATGGGGAGGGAGCTCCTGGCCGCGATGATCGACGCCCGGTACGGCACGCAGGAACGCGAGACGATCGACGCGATCGTGGCTCGCGGTGAGCGCCTGGAGCGGAGAGGGCAGTCCGAATCGGGGTACTCGACGCGGCGATGTCTGGTTGTTCAGAGTCATCGACTCGGGTCTCGTCTGGCGGCTTGGTCACGCCCGTCGGGGTGCGTAGGGGCTCTCGGGAGGGTGTCCTTCGCGGTGCCGAGGCTGGGGGCCGGGTTCGGACCTGTGCCGTCGGTGGTCGGGGTGCTGCCTGCACTCTGGCGGCGTAGCGCCTGCGACGGCGGCTCGGCAGGCACGGATGTGGTGCCTGCTGGCCCCGAGGCGATCCCTGAACATGAGAAGGCCTGGGGCTTCCGCTGTGCGGAAGACCCCAGGCCAGGCGCGGAGGATCGGGGATTTGAACCCCGGAAGGCGTTGCCACCTAACCGCATTAGCAGTGCGGCGCCATAGACCTGACTAGGCGAATCCTCCTGGCTGTGCCAAGGGTACAGACCCCACGGGGCGTTGCGCAAAACGAAACCGGCCGTCCTCGGGCCCCGTCAGCCGATCGTGCGCTCGATGATCAGGTCGGCGTCGCGCCTCAGCTTCTCCACGGCCCGGGACAGCGTGCTCTTGACCGTGCCCAACGTCACGCCCATCCGCTCGGCGATCTGCGCCTCGGTGAGGTCGTCGTAGTACCGGAGCACCACCGTCGTGCGCTGCCGGTCGGGCAGCTTCTCGATCGCCCGTTCCACGACGTCGGCGAGGTCGCTGCGCCACGTCGGGTCGTCGACGCGCTGCTCGGGGATGTCGTCGGTGGGGTAGACGTCCAGGTGGCTGCGGCGCCACTCGGAGATCTGCGTGTTGACCATCGCCCTGCGCACGTATCCGTCGCGGGCCCTCGGGTTGGCGATGCGGTCCCAGGCGAGGAAAGTCTTGACCAGCGCCGCCTGCAACAGGTCCTCGGCGTCGGCGTGGCTGTTGGTCAGTGACCGCGCCATCCGCAGCAGCGCTGGGCCGCGCTCCTCCACGTAGCGGCTGAACTCGTCGTACCGGGGCGTCTGGGTCGTTCCCCCCACACCGACCACCGACTTTCAGGCGCGCTCGATGAGCTCGGTCACTTTTCTTCCTCTCACTCTCACACAGCGAACGCCAACATTCAGGAACTTACGTCCCACGCGCCTACAAACCGCGCGTATGGGGCGACTGGGGATCGGAGCCGTCGCCGGGCAATGCCTGGGACATGGCAGCGGCACGAACCGGTGCCCTTCGGCGTGTGAGAGCCCGGACGGGACGCCGAGCAGGACAATGGGCACTGAGTGACGAGTCGGGTGACAAGGGGGCGCGGACGACATGTCAGTGATGACTGGAAGGGTGCGTGACCGCAGACGGTTCACCGCGGCGGTCCTCGGCCCCGACACCGTTCCCGAACCCCTTCCGCTCAGCGACCGCGTGGCGCGGGGCGTGGTCGTCGACGCGACCTCGTACATGCTCTGCCTGGCCACGACCCGAGGCGAGGAGCGCTTCCTCTTCGAGCGGGTGACCACGTTCTGGAGGGGCGACGAGGCCGAGCCCACCGACCTGCGCCCCGGTGACGACGCGGTCGTCCTCTGCTCCCACGACGGCCGGCTGATCGCCGAACGGGTCTGGGCCCAGGCCGCCCGCGCGACCGGCGTGATCGTGGCGCGCGACGGCGACGAACTGGAGATCGATCCAGGCCACGGCCGCCCGCGCGTGCCGGTCGCCATCCCCTACCGCGCCTCCGGTCGGATCGGCGTCCGCCACCCCCGCCTGGAACCCGGCTACGTCTTCGACGCCGTCGGAGTCTGGCGCGACGGCGCGATCCGGGTGACGCGACCCGCCACCACCCAGCCCCCGTACCCGCTCCACGCGACTCCGCACCGCCCGCCCACACGCGGGTACACCGGCACCGTGGGAGGGATCGCCACCTGGTACGACCCCGTCCTCGGCCGCTCCACCCACCTGGACCCCCGTGCCCTCGCCAACGCCGCCGCCTACCCGGCGATCGACCCGGTGGGGCACCACGACGGGTGCGACCGGCGGACGCCCTGCGCCCCTCTGCCGCTCCTGTCGACCGGCGCCACGCTGCGGTTGCGCAACGACTGCACGCGCGACACCACCGTGGTGCCCGTGGTCGACTGCGCCGCCGCCGACAGCTGGATCTGCGACCTGTGCCCGGCCTGCGGGGGACAGAGCGCGGGCCGGATCGCGTCCCTCACCATGACCGCGTTCGTCGCCCTCGGCGGGCGACTGGAGGACGGCTGCTTCAACGCGACCATGACCGTCGCGCAGGGGGAGGGATGACCATGCTGCCCGAGATCGTCGAGGCGGTCCGCGAGGTCCAGTTGCCGCTGCTGGCGGTGCTGCTGGCGCTGGGGGCCGTCGCCAAGACCACCACGGGGGCCGCCAGATCGGGCCTGGCCGTCCTGCTGACCGAACGCCTGCGCCGCCCCGTCACCGTGGCCTCGGGAGCGCTGGAGGCCGTGCTCGCCGTCGGACTCGTCGGGTTCGCGGGGGCACTGGGCGCGGCGGCCCGCGCGGGCACGGCCGCCCTGTTCGCCGCGTCGGTCGTCGTCCTCCTCCTGGCGCGCCGACGCGACCCGGAGGCCGGGTGCGGATGCTTCGGCGGCCTGAGCCGGGCTCCGATCGGCTGGCGCACGCTGACCCGCGCCGGCCTGCTCGCGGTCGCGGCCCTGGCCACGCTCGGCCTCGACGCGACGGGATGGTCGGCCGTCACCGGGTTCACCGTCACGCACGGGGCGGTCCTGGGCGTGGAGCTGGCCGTGCTGGCGGTGCTCAGCCCGGAGCTGCGGGAGCTGGCCGCGCGCCTCACGAGCACGGAGCCGTGCGAGCTCCGGCCGGCCCCGCAGCGCCGGACCATGGCGCGGCTGCGCTCCAGCGACGTGTGGCGGACGAATCGGACCGTCATGCTGGGGACCGAGCCCCAGGACGTGTGGCGGCACGGCTGCTGGAGGTTCCTGCGCTACGACGGCATGCGGCACGGACGCCGGGTGGACGTGGTCTTCGCGGTCCGGATCGGTGGACGCGGTCGGACCGCCGTGCGCGCGGCGCTGGTGGATCGGGAGAGCGGGATCGTGTCCGCGTCCTTCGGCGCCGTGACCAGGCGCGAACTGCCGGGACCGCCCCGCAAGCTGCCCCGCCCCAGGGTGGCGGCCAAACGGGACGACGCTGTTCGGGACCCCGAGCGCGAGGCCAGGGCGCTGCGGGCGGCCCGGGCCGCGGGCGAGCCCGTCACTCCAGCATCTGCCCCTGACGATCGATGGCAGCCTCGGTGAACCCCGCCAGCATGTCCTCGTACTCCGCCACGTCGCCGCTGCCGAGGACGGAGGTGGCGCCCAACAGGCCGCCGTTGCGGTACAGGAGGCTGAGCATGTGGCTCGCCTCGTCCCCGGTGCGCACCTCGACGAGGAACGCGCGCGACTCGTCGCCGATCCCCGGCATGTCGAGTTCCCGGACGCCGTACTCGGAGGACGTGCCGTCGGCGTAGGTGGCGCTGTACGTCGTGCAGGAGGACGGCGGTTCGACCCCCATCGCCTCCGCCGCCTCCTCCTCGTCGAGTTCGACGAGCACGCTCGACACCGAGCCTCCGGGCCACTCGTAGGCGGCCACCGACGCGGGCGCCGCGCGCACGCTGTCGAGGTCGCCCCACCGGTTGGCGGCGTCCACGCACTCGGGTTTGTCGATCTCGGTGCTCTCGCGGACCTGCTCGCTGTACTGGACCGTGGCGAGTTCGGCGTAGGTGCCGCTCTCGCTGCCCTCGGGCAGCAGCGTGGCGTCGCGGAAGGACGTCGGCTGGGCCTCGTGCAGCCGGGCCGCCGCCTCGGCGTTGGGATCCGCCGCCGCCTGTTCCTGCTCCTCCCCGCCGGAACCGCACGCCGAGAGGGCCAGGGCCATGGCCAGGGTCATGGGAAGAGCCAGTGACCGGATGAATTTCCGGCCGTTGTGCGTACCAGGGCCCTGACCTGCCATGATTCGACCTGAGTCGGCGCGGCGATGACGCGAAAGCATGGTGCAATCTCCTCGTTTGTGCGATATTTCCGCTTGGGAGCGGTGATCGATCCGGGGCGCGATATCGCTGATCGTGTCGCGGGGATAACACAAAGTATTGAGGAAGGACAATGGTGTCGGAGCCGAAATCGCCATATCTGCGGTCGGTGCTGGAGAGCATCCCCGCCTACAAGCCCGGCAGGAAGGTCGTCGGGCCGGACGGGCGGTCCATCAAGCTGTCCTCCAACGAGAACCCCCTCGGGCCGCTTCCGTCCGTGCGCGAGGCCGTCGCCCGGGCGTCCGCGGAGCTGAACCGCTACCCCGACCCCGGCGCCGACGAACTGGTGGGCGCCCTCGCCCGGTTCCTGGAGGTCCCCGAGGACCACGTGGCGCTGGGCGCCGGTTCGGTCGGCGTGCTCCAGCAGCTGCTGGAGGCCGTCGGCGAGCCCGGCGCGGAGGTCGTCTACGCCTGGCGCTCCTTCGAGGCCTACCCGCTCCTGGCCGAACTGGCGGGTGTGACCTCGGTGCGCGTCCCCCTGCGCGACGAGACCCACGACCTCGACGCGATCGCCGACGCCGTCACCGAGAACACGCGCATGGTGCTGGTGTGCAACCCGAACAACCCCACCGGCACGACCGTGCCCGAGGACGAGCTGACGGCCTTCCTCGACCGGGTCCCCGAACACGTCCTGGTCATCCTCGACGAGGCCTACCACGAGTACGTGCGCGACCCGCGGGTGCCGGACGGCGTCCGCCTGTACCGCGACCGCCCCAACGTCGCCGTGCTGCGGACGTTCTCCAAGGCCTACGGCCTGGCGGCGGTGCGTCTCGGCTACCTCGTCGGCCACCCGCACGTGGTCGCCGCCGTGCGCAAGACGCTGGTGCCGTTCGCCGTCAACCACCTCGCCCAGGCGGCCGGGATCGCCTCCCTCGACGCGCGGGACGAGCTGATGGAGCGCGTGGCGGCCACGGTCGTGGAGCGGACCCGGGTGCGGGAGGCCCTGGTCGCCGCCGGATGGACGGTCCCGCCGACCGAGGCCAACTTCGTCTGGCTGCGTCTGGGGGACGACACCCTCGACTTCGCCGCCGAGTGCGCGAAGACCGGGGTCTCGGTCCGGCCGTTCGACGGCGAGGGGGCCCGCGTCAGTCTCGGCGCACCCGAGGAGAACGACGTGTTCCTGTCCGTCGCCACCGCCTACGCCAAGCGCGGCTAGGGCCCCACCCGCAGCAGTCGGGGACGCCCCTCGCCGGGGGCGTCCCTCAGCTGACGGGGCCGACCCGGGCGTCGACGTCGACGCGGTGGTCGAAGATCCACGAGTGCCCCTCCGTCCTGGCCACCATGCGGAAGACGAGCGGCAGCAGCACCCGGTCGCGCAGGAACACGCCCACCGGGTTGGTGATCAGCTTGAGGTCCCCCCGCTGGGTGCCCTCGGCGATGATCCGCTCCACCCGGGGGCGGCGCAGCCGTTCGTAGGCGGCCAGGGCCGCCTCCGGGCCGGCGACGTCGCGCAGGCACGCGGCCAGCGTCGCGGCGTCCTCCAACGCCATGGACGCGCCCTGCCCGCTGGAGTTGGGGAGCGCGTGGGCGGCGTCGCCGAGCAGTCCCACCCTGCCCCGGACCCAGTGCGGCAGCGTCGGGACGGTGTGGACGGCGCGCGGCGCGAACCAGTGCTCCTCGCTCGCCTCCAGGATCGCGGTGATCTCGGGCATCTGGCCGGTGAACAGGTCCAGCGCGCTCCGCTTCCACCACGCGGCGTCGCGGCTCCGGAGCGTGGACTCGTCGAGGTCGCGGTGCGGGGTGTTGACGAACCAGTACACGGTTCCGTCGGGCGCGCTCTGGTAGCCGAAGAAGGCGCGGCGGCCCCAGACCAGCCGGCTCGTGGACGGCGGGGTGGTCGGCAGGCCGGGCGCGGTGGTCCACCCGCCCTGGTCGAGCAGGCCGGTGTACACGGGAGCGGGCGCGGAGGGGTCGATGCCCCGGCGGACCCGGGAGTGGATGCCGTCCGCGCCGATGAGGACGTCGGCCTCCTCCGTGGAGCCGTCCTCGAACTCGGCGACGACGGAGGCGCCGGTGTCGGTGTGGCGGACGAGGCGCCGGCCGTACTCGACGGTGACGCCGTGGCCGGTCGCGGCCCGGGCGAGCGCCGCCTGGAGTTCGCCGCGCCGGACGCTGACGGACTGGAGCCCCTCCTCCAGGGCCGTGGAGCCGTCGTCGATCGCGCCCAGGCGGCGGCCGGTGCCGGACCGGAAGTCGATCGTGGAGTTGGGGATCGTGCCGGGCGCCGCCAGGACGGCCTCGAGCAGTCCGAGGGTCCGCAGCACGGCCAGGCCGTTGGGTGCGAGGTTGAGCTGGGCTCCGAGGGTGGTGCCGGGGCCCGCGTGGGCCTCGTGGACCGAGACGTCGATTCCGGCGCGGCGCAGGGCGGTGGCCGCGACCGGGCCGCCGATGCCGGACCCGATGACGATGGCGCGCATGTCGTCCCTCCTGGGGTAGGTTGGTGCCGGATCATTTATTTCTTTCGTGCGAACGAAATATATGGAGGAGGTTCCGCTGTGTCAAGCGACGCGGGTGGCGGGAGTGCGGACGACGAGGTCAGCGCGCGTCGGGCTGTCCTGCTGGACGAGTTCCGCGCGGCGGGGCGTCGGTCGAGCGACGCCGCGGTCATGTACCACACCGTCCTGGGGGAGCGCCTCGGCATCGGTCCCAGCGACTGGAAGACGCTCGGGCTGCTGGAGCGGAACGGGCCGATGACGGCGGGGGAGATCGTGCGCGGGTCGGGGCTGGCCCCGGCCTCGGTCACGGGGATCGTCACCCGCCTGGAGAAGCGGGGCTACGTCCGCCGCCGCAAGGACGAGCGGGACGGGCGGCGCGTGGTGGTCGAGACGGCGGAGGGGCTCTCCGAGGGCGCCGGAGAGCTGTTCGCCTACTACACCGGTGCGCTCGACCGGCTCATGGAGGAGTACGGGGACGAGGAGATCGCCCTGATCACGCGCTTCCTGGACGCCAACGCCCGGCTCCAGATCCAGGCCGCCGCGCGGATGACCGAGGGGGACGGGGGCGACCGGTCGTAGGCGGGAGCCGCACGAGCGGTTCCGCGGGGCGGAGCGGGTGCCGAACCCTCGCGGGGGCGCCCCCTCCCGGAGGACGCTCCCGCGTACGGAACGACGCGCGACGACGCCGCGGCTACTTGCCCGCGGCGTCCTTGTCGAGTTTCTCCACGATCAGCCGGTACAGCTGGCGCGGGCGGCCGGGCTGGAGGGTGCGGTTGGGCGGCAGCGGCCACGCCAGCCCCTCCTCCACGAGCGTGCGCAGCAGCCGCCGGGCGGTCCGGGAGGTGACGCCGAGCATCCGCCCGGCGTTCTCCGCGTCGACGACCAGGGGGCCGTCCTCCTCGGCGATCTTCTCCGACAGCCGAATCAGAGTCTCCCGCCCCTTGGTGCGCAGCGGTTCGGAGGACTGCCGTGCGGGCGCGCGCTGGGCCGGGACCAGGGAACGACCCTCGCGGTCCACCGCGAAGCTCTGACGCGACGCCTGGGCGCGGTTCAGAGCCGCTCGGGCGTGCGCCTCGGCGTCCTGGGTGGTGCGCCCCATGCCGATGCCGACCTCGATCGCGATCCCCAGCTCCGCCTTGATCCGCTCCACGAACGGCGGCTGCCGGAACCCCTCGGTCGCGGTGACCAGCGACCCGCGGGTCGCGGTCACCATGAACGAATGGTCGTCCAACCGGTGCGCCGTGGCGTTGATCCGGTGCGCCTCCTGGAGCAGCAGACGGTGCAGCGACAGCCGCAGCTCCTCCCGCCAGTACCGGGGGGTGGACCGGCGCGACGAGTCCCGCAGTGTGGGCACGTCCACCACGACGACCCCCAGCTGCGCCTCCTCCAGCCGGTGGTGCGCTCCCAGCAGACCCGCGGTCTGCAGGGCGCTGCGCACACCCGCGTTGGTGGGCCGGAGCCGGACGACGGGGACGCCGATCGCCTCCAGGCGCTCGGCCACGCCGCGCACGCAGGTGATCGCCATCCTGGTCGCCTTGCGCCGCCACAGCCCCTCGTGGAAGGAGGTCAGCTGCGCGGTGTTCGTCAGCTCCTCGTGCACGTGGATCCCGTCCACGGGCAGGTCGACCTCGGAGTAGGCCTCCACGACGTCGGCGCGGCTGAGCACGTCCAGGCTGGCTCTGGTCGGGTCGAAGCGGTCGTCGAGGGTCGCTCGGAGCAGGGCCTCGTGCAGGCTCGCCCCGCCGAGCGGCACGAAGGTGGCGGGCATCGTCAGGACCCCGGCCTTGCGCGCGAACTCGTAGGGGACAGGGCTGGCGAACAGGTAGGCGTCGATCGCCGAACCCAGCCTGACGACCTTGTCCGTCGCCTCTTGCTCATCTCGGTACGCGGCGGCGATGAGTCTGGCGTTGAGGGGCCCCGTGGACCCCGGTCCCATGAGCATGACCCGTTCGACCACCTCATGGGGCCCTATGACGCCGATCGTCAAATCGCCAGTACGCTGGGCACTCACCTCGGGCTGCTCCCCGCTACCATTCCACGCTCTTCACTATGTGCGCCCACTGGTTTCCCGACCCGATCTCTGTCACGGCATGATTGCCGAGATCGTACCCATTGTGCGGGGCCAAAGAAGATCGTTTTCCATATCAACGCCGAAAGCCCGGGTGGGGGGGCGACCCCCCACCCCGGCTTGAACTGCGCCTTCGACTCCTACGAGGCGGTGACGCGCTCCACGTCGCCGCCGAGCGCGGCAAGCCGCGTCGCGAACTGGGAGTGACCGCGGTCCACCAGATAACCAGGCGCCACGATTGTCTCACCTTCGGCGACCAGTCCGGCGAGGACCAGGGCCGCGCCGGTACGGAGGTCGTGGGCGATCACCTCGGCCCCGCGCAGGTTGGTGTGCCCGTGCACGATCGCGCGGGTGCCCTCCACCTCGATCTTGGCGCCCATCTTGTTGAGCTCGTCAGCCAGGGCGAAGCGGCCGTCGTAGATGGCCTCGTGGATGTAGCTCTCACCCTCGGCCAGCGTCGCCAGGGCCATCAGCGGCGACTGGAGGTCGGTCGCGAAGCCCGGGAACGGCGAGGTGACCGCGTTGATCGGGCGGAGCGGAACGGAGGGGTCCCGCTGGACGTGCAGGACGGCGCCCTCCTGGGAGAAGCCGACGCCCATCTGCTCGAGTTTCCAGCGGGCCACGCCCAGGTGGTCCAGCTGGGCGCCGACCAGGCTGACCTCGCCACCGGTGGCGGCGACGGCCATCGCGAACACCCCGGCGTCGATGCGGTCGGACATGATCGTGTGCTCGACGGCGGTGAGCTCCTCGACGCCCTCGACGGTGATCAGACCGGTGCCGCCACCGCTGATCCTCGCGCCCATGGCGGTCAGGAACGCGATGACGTCCAGGACCTCGGGCTCCAGCGCGGCGTGCTCGATCACCGTGGTGCCGGGAGCCAGCACGGCGGCCATGATGAGGTTCTCGGTGCCCGTGTGCGAGGGGGTGTCGAGGTAGAGGCGGCCACCGCGGAGGTTGCTGGCCTCGACGTTGATGTGGTTGCGCTCGGGGTCCTCGGTGACCTCGGCGCCCAGGCGCGCGAAGCCCCGGTAGTGGAAGTCGAGGTTGCGGCTGCCGAGGTTGCACCCGCCGACGCCCTCGATGCGGGCGCGGCCGGTGCGGTGCATCAGCGCCGGGACGAAGAGCACGGAGCCGCGGAAACGGGCCGCGATCTCGGCGGGCAGGACGGCGCGCTCCGGGTCGTTCAGCGTGGAGGCGTCGATGACCACGGTCCGCTCGGCCTCATGGAACTCGACCTTGGCGCCCACGTGTTCGGCGAGCTCCAGCGCGCGGTAGACGTCCTCGATGACCGGGACATTGCGCAGCACCGTACGGCCCTTCGCCGCGAGGAGGGCGGCGCCGATCATCGGCAGGACGGCGTTCTTCGCGCCTTGGATGAACGCCGTTCCGCTGAGGGGGCGTCCGCCGCGGACGCGGTAACGAACCTCCTGGCCCATGCTCTTGTGCTCCTTTGTGAGGCAGATGTGAAAAAAGGGGTCACCCTCGACGGGCATCGCCTGTATGCGGTTTGGACGCGGGTTACCCCTGGAACGTTGCGACCATCTTGCGCGTGACCTGCGTGGCCAGTGAACCGGTGGTTCGCGACGACTCTATAGCACCCACTCGCGTGTACCGGCCCAGAACGTGGTATACCCGCAGATCACGGATGGAGTCCCGACAAACGTCCAAAGTGGCATGAGTCTGTCGGGGAAGACCGGGCTGGGGGTCGCGCGCCGGGCCACGCTCCGGAGCCCGACTCGACCCCACCACCATACGTGCTCCGACGGCGGGAACGCGGGCCCGTGCGCGGAATCACGCACGCGCCGCACGTCACAGCTCGGGCTTCGTGCCGGTGAGTCTCTCGAAGATCTCGACGTAGCGGCCCAGGGTCCGCTCCACGACCTCGGCGGGCAGTTCCGGCGGAGGGGTGTCCGCTGCCCGGTCCCACCCGGAGGCGGGCGACGTCAGCCAGTCCCGCAGCACCTGCTTGTCGAAGGAGGGCTGCGGTCCGCCCGGCTCCCACGCGTCGGCGGGCCAGTACCGGGAGGAATCCGGGGTGAAGACCTCGTCGGCCAGGACCAGGCGGCCGTCGGCGTCGCGGCCGAACTCGAACTTGGTGTCGGCGAGGAGGACGCCCCGACCGCGCGCGATCTCCCGCCCCCTGCCGTACACGGCCAGGGTGAGGTCGCGCAGCTCGGCGGCGAGCTCCGCCCCGTGCCGCTCGGCGACGACCTCGAAGGAGACGTTCTCGTCGTGGTCGCCGACCTCCGCCTTGGTGGCCGGGGTGAAGATCGGTTCCGCGAGCTCGGAGCCGTCGGTCAGCCCCTCGGGCAGGGGGACGCCGCAGACCGTGCCGCCCGCGCGGTACTCGACCAGGCCGGATCCCGTCAGGTAGCCGCGTGCCACGCACTCGACCGGCACCATGTCCAGGCGCTGGCACACGAGCGTGCGCCCGGCCCAGGAGGCGGGAGCGCCCTCCGGGGGCACGTCGGAGACGACGTGGTTCGGCACCAGGTCCGCGAGCCGGTCGAACCACCACAGCGACAGCTGTGTGAGCAGGCGTCCCTTGCCGGGGATGTCGGTGGGCAGGACCCAGTCGTAGGCCGAGACGCGGTCGCTGGCGACCATCACGAGTCGGCCGTCGGCGGTCGCGTACAGGTCGCGGACCTTGCCGGTGTGCAGGTGGGTCAGCCCCTCCACCTCGGTGTGCGGGGGCTGGACGACGAAGCCGCTCATCGTGGCGCCCCCTACAGCTGCGCCGCGGCGCGCTCGGCGATGTCGGTCCGGTGGAACGAACCGCGCAGCTCGATCCGGCTCACCGCCTCGTACGCTCTCTCACGGGCCTGCCGCAGGTCGGCGCCGGTGCCGACGACGTTGAGCACGCGCCCGCCGTTGGACTTGACGTCGCGCGCGCCGTCCCAGTCGGTGCCCGCGTGCAGGACGTAGGCGCCGTCCAGCGCGTCCGCGGCGTCGAGGCCGCCGATGAGGTCGCCCCTGACCGGGTCGCCGGGGTAGTTCTCGGCGGCCACGACCACGGTGACGGCGGCTCCCGGCTTCCACTGGAGGGAGCCGATGGAGCCCAGCCCCCCGGTGTCGGTCGCCTGGAGGACCGCGCCGATCGGCGTCGCCAGCCGGTCCAGGACGACCTGGGTCTCCGGGTCGCCGAAGCGCGCGTTGAACTCCACCACGCGCGGGCCGCGCGAGGTCAGCGCGAGTCCCACGTACAGCAGGCCCTGGTAGCGCGTGCCCCGCCGGTTCATCTCCATGAGGGTCGGCCGCACGACCGACTCCATGACCTCGTCCACCAGCCCGGTCGGGGCCCAGGGGACCGGGGCGTAGGCGCCCATGCCGCCGGTGTTGGGGCCCTCGTCGCCGTCGTAGGCGCGCTTGAAGTCCTGGGCGGGCAGCAGCGGCAGGGCGTGCGCGCCGTCGCTGAGCACGAAGAGGGACACCTCGGGGCCGTCGAGGAACTCCTCGATGACCACGCGGCCGCACTCGCGCGCGTGTCTCTCGGCGGCGGCGCGGTCCTCGGTGACGACGACGCCCTTGCCCGCGGCCAGGCCGTCGTTCTTCACGACGTAGGGGGCGCCGAACTCGTCGAGGGCCTCCGACGCCTGGCTCGCGTTCCGGCACACCCGCGCCCGGGCCGTCGGTACGCCCGCAGCCTCCATGACCTCCTTGGCGAAGGCCTTGGAGCCCTCCAGGCGGGCGGCCGCCTGGTCGGGCCCGAACACGGGGATGCCGCGGTCGCGCAGGGCGTCCGCCACCCCCGCCACCAGGGGCGCCTCCGGTCCGATGACGACCAGCTCCGCGCGGATGCGCGCGGCCAGCTCCGTCACGGCCAGACCGTCGGTCACGTTGATGACGTGGTTCTCTGCCAGGTCCGAGATACCGGGGTTGCCCGGAGCGCAGTGGATACTGGTGACACCCGGATCAAGGGACAGAGCGCGGACGAGTGCGTGCTCGCGGCCTCCGCCGCCGAGAACGAGGGCTTTCACTACACGGGCCTCTTCGGGTTGAAGGCGGACTGACTGTGCGGCGCCGGATCAGACGAGGGAGCGCAGCTCCAGCGTCTCGTCGCGGCCCGGGCCGACACCGATGGCGGAGATGGGCGCTCCGGCCATCTCCTCAAGGGTACGCACGTACCGCTGGGCGTTCTTGGGCAGATCCTCGAATCGCCGAGCGCCGGTGATGTCCTCGTCCCAGCCGTCGAGGTACTCGTACACCGGGACGGCGTGGTGGAAGTCGGTCTGCGTCATCGGGATCTCGTCGTGGCGGACGCCCTCGACGTCGTAGGCGACGCAGACCGGGATGCGGTCGAGGCCGGTGAGCACGTCGAGCTTGGTGAGGAAGAAGTCGGTGATGCCGTTGACCCGCGTGGCGTAGCGCGCGATCGGGGCGTCGAACCAGCCGCAGCGGCGGTCGCGGCCGGTGGTGACGCCGTACTCGCCGCCCTGGGTGCGCAGCCACTGGCCCTGCTCGTCGTGGAGCTCGGTGGGGAAGGGGCCGGAGCCGACACGGGTGGTGTAGGCCTTGAGGATGCCGACCACCTTGGTGATGCGGGTGGGGCCGATGCCCGCGCCCGCCGCCGCGCCGCCCGCCGTCGGGGAGGACGAGGTCACGAACGGGTAGGTGCCGTGGTCGATGTCGAGCAGGGTGCCCTGGGAGCCCTCCAGGTAGACCGTCTTGCCCTCGTCCAGCGCGCGGTTGAGGATGAGCGAGGTGTCGGCGACGAAGGGGCGCAGGCGCTCCGCGTAGCCCAGGTACTCCTCGACGATCGGCTCGACCTCCAGGCCGCGCCGGTTGAACACCTTGGTGAGGAGCTGGTTCTTGTCGTTGAGGGACAGCTCGATCTTCTTGCGCAGGATCTTGGGGTCGAACATGTCCTGCACGCGGACGCCCTGCCGGGAGACCTTGTCGGCGTAGGTGGGGCCGATGCCGCGGCCGGTGGTGCCGATGCGGGACTTGCCGAGGAAGCGCTCGCTGACCTTGTCGAGGGCCCGGTGGTAGGGCATGATCAGGTGCGCGTTGGAGGAGATGAGCAGGCGGGACGTGTCCACGCCGCGCGCGTTGAGGCCCTCCAGCTCCTCCAGGAGGACGCCCGGGTCGATGACGACGCCGTTGGCGATGACCGGCACCACGTTCGGGGAGAGGATGCCGGACGGCAGCAGGTGGAGGGCGTACTTCTGGTCGCCGATGACCACCGTGTGCCCGGCGTTGTTGCCACCCTGGTAGCGGACCACGTAGTCCACGCGGTCACCGACAAGGTCGGTCGCCTTGCCCTTGCCCTCGTCGCCCCACTGGGCCCCCACGAGCGTGATCGCCGGCATTGTCTCAACCTCTTCGCTCGACGCCTGACCGAGGCTTTCCCGCCCCGGACATGGATGAACCCCTGGCGCAAGGCAGCGACAGGGGCCGTTGCGTATTGAGGGTACACGACCAGTGGTTCCGTGCTCGGGGTGGTGTTGTCCACAGGGTGTGGACGAGGCGGGTGTGCCCCGTCCACACCCTGTGGACACGCCGGTTCAGGCGGTGAGCGCGTCGGCGGCCTCGGCGCTGGATTCCCGCAGGAAGGACGAGCACCGCTCGGCCTCCTCGGTCTCACCGATCTCCCCGGCGGCGGCGCCCAGCGCGTGCAACGCGCGCAGGAAGCCCCGGTTCGGCTCGTGGTCCCACGGGATCGGCCCGTGGCCCTTCCAGCCCGCCCGGCGCAGCTGGTCCAGCCCCCGGTGGTAGCCCGTGCGGGCGTAGGCGTAGGCGGTCACCGGCTGGCCCTGGGCGAGGGCGTTCTCCGCGAGGCGCGCCCAGGCGGCGGAGTAGGAGGGGAACCGGCCCGCGACCGGGGTGGGGTCCTCGGACGCGGCCAGCGCCTCACGGGCCTCGGGGTCGTCGGGCAGGCGGGTGGCGGGCGGTTCGCCCAGCAGGTTCTGGTGCAGACTCATGCGCCCATCCTGCCACCGCCTCCGGCGCGGCTCGTGGCCAGGGAACCCGTGTCCCACCGCCTCCGGACGCCCCTCACCGCTCGGCCTCCGCGCTCAGGTGCACGCGCGCGGTGGTGCCACGGGTCGCCGCGTGGACGCCCACCGCGGTCAGGGCGGCCGCGGCGGCCAGGGCGGGCACCGCGCCGGGCGGCAGCAGGTCCGGAACGGTCCACCCGTCGCTCCCCGCGTACGCGTACGGGACCGCCCGGTGGAGCCCCCGCACGGCGTTGCAGGCCACGGCGCCCGCGAACACACCGGCCAGGACGGCCAGCCCGGAGACGACCGGACCGAGGACGGGGGCGAGCAGGTAGACGACGGAGGCGGAGAGGAGCACGTTGGTGACCATCAGCCAGCGGTGCTCCGCCTGGCCGGCGGCGGGCAGGACGGCCAGGACCGTGAGGGCGGGCAGGGACACGCCGAGGGCCGCCACCGCCGCCGCCCGCAGCCGGGTGCGCGCTCCGCCCAGCCGCTCCCAGACCCACAGCCGGGGCCGGTTGGACCACGCGCCGACCGAGGCCGCGCACACGCACAGCAGTTCCGCGACGGGGACGCGCTGCTCCTCGTTCGGCCAGCCGACGACGGCGACCGGCACCACGACCCCTGCCGCCGCCAGTCCGAGCAGCGCCGCGACCGCGGCGGCGACCAGGGCCCCCGCCATCGGCAGCAGGGAGGGCCGCGCGATCACGTTCGCCATGGCAGATCCTCCGGAGCCACCTCGCACGCCGCGAGCCGATCCGCGTCGCGCCGGATCCAGGCCCGGACCTGCTCGGGGGAGGCCCCGGCGAAGGGTCCGGCACCCGGCGGGCCACCGTGGGCCCGGGAGACCAGCCAGGTCCGCAGGCCCTCCAGGACCGCGGCCCGGCGCGCCGACGGCTCCGCGTCCGGCTCCAGGCTGGCCAACCCTTCGGAACCGCACCGGAACACGTCGGGCACGAGCCAGTCCGCCGCGGTCGCCGGAACCTCCTGGTGCGGGTCCCATCCCGGGTACACGCGCAGCCAGAGCACGCCGCGCTCGGCCTGGCGGCGCACCTCGCCGTCGTCCCCCGCCAGGCTGAGATCGCGCACCTGGGCGGGCGCGGTGTCCGGCGGACCGTAGGCGCCGAACACCGGAGCGGCGAGGCCGACGATCGTGGCGAGTTCGTCCCGGTGTCCCTCGTGGACGCAGTAGCGCACACCGTCGTGTACGTCGCAGACCTCGGCGCCGTCCCCGGCGTAGGCCAGCAGTGGGAACGGGCGCAGATGGGGCAGGACGAGCGCGACCGCGACGGCCGCCACGGCCAGTCCGTGCGTCGGCGAGACGCGTCGCGGCGTCCGCAGCAGCCACGCGACCGTCCAGGAGAGCGCGACGATCAGGAGCAGGAAGTACCCCAGCCGGTAGAGGCCCAGTTCCGCGCTCTCCCGCCGCCCCAGGGAGGGGGAGACGGGGAGTTGGAGTGCCAGCGCGCTCCAGGCGTCGGCCGCCAGGGGGAGGCCGGTGAGGAGGAACACCAGGCCGGCCGCCACGGTGACGGCGAGCGGACCGCGCAGCGCGACGCCGCACAGGTACCCGAACACGGTCAGGGCCGCGAACCCGACCAGGGCGCCCGCGACGGCGGACACGTCCGGGGCCCCGGCGCCCCGCCCGGCGACGGCGAGGGCGAGCGGGGCCAGCCCGGCGAGGTAGGCGGCCAGGCACCAGCCGGTGACCACCGCGCAGTGCCGCCACGGGACGTCCCGCTCCACCCGCGGCTGCCAGCGCTGGGCGAACACGAGGCCGGGTCGGGTGAACCGGGCGGCGGCCAGGGCGGCGGCGCCCGCGGCCACCACGACTGGGACGCGTGCCCGCGCGCCGACCTCGGAGGACAGGTGGACCCAGTCGAGCGCCCGCCAGGACAGGTGGCCCCACGTCGAGCCGAGTGTGAGCAGGAGGATGGTCCCGGCCGGAACCAGGACGAACACCGGGGGAAGCGGCCAGAAGAGCGGTGAGGTGCGGGTCGCGGCGGGTGTCATGGGCGCTCCCCGACCCGTGCGATCAGCCGGTCGTAGGCCCGCTCGAACCCGGAGCCGTGGGGGCTCCCTCCGGAGCCGCCCGCGATCAGCTCCTCCAGTTGGGCGAACGTGCCGTGGAACTCGATCCGGCCGCCCGCCAGGACGCCGACGCGGGAGCACACGTGGGCGACGTCCTCGAGGAGGTGCGTGGCGACTAACACGGTCCGGTCCCGACCGAGCCGGGCGACCACCTCGCGCACGCGGAGCCGCTGCCCGGGGTCGAGGCCCGCCGTGGGCTCGTCCAGGACGAGGATCCGGGGGCCGTGGGCGAGCGCGGCGGCGATGCCGACCCGCTGGCGCTGGCCGCCGGACAGCGCACGGGTGCGGTGTCCGGCGAGGTCGGTGAGGTCGACCAGGTCCAGGGCCCGCCGCGCCGCCGTCCCGCACTCGCGCCGAGCCACCCCGTGCGCCCAGGCCGCGTAGGCGACCGTGTCCGCCACGGTCAGTTCTCCGGCGAGGGAGAAGCGCTGGGGGACGAACCCCAGCGCCCTCCGTGCTCCGGACCGCCCTCCCGCCGTGGAGAGGTCGTGGTCGCCGACGAGCAGCCGTCCGCCCCCGACCGGCAGCAGCGTCACCAGGAGCGAGAACAGGGTCGTCTTCCCCGATCCGTTGGGCCCGATCAGGCCGGTGACACCGGGCTCGACGGTCCAGGAGAGGCCGTTCAGGACCCTTCTCCCGCGCCGGTACCCGAATTCCAGGTCCTCTGCGGTGACGCGCATGGGCTCGTCCGTTTCCACTCGTCGAACTCGCGTGGTGGTCAGCGGGGGATTTCGGTCGGTCCCCTCAGCACCGATTGACGCGCCCGGAGGCGAGTTTGTTTCCGGTCGAGCTGCGGGTCTCGGTGAAGTACGTGCCATTTCCCTCGCAGCCGCCGCGCGCCGTGAGATTTCCGGACGTGAAATCGGTCCTGGTGGTTTCGGCCACGGTCAGATCGGGCCACGCGGGGCGGTGCTTGCGGACCTGGACGGTGAGCGCCACCTTCCCGCCGCACTCGGTGCGTGATCCGGTTCCGGCCACCGTGTTCCCGTACTGGCTCGGGGCGCTGGCGCCGAGGCCGCAGGGGGCCGCCGCGTGCCCGGTCGCGGTGTCGGTCCCGGCCCACGCCGTCGCGCCGACGAGCACGGTCCCCGCCGTCAGAACGCCAGCCGCCACGGTACGCGCGATGCTGTTCCTGGTCTTCACTTTTCCTCATTCTTCGCCGAGGGGTCGAGGCGTTGAGGAGAATTCCCGGGCGCGCCCCGCTGAAACGGGGGTGTGGATAACCTTCATTTCCGTTGGGCGATTAATCACGGTTTGTTGGGTAATGTTCGTCCGGTTCTGCGCGAATGTGGACGCGGGTCTGTGGATAAGCCTGTGGAAAACCAGAAGGGGCGCCCGTGTGCGTTCCCGCACCCGGACGCCCCCGTCGCGCACCGCCCCCGCTCCGCGCGGGCGCCGTCCGCCACTACTTCATCTTGTTGCCCGCGGACTTCAGCTGCTGGGCCGCCTCCACGACGCGCGCGGCCATGCCCGCCTCGGCGGCCTTGCCGTAGGAGCGCGGGTCGTAGGCCTTCTTGTCGCCGATCTCACCGTCGATCTTGAGCACGCCCTCGTAGTTGCGCATGACGTGGTCGACCACGGGGCGGGTGTACGCGTACTGGGTGTCGGTGTCGATGTTCATCTTCACCACGCCGTACTCGATCGCCTCGTGGATCTCCTCCAGGGTGGAGCCGGACCCGCCGTGGAAGACGAAGTCGAACGGCTTGGCCTGGCCGTACTTCTGACCCACCGCCTCCTGGGCCTCCTTGAGGACCCCCGGGCGCAGCTTCACGAAGCCCGGCTTGTAGGAGCCGTGCACGTTGCCGAAGGTCAGGGCGGTCAGGTAGTAGCCCTTCTCGCCCAGGCCCAGGGCCTCGGCGGTGCGCAGGGCGTCGTCGGGGGTCGTGTACAGCTTCTCGTTGATCTCGCCGACGATGCCGTCCTCCTCGCCGCCGACCACGCCGACCTCGATCTCCAGGATGGTGCGGGCGGCCTTGGAGGCGGCCAGCAGCTCCTCGGCGATCCGGAGGTTCTCCTCCAGGTCGACGGCCGAGCCGTCCCACATGTGGGACTGGAACAGCGGGTCCTGGCCGTTGGCCACACGCTCCCTGGAGATCTCCAGCAGCGGGCGGACGAAGCCGTCGAGCTTGTTCTCGGGGCAGTGGTCGGTGTGGAGGGCGACGTTCACCGGGTACTTGTCGGCGACCACGCGGGCGAACTCGGCGAAGGCGACCGAGCCGGTGACCATGTCCTTGACCGTGGCCCCGGACAGGAACTCGGCGCCGCCGGTGGAGATCTGGACGATGCCGTCGGTCTCCGCCTCGGCGAAGCCCCGCAGGGCGGCGTGGAGCGTCTGGCTCGAGGTCACGTTGATCGCCGGGTACGCGAAGCCCTGGGACTTCGCGCGGCTCAGCATCTCGGTGTAGACCTCGGGGCTGGCGATGGGCATGCTTACTCTCCCTGGAATCGGCCTGGAGCGAGCGGCCGCCGGTCCTTCGCCCGGCGGCACCCCCACGTGCGTTGCCCCGGTGGAGGCCGGCCGTCGGGGGGCGGCCCAAGGGGAGGGCCGCGTCCGGGCGTGTCCACCAGGTGTCGTCCAAGTATCCCGAACGCACGTGGCTCTTGGAAAGGTCTAGACCAAATTGGCCGAGGTTGGGCGCGTCCGTGCAGGTCGTGGGCGCGGGGCTTCACGGGTCGCCGCGAACCGGTCAGGCAGGGGCGCGGGAGGGCACGCGGCGCGCACGCGGAAGTGCCCGGGTTGGTGGGCCCGTGAGGTATTCGGGCCTCCGCTGTCGCTTTTTGTCGTGATACACGCTACATTCAACGCCGTGGGAAGGCACAGGAACGATCCGCGCGGCGTTGGCCAGGTGATGGCCATCGTCGGGGCCGTCCTGCTCCTGGCCGCTCTGGTGGCCCTCGGCGGCTACTTCCTCTACCGGTCGCTGCCGAGCGACGGCACCAGCGTGAGCGCCAACGCGTCAGAAGCCTCCGCCGACGTGGAGGAGCCGGAGAACATGGGCGTGCTCTACGTGCGCGTCATCGGCGAGTCCAGCAACGTCTTCGTCCGGGTCCCGGGCGGTGACGTGCTGCACGACCAGGTGATAAGGCAGGGCGGATCGATCACCTTCGCCCAGGCGCCGCTGGAGGTCACCATCGGCGACCCCGCGGCGGTGGAGGTCTTCGTCAACGGCAGCCAGCGCGACATCTCCGACCGCAGCGAGGACTACAGCTTCACCATCGACGGGTAGACCCGCGTCGGACCACGCCCCGCGAACGCACCGGCGGCGGGGCCGTCGGTCCCGCCGCCGCGACGTCCCGCGCCGCGCCCGGCCTCAGATGTCCAGTTCGGACGCCTCGAACACCGCCCGGTACTCCAGGCCCTCCCCGGCCACGCGCTCGCGCGCGCCGCGGTCCATGATCAACGCCACCGCGACCACCTCGGCGCCCGCCTCGCGGAGCGCCTCCACCGCCGTCAGCACGGAGCCGCCCGTGGTCGAGGTGTCCTCCAGGGCGAGGACGCGCCGACCCTTCACGTCGGGGCCCTCGATCCGGCGCTGCAGACCGTGCGCCTTGCCCGCCTTGCGCACCACGAAGGCGTCCAGCGTGCGGCCGCGCGCGTGGGCGGCGTGCAGCATCGCGGTGGCCACCGGGTCGGCGCCCAGGGTCAGTCCACCCACGGCGTCGAACTCCAGGTCCGCGACGTTGTCCAACATCACCGAGCCGACCAGCGGCGCGGCCTCCGCGTCCAGGGTCACCCGGCGCAGGTCGACGTAGTAGTCGGCCTCCATCCCGGAGGACAGGGTCACCTTCCCGCGGACGACCGCCTTATCGTTGATCTGACGCAGGAGTTCATCACGTTCGCTCATGATCAGTGAGCCTAGAACACCGGGCGGCGGCGCGTGGACGCGCCCGCCCAGGTCGGGAGGGGTGACCGTGCCGGGACCCGAGGGCACCGTCCGGGTGGAGACCACCGTCGGCGGCCGAGAGGGGGCTGAGCGGGTGGCGCGGTCGCTGATCGAGCACCGCCTGGCCGCCTGCGCGCAGGTCAGCGGGCCGGTCACGAGCTTCTACCGGTGGGACGGCGAGGTCCGCGCCGACGAGGAGTGGCTGGTGGTCGCCAAGACGTCCGCCGACCGGGTGGACGCGCTCACCGCGCACGTCGTGGACATCCACCCCTACGACGTCCCCGAGGTCGTCGCCGTCCCGGTCACCGGGGGCCACGCCGCGTACCTGGAGTGGGTGGCCGGGGAGACGCGGGGCGGCGGCACCGCGTGATCGCCGTCCTCCTCCCCCCGCCGCTCGGCCGCCCCTCGCGGCTCCCCGGTCTGGCGGACGCCCTGGCCGACCGCGGCGTCACACCCGTCCGGCCCGCGATCGGGGACGACCGTGACCCGCCGCACGCGGGCCGCTACGTCGCCCGCGCCAGCCTGGAGATCAACCGCCTGGCGGACACCGCGAGCCCGGTCGCCCTGGTCGCCGAGGGAGACGCGGGCCCGCTCGTCGGAGCGGTGGGCGCGGCACAGCGCGCGGCGCACCGGCCGGTGTTCGGGTACGTCCTCGTGGACGCCTTCCTGCCCCAGCCCGGCAGCCCCACCCGGGCCGAACTGGAGCGGGCCCAGAGCCCGGAGGGGGATCCGGCGGACACCGGCTTCCGGGAGGACGAGCCGCCCGCCTACCGGACGGAGCACCTGCCGATGGTCGCCGACTGGCCGGACGCCCCGTGCGGCTACCTGCTCACCGACCCGGCCCGCGCGCACGTCGCCCGCCTCGCCGGGATGCGCGGGTGGACGGTGCGCGAGACCGTGCCGGGGGAGGCCGGGGCCGTCCTGCGGGAGCTGCTGGCGGAGCTGCGGGGCACCGGCTGAGACGGTTCCGGTCCCGGCGGCGGGTCCGGACGCGGCACGAACGGCCTGGCGGGGTACGGAAAACCGGGTGACACGAGGGCGCTCCGGCGCGAAGAATGCCAGGCATGCTCAGCACCTACTTCCCACCCATGGGACTGCGCCTGACCACCCCGCGGCTCGAACTGCGGCTGCCCGGCACCGAGGACCTCGGCCGACTCGCCGAGACCGCGGCGGGCGGGATCCACGAGCCTGACGCGATGCCCTTCACCGAACCGTGGACGGACGGGACGCCCGACGAGGTGGCGCTCAGGGTCGTGCGGTACAACCTGGGGCGGATAGCCGGCATGACCCCGCGTGCGTGGAGCCTGAACCTCGTCGTGGTGTACGAGGGCGCCGTGGTCGGGGTGCAGGACGTGAGCGGGCGGGACTTCCCGGTCACCCGCCAGGTGAGCACGGGGTCGTGGTTGGGCCGCCGCCACCAGGGCCGGGGGATCGGCACCGAGATGCGCGCGGCCGTCCTGCACCTGGCGTTCGCGGGGCTGGGCGCGGTCGCCGCGGAGACGTCGGTGTTGGAGGGCAACGCGGCCTCGGAGCGGGTGTCGCGCAAGCTCGGCTACCGGCCGAACGGCACCTCGCTGGTGGAGGTGCGCGGCGTGGCGGTGACGGACCACCGGTACCGGCTGACCAGGGACGACTGGGAGCGGCACCGCACGGTTCCGGTCACCGTGGAGGGACTGGAGCCGTGCCTGCCGTTCCTCGGGCTCGACGCCGTCGACTGATGGGGGCGCCGGACCGGTGTCACCCCCGCCGGGAGCCGCCCGGGGCTCTCAGCGCGGTCTGCACCAGCCGCGCCGAACCGCCCCGCGCCACCCACGTGCCGCGACCGGGAGGCTGCGGCGAGGCGTACAGCCTCGGCAGAAGCTGCCCTTCGCTGCGGTCGCCCGACATCACCAGGGCGCCGGTGCCGATCTCCCGCATCGCCTGCACCAGCGGGTCGAACAACCCTCGGCCGGCACCGGCCACGCGGCGCGCCACCACGAAGTGCAGCCCGATGTCGCGCCCGTTCGACACGAACGGCACGAACGGCGCCAGCGGCTTCTGACCCGCCGTCGTCAGCACGTCGTAGTCGTCCGCGACCACCACGATCCGCGGACCCTTGATCGACCCCGGTTCCAGGGCGTCGAGGTCCCCGTCCTCGGGCAGGCGGCCCTCCAGCTCCTTGGCGACGCCGCCCGCCAGTCCCGCGCACACCCGCGGGCTGCTCGCGTACCCGCCCATGTACTCCTCGGGGACCACGTCGCGCAGGGTGCGCCGCGGGTCCATCACCGCGAACACCACCTCGTCCGAGCTGTACCGCTCGACCAGCCCCTCGGCGACCAAGCGCAGCAGGTTGGTCTTGCCGCACCCGCCGTCCCCGAGGACCAGCAGGTTCTGGTCGCCGTCGAACAGGTCGAGCAGCACCGGCTCCAGGGCCCGCTCGTCCACCCCGACCGGCACCTTCTTCGGCTCGGAGTCCCGGGTGGGCAGCGTGCGGGCGGGCAGCTCGTGCGGCAGGACGCGCACCTCCGGCGCGCGCTTACCGCGCCAGGCGCGGTTCACCGAGCGCACGGCGGCCTCCACGACCTCACCGAGCCCCTCGTCGCCGGTCGCGCCGTCGAACCTCGGCAGCGCCACCTGCCCGAACAACTCGGTGTCGGTCAGGACCCGGCCGGACGCCCTGGCGCCGATCGTCTCCGCCAGCTTGCGGTCGATCGTCGACTCCGACGGGTCGTTCAGGCGCAGCTCCACCTTCTGCCCGAAGTTCGACTGCGCGGCGATCCGCACGTCGTTCCAGCGCAGCATCCCCGCCACCACGTGGATGCCGTATCCGCCGCCGCGCTGCAGCAGGTCGTTGACCATCGGGTCGATGTCCTCGAAGTCCTTGCGGATGGCCCCGAACCCGTCCACGCACAGCACCACGTCGGCGCTGGCCAGTTCGGGCACCTCTCCCCGGGCGTGCTTCCGCCGCAGCTGCCGCACCGAGTCGATGCCCCGCTCCCGGAACACCACCTGCCGGTGCTCCAGCATCCCGCGCAGTTCCTCCACGGTGCGCCGCACCCGCTCGGAGTCGGTGCGCACGGCCACGCCGCCCACGTGCGGCAGCCCGGTCAGGGACTGCAACCCGCCGCCGACCAGGTCCAGCCCGTACACGGCGACCTGCTGCGGCGTGTGCGTGAGGGCCAACGACAGCACCATCGTGCGCAACAGGGTGGTCTTGCCGCTCTGCGGACCGCCGATGACCGCCACGTGTCCGCCGGAGGCGGTCAGGTCCAGTTCCCACACGCCCTGCCACTGCTTGGTCGCGTCGTCCAACAGCCCGACCGGGACGCTCAGGTGCCTCCGCTCTCCAGGCAGCCGCAGCCCGTCCCCCGTCTCCTCCGGCTCGCCGGCCACCGCGTCCAGAGTGGTCACGGACGGCAGCGGCGGCAGCCAGATCTCGCGGGTCCGCTCGCCGTGCCGCGAGAACTGGCCGACCATGACGTCCAACAGCGTCGGTCCGACCGTGCGGGAGGGCATCGGCGACTCGTCCGAGGCCGGGGCGTCCGCCCGCACCGCCGAGGCGTCGTCCTGCTCGTTGTAGGCGGTGTACGGGCGCACCGACGGGGCCGCGTCGGTGTCCTCCTCCTCGGCCACCGGCCCGCGGTAGGGCCCCGACACGTAGCCCGCCTTGAACCGCTGGTAGACGCTGGTGTCCACCTTGAGGTAGCCGAAACCGGGCAGGGACGGCAGGTGGAAGGCGTCGGGGGTGTTGAGGACGGTACGGCTCTCCTCCTCGGAGAAGGTCCGCAGGCCCAGGCGGTAGGACAGGTAGGTGTCCAGGCCGCGCAGCTTGCCGCCCTCGATGCGCTGGCTGGACAGAAGCAGGTGCACGCCGATGCTGCGGCCGATCCGGCCGATCGACAGGAACAGCTCGATGAAGTCGGGCCGGGCGGTGAGGAGCTCGCCGAACTCGTCGATGATGACGAGCAGGTGCGGCAGCGGCGGCAGGCTGGGGTCGTGCTGGCGCCGGAACTGGTAGTCGCCGATGTTGGCCACGTTCCCGGCGTCGCGCAGGACCTGCTGGCGGCGCTGGACCTCGCCCGACAGGCTCGCGTGGACGCGCTCGATCAGCGCGGCGTCGTCCTCCAGGTTGGTGATCACCCCGGCGACGTGCGGCATCTCCTCGAAGGGGGCGAAGGTGGCGCCGCCCTTGTAGTCGACCAGCACCATGCTCACACGCTCGGGAGGATGGGAGGCGGCCAGGGCCAGGACGAGCGTGCGCAGCATCTCGCTCTTGCCCGAGCCGGTCGCGCCGACGCACAGCCCGTGCGGACCCATGCCCAGCTGGGCCGACTCCTTGAGGTCGAGCACGACCGGCTGCCCCATGTCGTCCACACCGATCGGCACCCGCAGGAACGCGCGCTCGCTGCGCGGCGACCACAGGCGCTGCACGTCCATCGTGCCCGGGTCCCGCACCCCCATCAGGGCGGGGAAGTCGACGTTTCCGCCCTCCTGCGCGCTCTCCTCGACCGACTCCGGGGAGAGCCGCAACGGCGCGAGCATGCGGACGAGGCCGGAGAGCGTCGCGGCGGTGACGTCGTCCACGGTGCCGGACACGGTCACGGGGTCGGCGCCGCGCAGCTCCTCGACCCGCACCTGGTCGCCGGTCACGGTGACGCGCACGTTGACGTCGCTGGGCTCGTCGATCTGCCGTGACACCAGGTGCAGCACGGTCACGCCCAGGTCGGCCGGGTCCATCGTGTGGTCGGGCCGCACGAGTTCGGCGGCGACCCCGCCGTGGGTGTCGTGGACGACGAGCAGGCGGCGGAGCATCCGGTACGCCTCGCGCTTGCCCATCCCGCGGCGTACCTCCGACGCGAAGTCGGTGCGCGAGCGCAGTTCGTCGGCGAGGAGCCCGCCCAGTTTGCCGGGGTCGGGCGCGATGAGGCGGACCGCGGCCCCGCCCTCCCGCCGCTGCGGGTCCAGGACCTGCGGCAGCCAGGGGAGCCAGGTCCAGTCGTCGGCGCGCTCGGCGGGATAGGAGACGGCCAGCCCCGCGTCCTCGGGCGCGTGGAAGGCGCCGAACTGGGCGGCCAGGGAGCGGACGAGGCGCATCACGTCCTCGCGCCCGCCGATGACGCTGACGTTCCCGGCCATGTCCAAAGGCAGGGTGAGCGGCATCTCCGGGATCGTCTCGAACCGGCGGATCGCGGCCTGGGCCTCGGAGAGCATGAACGGGTCGGTGGGGGTGAGGGCGGTGCCCTGCTCGGCCAGTCGCAGGTGGCGGCCCTCGGTCAGACCGGTGCCGATCCGCACCCGCAGGAAGTCGCGGTGGCGCCGGCGGCGTTCCCACAGGCGCGTGGGGTCGCGGACGACGTCGTAGAGCGCTTCGGGAGGGGGGTCGAGCAGCCTGGCGTGGGCGCGGGTGCGCTGCTCCCAGCCGCTCAGTTCCTCGCGGAGTTCCTCCAGGTACTGGAGGTAGAGCTCGCGCTGGTTGCGACGCTGTCGGCCGACCTGGCCGCGTCGGGAGAACAGCATGGCGAGCGCGCCGAGGAGGGCCACGCACAGGAGTACGGCGCCGAGCGCCATGAACGCCGGGTTGCGCATGACCATCATGATCGTCAGCGACGCCATCATGCCCACCATCGGCAGGATGGACATGAGCGGGTTGCCCTGCGCCTTCCCGTCGGGGAGCGTGGGCGGCGCCTCCACCTCGTGGGGTTCCTGAACCGGAGTGGGGTGGACGGTCCGTGTCGGCCGGTGCACGACGCGGAGGCTCATCGGCGTTCCTCTCGGCTCGGGCGGCGGGGATCGGGCATGTCTGGCCGGGGGGAGACGTGCCCTGACGTGTGGGGAGCGGCGTCCGCGGGGGGCGTCGCGGCGGTCTCACGGGATGCGGAGAACCCTATCGAAGTCGGTTCCGTCAGGACGTTCCGGAGGAGTCCGGCGAACCCTCGGGGTGCAGGTGCCTCATGAGGCTCCGGAAGCGCTCCCAGGCGTTCGTCTCCGTGCCGTCCCCGATCCGGTACCAGACGGCCGGGGTCATGGGCGGGCCGAACGGGACCGAGCGCACGGGAGCGGACAGGGCGCGGTCCGTCCCGATCGTGGAGACCGCCTCCGTGCCGAGCGCCACGCCCACGGGAACCGGCACCCCCGACCACCGTGCCGGATAGGTCAGGTCGGACCGGCCGCCCAACCGGCGCACGGTCGCGTTCTGGAGCACGTCGCGTGCGGCGAGTTCCTTGACGACCGTGGTCAGGGCCGCCGTGTCGGGCTCCTCGCCGGGCTCGTGCCCCACCGCGAAGGTGATGTTCTCCCGCACGCCGTTCGCGGTCCGCCCCACCCGCTGGGTGCCGGCGAACGGACGGACTCCCTCCTCCCGCACGCTCTCCGGCGGACCGGAGAACGCGATGAGCGTCTGGGCGGGCACGCGCCTGCGGCACGTCGCGGTCAGGGCGCCGCGGTCCCAGGCCTGCGCCAGCGGTTCGCTGGTGCCCCACAGGGAGGGGAGGGCGCCGCCCAGGGTCTCGGCGAGGAGTTCCGCGGCGCCGCCCAGGAGGAGGTCGTCGGTGGCCGGGTGCTCCACGTTGGCCTCGACGAGCAGCTGAGCGCCCAGATCCCGCGCCGATCCGCGGAACGCCTCGTGCGGTCCGTCCTCGGCGGAGGCGTCCGGGTCCACGCCGAACCCGGAGTCGGCGTCCCACACCAGGGGGACCCCGGAGAAGCCGTCGAAGTAGGCTCCGTCCGGCGCCTGGACGACCCACCGGCAACCGGGCTTGCCGACCAGGGAGCGCAGCGCGTACGTCAGCCGGCTGGTGGAGGGCGTGACGAGCTGCAGGCGGCGCCCCTCCCGTCCGTACCGGGCCACGGCGTCCAGGAGCCAGGGCGAGAGCGGCACCAGGGGGCGGTCCTGGAGCACGACGAAGCACTCGCCCGGGACCGCGGTGACCGCGGGGTGGTCGGTGGTGCCGCTGAGGTGCGGGTGGCTCCGGTCGAGGCGGCGCTCGGGCTCCCACAGCACACCGTCGTGCTCGTCGGCCAGGTACCGGGCGAAGCGGCGGACCATGCCCGCGGTGTCGGCGTCCCGGACCTCGGCTCCGTGCGCCTCCACCCAGTACGGCTCGGCGGGCAGGTCGTCGCTGACGCCGTCGGCCAGCAGGCGGTCGGCCTCGGCGGAGATCTGCAGGCGCTGGGCGGCCCGGAGGGCGGCCACGGTCCGGCCGTCGTCGTCGCGCAGCTCGACCAGCGCGCCCTCGGCCACGAGCCGGACCCTCAGGGCGGGCCCGGCCTCGACCATGGCCCTGGTCAGGGACCGCCGGTCGGGCGGCTGGGACAGCAGGGCGACCACGTCGTGGCTCAAGGAGTCTCCTCACGTGCGGGGCGGCGCCGGGCGGGTGGTCTCCGGTGCGGTGAGGACCGCGGCGGTGGCCGTGGGGGCGGCGGGGGCGAGATCATCATTCCCGGTGCGCGCCGTGCTTATCCGACCGGTGCAATTCGGTGTGACCGGTCCCGATGGTATTCGACGGCACTTCCGTGGATCCCGCCGCGGCGCCGACGGTTCCGGCCGGACGGATCTTCGCGTTCGCCGACCTTCGCATGGGGGAGGTGTTTCTGGGGTTTTCCGTGTGACAGAAGACGCAAAGAGGGGCGGGTGCTTCCGCCCGGCCGAGTCCGCGCGGTGCACACGGTCTTCCCGCCCCGTGTCACGGACGGCGTGGGAAGCCATTCCGAGGTTGTCCACAGGTGGCCATCCTCGCCCATTCTCCGTCGTTGGACGCTTGTATTATTCGAAGTCCCCCTACCGATCGGGGCGGCGGTTCCGGGAACGCGGAACCACGGCGACTCCACGCGCGTCTCCCCTTCTGGAGGCGACCGCCTCGCGAGGCCCCCGAGGAAAGGTGAAGGATGCCACGCTGGGACCAAGGCGATACCACGCTGGTCACCCTGGGACAGAACACCGCGGGCAGCGGTGACGAACTCTCCACCCTGATCGGTCAGCTCGTCCAGGCGGCCGAGCCCCTCTACGGCAAGTTCGACGGACCCGGCAAGGCCGCGTTCGACTCCTTCAAGAACCGGGCCGACGCCATCGCCGCCGACCTGCGCACCGGGCTCGGTTCCATCAACGAGGGCCAGGCGGGCATGGAGACGGCCTTCCAGACCGGCACCCAGACCATGGCCGACGACGCCAACCAGAACATGGCCGCGGCCAATTTCGACGCCGCGAAGTTCAGGTAGACCGCGCCCACCCCCACCTGGAGGAGAATCTCAGATGTCCGGACGCAACGCCTACAACACGGATGCCTCCTCGGAGGTCCAAGGCAACATCAACGGCATCATGAACCGCCTCGAGGCGATCATCGGCCAGCACGAGAGCGACGTCACCACGGCGATGGGCGACTTCGAGGCCGACGGCGTCTCCGAGGAGTACCACGGCAAGGAACAGAAGTGGAACGCGGCGGCGAACGAGGTTCGTGAGATCATTCGCCTCGTGCGCGAGACCCTGGAGTCCAACGACGCCACCGCCCAGGAGACGCTGAGCCGCGCCGGAGCCGCGGTCGCCAACATCTGACCGAACCCGGCGGGACAGGCGACGACCAGGCCGCCCCCTCCCCGGGGAGCCGCCCATGACCAGAACTGAGGAGTGCTGTTGGCCCGCGACTACGACAGCCAGCTTCTTGAGTCCATCGCGGTCCGTCGGCAACGCCTGCGCGAGGCCGTGCTGTTCGGCGGCCAGCGCACCCGGCGCCGCCTCGACGAGAACCTGGGCAAGGTGGTGATCAGCGTCTGTCTCGCCGCCGTGGTCTGCGGGGCCACGGTCGGATGGTCGTTCGTCACCACCACCCTGAGCGACCAGCGGATCGAACAGGAACAGGCCTCCTCCGGTCCGGCGAGCGACAACGTCCCGCAGTTCCCGGGGGACTGGGTCGGCGCCGAGATCACGCTGGAGGCGGCCCGCGGCGAACTGGTCGCGGCGGGCGTCCCCGACACCCTGTACGTCCTGCCCGGCGACGAGCGGCCCGCGCCGGGGACCGTCGACAGCTACTACCTGGTCACCGAGGACGCCGAGGGCTACTTCGACTCCTCGGTCATCGCCTTCGACCAGGGCCGGACCGGGATGCGTTTCACCACCGAGGACGAGGCGGCCCGCTGGCTGTTCCAGGAGTTGGCCACCACCGAGGCGGAACCCGCCCCGTTGACCGCCGCCCAGGAGGAGACCGTCGCCGAGGCCGCGGCGGAGCTGACCACGCGGGTGCGGGAGAACCTGGAGGACCGCAGCGGCGACTCCTACCGGCACACCCTGGAGGTCGGCGACGTCGTCGACGCCTTCGGCCAGGAGAGCGGCCGGTTCCTCTACCCCGACGGCACCCCCTTCTCCGCCCGCGGTCTGCCCGAACACGCCCGCAGGTCCCCTGACGGGGAGGACCTCTACCACCGCTACCGGGTCATCCACCCCTTCCAGGTGGGTGCCAGTACCGCGGCTCCCGACGGCGCCGGCCCGGGCGGCGGCGTCCGCTTCAGCCTCGACACGGCGGGGTTCGCGGAGGTCCCGCCGGTGCCCACCGTGCGCTGGCTGATCGGCAATGGCTACCTTGAACGCGTCGCCGTGAGCGGCGTTCCCGCCTGACCACCGCACGGGGGCGGATCCGAACCTGGCGTGACCCCCGCCAGCCACGCAGCACGATTGGAAGGCCATGACCGCTTGGAGCCGGGTGACGCTCGTCGGTGAGGAGCGCCGGGTCGACGCCGTCCTGCCCGCGTCGGAGCCCATCGGCGCACTCATGCCCGAGGTGCTCGACCTCCTCGGCGACGAGGTGAGCAACCCCGCCCGGTCGCGGCACCTGGTCACCGCCTCGGGCGCGGTCCTGGCGGGCGAGACCACCCTCGCGGAACGGCGGATCACCGACGGCGCGGTGCTGCGGCTGGTCAGCGCGGAGGAGCCGGTGCCGGCACCCGTGGTGCACGAGGTGCCCGAGGCGGTGTCCATGGCGCTGGACGGCCACCAGGGCCGGTGGAACCCGACCGCGGCCCGGTGGACGTCCACGCTCGCGTTGGTCGTCCTCACCCTGAGCACGGGGTGGATCGTGCAGGGGCTCGTGCCCGGCGGGGCGGCGATCGGCGCCCTCGGCGCGGCCGCCGCACTGCTCCTGGCCGTGGGCGCCGCGATCGGGCCGACGTGGCGCGAGCCCCTGGGCACCGCACTGGCGATGAGCGGCACGGCGATGGGCGGATTGGCCCTGTGGTTGGCCAGTGACCTGTTCGGCTGGCCCCACTGGGTGCGCTGGGGCGGGATCGCCGCCCTGGCGGCCGGACTGGTGCTGCTGCTCGGCCTGACCTCAGGGCTGGGGCGGGGCGGGCTGACCGGCGGCGGCGTCGGCCTGGCGCTGGCCGCGGTGTGGTCGGCGGGGGCCGCTCTCGGTCTTCCGAACCACCAGGTCGCCGTGGTCATGGCCGTGGCCTGCGTGGTGCTGCTGAGCACACTGCTGCGGTTGGCGCTGATGTTCTCGGGGCTGGCCGTGCTGGACGACAACCGCAGCTCGGGCGACGCGGTGACCCGGGCCGACGTGCTCACCTCCGTGGCGGGCGCGCACCGGAGTCTGGTCATCGCGACCGTCGCGGTCGCGGTCGCCGCCGCCACCGCGGGGCTGGGTCTGGCCTCGGAGTTCAACCCCTGGACGGCGGGCCTGTCGGCGGTACTCGCCGTGGTGGTCGCCAGCCGGGCGCGGTTGTTCCCCCTGGTCGCCCAGAAGTCCGTGCTCATCGTGGCGAGCCTGGTCGTCCTGGTGAGTGCCCTGTTCGCGGTGGCCGAGGCCGTGCCGTGGGGGGTGTGGCCCGCGCTGGGCGTGGCGGTCGCGGTGGCGGCGATCCCCGCCGCGGTCCTGTCCGTCGAGCAGCCCGAGCACGTTCGGGCGCGCCTGCGGGGGGTCACCAGTCGGTTCGAGGCGATCGCGGTCGTCGTCCTCATCCCGTTGGCGATCGGCGCCTTCGGCACCTACGAGCGGCTCCTCGCCACGTTCTGACCTGGAGGGACGATGAGCGTTTCGCAGACGACCGCCGGGGTCGGCGGTCGCGTGGTACCGGGTGACAGCCTGCCCCGCCGGGTCGGGCGCGCCGCGGTGCGCCCGTTCCGGTCCGTGGACGAGGTGGCCCGGGCGGTCGAGGTCGGACGGCGGGTGCAGCGGTCCACCGCCACGGGGCGGCGGATCGTCGTGGACGACCTCGGGACGGGCGCGGACACCGCGGTGGTGACCGCCCTGCTCGCCCGGTCGTTCGCCCACTACCGACACGACCGCGTGCTCGCCGTCGACGCCACCGGGCGGTCGCCGTCACTCGGGGTGCGGTTGGGCGCGGACGGCGCCGCCCGCCTGGGTCCGGGCGTGGACGAGGCCACCTTCGAGGCGGCGCGCGAGGGCCTGTCGGAGGTGGGCGACGGGCTGTGGACGGTCGCGACGACACGCGACGACACGGCGGTCTACGCGTCCCGGCTGCTCCCGCTGTCCCGCTTCTTCGGGGTGACCCTGGTCGCCGGTGCGGGGGACGCGGCGTTCGTGGACGCCGTGGCCGAGGCGGCGCACGCTCGTGTGTGGGTCGTGCGGGCGACGCGCGCGGCCGTGGCACGCGTGGGTCGTGCCCTCGACGCTTTCGTCCAGGGCGGTCGGGAGTTCGAGGCGCGGCGGACGGTGGTGGTCCTGTTCGACGAGCGGCACGGCGAGGATCCGGGGCTCGACGCGGTGCGCACGGCTCGGGTCGTGGCCGACAGCGGCGCGGGTGTGGTGCGGTTGGCGCGGGACCGGCACCTGGCCCAGGGGGGCGAGGTCCGGACTCGGGCCATCGCCGAGGCGACGCACCGAACGATTCTGGACGTGGCGGCCGAGGCGCTGAACCGGGCGGTCGACGGCGACCGTCCGGGCACGCGGAGGGGAGAGGCGCTGTGAACCGACGGAATCCGCGGCATCCCGAGGACCCGGAACGCCCCGAAGGGTCCGAGGACGCTCCACGTCCCCACGGGCAGCCCTACATCCCGCCGAGCCCGTACGCGATCCAACGGCCGGGGCCGCACGAGCCGACCGGCCCCAACCAGGCGCCCTGGGAGGCTCCCTCGGGCCCGAACCAGGCGGCGTGGTTCGCCGACTCCGGGCCGCACCAGGCACCGTGGTCGGGGCACGCGCAGGACTCGGAGCACTCGGGGCCGCAGCGCCCCCCAGCGCCCGCCGGAGGGACGCCGCCGTCGTCGCGCGTCGTCGCGCAGGACTCGGTGGCCGAGGCCTTTCTCACGGGCGCGCCCAAGCCGGAGCCGCCGCCCGTCCCGTGGTCCCCGCACGGTGACGCCCCGGTGTCGCCCTGGGCTCCTCCTCCCGGCGGCGCGCCTCCGCACGGAGAGTTCCCAGCGGCGCACGGGCAGCGGCCCGGGGTGTCGGGCGCCCCGCACGCGGAGGGTCCCGCGCCCGGGAGGCCCGCGCCCGGGAGGCCCGTGTCCGTACCCGGGTCGCCGGGGTCCGGGGCTTCGGGTGCGGGGACTCCGCCGCGGGGTGCTCCGGTTTCCGGGGACGGCAGTGGACCGCAGCAGGGTTTCACGGCCGGGACGTACCGGCAGGGGACGCCCCCGGTGTCCGGTACGCCCGCGCCTGGTCCTGACCCGGAGGGTCCCGCGCCCGGGACGCCCGTGACTGAAGACTCCGCCCCTGAGCCGCCGGGGTCCGGGGCTTCGCGTGCGGGGACTCCCGCGCCCGGTACTCCGGATTCGGGAATCCCGGGCGCGGGGACACCTGGGCCCGGAACCGGGGGATCGGGTGCCTCCCAGCAGGGGGCGGTGCCCACGGACGGGCCGGGCGCCTCCGCCCCCGGTACGCCCACGCACACGGAACCGGGTTCCACTCCCGCGTCCCTGTGGTCCGCCTCGGCACCCCCCGCCCGCGGCCCGGCGACCGGCACGGGTCAGCAGGGTCCGGTGGAGCCCGAGGCGGCGCCTGGTTCCGGCACCGGGGGATCGGGCGGCTACGCGTCCCCCGCCAAGGCGTGGTTCGGCACGGCGTCGCCCTCGGACGTGCCGCGACCTACACCGTGGACCTCGAACCAGCACGCCGCTCCGACCACGAGAGAGCCCCGGCAGGTGGGCGCCCCGCGTCCCCAGGTCGTCGGCGTGCCCGGTGTGGAGGACCAGCCGAACCCCGACGCGGAGGAGACGGACGTCTTCCTCGTTCGCGGCTCCGAGCGCAGGGCTCGCACGAAGAGGGTTCCGGACGCGCCCGAGGCCGCGGCCACCGCTCCGCCCGAGCCGGTTCCGGCCCCGCCCGTGGCCGCCGCGTCCACGGAGGCCGAGCCCTCCCCGTCTTCGTGGGCACGTGCGCCCGGGGAGGAGGCTCCGCCCGCCGTCGCATCCGTGTCGGGCGACCTGCCCGTTCCCGAACCCTCGGTGACCGGGTTCCTCGACGGCGCCCACACACCGGTGCCCGGCGGTTACGAGGCGCGCATCGGAGCGATCAAGCCCGTCCCGGTCGCGCGCCTGCGACGTGCCGTCTTCGCGATGACCGGCGGCAGGGTCAACCTCGGTTGATCCCGTGATCGGGTGACGCTGGGGGAGGCGCGCCCGCCTCCCCTTGCGGACGCGCCTCCGGGGGCGCCGCATGGCGGCGCTCCCCTCACCGGACGGGTCTTCGGGTCGCCCCCGAAGGAGCCAGAGGACCCGTGTCCCGTCCGGCCGGCCGACACGCCATGCCCCTCCCCTCAGTGGGGCACGGCGGTCGGCCGACCGCCTCGCACCGGGTCGCGCCTCTCTCATGGCGGACCGCGCGGCACGGGCGGCGTCATGCGGTCACGGCCCCGACCCCGCCAGACCGTCGACCAGGGTGACGGCCTCCTTGAGGGTGGGAGGGAGCGGAACCGCCCACACACCGGCCCCGTGGCCCCAACCCGATCCCCGGCGCAACTCGGCCAGCCGTGCGTCGAGGTCCTCCGACTCGTGCGCGACCACCGCGATCCGGGTCCGGTTGAGCAGGCACACCGACTCCCCGCGGGTGAAGAACCGGCGCAGCTCGTAGCCGAGCACGATCAGCCGGGCGGCGCGCCGCCACGGATCCATCGCCGGGTCCAGCGTCACCACGACCAACCGGTGCTCCACGACGGGAGGTGCGTCGTCGCCGATCGGGTACAGCTCGCCCAACCGGGCCCTCAGGTAGACCAGGGTCGCCAGCCCGGTCAGTGCGTCCTGGCAGGTGTCGACCGACCGACCTCCGTCGGCCCACCCCTCGGCCATCGCCCTGACCAGGCGCAGCGGTGGTTCGCCCCATCCGACCGCCTCCGTGAACGCCGCCAGGTCCGCCAGGCTCTGCCCGACCCCGACGCCCGCCCGTGCCCGCGCCGCTCCCAGACGGCCGGAGGCGTCCGCCAGACCGGACCCGGTGGCGAAGGACGCGCACACCGCGTCGACCGCCGGGGTCCACCAGTCCTCAGCCGTGTCCCACCCCGTCTCCCGGCTCCGCGCCGCCCACAGGGCGCGCAGTTCCCGGGCGCGGACCCTGTGGTCGCATGCCCCGGCTCCCGCCGCGTCGTCACCCATGGCACCGCTCCCCCCTGTCGTCCGTTCCTCCGGCGGCCGGTCGAGGCCCGTGCCCCGGGCCCGTCCGTCCGCCTCTGCCTCGGATTACGGAGATCGGTGGCGGCTATGACGCCGATGCGGGATATTTTTTCGGGGACCTGCGAACACGACGCCGATCCGGCGTTACTCCCAGCTGGCGGGGATCGTTGAGAAAGGACGCCGGGTGACCGACGCCGACAGCCATGACACAGAGGTGCTCAATGGTGACGCTGAGTTCATCAGGCGGGTGCGCGGCGGTGACACCGCCGCCTACGGCGTTCTCTACGAACGCCACGCCTCCGCCGCGCGCGGTCTCGCCCGTCAGCTCCTGCGCGGCGAGGCCGAGGTGGAGGACGCCGTCGCCGAGGCGTTCACCAAGGTGCTCAGCGTGATCCAGCGCGGCCGGGGGCCGACGGACTCCTTCCGCCCCTACCTGCTGACCGCCGTCCGCAACGCCGCCTACGACCGCGGTCGCGGGGAGAAGCGCCAGGTCGTCACGGACGACATGGAGAGCCTCGATCCGGGCGAGCCCTTCGTCGACCCGGCGCTCGCGGGCCTCGAACGCTCACTGATCGCCCGCGCCTTCCTCTCCCTCCCCGAACGCTGGCAGGCGGTGCTGTGGCACACGGAGATCGAGGGGGTCAAACCCTCCGAGGCCGCGCCCGTCCTCGGGATGAACGCCAACGGCGTCGCGGCCCTCGCCTACCGCGCCCGTGAGGGCCTGCGGCAGGCCTACCTCCAGATGCATCTGGCGGGCGGGGGCGCCGCCGAGCCGTGCCGTCCCGCCCTCGGCCTGCTCGGCGCCTACGTCCGGGGCGGCCTGGCCAAGCGGGACACCGCCAAGGTCGGCGCGCACCTGGACGGATGCGCGGACTGCCGCGAGGTGTACGCGGAGCTCATGGACGTCAACGTCGGGCTGCGCGGGACCGTCCTGCCGCTGGTCGCCGGGGCCGGCGCCGCGGGCTACCTCGCCTCCCTTCCGGGCGGGACCGCCACCGGCGCCTGGTGGGGCCGGATGTCGCGCGGCCAGCAGCAGGCGACGGCCGGAGCCGCCGCCACGACCGGCGTCGCGGTCGCGGTCGCCCTCGCCCTGGTGGGCGGCCAGGAACCGCTGCCCGACCCGCCGACCGCCGCGCCTGCCGCCCGGCCCGCGCAGCCCGTTCCCGCGGACGATCCCCCCGCGCAGGATCCCCCGCCGTCCCCGGACACGCCGGTCACCGCACCCTCGCCGTCCGGGGAGCCCGAACCCGAACCCGAGCCGGAACCCGAGCCGGAACCGGAACCCGAGCCGGAACCGGAGGTCGTGCCGCCCGCCGACGTCCCGGAGGCCGAGGTCCCCGCGGAGGACGCTCCCGAACCGTTGTTCGCGGCCGGCATCGACCCGGTCGGGGCGCTGGTCCCGGGCAGCGGCGGAATCATGGTCATGGACGTGCGCAACATCGGCGCGGACACCGTGGACGAGGTGGTCGCCCTCATCACGCTGCCTCCCGGGGTCGAGATGGTCTCCTCCGGCGGCGCGGGCAACGCGGTCCCCGGCGCCGTCAGCCACGGGGACTGGAGCTGCGCGGTGAGCAGCGGCGGAGGCCGGTGCGTGCACCCGGGCATGGACGCGGGCCAGAACGGAACCCAGTTCTTCGACGTGCGGGTGGCCGGGGACGCCGGGACGGGGATCCCCGCCGCGGTCTCCCTGTCGACGGGCGACGTCTCCGTCACCGCGACGGGGGAGCGCGGCGTGACCGCCGAGGGTGTGGCGGCGCGCTTCGCGACGGCGGGCCGCGTCCGGACCGAGACCGTCGGCAACGCCCTGATGACCTGCGTCGAGCCGGATCCCCCCGGGATCCCGTGGCCCTGGCCCGTGCATCCGCACGGCCCCTGGCACGACCATGAGCACGAGCTCCTGGGCGAGGAGTGGTGGGAGGCCGCTGATCCGGAGACCGGCGCCGATTCTCGCCGGGCACCGGGGGACGGCGGCTCTGGTCTGGGACTGGAGGGGCCGATCGAGAACGGTGTCAGCGATGGTGCCGGTGGGAGCGGAGAGAACACGGAGGGTTCGGACGTCACCGAGGGTGAGATCGGGTCCGCGGTCGCCGGAGTCGACGCCGAGGGCCCGGCTCCGTGGCGTTCTCCCGGTCGCCCTGGGGGCCCCGGTTCGCCCTCGGCGCCCGGCGCTCCCGAGCCTCCGGTGCGCCCCTCGGGCCCCGACGTTCCGGGTACCCGCGAGGTTTCGGTAGGGCCGGAACCCGGGTCCACGCCCGAGGAGGACGAACCCGGGGAGGAGGGGCTCTGCGCCCAGGCACGGGCACGGGAGGGGTACCTGCCCGACAACGACCACTGGGAGATGGCGCCGCTCGATCGGGACTGGAACCCCGGCACCGCCTCCTCCAGCTCCGCGACCTGGGAACTGCCCGAGGGCGGCACCGTGCGCTGGGCGGGCCTGTACTTCTCCGCGGGCGGACGCCAGGACGCGCCCACCGCGCGGATCAAGGGTCCCGCCACGGACGAGTACCGGACCGTCGAGGCGGACGAGACCCACGTCGTCGAGTTGCCCGGATACCCCGCCTACCACGCGTTCGCCGACGTCACCGACCTCGTGCGCGCCCAGGGCGGCGGCGAGTGGTGGGTCGCCGACGTCCCCGCGGCCGAGGGCCGCGGCGTCTACGCCGGGTGGAGCCTGGTGGTGGTGGTGGAGGACCCCCGCGTGGGCTCGTACAACCAGGCGATGGTCCTCGACCACACCGACCTGGTCTTCCAGGGCGGAGCGGTCGGCTTCCCCGTGTCCGGACTGCTGCCGGCCGCGGTGCCCTCCACCGTCGACGTCGTCGCCTGGGAGGGTGACGCGGGCCTGGACGGCGACTCGGTGGCGGTGGACGGAGCCGTTCTCACGCCGCGGGGCGGACGCGCGGGCGCGGCCAACAGCTTCGTCGGTTCCGCGCGCGGAGCCGTCGGGGACCCCGTCGCGTTCGGGACGGACGTCGTCCGATTCGACGCAGTACTGGGACGGGAATCGGACATCCGAATCCGGTCCCACCAGGATGCCGTGATGGTGGGAACGATCGCTCTGACCGCGCCCATGCGGACCTGAAGTCCCGACTCGGTATGACTTCCCGGTCACGCTGTGTGGGGCGTGAAAGGGGCGAGTCACCGTGGAATTCCGCCTGTGCGTAGCGTGACCGTAACCGTGGGTGTTCACGGCTGGCACGCAAAACGAGACAGACTTGGCTAGGCTGTGGCCCGGTCATGGATATGGCCCCAGAGTCAACAGGGAAGGGGGCGGTGTCACGTGGACCGCTGCGCGTTGTTCGTCGACGCGGGATACCTTCTCGCGGACGGCGCGATGGCCGTACACGGAACCCGCAACCGGGACTCCGTCTCCTGGGACTACTCCGGTCTCGTCCAGTTCCTCAACGAGGTCGCGCGGGACCGCACCGGCCTGCCGCTCCTGCGCTGCTACTGGTACGAGGCCGTCGCCGACGACCGGCGCACCCAGGAACAGGACGGGATCGCCGACATCCCCGGCATCAAGTTCCGCGCGGCCCGGATACGACCCGGCCGCCGCGAGGGCGTGGAGAGCTACGTCCAGCGCGACCTCACCACCCTCGCGCGCACCGGTGTCCTGTGCGACGCCGTCCTGGTCAGCGGTGACGAGGACATGGCGTCGGTCGTGGCGGACGTTCAGGACCTCGGCGTGCGGGTCACCGTCGTGCACATCTCGGTCGAGGGCAACTGGACCATCTCCCGGACCCTGCGCCGGGAGTGCGACGACCTCATCGAGATCGGCGCCGGTCATCTCCGCCCGTACGTCAACCTGCTCACCAGCGGTGGTTCCACGCAGGAGAACGCGGCCAAGACCACGACGCCGTTCTCCAACGGCCGTGCCCGCTCCGCTCCCGACACACCGCGCCATCCGGTCGAGGCCCACCCCGGCGGCGGCAGGGTCGAGCCGGCGGGGAGCGCGGGCGGCGGCCTCGACGCGATCTTCGCGAGCACCGGACCCCAGCCCGCTCCGCAGGGCAGTGCCATGGATCAGCTGCGCGCGATGCGGCGCTCGCTCGCACAGCAGCGCGGCGACCACCTCGCCGGACCCTCCGCGGACACCCCGTCGCCCGGTCCCATCGACGCCAACGGGTTCCCCTCCGGCGCCCAGGTGCCGATGAGCGGCAACGGCGCCTTCCCGAGCGCGTCGCCGACGGCCCCGGGGGGACACGCGCGGGGCGGACAGAACGGCCAGACCGCCTACTCCGGCGGCGACCAGGCCGTGCACGGCGCCGAGCAGAACGGGTACGGCCTGCCCGGTAGAGCGGCCCCGGGACAGGTCGGGCCGGGCGCCCACCAGCACCCGGTGACCGGAGCCCAGCCCGCGTTCACCAACGGGACGGGGCCGCAGCAGTCCTTCGCGGGCGGCACCGGACAGCAGCCGTCATTCGCCGCGGGCACGGGCCCGCAGCGGTCCTTCGCCTCGGGGACCGGCCCCCAGCGTTCGTTCGCCTCCGACACCCCCCAGGGGCACCCACCGCCGCAGAGAAGCGGGCCGCCACCCCAGGCGGACCCGCGTTTCGGGCCGGGCGACACGCCGGGTTTCGGGGGTGCGAGCGACGCAAACCCTACCTATGGGACCAGTACGGAAACTGACGCCGCACGCCGCGGCGGGGCGGCTCCCGGATACGGGGGTCCGCCGCGTACTGGTCCCGAGCACGATGGCCGCTTCGGCCAACGGGGACACCAGGAATCCAGTCCCAGTCCTGGATATCCCCAGCAGACACGCGCCGCCGCGCATACCGTTGACGATGCGGTGCATGTCGCACACAGAGAAGGGAACGACTTCGCGGAGTCGATCGCGCGCGAGGCGCCCGCCCTGTGGGTCGAGGCGGTTCTCGCCCGGAGGCCCCGGATGCCCTCCGACCTGGAGGCGCGTCTGCTCCAGGGCTCCTCGCTGCCGATCGACCACCTGCTGAGGGACGAAGTCCGGGACGGACTGCGCCAGGGGTTCTGGCAGGCACTGGAGCGCGCCAGACCCTGACTGGCGCCCGGGAGCGCGAGTTAGGGGATGGGGGCGATGCGGTTGACCCACGTGACGACGGCCGATCTCGACCGTATGGAGTTCCACGCCGTCCGGTCGGGTGAGCACGGCCCCGTCGCCGCCCAGTTGCAGGACCTGGCCAACCGGGTCGACGCAGGGAGCGAGATCACCCGCGCGGAGCTGTTCGTGCGTGCGGGGGAGCAGTGGGAGATCGCCCAGGAGTACGAGCACGCGTGCGCGGCCTACCAGCGGGCGATCGACGACGGCGGTCCGACGGTGATCGACGCGCGTGCCCTGAGCGCGGGCGCCCTGCTGCAGCTGGACGAGACCGACCGCGCCTACGCGCAGCTCAAGCGGCTGGAGAGCGAGGGGGTGCTCGGCCTGCCCACCTACGTCCACGTCGCCGAGGTGCTCTACGCGCACGACGACCTGACGGGCGCCGAGCGCTGGGCGACCGTCGGGATCCGCGCCCACCTGGGCGCCGCGGCCTCGCCGTACGTGCGCGACCTCCTCGACGAGCTCCTGCGGATGCGGTTCCGCGTCCGCACTGACCTGGGGCTGGGAGAGGACGACCTGGACGGCCTGCTGGACACCGACTGACCCCCGCGCCGACCAGCACGCCGTGCCGCGCGCGGGCGGTCCTCCGGCGCTCCGGAGACGACCCTCGGAGCGTGTCGTGAGCTTTCTGACGCGCCTGGTGCGTCACACCGCCCGCGGGCCCCTAGGCTGTGTCGGGTCGCGGTCGCGCACTCCTCCGAATCGACGGTCAAAACCCCACGAAGCGGGCATGTTCGCGCGCCCTATACCACGCCGCCGGTGTGCCCTCCGCCGCGGTCTCCTCCGTGGAAAAATCTATGACACGCCATCATCTTGCGGTGTTCCAACGTCCCATCCCCAAGATGTAGTATCTGTCCCGCTGGTGGTTCACCCCGACAGGGTGAGGCAAGAGGGAACCCGGTGCGCATCCGGGACTGCCCGCAGCGGCGAGTGGGATCGGACTCCGCACACGTACTGGGATCCCCCGAGAGACCCCCGGGGAGCGACGCTCAGGAGACCGACCGCGAGCCCGGGGACCTGCCACCGGCGCGCACCGGACCGTGCGCCGACGACGGGGCTTCGAGAGCGGGCCACCGGGACCCACCGGTCACGATGACCACGCGCACTGAGCGTGTCGGCCCACCGGTGTGCCGTGGCCGTGTTTCTCGTGTCCCTCCCCGCCGGGACTCTTCTACCGAGGTTGGAGCCGCTGTATGACCCTTGACGTCGAGGCCGTGCCCGCATCCGTTCGGCCCGAGCCGACCCACGACGGTGCGCCCCCCGCCGCCGTCGACCGGATCGAGCACGTCGTGACCGAGGCCTGCGCGCGGCTCACCGGTGTTTCGGCGGACAAGGTCCTCACCGAGGCGCGCCGCGGCTTCTACCCCGGCATCTCGGACGCCGAGGTGGAGTTGGCCCTGGTCATGGCCGCCCGCAGCTTCGTGGAGGTCGACCCCGACTACTCCTACGTGGCCGCCCGCCTGCTGCTGGACACGCTCCGCCGCGAGGCCCTCACCTTCATCGCCGGCTTCCCCCAGGCCGCCAGCCAGTCCGAGATGGCCGACCGCTACCCGGCCTACCTGGCCGCCTACGTCGGCCGCGGCATCGACCTCGGCCAGCTCGACCCGGCGCTGGCCACGTTCGACCTGGAGCGCCTGGGCGCCGCCCTGCGCCCCGAGCGGGACGAGGACTTCACCTTCCTCGGCATCCAGACCCTCTACGACCGCTACTTCCTGCACAGCGACGAGGTCCGCTACGAGCTGCCGCAGGCGTTCTTCATGCGCGTGGCCATGGGCCTGGCCCTCAACGAGGACGACCGGGACGCCCGCGCGATCGAGTTCTACGAGCTGCTGTCCTCGTTCGACTTCATGGCCTCCACCCCCACGCTGTTCAACTCGGGCACGGTCCGCGCGCAGCTGTCCTCCTGCTTCCTGACCACCGTCGGCGACGACCTCCAGTCGATCTTCCACGGCATCAGCAACAACGCGATGCTGTCGAAGTACTCCGGCGGGCTGGGCAACGACTGGACGCCGGTGCGCGGCCTGGGCTCGCACATCCGCGGTACCAACGGCAAGAGCCAGGGCGTCGTCCCGTTCCTGAAGATCGCCAACGACACCGCCGTCGCGGTCAACCAGGGCGGCAAGCGCAAGGGCGCGGTCTGCGCGTACCTGGAGACCTGGCACATCGATATCGAGGAGTTCCTCGACCTCCGCAAGAACACCGGCGACGAGCGCCGCCGCACCCACGACATGAACACCGCGAACTGGGTTCCGGACCTGTTCATGCAGCGTGTCGAGCAGGGCGGCACCTGGACGCTGTTCTCCCCGGACGAGGTCACCGACCTGCACGACAAGTACGGGACCGAGTTCGCGAAGACCTACGCCCACTACGAGGCCGAGGCCGCGGCGGGCCGGATCAAGGTCTTCAAGCAGGTCCAGGCGGTGGACCTGTGGCGCCGCATGCTCACCATGCTGTTCGAGACCGGTCACCCGTGGATCACGTTCAAGGACCCGTGCAACCTGCGTTCGCCGCAGCAGCACTCGGGCGTCGTGCACTCCTCCAACCTGTGCACCGAGATCACGCTGAACACCAGCGCCGACGAGGTCGCCGTCTGCAACCTGGGCTCGGTCAACCTGGCCCAGCACACCGGCCCCAACGGCCTGGACGCCGAGCGCCTGCGCCGCACCGTGCGCACCGCCGTGCGGATGCTCGACAACGTCATCGACGTGAACTTCTACACGATCCCCGAGGCGCGCCGCGCGAACATGCGCCACCGCCCCGTGGGTCTGGGCCTCATGGGCTTCCAGGACGCGCTGTTCAAGCTGCGCACCCCGTTCGCCTCCGAGGGCGCGGTCGACTTCGCCGACGAGAGCATGGAGCTGATCAGCTACTACGCCATCGAGGCGTCCATGGAGCTGGCGGCCGAGCGCGGTTCCTACGAGACCTTCGACGGGTCCCTGTGGAGCAAGGGCGTCCTGCCGATCGACTCGCTGCGGCTGCTCGCCGAGGCGCGCGGCGGGGACCTCGACGTGGACCGGGGCGAGACCCTGGACTGGGACTCGCTGCGCGAGCGCGTCCGCACCACCGGCATGCGCAACTCCAACGTGATGGCGATCGCCCCGACGGCGACCATCGCCAACATCACCGGCGTGAGCCAGTCGATCGAGCCGGTCTACCGGAACCTGTTCGTCAAGTCGAACATGTCCGGCGACTTCACCGTCGTCAACCCGTACCTGGTGCGCGACCTCAAGGAGCGCGGCCTGTGGGACGACGACATGGTCTCCGCCCTGAAGCTGCACGACGGCAGCCTGGGCGACATCGACCGCGTTCCGGACGACCTGAAGGCGCTGTACGCGACGGCGTTCGAGCTCGACCCGAACTGGCTCGTCGACGCCGGTTCGCGCCGGCAGAAGTGGATCGACCAGGCCCAGTCGTTGAACCTGTACATGGCCGCTCCGAGCGGCCGCAAGCTCGACACCCTGTACCGCCGGGCATGGCGCTCCGGCCTGAAGACCACGTACTACCTGCGGTCGCAGAGCGCCACCCACGTGGAGAAGAGCACCCTGAAGGGCACGGACGGCCGACTCAACGCCGTGTCCTCCGGCTCCGCGCCGGTCGCGGCCCCGTCCCCGAGCCCGGCCCCGGCGGCCAGCCCGAGCCCGAGCCCCGCTCCGAGCGCCGTGCCGACCGCCGGTGCGGACGAGTTCGAGATCGTGGAGGGCCAGGCGTGCTCCATCGAGGACCCCGAGTGCGAGGCCTGCCAGTAGGGCCCGCCCGTCCGGGAACTCCGCGCGGCGGGGCCGTCCGCGCACGTCGCGGGCGGCCCCGCGCCGGGCCCCCGGACCCAGACACCACGCATCACCCACGTCCGGCCCGGCCGGAGAACGGAAAGCGACCGCAGTATGACCACAGCACCCGACCACAGCGCCAGCGCCACCAGCGGCCTCGGGGAGATCGAGCGTGACGCCGCGCGCGTCAACGTCGACGACAAGGCGATGATCAACGCCCGCGCCGACGTCAACCAGCTGCTCCCGCTCAAGTACACGTGGGCGTGGGACAAGTACCTGGCGGGCTGCAACAACCACTGGATGCCCACCGAGGTCGCGATGCAGGCCGACATCGCGCTGTGGAAGTCCAAGGACGGGCTGACCGAGGACGAGCGCCTGATGCTCAAGCGCAACCTCGGCTTCTTCGCCACCGCCGAGTCGCTGGTCGCCAACAACATCGTCCTGGCCGTGTACCGCCAGCTGACCAACCCGGAGTGCCGCCAGTACCTGCTGCGCCAGGCCTTCGAGGAGGCCGTGCACACGCACACCTTCCAGTACATCTGCGAGAGCCTGGGCCTGGACGAGGGCGAGCTCTTCAACATGTACCGGGAGATCCCGTCGATCACGGCCAAGGACGCGTGGGCGCTCAAGTACACGCAGAACCTGGAGGACCCGGACTTCCGCACCGGCACGCCCGAGGCGGACCAGGCGTTCCTGCGCGACCTGGTCGCGTTCTACGTGATCTTCGAGGGCATGTGGTTCTACACGGGTTTCGCGCAGATCCTCTCGCTGGGCCGCCGCAACAAGATGGTCGGCATCGCCGAGCAGTACCAGTACATCCTGCGCGACGAGTCGATCCACCTGAACTTCGGCATCGACGTGATCAACCAGATCAAGATCGAGAACCCGCATCTGTGGACCGAGGAGTTCCAGGCCGAGGTGCGCACGATGCTCACCGAGGCCTGTGAACTGGAGGTCGCCTACGGTCGCGAGACCATGCCGCGCGGCGTGCTGGGCCTCAACGCCGAGCTGTGTGAGAAGTACATGCACTTCATCACCGACCGCCGCGCCGAGCAGATCGGTCTGGCGCCGATCTTCGGCGAGACGGAGAACCCGTTCCCCTGGATGTCGGAGATGATGGACCTCCAGAAGGAGAAGAACTTCTTCGAGACCCGGGTCATCGAGTACCAGACCGGCGGCGGCCTGGACTGGGACTGACCCGTGCGGACCCGGCCCCCGTGATCCGTCGGCGGAGGATCGCGGGGGCCGCGTCGGGAGATCCTGGGGAGTCGTCCCGGAACTCCCGCCGCCCCTCGGGCGGACACGAGGGCGTCCCTGCCTCCGCGGAGGCGGGGACGCCCTTTCGCGTGGGGGCGGACGGCGGGGGCTCCGGCCCCCGGGGGCTCAGCCGGTGTTCGACCAGGTCATCCTGACGTTGAAGGTGGCCTCGCCGCCGCCCTTGACGACCACGGCGTCGGCTTCGGCACTCACGTTCACGCCGAATTCCACCTCCGTTTCCGTGGGGGCGAACTGGGACGAGGCGAGTTCCGTCAACTGCGCGGACACGGCCTCGCCGACTTTCCTGATCCGCAGCAGGACCGAGTCGAGCTGTTTGTCGCCGAGCATCTTCATGGCGTCCCGCGCGACGTTGGACGCGCCCTCGCGGCGGACGGGCGCGGATTCGACGCTGATCACGGTGCCGTCGTCGGTGACGAAATCGATCACTTTGTTCACGCTGACCTCACGCATTCTTCGAGGGGGTAGTGGTATTCCGGTGAGCCGGAGCGGAAAGTAAAATCGTGGGACATGTCCGGAATGGGCGAGATTCCGCGGGCGTCCGAGCGGAGGAAACGGTGGGACGAACCAGTGAGGACCGGGCGAGACAGCGAGCGTGCCACCTGGCGGGACGGCCGGGACGGCGCCGGATGGCGTACGTCGTCGTGGTCCACCAACAATGACCGATGCTGTGAGGCCTCGTGTGAGCGGTCCGGCCGTGTGCTGCTGCGCGACTCACTCCGGCCGGACGGGCACATCCTGGACTTCCCCGACCGGGAATGGCTGTCCCTGCTCTCGTCCCTGCCCTGAGGCCGGCCGGCCCGGCTCGGCCGGGACCGTCGTCGGGCCGAACCGCGGCTCAGTCCCTCATCGAGAGGATGTCGGTGTCCAGCCGGGCGAAGTCCGCCATCGTGGCCACGAAGCGGTGGTCCAGTCCGAACCGCGCGGCGTACTGGTCGCGTAGCGCCTCCCACTCCTCCTGAACGTCCTCCCCCAGCGCTCGGCGGCTGATCAGCAGATTGCGTCGGGCGGTGGTCAGGAAGAGATGGTGCTCGCCCAGGGCCTCGACGCACAGCTCGACGCTGCTCGCGTCCTGGGCCCGGGCCTCCTTGAGCCGTCCCAGCGCGAACAGGTCGTTGCCGAGGTTGACCTCGACCGCCGCCAGGGTGATCCGCGCGTCCGGGAAGTGCTGCTGGACCCTCTGCCTGGCGGTCGTGTCGAGTTCGTACGCCCGCTCGTACTCTCCCGCGACACGGAACACGATCGCGGCGTTGGCCCTGGAGGCCCAGGGGAAGAGGTGGTGCTCGGGAAACTCGTCGTCCACGTGTGCGAGAAGGTCCTTGGCCAGCTTCACCCCCGCGTCCACCCGGCCGGCGAAGGCCAGATTCACCATGTGGATGCTGTTGATGTGCAGCGTCGGGCGGCTGTGCGGCCGATAGCGCTGGATGGCGGACTCACGTTCCTTCGTGGACAGCTCCAGCGCCGACTCGTGGTTGCCGAGCCTGCGGTAGAGCACCGAGAGCGAGGTCGGGATGTCCACGGTGTGGGTACTGGCGTCCGCCACGGCGGCCTCGAACCGCCGCTGGCAGTCCTCCAGGACGTCCCGGGCCTCCTCCAGATAGCCGAGGGCCATGAGGCTCAGGCCGGTGGACAGGCGGGTGCGCAGGGACGGGATGCCGTTCTCGCCGAACAGGTACTCGCGTTGGTCGAGGGTTCGGCGGTCCAGGTCCAGAGCATCCTGGAACCGGCCCAGCCGACGCAGGGTCACGCCGATGTCGTGCGCGATGACCAGGGTCTTCTCGTCGTCCTCGGTGAACCGGGCGGTCCTGACGCGGTGGATGTCCTCGAACATGCCCAGGGCCCGGTCGTAGTGGCCGAGGTTGCTGAGGGCGATGGCCCGGGCCCGGTGGGCGTCGAGGGCCTCCTCGCTCTCGGGGCCCTCCAGTTCCGTCTGCTCGGCGTACATCCGGTCCGCCTCGGCGAGCGCGGTCCGGTTCTCACCCTGGATGCGGAGGATCATCGTGCGCAGCAGCTGCACCTGGAAGCGCTGTCCGGTGTCGTCGTACCAGGACTCGATGGCGCGGTCCGCCAGGTTCAGCGCGGCCCGCTCGTCCCCGGTCTCCACCAGGTAGGTGATCACGTTGTGGACGAGTCCGCGGACCTGGGGGTCGTGGCTGCGCCAGGCCTCCGACGCCCGCACGTGCGTGTACAACAGCTGGTACTCGGACCAGTTCTGCGGGAGTTCGGGGCCGAGCGGGTCGCTCTGGGCCAGGAGGCGGTGGGCCAGGTCCCGGTAGCGCACGCTCTCCTCGTCGCTCACCGTCCGCTGGACGACCGTCTGGAAGGTGACGTGCATCTGGAAGGTGTGGTTGGTCCGGTCGAACTCGGCGAGACTGTGCCTGCTCACGTAGCGCAGCACCTTGGACAGAGCCATCTCGTTGCCCAGGATCTGCGCCAACTGGGGGTTGGAGCTGAGTCCCCGGGCCCGGTGGAACAGGGTGCGCGCCAACGGGCGGGGACCGAAGAAGGAGCACAGCTGGATGAACTCGCGGACCATCTGCTTGACGGCCCGGTCCGATCCGGTGCCGCGCCGTAGGTCGTCGAGCTGCATGTTCCACGCCGCGGCGAGCGGGAGCGGGTACAGGTCGTCCGACTCCACATGGGTGACGAGTTCGTCGAACTTGTCCTGGATGAGGTGGAGGAAGTCCTCGACGCTCATCAACGAGTCGCGCAGGTAGGCGCCGACCTGCGCCAGTGCGAGGGGCACGTGCTCCAGGCGGTCGGCGATGCGGAGGGCGTCCCCGTCGTCCTCCAGGCCGTGGGGGCAGATCTTGCGGAGGAGCGCCACACTCTCCTCCGGTTTGAGGGTGGGGACGACCGAACCCTCGCTGCGGCCGCTCGGGATCCAGCTCTGGTCGCGGGAGGTGATGATGATGTCGCCGGGCCCGTTGGTGGGCAGTTCGGCGGTGTCCAGGGAGTTCAGGTCGCCCACGTCGTCGAGGACGAGCAGCCAGTGGCCGATCTCGGGAGCGGTCTCCAGCGCGTCGCGGACCCGCTGGGCCGTCATCTCCAGATTGCCGCCCTCCTCGGCCAGGCCGAGGTGTCGGGCGAGGCTGACGTAGGACTGGTGGATGTCGGTGACGCTGTTGGCCGGGATCCACCAGATGAGGTCGTAGCCGTCCCGGTAGCGGTGCGTGTACTCGATCGCGATCTGGGTCTTGCCGATGCCGCCGCCACCCGCCAACAGGTACACGCTGCCGGAGGATTCGGACAACAGGTCGCGGATCCGCCCGAGGATCTCCGAGCGGCCGGTGAAGTTGAGGTTGTGCGGGGGCACGCCGCCGAGTTTGGCGAGTCGCCGCGCCCTGGGCCGCCTCCCCTGGGGGCGCCGCGGGTCCAGGGGCTCCGACGGAGTGGGTTCCGTGTCGAAGATGTGGGTGTCGGTCACGGTCGGACCCGGTTCCTCTCGGGGCGTGGTGGGCGTGCTCGGGACTGCGGCCGGGTCGGGAGCGGCACCCGGGCCCGTCCCGTGGGCCGGGTCGTGGCCGGACGTGCCGTCGAGCGCGGCGCGCAGGTGTCCGGCGAACCTCCGGTACTCGCCCGGCATCTCCGACAGAGCGGGCAGGAGGGCCCTGGCCAGCCCCTCCTCGCCGTCGAGGGAGGTGACCCGGGGCGCGCCGGTCTCGATCCTGGACAGCCACTGGAAGACGCGGGCGGAGTCCTTGAACTCGATGGACATCGAGTGGAACACCGAGCGCATCACGCTGAGGTCGCCGAACCGGCCGAGGAGGTTCCTGCGCACTCCGGGGAGGAAGTCCAGGGCGGGGACGGCGGGGTCGTTCAGGTCGCCCAGCGGACGGGAGGGGTCCATCAGGTCGCCGCCGAACACCTCGGCGATCTCGGTGACGGCCGTACGGGCGTCGCGCGGCGCGTGCGGAAGGTTCCGTTGGAGCAGTTCGGCGACCGGCAGGTTGACGGGCGCCTGGGTGAGGCGCACGGCGAGGTCGCGTGCGCCGCGCGAGGCCTGCGCGAGGAAGCGCGACACCGGGTCGGGGTCCCAGGGAACCGTCTCCGGGGGACGCGCGCCGTCGGACGGGAGGACGCCGACGTCCGCCTCCCAGATCCTGTCGGTCCCGTTCACCACGGCGGTCCACTCGGTCAGGGAGCGGGGACCGAAGGCCAGCACCGGCAGGAGCGCGGCGTCCTCCGGCAGGGCGGTGTCCGCGGCGTCGTCCGCGGCGGTTACGGGGGTCCAGTCGCCGGGCGCGGAGGGGACCGCCCCGGTCAGGCGCAACGGCCGGGGCGCGAGCGGCCCCCGGGACCAGACGGAGCGGTCGAGGAGGTGGAGGAGGGCGGTCGGCAGCCGGGTGGCGACCGAGGCCACCCACCCGCGGAACCGCCGCTGCCGCCATCCCCGGTCCTGGGCGTCGGTGACGATCACGGCGGTGTCGACCCCGTCGGGGAACGGGTCGGTGAGCGGCCACGGGGGGCCGTGCCCGCCCCGCGCGTGCGCGGCGTGCCCGGCGTGGAACCGCACGACCGGCGTGCCGGCCCGCCCGGCGTGCTCGACCAGCTCGGCGACAGCGTCCTGGTGCAGGGCCATGAGGGGGGAGGAGTCAACGAGAACGACCAGGCGGGAGGGCCCGCCCGCCAGATTTTCGAGTGCGCTCTGATATGTGTCCGACAACGTCGAACTCCTCCTGGAAGTCTCCTCCCATAATCCTGCCACGATGGTTGGCCTTGTGCGATACGCGGAGCCCCGTTTGGCCTCGTTCCGTGGATAATCGCAGCTCCACGCCACAGCCGGAGCGCCTTTTTGTATGGCCTAAAAAGTGAAGAGTGTGAGATATGTTGACTTAAATGACTTTTCGCATTCTTTATAGATCTCTGTCTGGTTTGTCTGGTTGGGTCGGGTGATTGTGCTCCCGCAGGGCCCGGCGCGGGAGATCGTCCCCGTAGACGTCGTGGATGAGGGCGATCCCCCGGTTCTGCGCGTCCCTCATGGCGCGGTCGCGCAGGTGTCGGGCGAGGCCGGAGACCGGTACGCGCGAACCGGGGTCGCGGTCGAGGAGCTCCTTGGCGAGCTCTCGGATCGCCTGCCTCGGGCCGCGGATGACGGTCGGGATCCCCTGGTGGAGCGCGGAGTCGTAGATGTGCCGGATGTCCTCGTTGTCCGACTCGGCGATGCAGAGGGTGACGTCCCCGTCATTCAGGAGGTGCACGACCTCGCTCACCGGGAAGTCCCAGGTGAGAAGGGTGTTTCGATCTCTCACCAGCGTGTCCGTCTTCTGCTGCTCGCAGTTGCGGCGCCACTTGCCGGGAAGCGCCTCCATGAAGGACGCGGACTGTACCCGCTCCCTGACGTGGTAGACGATCTCGTACATCGCGCCGAGCCGCGGCGGATACTCCAGCAACGCGCGGTGCGTGGTGGCCTGTCCCAGGTTCAGGTGCAGGAGGTCCTTGGGGAGCAGGACGCGCAGCCGCAACGACTCCTCGTCCGGGGTGACCAGCCTCCTCATGGCCGCGTCGCCCATGAGGTCGCCGATCTCGTCGAGGATGTCGCCCTCGCGGACGACCTTCGTGCCCTGGGGCAGGAGCCGGTATCCCTCCTCGTCCATGTGGGCGATCTTGTGGGAGAGCCGGTAGCCCCCGGTCACAGGCTCCAGGTCGAAGAGCACCACCGTGTCCGGCTCCGCCGCGCCGGCGAACGCGTCCGGCCTCCTGGGGCTGAGCAGCCGTCGGTCCCGGTGCCGGGACAGGATCTCCTCCCAGTCGCGCCCCAGCGGGTACGCCTCCTGCCTGATCCACGGCCAGACCATCGGGGGGAGCGGCCGCCGGACGCTGATCTCCTGGTACACGTGGTGCACCCAGGCGATCCGGGGCGGCGGTTCGCCGACCGGCGGGACCAGGTCCCACAGCGCGGTGAGCACCTGCCAGGCGGTCGTGCCCGACGCCCGCCGTCTGACCTTGCGCAGTTCGTGGGGGTTCAGCAGGGCCTCGGGCGGGACCTCCTCCACGGACACGGAGTCCAGCAGGTCGTGGAGGCGGGCGTAGGCCTCCCTGCCGCAGAGCGACTCGTCCGCCAGGCGCCGCACGGACACGCGCTCCTGGCCGTCCCGCTCGCCGACGAACTCCTCGACCGGTAACAGGAAGGCGATGCCCGACGGCTGGTCGGGGTCGTTCCACAGGTAGTGGTGGTTCTTCTGCATGATCCCCACGAGTTCGCCGGTGGCCGTGCGCACGGCGCAGCCGCTGAACCCGCCGGTGATCTGCGCCGGCCTCGACTCGGGCGTCTCGACCTGGTGGGTGGACTCAGTGGGGCCGCCCCTGCCCCGGTAGACCACGGACGCCTGGAGCGACCGCATCCCCGCGGGGTACCCGACCACGTACAGGACCTGACCCGGGGAGACGTTCGCGCACCCGCTCATCTTGGGGAAGTCCGTGTCGGGCAGGCCCGGGCCCGGCAGCCGGAGGACGGCCAGGTCGCGGCTGCCGTGACCGGCCGACCACAGCTCGGGCAGGACGTCGGCGCTCCACACCCGGTCGTCGAACGACATCAGCCGGACGGCGGTCCCCGGCCCGGGGTGCTCCGGCGGGTCCCCGGACCGGCCGAGCGCGGCGTCGAGGACGTGGGCGCACGTCACGAGCAGGTCCGGCGACACCAGGACGGCGCCGCCGACGACCTCGTCCGCGTCGTTGAGCATCCGCATCTGCCAGGGCGGCTCGTTGGGCTGCAGACCGCTCGGGGGGTGGGGGGTGGGCACGATCCGGGAACCTCTCTCGCATCTGTCGTGCTCAAGACAGTTCCCCTTCGGACCGGTGCGAACCGCGGTGTCCGGGGGAGGGCGGGGAGCGGTCGGGAGAGAGGGGCCGTGCCGACGTGCGGGACGCGTGACGACACGTGCGGGGTCGGGTGAACGGCAAAGATCCCATCACGGGCTGTCAGTTATGTCCGATCGGACAAACGATCGGCCGCCCGCGTGGTCGGGGGAACAATCATGCCTGGTCGAAGACTCGGCCAGGTATCAAAGAGGTGATGTTCCACCAACGGGCGTTGTGACTCGGCGAACACGGGGTCATGATCACCCACATAGTTCGTAAGAAGCGCGTAAGGGTCACGACCGCGCGCGTCAGAGAAGGGAGGGGACGGTCATGGACGGCTCCATGCTCGGTTCGGTCTTGACCTTCGCGGTGTACCTCGCCGTGATGGTCGGCATCGGTCTCTGGGTCTACCGGCGTACTGTCTCGCAGTCCGACTTCGTGCTCGGTGGTCGGCAGCTCAACAGTTGGGTCGCGGGCCTCAGCGCCAACGCCAGCGACTTCAGCGGCTGGCTGCTGCTCGGCCTGCCCGGCGCCATCTACATCTCCGGCCTGGGCGAGGCCTGGATCGCGGTCGGCCTGGCCTGCGGTTTCGCGGGAAGCTGGATCCTGCTCGCGCCCCGCCTGCGCGTGTACACCGAGCGCGTGACCGACGCCCGGACCGGCGGCGAGTCCGACTCGCTGACGCTGTCCTCCTTCCTGGAGAACCGCTTCAACGACCCGACCCGGCTCCTGCGGGGCGTGTCGGCGGTGCTGATCGTGGTCTTCTACTTCTTCTACGTCGCCTCCGGCCTGGTCGCCATGTCGGCCCTGTTCGACCAGGTCTTCGGACTCGACCCCGCGCCCGCGATCGCCATCGGCGTCGGCATCGTCGTCCTGTACACCGTGCTCGGCGGCTTCCTCGCGGTCTCCTACACCGACGTCGTGCAGGCCGTCATGATGTGGCTCGCCCTGCTCGTCGTGCCGGTCATGGCGATCGTGGCCCTCGGCGGTTTCGGCGGCCTGACCTCCGGTGTGGCCGCGCAGAGCGACGGCCTGATGTCGGTCGTCGGCGGCACCTCGTTCAACGCGGAGACGCTCGCCTGGGAGAGCACCGACACCCTCGGCTGGGTCGTCATCGTCTCCGGTCTGGCCTGGGGCCTCGGCTACTTCGGCCAGCCGCACATCCTCGCCCGCTTCATGGGCATCCGCTCCGTCAAGGACATCCGCCACGCCGGGATCGTCAGCGTCAGCTGGGCCGTCACCGCCATGGCGCTCGCCCTCGTGGTCGGCTTCGTGGGCATCGCCTACTTCGAGACCCCGCTGGAGAACCCCGAGCAGGTCTTCCCGCAGCTCATCGAGGCACTGACCCACCCGCTGGTCGCGGGCGTCCTCCTCGCCGCGATCCTCGCCGCCGTCATGAGCACCGCCGACTCCCAGCTCCTGGTCGCGGCCTCCGCGCTCACCGAGGACGTCTACCGGGGCTTCGTCTCCCGCGACGCCGACCCGCGCCTGCTGCTGTGGATCAGCCGCGGCACCGTCGTCGCGGTCGCCCTCGCCGCGGCGGGCATCGCCCTCTGGGGCGACAGCTCGGTCATGGACCTGGTCGGCTACGCCTGGGCGGGCTTCGGCGCCGGGTTCGGTCCGGTCCTGCTGCTCGCGGTGTTCTGGCGGCGCATGACCTGGGCGGGCGCGCTCGGCGGCATGGTCGTCGGCGGCGCCACCGCGATCGTCTGGGACATCGTGGACACCTCCTTCCTGAACACCGGGCTGTACGCGATGGTTCCGGCGGTCGCGCTCAGCTTCGGCGCGATCTTCCTCTTCAACGGCCTCGGCCGGGTCACCGGCGCCATGGCGCAGGACTTCGAGCGCATGGAGGCCGAGGTCAAGGGCGCCGACGGCGCGGCCACGGTGAAGGGCGCCTGAGCGCACCCGCCACGGCGCCCGGGGCACACGCCCCGAGCCGCCCCTGGCACGGGCCCGTACCGCGCGCCGGTACGGGCCCGTCCCGCTCTGGCGTACCAACCGTACGGAACGGTAGAACGGTGACATGTCGTCACTGACACAACACCCCGCCGCGTGGTCCCGGACCGACGTCCCCGAGGGCCTCGGCCTCGGCACCCTCCTTCCCGAGCCCGACGGGTACCGGTTGGAGGCCGGAGAGGTCGTCGTGGAGGGCGACGAGCGGTTCCTCACCCGCTTCACCGTCCGGACCGACCTGGCCTGGACGACACGCGAGGTGCGCGTCGAGGTCGTCTCCGCACGGGGCACGGAGTCGGTCACGCTGACCGCGCACGGCGGCAACTGGACCGACGGCGAGGGCAGACCCAGACCCGAGCTCATGGGCTGCCTGGACGCGGACGTCGCCGCGACCCCCCTCACCAACACCCTCCCGATCCGGCGTCTGGGCCTGAACCCGGGGGAGTACCGCGACATCGCGGTGGCCTGGATCGACATCCCCTGTCTGCGGGTCCGCCGTGTCCGTCAGCGGTACACGCGCCACCCCTCCGAGGGCGGCCTGGAGCGCTACACCTACCGCGACCCGCTGCGCGGCGAGTACCGGCTGTCCGTGGACGCCGACGGCCTGGTCGTGGACTACGAGCGGTTCGCCCGCCGACTCGGCCCCGACAGCTGAGCGGCCCCTCCCCGGCTCGGTCCCCGCCCGCACCCCGGAGTGCACCAGCCACGTCCGACCGGCGATAATCGGCGGGCACACCCACCTCACCCACAGGGGACCGCCGTGACCGAAACCGAGCTGAGCCAGGCCAGACGCGCGATCATTCGCGACCTCGACGTCCCCGAGCACTTCGACGTCCAGGCCGAGATCGAACGACGCGTCGCCTTCCTCTCCGAGCGCCTGACCACGACGGGCGCGGTCGCGCTGGTGCTGGGCATCAGCGGCGGCGTCGACTCGCTCACCACCGGACGCCTCTGCCGCCTCGCCGTGGACCGCGCCCGCGCCGCCGGGCACACCGCCGAGTACGTCGCGATGCGCCTGCCCTACAGGGTGCAGAAGGACGAGGACGACGCCGCCCGCTCGGTCGAGTTCACCGACCCCGACCGCTGCCTCACCGTCGACGTCGGTCCGGCCAGCGACGCGATGGCCGACTCCCTTACCGTCGCCGGGATGGCCTACGCGAGCGTGGCCTCCGAGGACTTCGTGGTCGGCAACGTCAAGGCCCGTCAGCGGATGATCGCCCAGTACGCGGTCGCGGGCGGGCTCGGCGGCCTCGTCGTCGGCACCGACCACGCGGCCGAGGCGGTCACCGGCTTCTTCACCAAGTACGGCGACGGCGGGGTCGACCTCGTCCCGCTGACCGGGCTGACCAAGCGCCGGGTGCGGGCCGTGGCCGCCGCGCTCGGCGCCCCCGACGACCTGGTGAACAAGGTGCCCACCGCCGACCTGGAGACCCTGTCGCCGGGCAAGCCCGACGAGGAGGCGCTCGGCCTCACCTACGAGCGGATCGACGACTTCCTGGAGGGCCTGCCGGTCCCCGGGCACGTCGAGGCGGCCCTGGTCGACCGCTACCGCGCCACCGCGCACAAGCGCGCCCTGCCCACGGCTCCCCCCGCGGTCTGAGCCCGGCTGGTCCGGGTCCGCTTCCCCCGCCCCCGGCTCACCCACCCGCCGAGGTGGTGCCCGCACCACCGTCGGCGGGTGGGTGAGCCGCCGGTCGAAGAGTGGCACCAGAGCCATCGCGGCGGCCCACGCCGTCTTCCTAGGGTCGTACCGACGACGCACCGGCGGGCGCGCGGACGCCTCCGCCCCGGCCGGGGCCCGTCGGACCACGCGTCGTCGCCCCCTGATCCCGGTCGGCACGACACCTCCTCCGCCGCGCGGCGCCCGAACGCTCCCGTGGCGGAGACGACCCGGGAGCGACCGATGACCACGACCCTCCGAACCGGTGCCGGAGGCGGGCCGTCGGTCCTGCCAGCGCCGCGTCCCGCGCCCGGGCACGGCGTCCGACCAGGCGCCGCGAGCGCCCCCGGACCCCGGCCCGGCCGCGACCGTTTCCTCGACGCCCTGCGCCTCCTCGTCATCGTGCTGGTCGTCCTCCAGCACTGGTGGTACCCGGTGCTCACCGGAGGCCCGCAGAGCCTGACCATGGGCAGCGTCCTCGCCGTGCCGGGCGCCTCGGCCATGACATGGGTCTCCCAGGTCATGCCGCTGATCTTCTTCGTCGGCGGCGCGGCCAACCTCATCAGCCGGCGGTCGGCCGCGGCGGGCGGCGTCGCCGCCACGACGTGGGTGGCGCGCCGCCTGCGCAGGCTCGCCTGGCCGGTCGTCCCGCTCGCCGCCGTCTGGATCGTCGCGACCCGCCTGCTGGCCCTGGGCGGGGTTCCGGAGCAGCCGGTGTCGGTGGCGGCCGACGCCGCGGGGATCGTGCTGTGGTTCCTGGCGGTGTACGTCCTGGTGGTCGTGGCGACGCCGGTCCTCCTCCCGGCACAGGACCGGTTCGGCTGGAGGGTGGCGGCGGCGCTGTTCGCCGGGGCCGCCCTCGTCGACGCCGTCCGTTTCGCGACGGGGGTGGACGCGGTCTGCTACGCGAACGTGGTCTTCGTGTGGCTGGGCGTGCACCAGCTCGGCCTGCTCTACGGGGCCGGGGCTCTGCGCCCGCGCCGGGGAGCGGCGCTGGCCGCCGGAGGCGCGGTCGCGGTCGCCGCGCTGATGCTGACCGGCGCGTACTCGCCGAACATGACCGGAGTGTTCGCCATGGAGGCCTCCAACGCCGGTCCCCCGACCCTGGTCCTGGCGGCGCTGGGCGCGGCGCAGGTCGGCGTGGCGGTCCTGCTCCGCCGGAGGATCGCCTCCTGGGCTGACCGCCCCGGGCCCGCGCGGGTGCTGGACGCGGTCTGCCCGACGCTGATGACCGTGTACCTGTGGCACATGGTCCCGGTCAGCCTGGTCGCCGCCGTCCAGGTCTACGGCCTCGGAGTCGACACCCCCGACCCGATGACGGCCCCGTGGCTGGTGTGCGGTCTGGCCGGCACGGCGGCGCTGCTTCCCCTGACCGCCGTGCTCGCGTCCTGGGCGGTGCGGTTCGAGACGCCCCCGGCGCGGCTGCGCGGGGTCGCGGGACCGATGCGTGTCCTGTGCGCGGCCGTGCTGGTCGGCGGCGGGCTGGGCACGCTCGTGGCGGTGGGGCTCGGCGCCGGTCGGGGGCCCGTGCTCGGCCTGCTGGCCGTGGTGGCGGGCCTGCTGCTGACCCGCGGGCCGCGCCGCGCCTGAGGGACGTACGGTGTCCGAACGGTCGGGCGTCACGGGCACGTCGTGTGGCCCGGAGCGGGCCGGAGGAGTAGACCGGTGTCCATGGATCCCACACGCATCGCGTTCGAGCGGCGCGGCTCCGGGCGCCCGTTGGTCCTGCTGCACGGACTGGGGGACCGGCGGCAGTGCTGGCGCGCCGTGACGGCCGGGCTCACCCGGGAGTACCAGGTGGACTGCGTCGACCTGCCCGGATTCGGGGCGTCTCCGGCGCCCGCGCCCGACGAGCCCTACGACGTGCGGGCGCTGACCGACGCGCTCCAGGAGTTCTGCGAGCTGCACGGTCTGGTGCGACCCCACCTCGCGGGCAACTCCCTGGGCGGCTCGGTCGCCCTGGAACTGGGCGTGCGCGGCGCGGCCGGTTCGGTGACCGTGTTCTCCCCCGTCGGGTTCTCCGACGCCCTCGCCCGCCTCGGGATCCGCGCGGTCGTGGCCGCCGCCCGCCTGGGAGCCAGGGCGCCGGGCCCCCTCAAGGAGCGGATCGCGGACAGCGCGCCCGCACGCGCGCTCGCCCGTGCCGTACTGCGGGGGAACCCCGCCGCGGCGGAGTCGAGGCCGGTGCGGTTCGGCGTCGACGCCCTGGAGCCGGGGTCCTCCTTCGTGCGGATGATGCCGAGCGTCGCGGAGTACGCGTTCGCGCCGCGGCCCCTGGACTGCCCGGTCACCATCGCCTGGGGCGACCGGGACCGGACACTGCTCCCGTCGAGCGCCGCGTCCGCCCGTCGGCTCGTGCCGCACGCGCGCATGGTGTCGTTGATCGGCAGCGGGCACATCCCCATGGCCGACGACCCGCGCACGGTCGCCGAGCACATCCGGTGGACGTGCCGCACGGCCGACCGGGTGGGGGCGGCCCCGGCCTGACCGGACCGGGGCCGGGTCTCCCGGCGCGGATCAGGACGCCCCGGCGGGCGTCTCGGCGCTGTGGACCAGCTGTTCGTCCAGGACGCACCAGGCCCAGCCGTCGCCCGGTTCGGCGGAGAACAGCACGGGGTGGCCGAACCTGTCCGCGTGCCCGCTGGCGTGGCGGCCGGGCGAGTCGTCGCAGCACCCCACGAAGCCGCACTGGGCGCAGATCCGCAGATGGACCCAGTCGCGCCGCCCCTTGCGCAGACACTCGGTGCAGCCGGGGCTCTTGGGCAGGACGGGCGGAAGCTCCTCCATGTGCGCGCAGGCGGCGTCAGGGTCGGCGACGAACCGGGTGACCACGGTCGGGTCGGGGTGGCCCCGGTGGGTGTGGTCGATGCCGAGGAGGTCGAGGACGGTTCCGCCCAGCGGTTCGGTCACCGCACGGTGGGTGTCCACGATCCTGTCGACGGACGCGTCGTACAGTCCCACGACGTCCGTGGTGTCGGTCGGACGCACCACGATCGGCACCCCCGGCGCGAGCCCGTTGAGGACGTGCGCGATGTGCGTGGCCTCCTCGGACTCGTTCTCGGCGATGACGATGAGCTTCACGCGGTCCATGCCGACCTCGTGCAGCACGCTCGCCTTGGTGGCCTCCCCGCGGACGACGGTGTGGCCGAGGTTCTCCGCGTCGGCCGCCAGGTCGGGGCTCAGGGTGGTCACGGTCGACGGGACGCCGTTGACGCTCAGGTAGTGGCCCAGGTTCCGGGCGACCGGCCCCCACCCGGCCATCAGGACGCGGTCGCGCGTGTCGTCGGCCGCCGCCGCCGTCGCACCCGCGGCCGGGGCGGCGGCGCCCTCCGGCAGGCGGCGGGCGATCACCTCGCCGAGCGCTCCCAGCGCGGGCGTGGCGGTCATGAGGACGACGGTGACGGCGACCAGGAGCTGGCCGCCCTCGGCGCCCATGCCGACCGGGGTCAGGCCGTACTCGGCTCCGGCCTGTTGGAGGACGAAGGAGAACTCTCCGATCTGCGCGAGCAGGAACGCCGACGCGACCGCCGTTCGGGCGCCCACGCGCAGCGCCGAGACCGCCGCGAAGGCCGTCGCCACCTTGACCGCCACGACCGCCGCGGCCGCGAGCAGGACCATCCACCACAGCTCGGCCAGGACGGAGACGTCGAGCAGCATGCCGATGGAGACGAAGAAGACGGCGCTGAAGACCATCTGGAGCGGCATGATCTCGCTCAGGGCGTGGGCGCTGTGCCGCGACTCGCTCAGCACCATGCCCGCGAGGAAGGCGCCCAGGGCGTCGCTGACCCCCGCCAGGGAGGTCAGGTAGGCCACGCCGAGGGCGATGGCCACGACCGACAGCAGGAAGACCTCCGGCGAGCACAGGCGGGCGATGCGCTCCAGCAGCGGCGGCATGACCTTGCGCGCGACCACGATCACGGCGGTCAGCACGAGCGCGGCGGTGCCGAGGGCCCGGACGATGCCCCAGGCGCCGCCCGCCTCCCCGCCGAGGATCGGGATGAGCAGGACCATGACGACGATGGCGAGGTCCTGGAGGATGAGGGTGCCGACGGACGCCTGGCCGACGGGGCGCTGGGTGACGCCCTTGGCGGCGATGACCTTCAGGACGATCGCCGTGGAGGACAGCGCGACCAGGAAGCCGGTGAAGACCCCGATCCGCCAGTCCAGGCCGAACAGGACGCAGAGCCCGGCCACGACCGCCGTCGTCAGCAGCACCTGGAGGGTGCCGCCGCCCAGGACGAACCGTTTGATCCGCGCGAGCCGTTCGACGGAGAACTCCACGCCGATGGTGAAGAGCAGCAGCATGACGCCGATGTCGGCCGCCGCCTCCACCTGGGTCTCGTCCGCGACGACCCCGAGTTGGTGGGGGCCGATGAGCACGCCCGCGAGGAGGAAGCCCACGATCGGGACGACCCTGAGACGGACGAAGAGCGCTCCGATCAGGCCCGCCGCCACGAGCAGGGCGACGATCGGGCCGAGGTAGACGGGGGTCTCCCCCGCAGCGAGCATCATCAGGCGCCTCCTTCGCGGTTCCCGGATTCCCGTGCCGGGCGGTCGCCGGACGCGGCGCGACGGGGTCGCGGTCCGGCGGTGTCACCTCGGAGGTTATCGACGTGGCAGGCCGCGGTCACCCGTGGCCTCGCCGGTCCCGTCGCACACGGGCGGCGTCCGCGCCGTGCCGAGGGGAGGACCGGGTCGTCCACAGGCCGTGGATCGTCCTTCCCGCGCACGGAGCGGCGGGGCTATCGTGAACCGCGTACCGACACGCCGAGGAGGCAGTGGATTGACGGCTTCGCAACGATCCGGTCCGGGACACCCCGACTGGCTGCGCGCGGAGGAGCGGCGGCTGCTCGCGTTCGCCGGACGCTCGGCGGTGGCCGACGGCTTCGGCTGGCTGGACGCCCGTGGCCGGGTGGAGGAGGACCGGCCGACCGCGACCTGGATCACCGCGCGCATGACGCATGTGTTCGCCCTGGCGCACCTGCGCGGTGAGGGGGGCGCCGACCGTCTGGCCGACCACGGGATCGCCGCCCTCGCGGGGCCCCTGCGGGACGCCGCGCGGGGCGGGTGGTACGAGGAGGCTCCGGACCGCGGAGGTCAACGGGAGCGCTCCCAGGAGGCCGACGGGCAGCGCAGGTCCGCCTACACGCACGCCTTCGTGGTCCTCGCCGCGTCGAGCGCGGCCCTCGCCGACCGGCCCGGCGCCCGCGACCTGCTGGACGAGGCGCTGCGCGTGGTCGACGCCCGCTTCTGGGAGGAGCCGGCGCGAGCGGTGCGGGAGAGCTGGGACGGTGCGTGGACCGACGCGGAGGACTACCGGGGCGCGAACAGCAACATGCACTGCGTGGAGGCGTTCCTGGCCGCGGCCGACGCCACCGGCGACCGTCGCTGGACCCTCAGGGCGCTCGCCATCGCCGAGCGGCTCGTGCACGGCGTGGCCGCCGACCACGACTGGCGGCTGCCCGAGCACTTCACCTCCGCCTGGCGCGCCCTGCCCGACCACAACCGGGACCGGCCTGACGACCCCTTCCGGCCCTTCGGCAGCACCACCGGCCACCTCCTGGAATGGGCGCGGCTGCTGGTCCACCTGGAGCCGGCCCTGAAGGACGCGGGGGAGGACGTGCCCGACTGGCTGCGCCCGGACGCCGCACGCCTCTTCGACCACGCGGTCCGGCGGGGGTGGGCGGCGGACGGCGCGGACGGCTTCGTCTACACGCTGGACTGGGCGGACGCGCCCGTCGTGCGGGAGCGCATGCACTGGGTGGTCGCCGAGGCCACGATGGCCGCGTGGGCGCTCGGCGCGCTGACCGGCGACGACGGCTACGCCCGCCACTACGACCGCTGGTGGGACTACGCCGACCGCCACCACCTCGACCGCGAGCACGGGAGCTGGCACCACGAACTGGACCCCGCCAGCCGCCCGTCGGGCACGGTGTGGCCGGGCAAGCCCGACGTCTACCACGCCTACCAGGCGACCGTCCTGCCCCAGATCGGCCTGGCGGGCTCGCTCGCGGCGGCCGCCGCGGGGAACCGCGCCGCGCGCCCGACCGGAGGGACGCCGTGAACGCCCCGAGCCCGCGGCTGGTCGTGGTCGGGGAGAACGTCATGGACCTGCTGCCCACGCCGCACGGGACCGACGTCCTGCGCGCCGTGCCCGGAGGCGGGCCGGCGAACACCGCGGTGGCCGCCGCCCGACTGGGCACGCCCACCAGGCTGTTCGCGCGGATCGGGGCCGACGGTTTCGGTGACCGCATCCGGGAACGCCTGCTCGGGGAGGGGCTGGACCCGGCGGGACTGGTGGCCGCAGACGAACCGTCCGCGCTGGCCGTCGCGACGGTCGGCCCGGACGGTTCCGCGCGCTACGACTTCCGGATGGACGACGCGGCCGACTGGCGGTGGCGTCCCGGCGAGCTGCCCGAAGCGTTGGAGCCGGAGGTCAGGGCGGTGCACGCCGCGTCGTTGGCCCTGTTCCGGGAACCGGGCGCCGCGCGGATCGAGGCGATGCTGCGGCGCGAGCACGGGCGCGACGAGGTCACCGTCTCGCTCGACCCGAACATCCGGCCCGGCGTCATCGGCGACCCGGACGAGGCCCGGGCCCTGGCGCTGCGGCACGCGGCGCAGGCGCACGTGGTCAAGGCCAGCGACGAGGACCTCGCCTTCCTCTACCCCGACCTGCCTCCGCTGCGGGCGGCCCGTGCGATCGCCGCGCTCGGCCCGGCGCTGGTCGTGGTGACCCTGGGGCCGGAGGGCGCCGTCGCCCTGTCCCACACGGGGGAGGTCGCGGTCCGCGCGCCGAGGGTTCGGGTGGCGGACACGGTCGGGGCGGGGGACGCCTTCATGGGCGCCCTCCTGCACTGGCTGGACCGCGCCGGTCGGCTGGGCGCGGGGCCGCGCGCCCGCCTGGCCGAGCTCGGCCAGGACGCTCTGCGGGAGCTGTTGGCCTTCGCGACCGCGGCCGCCGCGTGCACGGTGACCCGGGAGGGGGCCGACTCGCCGACGGCCGAGGAGCTCGCGGCCGTCCTGAGGGGGGTGGACGCCACCGCACAGGGATGAGGGCCCCTCCCGGGGCCGCCCGTGGACACCGTGCCCGCCCGTGGCGGCGGTACCCCTCGCGGCGGTCACAGGACCATGGCGCGGGTCACCTCCGAGCTACGGCAGGCCTTCCCTGGTCTGGGCCGCCAGGTGGTCCACGACGTCCGTGATGCGTCCTCGTCGGTCCAGGAACGCCCGCTGGCGGGACGCCCCGGACCCGGCGGCGCGTACCCGGTCGAGCAGCCCGACCACCAGCGCGGCGTCGCCGTTCGTCTCCAGTCCCGGCAGCGCCGCCCCGAGGATCCGGTCGAGCGCCAGTGCGCCCGGCAGCGGTTCCCCGGTCAGCGGGTCGGGGACGCGGCCCTCCAGTCCGTCGCGGGCGGCCCGCCAGATGGCCGCGCGCAGCGCGGGGGCGTCGATCTCCGGAGCGGGCACCCCGTGCCGCACGTCGGAGAGCGCCCGGGTGACCAGTCCTCGCGTGAGCGCCGCGAACAGCAGTGCCTCGTCGGCCGTGGCCGCGACGTCGCCCACCCGGATCTCCAGGGTCGGCAGGTGGTCGGAGAGGCGGATGTCCCAGTAGACCATGTGCCGGTCCAGGATCGCCCCGCTCCCGGCGAGCGCTCCGACGGCGCGTTCGTGCTCGGCTAAGGAGCGGAACAGCGGCGGCGGCCCGGCCGACGGCAGCCGGTTCCACGTGATGGTGCGCCAGCTGGCGTACCCGGTGTCCCGCCCCTCCTGGAAGGGCGAGTTGGCCGACAGCGCGACCAGGAACGGCAGCCATCGGCGCAGGTGACCGGCGACCTCGACGGCGGTCTCCCGGTCGGGGATGCCGACGTGGACGTGGCAGCCGCACACCACGTGGGCCTCGCGCAGCGCGCCGAAGTGGGTGGCGATGTCCGCGTAGCGCGTCCCGTCGCTGACCCTGGCCGAGGCCGGGTCGCCCAGGACCGGGGTGCCCGAGGCGACGACGGCCAGCCCGGCCCCCGCGGCGGCCCGTACCAGTTCGAGCCGTGCGGAGCGCAGGAAGCGCGCGGCGTCCTCGGATGTGCCGCACACCGGGCTGTTGGTCTCCACCTGGGCGCGGGTGAACTCGGCGCACAGGTGTCCGCCCAGATGGCGGGCGTTGGACAGCACCTCGGGCGCGCGCGAGAGGATGCGGCGGCTGCGGGGATCGACGATGAAGAACTCCTCCTCGACACCGAACGTGGGCGGGTCCGCCCGGTTCTCGACCCGGGTGCCGAGCGGTGTGCGGTCCCGCGTGCCGCGCGCGGCCGGGAAGCGGTTCTCCATGGACGTCGGTCCCTTCTGGTGTCCCGTCCCCCGACCCCGGGGGCGTCTCGCACTGGATATCCCGTGAAGGTCGCCTGCGACAGTGTCCTTGGGAGGACAAAAAGGTATCCGAGGGCCGTTATGCCCGAATTGTCGGTATCGCGGATCAGGATTGCGGGGGCATTACGGCTTGATAACCGCATGATGGCCGCCGGGGTGGCCGGTGTGAGGCCGTCGACACGTGGAAGGGTGACGCGCGCCACTCTCGATGGCCGCTGGATCCCCAGGTGGACACCCTCTTCACGCTTCGGACGCCCCCTCGCGCACGCCCCCCTCCCGGCCGTCCGGACGTGTCTCGCATCCGTTGCGTGCGACTCCGTCCAGGTATCGGTGGATCGACCAGTATGCCCGCCCGCACCTGCCGTAACGGGGTCTCCGTGTGCGAAGGTCAGCGTGTGGCTGGCAGGAACACGGGCCCCCAGGACCAGCGCCTCCGGGGCCGGGACGCAGAGCGACGGATCCTCGCGGACGTACTCGACGGCGCGCGGTCCGGCGGCGGCTCCGCTGTCCTCCTCTCGGGAGGGCCGGGCCGCGGCAGGACCGCGCTCCTCGACGGTGTACGCGGGACCGCAGGTGACCTCACCGTCCTCCACGCGGCCGGGGTTCCCTCCGAGACCGGCATCCCCCTCGCCGGACTCCACCGGCTCCTGCGCCCCGTCGAGTCCGAGACCGACCGCCTCCCCGACCACCGCCGCGACCTCCTCCGCGCCGCCCTCACCCGCGGCGCCCTCGCCGACGCCGACCGCTTCGCCCTCTACACGGCCGTCCTCGACCTCCTCCGCCTCGCCTCAGAACGGCGGCCGGTCCTGCTCTGCGCCGACGACGCCGACCACCTCGACGCGCCCTCCCTGGAGGCCCTGGCCTTCGTCGCCCGCCGCCTGTCCGACCTTCCCGTCGCGGCCGTGTTCACCGCGCGCGACGACCACGGCACGACGCGGGGCGCCGAGCCCGCGGCCGGCCCCCTGGTCCCGGGCGTCACCGAACTCGTCCTGCCGCCCCTGACCGAGCGCGCGATCCACGACATCCTCACCGACCGCGCCCCCGTCACCCCCGCGTCGGCCGTGCGCGCCGCCCTCGTCCGATCCGCGCACGGCAACCCCGCGGTGGTCCTCAGCCACCTCCACGCCCTCTCCGAGGACCAGATCCGCGGCGAGGCGCCCCTGCCCGACCCCCTGCGGCTGCCCGAGCGGCTGCGCTCGGCCCTGCTCACCGCCTACCACGCGCTTCCCGCGCCCGTCCGCCACCTCCTCCTCGTCGCGGCGCTCGCCACCGACCCCGGCGTGACCGTGCTGACCGGGGCCGGCGGCGACCCCGCCCTGACCGTGGGGGACCTCGAACCCGCCGAGGAACTCGGCCTGGTCCGTGTGGACGGCGGAATCGTCGTCTTCCCCGACCCGCTCCTCCGCGAGGCGATCGCCCAGGACGCCCCCGCCGGACGCCTGCGCGCGGTCCACGCGGCCCTCGCCGGGGCCGTGGACCCCGAGCACGCTCCGGCCGAGTTCGCCCGCCACACCGCCGCCGGCGCCAGCGCCCCCGACGCCGCTCTCGCCGACGCCGTCGAGGCCGCGGCGCGCCGGGCCCGCCGACTGGAGGGACCGCACGCCGCCTCCCTCGCCCACGAGCACGCCGCCGACCTCTCCCCGGACCCCGACGTCCGCGCCTGCCGACTGGCCACCGCCGCCTACCAGGCCTACGCGTGCGGCGGCACCGAACGGGCGGCGCGCCTGCTCGACCGGGCCCGTCCGCTCGCCGTCTCCGACCGGCGCCGCGCGGTCATCGGCCTCGTCGAGGCGCAGCTGTCCATGCGCGGCGGCAACGCCATCGAGGTCGCCGAGCGCCTGTACGCCGTCGGCCGGGAACTCGTCGCGCACGACCGCGCCCTGGCCCTGCGCGCCCTGGTGCGCTCAGCCGACTCCGCCTCCCTGGCGGGCGACCCGGTCCGCCACAGGAGGGCCGCCGAACTGGCCGTTCCGCTGGTGCGCGCGGAGGACTCCGTGTCGATGCGACTGGTCGCCGCCTTCCTCGAAGGGTGCTCCCTGTCCTTCCGCGGCGACTACACGACCTCGACCCCGCTCCTGCGCGAGGCCATGCGGCTGTCCGAGGGCCTGGACAAGCCCTCCGAGCTGATCTGGGCCAGCGTCGGCGGGCTCCGTCTGGGCGACGCTCCGTTCGTGCGCGCGGTCACCGCGCGCGCCGTGGCGGCGGGCACCGCGCAAGGGGAGTACGCGACCCTTCCGGCGGCGCTCGGCTTCCAGGTCTTCTCCGAGTTCTGGAGCGGGCGTTTTCCCTCCGCGGCGGGGCACGCGCTCAGCGGGCTCAAGTCGGCGCGCGAGTACGGCCAGCCCGTCTGGGCGACCCAGCACCTGGCCTCGCTGGCGATGACCGCCGCCATCCAGGGCGACGTGGAGACCTGCCGCATCCGGGCGCGCGCGGTCACCTCGCAGGCGGGCGAGCTGAGCCTGGGGCTGCCCGCCGCCCTGGCGGCCTGGGCGCTGGCCGTTCTGGAGCTGTCCCGGGGCAACGCGGCGGAGGCGTTCTTCCGGCTGCGCGCCCTGGTGCACGCCGGTCCCGGGCACGGACACCCCACGATGCGTCTGCTCACCGCGCCGCATTTCGTGGAGGCGGCCATCAGGATGGGCGAGACCGAGTGGGCGCACACGTCGCTGGCCGGGTACGAGCGCTGGGCGGAGGCGGTCGGGAGCCCGGCCGCGCGGGCCCTCGCGGCACGCGGCCGCGGCCTGCTGGCGACGGGCGACGACGCCGCCGACCACTTCGAGAACGCGCTGGCCCTGCACCGGGACTGCGGTGACGACGACGTCGAGCAGGCCCGGACCCACCTGCTCTTCGGGGCCTTCCTGCGCCGGGCCCGCCTACCCGGCCGGGCACGCGAGCACCTGTACGACGCGCTGGAGTCCTTCGAGCGCTTCGGCGCGCGGCTCTGGGTCCGCCAGACGCGGGCCGAGCTGCGGGCGATCGGGACCGCCGAACGCGACCCCGACCCGCCCGCCACCGGCGACCTGACCGCCCAACAGCAGCAGATCGCCCGCCTGGTCGCCGACGGCGCGACCAACCGCGAGGTCGCCGCGCACATGTTCATCAGCCCGCGCACGGTCGAACACCATCTGCGCGGCATCTTCCGCAAGCTCAACATCAGGTCCCGCGTGGACCTGGCCCGTTTGCTCAACTGACGCGGGGCGGGCCGGACACGGCCGCTCCCGATCCCCGGGGACCCGAACACGACGGCGTGGTCGGGTCAGCTAGCCGTACCAACCAGTCGGTACGGCGTATCGGTCGCCAACCGTGAGAGAGGCAGCCATGACCACGACCGCAGACGACCACCTCCTGAGCGCGGAGGGGGTGACCGTACGCTTCGGCGGACTGACGGCCCTGGACGGGGTCGGGCTCCGTGTCGCGCCCGGGACCGTCGCCGGGCTGATCGGGCCCAACGGGGCCGGGAAGACGACGCTGTTCAACGTCCTCTCCGGTGTGCTGCGCCCCGACTCCGGAACGCTCGCCTGGAAGGGGAAGCCCCCGCCCGGACGCGGTCCCCACCGCCTGGCCCGCGCCGGGATCGCACGCACCTTCCAGGGCCTCAACCTCTTCCCGACCATGACGGTCCTGGAGAACGTGGTCGCGGGCGCCGACCGTCTCGCCCGGGGAGGTCCGCTGTCCCTGGTCACCGGGCTGGGGCGGCACCACGGGGACGAGCGCGAACTCCGGGCCCGCGCCCTGGCCGCGCTCGACCGGTTCGGGGTCGCCGACCACGCCCACCGGCTGCCCGGCACCCTGCCCTACGGCGTCCAGAAACACGTCGCCCTCGCCCGTGCCTGCGTCGCCGAACCCGAACTCCTCCTGCTCGACGAACCCGCCAGCGGGCTGTCCGCCCGGGAGATGGATGCGCTCGCCGACCGGATCCGCGACCTTCGCCAGAGCATGGCGGTCGTGCTCGTCGAGCACCACATGGACCTGGTCATGGCGGTGTGCGACCACATCGTGGTGCTCGACTTCGGCCGGGTCATCTCCACGGGCACCCCCGACCAGGTGCGGTCCGACCCCGCCGTCACCCGCGCCTACCTGGGTGAACCCGCCACGGAGTCCACACGCGCTCCCCACGCCGCTCCCGCGGGATCCGCCGACGCCTCCCGCACCGACCCCGCCGACCGCACCGACGACGGAGCCGCCCGATGACCACCGACCCCCTCCTGCGCGTGGTGGACCTCCACGCCCACCACGGAGCCGTCCGGGCCCTCGACGGAGTCTCCCTGGACGTTCCCGCCCGAGGCGTGTGCGCGGTCCTCGGCGCCAACGGCGCGGGCAAGACCACCCTGCTGCGCACCCTCAGCGGTCTGCACGCGGCCAGCTCAGGCCAGGTCCTGCTCGACGGGGAGGACCTGACCCGGATGCCCGCCGAGCGCGTCATCACCCGCGGCCTCGCGCACGTGCCCGAGGGCGGCGGCGTGATCGTCGAGCTGACCGTCGAGGAGAACCTGCGGCTGGGGGCGCTCTGGCGCTCCTCCCGCCGAGACAAGGCCGCGATGGACGAGGTCATGGACCTGTTCCCGCCCCTCGCCGAGCGCCGGGACCGGTCCGCGAGCACCCTGTCCGGCGGTGAACGCCAGATGCTCGCCATCGGCCGGGCGCTCATGGCCAGACCCCGCGTCCTGCTCCTCGACGAACCCTCCCTCGGACTGGCGCCCCTGGTCACCGAGCGGATCCTCACCCTCCTGCGCGACCTGCGCGACGGCACGGGGCTCACCGTCGTCATCGTCGAGCAGAACGCCGCCGCCGCCCTGGCGGTCACCGACCACGCCTTCGTCCTGGGCCGGGGACGCGTGGCCGTCGAGGGCGCCTCCGCCGACCTGCTCGCCGACGACCGCACGCGCCACGCCTACCTCGGTTTCTGAGGAGACCTCCATGACCCACTTCGTCAACCTGACCCTCAACGGGCTGGCGTCCGGGGCCGTCTACGCGGCACTCGCGCTGTCCCTCGTCATCATCTACCAGGCCACCCGGTTGGTGAACTTCGCCCAACCCGCGCTCGCCCTGGTCTCGGTGTACACCGCCTACACCGTCACCCGGCTCACCGGCTCCTACTGGCTCGGCTTCGCCGCGGCCCTCGCCGCCGGTCTGCTCGCGGGGGCGCTGGTGGAACGGGTGGTCATCCGGCCGATCGCCCGGACCTCGGAGCTCAACGCCGTCATCGTCACCCTCGGACTCCTCCTGGTCGTCCAGGGCGGCGTCGGGATGGTGTGGGGCAACGAGCAGCACGCCCTGGGCTACGCGTTCAGCTACGTCGGACGCCTCTCCGCCGCCGACGCCTTCGCGCTGGCCTCGGTCGCGGGCGTGGCGGTACTCCTGTTCGCCCTGTACCGGCTCACCCCGCTCGGTCTGCGCATGCGCGCCGCCGCGTTCCACCCCGAGGCCGCCCGGCTCAGCGGCGTCCGGGTCGGTCTGATGCTGACCGCCGGCTGGGCCGTGGCCTCCTTCATCGGCGCCCTCGCGGGGATGCTCGCCGGTCCGCCGTTCATCTCCCCCAACGCCTTCGACGCCGCGTTCGTGTTCGGCATCACCGCCGCCGTGGTCGGCGGGCTCGACAGTCCGTTCGGCGCCCTCCTCGGCGGGATGCTCATCGGCCTGGCCATGTCCTACGTGTCCGGTTACGCCGGACCCGAGGTGGCGACCCTCGCCGCCCTCGCCGTCGTCGTCGCCGTCCTGAGCGTGCGACCCGGCGGCATCCTGTCCCGTCCGACCGCGCGAAAGGTGTAGCCGCCGTGATCCCCGTCCTACGACACCTGCTGTTCGCCGCGCTCGCACTCGTCGGCGTGGGCGGCCTGCTGCTCGTCACCGGAGACCTGACCGCGCTGCGCCTGGCCGCGGTCGGGTACACCCTGCTCGCCGTCGCCGGTCTCCAGCTCCTCGTCGGAGGCAGCGGCCAGGTCTCGCTCGGCCACGGCGCGTTCATGATGATCGGCGCCTACGGGATGGCGCTGCTGGTCCTGCACCAGCCGGCGCTGCCCCTCACCGCCAACCTGGCGATCATCGTCGCGGTCTCCGCCGTGGCCGGGGTGGCGGTCGGCATCGCGACGGCGCGCCTGCACGGCCCCTACCTGGCGGGCGCCACGCTCATCCTCGCGGTGGGCCTGCCCGGACTGGCGCACCGCTACCACGAGCTGCTCGGCGGCAGCAACGGCCTCAACATCCGGACCGCCGGGGCGCCGCCGTTCCTCCAGGGCGCCGTCAGCACCAGCGACTGGCGGGCCCTGGCCGTGTGGACGACCGTCCTGGTGTCCCTCGCCGTCCTGGCCACGATCTCCAGGGGCCGCCTCGGCCGCCGGATGCGCGCCGTCCGCGACGACGAGACCGCCGCCGCGATGGCGGGCGTGCCCGTCGGGTCGACCAAGGTCGCCGCGTTCGTCATCGCCTCCACCGCCGGCGGCCTGGCCGGAGGCCTCCAGGCCTACGTCCTGGGCACGGTCACCCCCGGCAGTTTCACGCTCGCGCTGTCCCTGAGCCTGCTCGCCGCCCTGGTCCTGGGCGGGATCGGCAGTGTCTGGGGCGCGCTGTGGGCCGCCCTCGCCCTGGTCTACCTGGAGGTGTGGGCGTCGGACCTGGCCCGCTCCCTCGACCTCGGCCGGGACGTGGAGAACAACCTCCCCGTGGTGTTCTTCGGCGTCGTCCTCATCCTCGTCCTGCGCTTCTGGCCCCTCGGGATCCAGGGTCTGGTCCAGCGCGTCTCCACCCGGCGCGGCTCCCCCGTGCCGACACCCACCCCCTGAGAAGGAGAACTCCATGCGCATCCGCAGAGGAACACCGGCCGCCGTCTCGGCGGCCCTGGCCCTGGCCCTGCTGGCCACCGCGTGCTCCGGCGCCGGCGAGGTGACCGAGGGCGACGCCGTCGACCTGGACGTCGCGCCCGGGGTCACCGACGAGGCCGTCGTCATCGGCAGCCACCAGCCGCTGACCGGACCCGCCGCGCCCGGGTACGCGTCGGTCTCCCAGGGGGCGGCGGCCGTGTTCGCGTACGTCAACGACCAGGGCGGTGTGCACGGGCGGCGGATCGACTACCGCGTCGAGGACGACGCCTACGACCCCGCCCAGACGATCGACGTGACCCGTCAGCTGGTCATCGAGGACGAGGTCTTCGCGATGGTCGGCGGACTGGGAACGCCGACGCACAGCGGCGTCCTCGACTACCTCAACGAGGAGGGCGTCCCGGACGTGTTCCCCTCGTCGGGGGCGCTGGCCTGGAACAACGCGGACGAGCACCCGCTCACGTACGGGTGGCAGACGGACTACACGAAGGAGGCGAAGATCCAGGGCGCCTACATCGCGGAGAACTTCCCCGGCCAGGACGTGGGCTACCTGTTCCAGAACGACGACATCGGCGTCGACGCCCAGGCAGGGCTCGACCAGTACCTCGGCGAGGAGGTCGTGGCGCGCGAGCACTACGAGTCGGAGGTGCCCGACCTCGGGGCGCAGATCGCCGAGCTGGAGCGGTCCGGCGCGGAGGTGGTCGTGTGCTCCTGCATCCCGGCGTTCGTCGCGTTGGGACTGCTGGAGGCGGCGAGCATCGGCTACGAGCCGCAGTGGGTGGTGTCGAGCATCGGCGGTGACACCGCGACCCTCCAGGGGCTGCTCGCCCAGTTCACCGAGGGCGGCGATGCCGAGGACGTGCCCGCGGACGCCTTCCTGGAGGGGCTGATCATCACGAGCTACCTGCCGCGCGTGGAGGACGAGGAGGACGCCTGGTCGCGGTTCTTCGTCGAGGTGCACGAGGAGTACGGGGACGGCGGCACGCTCACCAACACGCACCTGTTCGGGATGAGCCAGGCGGTGATGGTCGCGCAGGTCCTGCGGTCGGCGGGCGAGGACCTCACCCGGCAGTCGCTCGTCGACGCGCTGGAGGCCCAGGAGTGGAGCGGTCCGGGGCTGGTGCCGTTCAGCTCTTCCGGTGACGACCACGGCGGCCACCAGGGCGTCTACGTGGTCCAGTACGAGGAGGGCGGTGAGATCGGGTTGGTCCAGGACGCACGGGTCACCGACCGGGCGGGCGGGCCCATCGAGGAGCCCGACTTCGAGCGGCTCTCGCCCGAGGAGCTCGACTTCCACGACTGACGACGGGCGCGCGGCGGCTCGGGGAGAACCGGAACCCCGGGCCGCCGCGCTCGTGCGCTCAGGCGACGCGCCCGGTGGACGCCATGGCGCGGATGAGGTCGACCGCCGCGCCCGTGTGCTGGGTGGGCACCGAACCGGTCTCCAGAACCGCCCCGTTGCCCGCGACGCGCTGGGTGAGGAAGTACCGGCCGAGAACCCAGGTGCGGGTGTTGCTCGTGTACACCGCCGGATCGCCGTACAGGTCGAGGGCGGCTCCGGGAACGTCGGCACGCCTGAGCGCGGCGTACAACTCCTTGAGCGCGTCGTCCCGTCGGGCGGTCAGGGCGGCGTTCATGGCGCGGTCACCGCATCGGCACTGGTACTGGTCATGGAGAGAGGTTCCCACCTGCGCGGACGCGAGGGAAGGGAGGATACAAAGAGATCACGCTCTGGGCAGTTCCGTACACGTCGGTACCGAGAGGCTGACACGATCGGTACATGGTGGACCGGCAGCGGCCAGGGTGGGTGGAGTTCGGCAAACACGTGCGGCGTTTGCGCACGCAGGCGAACCTCTCACTGGACCGGTTGGCGCGGCTGACGACGTATTCGGCCACGTACCTCAGCAAGATCGAGCGTGCGGTGCGCGTTCCCAATGCCGGAATTGTGGAGGCCCTGGACCGGGAACTCGGTACACACGGGGCTTTGCTGCGAATGTGGCGGGACGCGGAACGCGCCGAGACCGACCCCGGCTGGTACGAGCAGTCGGACGAGTACGAGAAGAAGGCGACGGAGATCCGCTTCTTCCATCCGTTCGTCGTTCCGGGGTTCTTCCAGGTCGAGAGCTACACCCGGGTGATCGCCACCCACTCGGTCCCCGTCGGCAGCCGCGACTCCGTGCGGCGTGCCGTCGAGACACGCAGGGCCTGGCGGGAACGCTTGCGCACGGACGGCGATCTCGTCCTCTCCGTCGTCGTCCCCGAGTTCGTCCTCACCCAGCCGGTGGGCGGTCCTGAGGTGATGCGCGACCAGCTGGAACGGCTGATCCAGGAGGCGCAGGGGGAGTTCGTCTCCGTCCAGGTCCTCCCGATGGGGATCAGCGACTTCGCCTGGACCGTCGGCGCCTTCCGCCTCATTTACTTTGAGGACCGAAGTCCCATAATCTGTTCCGATCATTCCGTTGGCGAACATATCACCGACGAGGTCACCCATGTCCGATATCTGGAGTCGGTGTACAATAAACTCCAGGCATGGGCTCTGTCCCCTGACGCTTCGCTGCAGAAGATAAAAGATCGGAAGGACGCGCTGTGAACGAGTGGCACACATCCACGTACAGTAGCCAGGGTGCGCATAGCTGCGTTGAGGTCAACGAGATGTCGCACGCCGTCCTCGTGCGCGACACCGAGAATCGGGACCTTGGTCACCTGAGCTTCACACCCTCGGCGTGGAGTTCCTTCCTTGGGGAAGTGAAGGGCGACACCGTCAGGTAGTCGAACGCCCGTACGTCCCCATGGAGAAGGCCCGCCGCGGAACCCTCTCCCGTGGCGGGCTTTCCCCTGGGCGCATCCCTCCCGAGGCCACGCGCGGGAGGGCCGCCGGACTGCCGGGGCGCGCACTCCGGAAGGCGCGGCCGGGCCCCGCGAGCGGTTCCGGAGTCCGTCAGGCCTTCTGGCGCGGCCCACGCCACCAGGACAGGAGGCGGTCCAGCAGATCCGGCTCGCGGTGGTCCTCCGCCGCCGGGCGCGGCGCGGGGCAGCGGGAGCCGCGCGCCGCGGGGTCGGGCCTCGCCTGCCGCAGGGGCTCGCCCGGTACGAACGCGACCGGGAGCTCCCGCAGTCCGCGCACGAACACCGACGGCACCATGCGCAGGTCCTCGGGCGGCACGGCCAACCGGAGCCCGGTGAGCCGTTCGGTGAGCGTGCGGACCGCGACGGCGGCGATCATCCGCGCCAGCTCCCGCGCCGGGCACGCGTGCGGTCCCGCCCCGAACATGAGGTGCGCGCGGTTGCCGAGGGCGATCCCGGAGTCGCCGGATTCCGGCGCGTGCCGGACCGCGGGGTCGCGGTGGCCGGGCGCGAAACCGATCAGCAGCGCGTCGCCCGCGCGCACGTCGGCGCCGCCGATGCGTACGTCCTGGAGGGCGAATCGCGCGGGGAGCAGCTGGAACGGCATGTCCGTCCACATCACGTGGTCGAGGAGGTCCTGGATCGACACGCGTGCGTCGGCCTGGGCCTGCCGGATCGCGGGGTCGGTCAGGAGTGTGCGCACGGTGTTGCCGATGAGGTGTGTGGTGGGCTGGTGGCTGGCGTTGTTGATCAGCGCGGCCTGGTGGGCGACCTCGTGGTCGCTGAGGCCCACCGGGTGCGCCAGCATCCACGAGACGAGGTCCGCGCCGGGCCGCTCTCTCTTGCGCACCACGAGCCCCGCGAAGTACTGCTGGAGCCGCGACACCGCGTCCGAGCCGCGCTTGGTGTCCTCCTCGAAGACGATCGACGTCAGGTCGCCGAGCATGTGTCCGTAGCTGTCGGACAGCCCGTACAGGCGGTTGACCACCAGGACCGGCAGCGGACCGGCGAACTCGGCGACGAGGTCGGCCCTCCCCTCGGCGACGAAGGCGTCCACCAGGTCGTCGGAGATCCGCCGGACCACGCGTTCGGTCGCGGTCAGGTCCACTCTGGCCAGGGCGTCCACGATCGGTGTGCGCAGCCGTGTGTGCTGGGGGCCGTCCGAGTACAGCGCGTTGGGGCGCCAGGACAGCATCGGGCGGGACGTGGCCAGGTCGACGCGGCCCTCGACCACCTCGCGCCAGCGGCGGGTGTCCCGTGAGAACAGGCGCTGGTTCCGCAGGACGGTGAGGTTCTCGTGGTATCCCAGCAGGACCCACACGCGGACGCCGTCCTCCAGCTCCACGGGCGCGACCGCGCCGTGGCGCTCCCGCAGCCCCTCCCAGAGCTCGTCCAGTCCGGTGTCGGGCTGGGGTCCGTACAGGCGGGCGAGCTGGTGCGGGCACGGGCCGGTCGGCGGGTCGCCGCCGTCGGGTCGGGTGGTCGTCATCGGGTGCGCGGCCCCGGGGGCCGCCTCCCTCCCTTCCAGGAGAAGACGCGTCGTTGCGGTGACGGGAGGGGAGGAGCGGGCGGTCCCGTGGTCCGAGGGCGTGGTCCGCGCGGGGGACGCGGTCGTGCGGGGAGCGTCCCCGGCACGGCGGAAATCGGGGCGACCGCCCTGGTCGTGAAATTCTAGAGCGGCCGCGGGCCATTCCTCAACAGCCTGTGGAAATGCGTTGTCGTGGCGCTCGGAAGACACGGGGGAACGGCGCGTGAATTCGGGCGCTACCGTCGCCCGTTTCCTTTCTGTCGTATTCTCGGCGACCATTCGATTCAGGGGTTGGTCGGATCATCCGCGTGGTCTTCGCGCCCGGCCCGTCGCCGCGCCGTCCCGCTGGCCCCGGACTGTCGGTGCCGCTCCCTAGCGTTGTCCCCGTGAGCGATCGATGGAGTACCGACGACGTCTGGGCTCTGGCTCCGGACCCCTCGTCCCGCAAGGCGGCGCTCAAGGTCGCCAAGGCGGGTTCCTGGCCCCAGAGCGGAGTGGTCGCCGGCCCCTCCGGCACCACCTCCGCCGTCTGGGGCGAGTGCAAGGGGAGCGGCGCCAAGCCCTACCTCGCCGCCGCCCACCTGGACGGCGCCGGGGGACCCGCCTACAAGTGCAGCTGTCCCAGCCGCAAGATCCCCTGCAAGCACGTACTCGCCCTGCTCGTCCTGTGGGCGCAGGACGGCGTGCACGTGCGCGACGAGCGCCCCGAGTGGGTCGGAGCGTGGCTGACCGGACGCTCCGCGCGCCAGGCCAAGGCCGAGGAGAGGGCGCAGGGGAAGGCCGCCGGGCCAGCCGACCCCGCGCGGGCCGAGACCACCCTCAGGGAGAGGGAGAAGGCCGTCGCGAACGGCATGGACGAGCTCCGGCTCTGGCTCACGGACCAGATCGACACCGGTCTGGCCGAGGCGCCCAAGCACGGCTACGACCACTGGGACCGCATGGCCAAGCGGCTCGTGGACGCGAAGGCGGGCGGCGCGGCCTCCACCGTCGCCGAACTCCCCCAGGCCGTCCGCGCCCGGAGCTGGCCCGAGGTCCTTCTGGAGCGGCTCAGCATGATCCACCTCCTGGTCGGCGCGCACCGCGCCGGGGACGCCCTGGACGAACGCCTCCGCGGGGTGGTCCGGGCCCGGGTCGGCATCACCACCAAGGCGGACGAGGTCCTGGCGAACGGGGAACGCGTCCGCGACACCTGGCGGGTCCTGGGGCGGCGGGACGCACCCGCCTCCGAGGGCGACATGACCGCCCGCCGCGTGTGGCTGCGCGGCGCGGACACCGGACGCGTCGCCCTCTTCCTCAGCTTCGGACGGTCGGGACAGGCCCCCACCACCGTCTTCCGCGTCGGAACGGAGGTGACCGCCGAGCTCGCCTTCTACCCCGACGGGCACCGCGTCGTCCCCGCGGGTGACGGCGACACCCGCGTCGCGTCCCCGCCCGAGGGGCAGACCGTGGCCGACGCGCTCGACGCCTTCGCCGCCGCGCTCGCGCTCGACCCCTGGCGGGAGTCCTGGCCGGTCGTCCTCGACGGCGCCACCCCCGCCCGCGACGGGGCCTGGCACCTGGTCGACCGCGTCGGCGCCGCCCTTCCGCTCGGCACGGGGGACCCCTGGCGGCTGCTCGCCGTCACCGGCGGCCACCCCTCCACCGTCGCCGCCGAGTGGTCACCCCGAAGCGGACTCGTCCCCCTCACCGTGTGGGACGCGGACGGAAAGGCCATCGCACTGTGACACCCGCCCCCCGGACCCCGGACGCCGCCGCCCCGGCAGACTCCTGGGACCTCCTGGTCTCCACCGCGCTCGTGGGCACCTCCCGGCGCTCCGTCCCCGGCACCCCCGACCTGCCCGCCGTCTCCGCCGCGGAGGGCGCCGAGGCCCTGCTCGACCGCGCCGCCCTCGCCACTGTCCGGCGCAACGCCGGGTACACGCCCGGTACCGCCGAACCCCTCGCCCCGGACCCCGGGGGCGAACCGCCCCGGATCCCGGCCGCGGCCGCGGAGCGGCTGGCGCTGATCGTGGCCCAGCGGTCCGAAGTCCTCCCCGAGTGGCTGGCGATGGTCGCGGCCAGCGGTCGTGAGGTGGACCGCGTCAACATTCCGGCCCTCCTCGACCACGGTGCGCGCGACACCCGCCTCAGGCCCGCCATCGCCGCGGCCGTCGGCGCCCGGGGGCGCTGGCTGGCCGGACTCAACGAGCACTGGGCGTACGTGACCGCCGAGCGCCTGCCCGGCGACGCCTTCGCCGAGGAGGAGTGGACGGACGGCACCGCCAACGAACGCCGTCGCGCCCTCGCCGCCCTGCGCGCCGACGACCCGGACGCCGCCCGCGCCCTCCTGGAGGCGAGCTGGGACGGGTTGGGCAGGTCCGACCTCCGGCGCCGACTGCTCGACACGTTCTCCACCGGCCCCGTCCCCGGAGACGCCGCGTTCCTGGACACCGTCCTGGACGACAAGGCCGCCAACGTACGCGGACTGGCGCTGTCCCTGCTCACCCGCCTCCCCGACAGCGCCCACGCCGACCGCCTGCGCGGCTACGTCCGCGAGCACGCCCGACTCGGCGGACGCGGGGAGCTGGAGGTCGACGACATCGCCGCGACCCGTGCCGACATCCTCCGCGACCTGGCTCTGGTGGCCCCCGCGTCCGCCCGTTCCGGAGACGTCTTCGAGCGGACCTGGTCCCTGATCACGCACGCGCCCCTGGACGTGTGGACCGACCTGTTCGACGCCACCCCCGACGTCGTCTTCGCGGCGGCCGACGCCGCGCGCGAGACCCGCCTGCGGGACGCCTTCGCCAACGCCATCGGTCTCCAGCGCGATCAGGAGTGGGCGCGCGCCCTCCTCCGCTTCCTGGGCGGGGGACTGGTCGGACAGCTCGCCGACACCGCCCGGGGCCGCGAGTCCGTCAACGCGGAGGCCCTGCTGGGCGTGCTCCCCGCGGAGGAACGCTGCGCCGTGGCCCTGGCCGCCGTGCGCGACCGGAGCCGCGCCAAGACGCGCGACACCGACCTCGCCCACCTCGCACACGCGGTCGGCACCGCCTGGAACCGGGACCTGTGCGAGCTGGTCCTCGACCGTCTGGGCGGTCCGCCCCCCGAACACGGCCGCACCCCGTCCGCCTACCGTGCCCTCTGCGAGCTGGCGGGCCAGCACCTGCCCCCCGAACACATCGCCGACCTGCCGTACGATCCGCCGCGCGGCGGATCCGAGGCCGAGGCCTTCCTGCTTCTGAGGGAACTCCTCCGCTTCCGTCTCGACATGCACAAGGAGCTCTAGTTGACCAGCACCACCCCCTCCATCAGCACCGACGCGTCCCAGGCTCTGCGCCCCCACGCCGAACAGACCTACGCCGCCGAGCTGGAGGCGCTGGCCAAGACCGACGACCGCCAGCGCCCGCCCGGCTGGAAGCTCTCCCCCTGGGCCGTCACCCAGTACCTGCTGGGCTCCGTGTTGGAGGACGGAACGGAGATCACGCCCAAGTACATCGGCTCGCGCCGGGTCGTGGAGGTCGCCGTGGCGACCCTGGCCACCGACCGCGCGCTGCTGCTGATCGGTGTCCCGGGCACGGCCAAGACCTGGCTGTCCGAGCACCTGGCGGCGGCGATCGCCGGTGACTCCACCCTCCTCGTGCAGGGCACCGCCGGAACCTCGGAGGAGGCCGTCCGGTACGGCTGGAACTACGCCCGACTGCTCGCCGAGGGGCCGTCCGAGGCGGCGCTGGTGCCGAGCCCGGTGATGACCGCGATGGCGCGCGGGTCGATCGGACGGATCGAGGAGCTCACCCGCATGCCCTCCGACGTGCAGGACGGCCTGATCACCGTGCTGTCGGAGAAGGCGCTGCCCGTCGCCGAGCTGGGCATCGAGGTGCAGGCGCAGCGCGGGTTCAACATCATCGCGACCGCCAACGACCGCGACCGCGGCGTCAACGACCTGTCCAGCGCGCTGCGCCGCCGATTCAACACGGTCGTGCTGCCGGTCCCGGACAGCGTGGAGGACGAGATCCGCATCGTCACCCAGCGGGTGGAACAGCTCGGCCGGGCGCTGGACCTGCCGGAGGTGCCGACCAGCCTCACCGAGATCCAGCGCGTGGTCACGGTCTTCCGCGAACTGCGCGCGGGCGTCACCGAGGACAACGGCACCAAGCTGAAGTCGCCGAGCGGGACGCTGAGCACCGCCGAGGCGATCTCGGTGATCACCAACGGCATCGCGCTGGCCGCGCACTTCGGCGACGGCCGACTGCGGCCCGCCGACGTGGCCGCCGGGATCCAGGGCGCGGTCGTCCAGGACCGGGTGTCCGACGGCGTGGTCTGGCGGGAGTACCTGGAGACCGTCGCGCGCGCCCGCGACGGGTGGGGCGAGTTCTACCGCGCGTGCCGCGAGGTGGGCGCCTGATGGCCCGAGCCCGACTGGACACGAGCGGCCTGCACGTCCTGGGCGTGCGGCACCACGGCCCGGGTTCGGCCCGGGCCGTCCGGGCGGCCCTGGAGGAGATCAAGCCCGACATGGTGCTGATCGAGGGGCCGCCGGAGGCGGACGCGCTCACGCGCCTGGTGGGGGAGCTGGAGCCCCCGGTGGCGCTGCTGGCCTACGTGAACGAATCCCCCAGGGGCGGCCGTTCGGCGGCGGAGGCCGCCGACGGTCGCCGGTCCCGCGACGGGTGGGCGTTCTGGCCGTTCGCGAGCTTCTCCCCGGAGTGGGCGGCACTGCGCCACGCGGTCTCCCACGACGTGCCGGTGCGTTTTTGCGACCTTCCCGCGGCGCACACGCTCGCCGAGCGCGTCGCCCGCGCCGAGACGGCCGCCGCCGACCCGCCGGAGGCGGACGGCGCACCCGGCGGCGACCCCGGGTCGGACGCCGAGCCCGCGTCCGCCGACCCGCCGACGGCGGAGCGGGACGAACGGGTCCGTGCCGACCCGCTCGGCGTCCTCGCCGAGGCCGCGGGGTACGACGACGCCGAACGCTGGTGGGACGACGTCGTCGAGCAGCGGGGCGACGGGGAACCCTCACCGTTCCCCGCCATCGCGGACGCCATGGCCGCCGTCCGGGCCGAGGCCGGGCCGGAGACCGGTCGGGACGCGCGCCGCGAGGCGTACATGCGCCAGACCCTGCGCGCCGTGCTGAAGCAGGGCCACGACCGGGTGGCCGTCGTGTGCGGCGCCTGGCACGCCCCTGCGCTGCGCGACGTCGCGGACTACCCGGTCAAGGACGACACCGCCCTGCTCAGGGGGCTGCCGAAGGTCAAGGTGACCGCCACGTGGGTGCCCTGGACACACGGCCGCCTCGCCACGGCCAGCGGCTACGGGGCGGGTGTGACCGCCCCCGGCTGGTACCACCACCTGTTCACCGCCCCCGACCGGCCGGTGCAGCGGTGGCTGACCGACGCCGCGCGGATGCTCCGCGAGGAGGGGCAGCACGTGTCGTCGTCGCACGTCATCGAAGGGGTGCGGCTGGCCGAGAGCCTCGCGGTCCTGCGCGGCCGCCCGCTCGCCGGGCTCGACGAGGTGTCCGAGGCGCTCACCGCCGTGCTGTGCGAGGGCGAACCGACCCGCGCGGCGCTCGTCCACGGGCGCATGTCGGTCGGCGAGCGCATGGGGTCGGTGCCGCCCTCCACCCCCATGGTCCCGTTGCAGCGCGACGTCATGGCGGCGCAGAAGCGGCTGCGGCTCACACCCGAGCCGTTCGACCGGGACCTCGACCTCGACCTGCGCAAGGACAGCCAGCGCGAACGCGGGGTGCTGCTGCACCGGCTGCGCCTGCTCGGGGTCGAGTGGGGCGTGCCCCGGATCCCCGAGGGCGGTCAGAAGGGCACGTTCCGGGAGTCGTGGCGGATCCGGTGGGAGCCGGACATGGACGTCGCGCTGATCGAGGCCAGCCAGTGGGGGACCACCGTGGCGTCGGCGGCGACGGCCAGGGTGGTGCACCAGGCGCGTGAGGCGCCGCTGCCCGCGCTGACCGCGCTCACCGAACAGTGCCTGTTCGCGGAGCTGGGCGACGCCCTGCCCGCGGTGCTTTCCCTGCTCATGGACCGGGCGGCGACCGACAGCGACGTCACCCACCTGATGGAGGCCCTGCCGCCGCTGGCGAGGTCGGCCCGGTACGGGGACGTGCGCGGCACCGACAGCGGGCGCCTGCGCACGGTCGCCGAGCAGATCCTGCGGCGGGTGTGCGTCGGGCTGGCTCCGGCGGTGCACGGGTTGGACGACGACGCGGCGCGTGAGTTCGTCACGCGGATCGACGCGACCCACTCCGCGGCCGGACTGCTCGGCGGCGAGGGCGAGCTGGCGTGGCGGGACACGCTGGTCTCCCTGTCCACGCGGGACACCCTGCCCGGGCGGATCGCGGGCCGGGTCAACCGGATGCTGTCGGACGCCTCCCTGCTGGCGCCCGAGGAGCTGCGCCGCCGCCTCGGACTGGCGATGTCGCCGGGCACCGAACCCGCCGAGGCCGCCGCCTGGGTGGAGGGCTTCCTCCAGGGCAGCGGACTGATCCTCGTGCACGACGACCGGTTGCTCCGGCTGATCGACTCCTGGCTGCTGGGACTTCCGGAGGACCGGTTCACATCGGTCCTGCCCCTGTTGCGACGGACGTTCGGGGCGTTCGACGCCCCGGAGCGGCGGGAGATCGGGGAGGCCGCCGCACGGATCGGAAGTGGCGGCGTGCGGAGCCGGAGCACCGAGCGCAGGCCCGTCGACGACGAGCGGGCCGCCCCGGCCCTGGCCGCCGTCGCGGCCATCCTCACCAACGGAAGGAGCCGCGGGTGAACGCCGTGGACGAACGTGAGCGCCGCTGGCGGCTGGTGCTCGGCCGGGAGGCCCAGTGCTCGGGGCTGAGCGCGGCCGACCAGGGGATGGACGGGGCCTTGGAGGCCCTGTACAACCGGTCCGACGCACCCGCTGGCTCCTCCGGACGACGAAGCGCGGGGCTCGGGGGTTCGGCGCCCCGGGTCGCCCGCTGGCTGGGGGACATCCGGGAGTACTTCCCGACACCGGTCGTGCAGGTGATGCAGCAGGACGCCATGGAGCGGCTGGGGCTGCACCAGCTCCTGCTGGAGCCGGAGATGATGGCGGCCGTCGAACCGGACGTGCACCTGGTGGGGACGCTGCTGTCGCTGAACCGGGTGATGCCGGACGAGGCCCGTGAGTCGGCGCGCGCGGTGGTGCGCAAGGTCGTCGATGACCTGGAGAAGCGGGTCGCCCAGAAGACCCGTTCGGTGGTGCGGGGAGCGATCGACCGGTCGGCGCGCACGCACCGGCCGCGCCGGGTGTCGGACATCGACTGGAACGCCACGATCCGCCGGAACCTGGCCAACTACCTGCCCGAGCACAACACGATCGTGCCGGAGACCCTCGTGGGGTACGGGCGGCGGAGCCGGGGCGTGCAGAAGGAGGTGGTGCTGGCGATCGACCAGAGCGGGTCGATGGCGGCCTCCGTGGTGTACGCCAGCGTGTTCGGCGCGGTGCTGGCGTCGATGAGCTCGCTGAAGACGTCGCTCGTGGTCTTCGACACCGCCGTGGTGGATCTGACCGAGCAGCTGACCGACCCGGTGGAGGTGCTGTTCGGAACCCAGCTGGGCGGCGGCACGCACATCAACAAGGCCATCCGCTACTGCCAGGGGCTGGTCACGAAGCCGAACGACTCGGTGTTCGTGCTGATCAGCGACCTGTACGAGGGCGGTGTCCGGGAGGAGATGCTCAGGCGGGTGGCCGCGATGAAGGCTGCCGGGACGCAGGTCGTGGTGCTGCTGGCGCTGTCCGACGAGGGAGCGCCGTTCTACGACCGGGACAACGCGGCGGCGCTCGCCGCGATGGACGTGCCCGCGTTCGCGTGCACCCCGGACGCGTTCCCCGAGCTGATGGCGGCCGCGATCCAGGGGCAGCCGCTCACGGCCTGGGTGGACAGGCACCAGGACGCGTGACGCGCACGGGTGGGGCCGCGGGGGCGGCCCCACCCGGCGGTCGTCCGCGGGCCGGGGAGGACGCCCCCTCACCCGTGTGCTCCAGCTGCTCGTCGGGCTCGACGACTCCGATGCCGGGGGCTCTCCGGTTTCCGCTTCTGCGGCGCTCCGCCTCCCGTTCCCTCATCGGCACGGCATCCCCTGACCGTCGTCCGCGGAGGAAAATCCGGTGGCCCCGGACAGGACGGTCCCGCTAGCCTTCCCCCCGTGCCCGAGTCGGATGACCAGGCCGCCTAGCGGCGGCCGACCTCCCCACGTCAGCCCCGCCGCGTCAGCGTTCCACGCCGGTGCGGCGCTTAGTGCTGCCCGGCTCCGATCCCGACTCCTGGAGCACCCTCCTTGCCCGCTCGAAAGCGCGGCGAGTTCGTCCTCGCCGCTGTTCTGACCTCTGTCTTCGTCCTCCCACTGTCCATCACCGGCGCCTCCGCCGCCCTTCCCGCCGTCCAGGCGGAGTTCGGCGGCGGGCTGGCCGGCGCGCAGTGGGTCGTCAACGCCTACAACGCCTGCTTCGCCGCCTTCCTGGTGTCCGCCGGTTCCGTCGCCGACGCGGTCGGCCGCCGGAGGATCTACACCGTCGGCATCGTGCTGTTCTGCGTCAGCGGCCTGGCGAGCCTGCTCGTCCAGGACATCACCGTCCTGATCGCCGTCCGGGCCCTGGGCGGCGCCGGTGCGGCGGCCGTCGTCGCCGGGGGCGCCTCGATGCTCACGGCCGTCTTCGAGGGCCCGGCGCGTGCCCGCGCGTTCGGCCTGCTCGGCACGGTCGTGGGGGCGGGTACCGCCTTCGGTCCGGCCGTGGCGGGGGTGTGCGTCGACACCCTCGGATGGCGGTCCGCCTTCGCCGTTCCCGCCGTGGTGGCGGGGGCGGTCCTGTTCCTGGTGCCGCTGCTGCCCGCGGTCCGGGGCACCGGTCGCCGCGTCGACGTGCTCGGCGCCGTCCTGTTCACGGGCGCGCTGCTCACCCTGATCACCGCGCTGGTGGAGGGCCCCGGTCGCGGCCCGGTCCTGACGGTCGGCGCACTGGCGGTGTCGGCACTGCTGTTCACCGTGTTCGCCCTGGTGGAGCGCGGCCGACCGGACCCGCTCGTCGACGTCGCGGTCCTGGCCAACCGGCGGTTCGCGGCCTACGCGCTGGCGGCGGCCACCTTCATGGCCGTGCTCGTCCCGCTGCTGGTGTACCTGCCGTCCTACCTGGTCGCGGTGGTCGACCTGGGGCCCGGGCAGGCAGGTCTGTGGCTGCTGATGCTCACGGTGCCCACGCTGGTGCTGCCCACCGTCGGCGCCGAGCTGGCCGCGCGCCTCCCGCACACGGCGGTCGTGGTCGGTGCCCTTGTCCTGTGCGGGGCGGGCGCCCTCGGCCTCACGGCACTGGGGCCGGACGCCGCACCCCCGCGGCTCCTCGTGCCGTTCCTCCTGGTCGGAATGGGTGTGGGGCTCACCAACGGTCTGATCGACGGTCTGGCGCTGGCTACTGTGCCCGCCGAACGCGCGGGGACCGCGGCGGGCGTGTTCAACGCCTCCCGCCTGACCCTGGAGACGATCTCCATCGCCGCGGTGGGCGCCGTGCTGGCCGTCCTCACCGGCGGGCGCCTGTCTGGCGCGGCCTTCACCGACGCGTTCCACGCCGTGGCGCTGGCCCTGGCGGGGCTCGTCGCGCTGTCCACGGCGGTGGTCGTCGTCCTCGGCCGTCGGACGGCGGAGGAGCAGCGGGCCGGGGTCGACTGACGCCCGCCGACCGCGTGTGCGCGGAGCCGCCCGCCTCCCCGTCGGGGGCGGCGGGCGGCTCCACCGGATCAGGAGCGGTCGGTCAGTCCTCGACGAACACGGCGACGGTGCGGGGCGGCACCGTGAGCGTGCCGGTCGCCGGATCGAAGGCCGACCCGCGCACCACCGGGTCCGTGGAGTCCGCCTGTACCGGGTGCAGGCCGACGTCCGCGCCGACCAGGGCGTCCACGCGTTCCTCGGCGGGCTCGACGCCCGCGTTGAACACGACCGTCACCGACTCCCACGCTCCGTCGAGCCCCGCGGTGTCCACGCGCATCGTGATGACGCCCGGGGTCTCGTCCGCGCCGCTGGTCGGAAAGGTCAGCCGGGCCTGGATCTCCTCGGCTGTGCCCAGGGAGAAGGCGGGGGTCGACTCGCGGATCCGCAGCAGCTCGCCGAACCGCTCCCGGCTGGTCTCCATGGCCGTGCAGTCCGCGACCAGCGCCGGGTCGGCGAGGAGCGGTCCGGCGTAGGGCCACCTGTCCTCGTTGTCCCACGCCGGGGGCAGGCCCGCCCCGAAGTTGTTGCCCTGTCCGCAGTCCCGGTCGAACCGGTTGAACCAGTCACCGGAGTCGTAGGAGTTGCGGTCCAGCGACTTCGACCGCAGCCGTTCCGAACCCGCGTGCACGAAGGCCGTCCCCTGCCCGAGCAGCGCCGTGGCCAGCGACAGCGACTGCATGCGCACCCGGTCCTCCATCGGGGTGTCCGGAGGCAGCTTGTAGGCGAGCGCGTCGTACAGGGTCTCGTTGTCGTGCGCGTCGACGTACGTCACCGCCTCGCCGGGGACGAGCGTGTAGCCCGCCGGGGCTCCGTTGTAGTCGACCTCCGCGCCGGTCACCTCCGTGCCGGAGGACGAGGTGAACCGGTAGTCGCGGAGGTTGCCCGTCAGCCCGACCCTGACCAGGTCGTGGTAGGCGAGCAGGCGGTCGCGCTGCTGCTCCTCCGTGCCGTTGGCGGGGGACGTGTTGGGGTCGGTGTACAGGCCGCTGCCGAAGCCCTGCACACGCGGGTCCGCGTCGAAGGGACCCCCGCCGCGCACGCCGTCGCGCAGCCGGTCGTTGAAGGTACCGATGCCGGTCCCGGCCATGTTGAGCTGTGTGGCCTGCTCGAACCGGGCGTCGTCGGCGACCTCGCCGAAGTTCCAGCCCTCCCCGTACAGGATGATGTCGGAGCCGTCGACCCCGTCCTCCTCCGGGGTGAGTGCGTCCAGCGCCTCGCGCACGTCCAGCATGTTCCGCTTCGGATGGTGGCCCATGAGGTCGAACCGGAAGCCGTCCACGCGGTACGCGCGGGCCCACGTGGTCACCGAGTCCACGACCAGCCGCCCCATCATCAGGTGTTCCGGGGCAGTGTTGGGGCAGCAGGTGGAGGTGGCCACCGAGCCGTCCTCCAGGAGCCGGTGGTAGTAGCCGGGCACGATCCGGTCGAGCACCGAACGCTCGTCCTGTCCGGCCGCGTAGGTGTGGTTGTACACGACGTCCATCACCACGCGCAGACCCGCGTCGTTGAGCCCGCCCACCATGGAGCGGAACTCGGCGACACGCGCGGAGCCGTCGGGGTCGGTCGCGTACGAGCCCTCGGGCACGGTGTAGTGGACGGGGTCGTAGCCCCAGTTGAACGAGTCCCCGCCGCGCGCGTCGCCCACGCACGCCTGCTGTCCGGGGGAGTCGGGCGCGAACGAGGCCAGGTCGCAGTCGGGTTCGGTCCGGTCGGCGGGGTTCTCGGGGACCGAACCGATGTCGTAGGCGGGCAGCAGGTGCACGTAGTCGAGGCCGTCCTCGGCGAGCGCGGCGAGGTCCCGCATCCCCTCGGAGTCCTGTTCGGCGAACGCCCCGAACGTCCCGCGCAGGTCCTCGGGCACGGTCGGGTCGTTGACCGAGTGGTCGCGGACGTGGAGTTCGTAGACGACCGCCTCGTTCACGGGCACGGCCTCGGGTTTGGCCTGGTCGTCCCAGCCCGGCGGAGCGAGCGCGGGGTCGTCGAGGTCGACCAGGTGGGACCGGGCGGAGTCGGCGGCCAGCGACACGCCGTAGGGGTCGGTGACCCGGTTGTGCTCCACCCGTCCGGTGGTGGGGGCGAAGACGCGCACGTCGAACGTGTAGTAGCGGCCGTGCCAGTCCTCCCGGCCGGTGGCGGACCACACGCCCGTCCGCCGGTCGAACCGCATCGGGACGGAGCGGAACGCGTCGGTGGCGGAGTCGTCGTACAGCTCCAGGCTGACCGACCGCGCGGTGGGCGCCCACACGGAGACGGTCGGGCGGCCGAGGTCGTCCCAGACGGCGCCGAGGTCGGCGTCGGCGGCGTCCGCGTAGAGGTCGTCGAGGACTCCCGGGATCTGGACACCGGTCGCCGCGGTGACCCGTCCGTCGCCGTCCTGTTCGACGACGGCGAGCTGGCCGGTCAGGGCCCTGCGCACCTGAGGGGTGACGACGCGGTCCGGGGTGAGGACGGTCAGGTCGGCCAGGTGCGGCCAGGCGGCGCGCTGGGCGTCGGTCAGGCCGTCGGGATCCGGGCTCAGCTCCACGGTGATGTCGGAGCCGTCGAGTGCGCCGTCGGAGGCGTCGAGGTCCGCTCCCCGGGAGGAGACCAGGGAGTAGGTGCGGTCGGGGTCGAGCGCGGCGGGCCACAGCAGGGTGTCCGTCTCGATCCAGTGCGCGCGCTGGGCGGTGAGGTCCGTTCCGACGGGCTCCGCCGCCGCCGTCGCGCTGCGGGAGGCGGCGAGCGGTGGGAGCGCCACCAGCAGGGCGATCAGTCCGGAGGCGATCGTCCGCCCCGGTCGTGGGCGGTCTCGGCGTTCGGGGCCGGCTGTCCGGTGCCACGGAGGTCTCATGGGGGGAGTCGTCCTCTCGCCTGGGGCGGTCACCGGAACGGTAATGAGGGCCGCGCCCCTCCTGCAAGAGTTTCCAGAAAATTTCTGCAAACTTGCGGCTTCCCACACCGGGGGAAGCGGTGCCGTAGGGTCGCCGTGGACCCGCTTCCTTCCACGTCAGGAGTGCTCGTGGCGAAACCCCGGATCGAGGAGCTCGGTTGGTGCCCCACCCCCATCGGTGAGATCAGCCTGCGCCGCCGGTGGGACCCGGTGGCCCGCACCGACGTCCACGAGATCCGGCTCGACGACGCGTTCCTCATGTCGAGCCTGTTCACCGCGGCCGAGGAGGAGATGGCGCGGCTCGCCCTGGCCGAACTGCGCGCGGGCGGCCGCACCGAGGGCTTCGACGTGGTGGTCGGCGGCCTCGGGCTGGGCTACACGGCGGCGGCCGTCCTCGACGACCCCGGCGTGCGCTCCCTGGCCGTGGTCGAGGTCCTGGACGCCGTGGTCGACTGGCACGAGCGCGGCCTGGTCCCGGACGCGGGGGCGCTGTCCACCGATCCGCGCTGCCGCCTGGTCCGCGCCGACTTCTTCGCGGAGGTCGCCTCGCCCGGCGGTCTGCTCCCGGACGAGCCCGACCGCGTCTTCGACGCCCTGGTCGTGGACATCGACCACTCGCCCCGGCACGTCCTGGACCCATCACACGCGGAGCTCTACACGCAGGCGGGCACCCGACGCCTCACCGACCACCTGCGCCCCGGCGGGGTGTTCGCGCTGTGGTCCGACGACCCGCCCGACGACGCCTACCTGGAGGTCCTCGGCACGGCGCTGGACCGGGTGCGCGCCGAGGTGGTCGCGTTCGCCAACCCCTACCGGGACGAGCCGTCGGCGAACACGGTCTACCTGGGCACCCGTCCGGTCGCCCCTACTCCTCCTCGGGCAGCAGACCCCGGGCGATGACGGAGTCGGTCAGCGCGCGCAGGACCTGGTCGGCGTCGCCGCTGTGCCCCGGGTGCCCGGTCGCGCTGCGGACCTCCGCGCGCACGGCCGCCACCACGGCCTCCGAGCGCAGGACCGCCGCGAGCGGCTCGGCCTCCAGCGCCCCGTTCCACCTGCGCAGCGTCTCCAGGCGGCCGTGCTCCACCGCCTCGTGGGTGAGGTGGAACAGCGCGTCGATGCCGCGGTCGTGGGACGCGGCGTCCATCAGGTCGACGTCGACGATCAGGACCGGCTGGGCGCCCTCGCCGTCCTCGGCGGGTCGCAGGTGGTAGGCCTTCCACAGCCGCCCGTTGGTCAGGACGATCCACTCGGCCTCGTGCTCGGCGGCCACCCGGCGGGCGGTCTGGATGTTGCGCACGTCCAAGTCCTGCGCGATGCCCTTGACCTCGACGGGCGCGAAGAGCGCGCCGTCGCGGACGATCGCGTAGTCGACCGACTCACCGCCCGTGCGGTACTCCGTGGTCAGGTCCTGGTACTTGCTGTAGTTCATGCCGACGCTGAGGATGTCGGCGACGAGCATCCGCGTGTCGCCCTCGTTGGCGTCGCGTTCGACGAGCTCGGCCAGCGGGCCGGAGAGGCGGTCGATCGCGGCGGCGAGCCGACTGCGTACGGGGGTCTCCCAGCTGACGCTCGTGGTCGTGAACTGACCGGTCCTGGTCATCACCTGGGTTGCCTCAGCGTCCATGCCCGTCCGTTTCCGTGGTCGCCGTGGATCCCGCCGCGGGCTGCCGGGGCGGGGTCGTGCCGTCCCGATCGTACAACTCGGGCGGGCCCGGCCGTTCGCCGACCGAGGACCCGAACACCCTTCGTCCCCGCCGTTCGCGGACGCCCGCCCCGGACGTCAGCGGGCGACGGCGTAGGCCTGCTCCCCCCGCGGGCTGGCCGCGGCGACCACGCCCCCGTCGGCGGTCACACCGGTCGCACACACCCTCCCCAGCGTTCCCGCCGTCACCACGTCCACCTCGTGGCCCCTCCGCCGCAGTTCCGCCAGGACACCGGGCTCGAACCCCTCCTCGACCACGACCGAGCGCGGCCGGGACCGGTGCGGGGTGAACGACGCGGGCGCGTGGTCGGTGTGGAAGGCGGTCGCCTCCACCGCCGCCTGCGGCCCCATCCCGAAGTCCACGTGGTTGACGAGGAAGTGCAGCGTCCACTGGTCCTGCTGGTCGCCCCCCGGCGTTCCGAACGCCAGGTACGGACGGCCGTCCCTCAGGACCAGGCTCGGGCTCAGCGTCGTGCGCGGGCGCTTGCCCGGGGCGAGCGAGTTGTTGTGCCCCTCGGCGAGCCAGGCCATCTGCCCCCGGGTCCCCAGGGGGAAGCCCAGCCCCGGCACCACCGGCGAGCTCTTCAGCCAGCCTCCGCTGGGCGTGGCGACCACCATGTTCCCGTCCCGGTCGCTGGCGCTGACGCAGCAGGTGTCCCCCTGGGCGGCCGTGCGCGCCACCACGGTGGGGATGCCGCTGTCCAGCTGAGCCGCCCAGTCGGGTCCCCCGGGAACGGCGGGGTCCGGCAGCGGGGGGATCCACGGTTCCCGGCCGTCGGGGGAGCCCGGCCGCAGCACGGCCGACGCCTCGGGGCCGATGAGCCCCCGGCGGCGTTCCGCGTAGCCGCGGTCGAGCAGGGCGGCCAGCGGTACGTCGGCGTGGTTGGGGTCCCCGTACCAGGCCTCCCGGTCGGCGAAGGCCAGCTTGGCGGACTCCACGACCGTGTGCAGGTGGTCGGCGCTCCCGAACCCCGCCGCGGCCAGGTCGAAGCCCTCCAGGAGGGCCAGCTGCTGGAGGAAGACCGGCCCTTGCGACCACGGCCCGGCCTTGTGCACGCGCAGGCCCCTGTAGTCGAGGGCCACCGGCTCCTCCGTGCCCGGGCGCCAGTCGGCCATGTCCTTGCCGGTCAGCAGGCCCCCGTTGCGGCGCCCGGTGGAGTCGGCGTACTCGCCGGCGGCCATGAACCGGTCGATCGTCTCGGCGACGAAGCCCTCGTAGAAGGCGGAGACCGCCGCGTCCGCCTGGCGCTCGCGGTCCCGCCCGGCGGCCCTCGCCTCCGCGACGACGCGCCGGAAGGTCGCCGCCAGCGCCGGATTGCGCACGCGTGTGCCGGGGGCCGGGGCGCGCCCCTGCCTCAGGTAGGTGCGCCCCGACTCGGCCCACTCGTCGCGGAAGAGCGGAGCGAGGACACCGATCATCGCCGCGGCCTTCGGCAGCAGCGGATAACCGTCCTCGGCGTACCCGATCGCCGGTTCCAGCACGTCCTCGACGCGCAGCCGCCCGTGGTCGCGCAGCAGCCGCAGCCACGCTCCGAACGCGCCGGGCACGCAGGCCGCCAGGAGACCGGAGCCGGGCACGGCGTCGAGGCCGCGCCGCCGGAACTCGGCGGGGGTCGCGGCCTCGGGCATCGGCCCCTGTCCGCAGATGACGCTCACCCGCTCGGCCGCCGCGTCGTACACCAGGATCGGGACGTCTCCGGCGGGTCCGTTCAGGTGCGGTTCCACCACCTGGATGACGAACGCGGCCGCCGCGGCCGCGTCGAAGGCGTTGCCGCCCCGGTCGAGCGCGGCCATCCCGGCCGCCGACGCGAGCCAGTGGGTGGACGCGACGGCGCCGCGGGTGCCGTGGAGCTCGGGTCGAGAGAGCACGGAGTGTCCTTAGGGTTGTCGGGTCTGGAACTGGGGCTTCCGCGCCCGGAGCGCCGGGTGCGGCTCGCGGGGTGTCTAGGTGGCCCGGAGGGGCTGTCCGTCGGCCGGTTCGACGGGGACGACGGCGCGGCCGAGCGCGACGGGGACGACGTCCCCGGTCACCCCGCCGTGCGCGACCTCTCCGCCCTCGACGGACACCGTGCACTCCAGGCGGGCGGGTCGGCCGACCTCCTCCCCCTGGCGGACGGTGTAGGCGTGTGTCCCGTCCGAGCCGGGCAGCCACCCGGTGCGTACCAACCACACGCCCAGCCCCATGGCCACGGGCGCGCAGGCCGGGTCCTCCGGTAGGTCGAATCCGGGGGCGAACAGGCGGGTGTGCGCGCACCGCCGATCGGAGTCCCAGGCGACGAGGCAGAGGGCGGGGAGTCCCGCGGCGGCGAGTGCGGCGCGGTCGAGCCGGGCCCCGGCGACCGCGTCCGCGCGTACGGGGAGGAAGGCGAACCCACCGCCGTACCCCGCCGACCCCGGCTCGGCGTCGGCGAGGTCGTGCTCGGAGAGCCCGGCCGCGGCGAGAAGCGGTCCCGGGGCCAGCGGCGATCCGGGGAGCGCGCCGCGCCCGAGGAGTTCCGCACGCCCGTCGGCCACGACCAGTTCCTGCCGACCCGCGCCGCACTCCTGCACCGTCCGGCCGGGCGGCAGCACACCGAGCCGCGCCAGGGTGGCCGCGGTCCCGACGGCGGAGTGGCCTCCGTGCGCAGACTCGCGCAGCGGCGTGAACACGCGGACCCGGTAGGCGGCCTCCGGGACGGTCGGCGGGAGGACGAACGCGGTCTCGGCGGTGTTGACCTCCGCCGCGATCGCCCGCATCGCCGCCCCCGACAGCCCCTGCGCCTCCGGGACCACGCAGAGCGGGCTCCCCGCGTAGGGACGTTCGGCGAACATGTCGACGACCTCGTACCCGATCACGCGCCGCCTCCCGGGGTGAGGACGCCGGCGGCGATGTCCTCCAGTACGTCGAGTCGGCCCTGGTAGGGGAAGCCGTCCCTCGGCCAGTGCGTCACCAGGTCGGTGAAACCGAGGTCGCCGAACATCCCCGCGGCCTCCCGGTAGGACTCCACCGACGAGGTCACCCCCCGGATCACCGCGCCGACCACGACCAGGCGGCGCAGGCTCGCGGGATCCCGTCCGACCGCGGCGCAGGCCTCCTCCACCGCCGCCACGTGCTCGCGCAGGACGGGCAGCGCCCCGTCGTACCGCAGCGGCTCGGCCCATCCCGGCGGACCGGCGGTCACCCAGACGTCGGCGTACCGGGCGGCCAGGCGCATGCCCCTCGGGCCGGTCGCGGCGACGGCGAAGGGGACGCGCGGGGACTGGACGCACCCGGGTCGCATGACCGCGCCGCGCGCGGTGAAGTACCGGCCCTCGTGGTCGGTCTCGCCCTGGCGGAGCAGGGCGTCGGTGAGGACGACGAACTCGGCGAACCGGTCGGCCCGTTCGGAGGGCGACAGGGAGGGCGCGCCCAGTACGTCGTCGTCGTATCCGGGGGCTCCCGCGCCCATGCCGCAGACGAGGCGGCCGCCGGACACGTCGTCCAGCGTCATGAGGTCCTTGGCGAAGGCCACGGGGTGGCGGAAGCTCGGGCTGGCCACCATGGTGCCCAGGGTGATGCGCGAGGTCGCTGTGGCGGCCGCCGTCAGGGTCGGGACGGTGCCGAACCACGGTTCGTCGCGCAACCAGCGCCACGAGAGGTGGTCGTAGGTCCACGCGTGGTCGAAACCCAGCGCCTCGGCGTGCGCCCACAGTCGCCGGGCCCGCGACCAGCGGTGTTCGGGCAACAGGATGACTCCGTGCCGCACGGCCCTCACCCTCCTTCCGGAACGTTCGGGATGTCCGGGCCGCCTGGACCGCCCAGGCTGTGAGGGTCGGGAGAGGCGTGGGCGGCGCACGGAACGGTCGGGGCGCCGCCCGGTTCCGGGACGAGCCCGGCGGCCAGCCCCGCGACCCCCACGAGCGTGGCGGTGAGTTCCCGCTCGCACGCGAGGACCTCCGGCCGCGCCAGTTCCTCCGGCGACTCCTCGGCGCTGTGCGCCGCGCCCGGGTACAGGCCGTTCGTGGCCACGTCGATCGCGATCGCCTTCACGCGCCGCAGCAGCTGCGCCACGACGCGGTCGGGCGTGACAGGGGCGCGCAGGGTAAGGAAGTAGCAGTCGAAGATCGCGCCCCACATGCGCGGCTGGTGCGTGTCGGGCGTGTCGATCGAGTGCTGGAGCAGCGAGCGGCCGTCGACGACGAGCTTGGAGGACACTCCCAGGTGGATCAGATTGCTCAGCCGCACCTCGCGTTCCAGAGCGCCGATCTCCGCGCCGTGCACCGGCGGGGTCCTGCGGCCGCGGAACAGGCTGCGCACCGCCGGGTAGTCCGGGGCCCAGGTTCCGCTGAAGGTGCTGTGCAGGCGGTACATGCTGGGACGGATGACCGCGTTGTAGACCTGCCGCGTGGAGGACCCGGTGTAGAGGAGCATCCCGCAGTAGGCCCGGACGTACTGGGTGATCGCCCTGGCCAGCTCACGCTGGTCGTCGCCGTCCGGGGAGCCCGGGGAGACGCGGGCGAGGGCGTCGGCGAGCAGACGCCACAGCGCGAACGAGACGTGGTGGCCGATCATCCACCGGAACCAGAAGAGGCGTTCGAGGTCGTCGCCGGCCGGTGCGGTGGGCTCGAACCCGGCCTCGTGCTGGACCGACAGGGAGCGGTGGGCGTCGAGCACGTCCTCCGGGAGGGATCCGGGTTCGGGGGTGACGGTCGCTCCGGGGTGCGGGAGCGTCATCGGCTCCAGCCCGAAGGGGTAGTCGCTGAAGTCCCAGCCGTGCGGTCCGGGCGGTGCGAGGGCGGCCTCGGCGGACCGCGCGCTCACCGCGGACCCTCCGGGACGTGGGAGAACTCGAACTCCAGCCCGTTGACGTCGAGGCAGTAGAAGCTCTCCACGAGGTCGTCGTCGACCACGATCCCGGTCGGCTCCTCCGATCCCAGGAACGTGTGGCGCCCCGAATCGCGGACCTCGAACCACCGGGTCCGCCACGCGCGCAGTTCCTCGGAGGAGGGGACCGCCATGCACACGTGTTGGAACTGCGGCGCGCTCCGGCGCGCGTCGGGCGCCTCCGGTCCGCCGCGTTCGAACAGGTGGAACCGGGTTCCCGACACGGTGACCTCGGCCATTCTCGTGATTCCGGGAAGGCGGTCGCGCGTCAGGTCGGAGAAACGGTCGGTCGACCAGGTGGGGCGGCACCCGAGAAAGTCCTGGTACCAGGAAATGCAGTTGTCCAGGTCGAATGTCTGGAGGGCGATGTGGTGCAAGTGTGGCGCGGGGGGCTGGGTGGGCATTTTTCACCTCGCGGTCCGGTCGTCGTCGGTGGGGTATTACGTCGCCGGTCAGAGCCGTTCCAGCTCGAATATCACCTCGCCGACCGCGATGTCGATGGAGTGTTTTCGCAGGAGACGCCACCCTCCCTCCTCGAACACCGATTCCCAGTCGCCCGCGGTGGGGATGAAGGTGCCCATGATGTCGTGGCCGCATTCGAAGGCCAGTGCGAACGCGGGCAGGTCCCGGTCGGCGACCCCGACTGTCCGTGTGGCGTCGCCCAGCAGGAATCGGCGGGCGTCGGGAAACAGCGCGCGGAGTCGGCGCAGGGTGTCCACGCAGCGGTCGCGCGGCCAGAAGTCGTGGCCCATCATGAAGCAGGTGAGCAGGTCGACGCCGGCCAGTTCGGGGCGCGCCTCCATCGTCCGGACGTCCGCCTCCAGCAGGGTGACGCGGTCGGCGAGGCCGGCCGCGGCCGCCGCCTCCTGGGCGACGTCCAGCGCGGGGCGGGCGATGTCGACGCCCACCGCACGGGCGCCGGGTCGGCGTTCCAGGAGCTTGATGAGCCGGTCACCGCTGCCGCAGCCCAGGTCGGCGACGGCCGAGACGGCGAAGTCGAGCCCGTCGACGGCCTCCCAGAACCACGGGTCGTAGCAGAACGCGCTGATCTCGCGGCAGGCGCGGGCGATCGCGGCGCTGTCGCGCCGGTGGAAGTCGCCCACGCGGTTCTCCTCGCGCAACAGCTCCGGCATCCGGCGGAAGAGTTCGGCGCTGCCGCGGGTGAGCCAGTGGAAGAAGGACCTGGTTCGCAGGGTCTCGGCGAAGTGCGGGCCCGGAACCACCTTGGCGTCCTCGCGGTGGACGATGTCGACGGAGGCCAGCGCCCGGAAGAGACCGAGGGTCGCCGGGACGTCCAGGCGGTGGTCGGCGGCGAACTCGTGCACGTCCAGGGAGCCCCGCTGGTCGAGCTGGTCCAGGGCGCCGAGTTCCCAGGCGGCGCTGACCGCCGAGGCCGCCACGGCCGAGTTGTAGATGTACGCAACAGTATTCCCGGGGTCTCCGGTGGTCATACCGCGCACTCCTGGTGTTGTGGATGCCCGCTGAATTTATGGGCTTACGGAAAGTGACTGAATTCTTGGATGCGGGTGTGCTGATTGGCCCCGAGTCCGAAATATCGCCACCTGCGCTCCGACGTGCTGTTTTGCGTTCGCCGCGCGGGGCGAGCAATCTCTGACCGCATGGGGGATGACCGCTGTGTGGGGGTTGGGGAATGGGCGACTGCTCTGCCGATAATGCCCAAACGGCACCGAGTTTCAAAGGTGATCTACGTCACATTGGGCTGATATTGACATGGGCTCGGCGGGTGAGAACGATCGGGAATCGTTTGGTCGGGCACTATTGGTCTGATGGGAATTCCAGTGGTGGTGTCGGGATAACGGGTGCTCCCGTGTCGGTCTTTTCCGGTTTTCACCTGGCATTATGTCCCGGGTGTTATGGATGGACCCGTCCGTGCCGCCGCTGGCAGGCGATATTCACGGCGATCTCCGTAAGCGAGGAATGCGATATGCATCGGACCGGGCCCGACCAGGGCGGACACGGATCGGCCGGGCGGATCGAGCGCGCGCCGAGCCCCGTGCGCTCCCACACCGAGTGGGATCCGCTGGAGGAGGTGGTCGTCGGCGTCGTCGACGGAGCTGCCTTCCCGCCCTGGCACGAGGCCATGGCGCCCGTGCTCCCGGAACAGCACCACACGACCTTCCGCCGCCGGGCCGGGCGTCCGTTCCCGCCGGAGCTGGTCCGGGCGGCGGCCGACGAGCTGGAGGAGTTCGTCCGCGTGCTGGAGGGCGAGGGGGTCAAGGTCCGCCGTCCCGAACCGATTCCGCAGCGCCGGCCCTACACCACCCTCGACTGGTCCAGCACCGGCATGTACGCGGCGATGCCGCGCGACGCGCTGCTCGTCGTCGGCGAGGAGATCATCGAGTGCCCGATGGCCTGGCGCTCCCGGTACTACGAGTCCCTCGCCTACCGCCCCCTGCTCAAGGAGTACTTCCACGGCGGCGCGCGGTGGAGCGCGGGACCCAAACCGGAGCTCACCGACGAGCAGTACGACCTCGACCACGCCGACGCGCACGGGTCGGCGGGCGGCCGGGTCCGCACCGCGGTCACGGAGTTCGAGCCGACCTTCGACGCCGCCGACTTCGCCCGCTTCGGACGCGACATCGTCGCCCAGCGGAGCCACGTCACCAACGCGTTCGGCATCGAGTGGCTGCGCCGCCACCTGGGCGACGCCTACCGGATCCACGTGCTGGAGTTCGACGACCCCCACCCGATGCACATCGACGCCACCATCGCGCCCCTGGCGCCGGGCAAGCTCCTGGTCAACCCCGAACGCGTGCGCAGGGTCCCCGACCTCTTCCGCGGCTGGGACGTGCTCCGCGCGCCCACGCCGGTGATCCCGGACGGGCACCCGCTCTACATGACGAGCAAGTGGATCAACATGAACATCCTCATGCTCGACGAACAGAGGGTGGTCGTCGAGCGCCAGGACGAGCCCGTGATCGAGGCGATGAAGCGGTGGGGCTTCACGCCGATCCCGTGCGACTTCCGCAACTTCAACAGCTTCGGCGGCTCGTTCCACTGCGCCACGCTCGACGTCCGGCGCAGGGGCGAGCTGGAGTCGTACCTCGACGGAGACCGATGACGGCGGAGAGGAGGTGAGGATCCATGGACAACCCGTTCGACGCCGAGGACGGACGGTTCCTCGTGCTGCGCAACGACGAGAACCAGCACTCGCTGTGGCCGTCGTTCGCGGAGGTGCCCGACGGATGGCGGGTCGTGTTCGGGGAGGACGCCCGGGACGCGTGCCTGGCCTACGTCGAGGAGCACTGGACCGACATGCGGCCGCAGAGTCTCGTCCGCTCGGCGCGGGAATCCGCGAACGACACCGTGTGACCGGGGGTGTGACATGCCAGACCGTCGCTTCGAACGTATCGACCTGATGGCGGGACAGCGCGGTTTGTGGTACGCGCACGAACTCGACCCGACCAGCACGATCCTCAACGTGGCCGAGTACCTGGACATCCGCGGCCCCGTCGACGTCCCGCTCCTGGAGGAGGCGCTCCGGCGCACCCTCCGGGAGGCCCAGACCGTTCGGCTGCGGCTGGGCGAGGAGGACGGGACCCTGGTCCAGCGGCTCGACGCCTCCGTCGACCACCCGCTCCTCTTCCGCGACCTGACCGCCGCGACCGATCCGCACGGGACGGCCCTGGCGTGGATGCGCTCCGACATCGCCCGACCGCGCGACCTGGAGGCGGGTCCCCAGGCGGCCTTCGCGCTGTTCCGGATCGCCCCGAACCGCCACTACTGGTACCAGGGCTACCACCACATCCACAACGACGGTCTGGGCTTCGCCCTGGTCGCCGGGCGGCTCGCCCGGGTCTACGACGCCCTGGCCGCGGGGTCGACCGATGCCGGAGAGCCCCTCGAACCGGTCGGCACGCTGGTCGACGGCCACGCCGCCTACCGGGGGTCGCCCGAGCACGAGGAGGACCGGCGGTACTGGCTCGACGCCCTCGCCGACCGTCCCAGACCCGTGAGCCTGAGCACCCGGCCGCCGCGGGGACCGGCGAGGACCGTTCGGCGGCGCCTGCGGGACGTGGACTCCAGCCGTTCCGCGCGGCTGAGGGCGGCGGCCGAGGGGCTCGGCGCCAACCTGGCGCGGCTGACGGTCGCCGCGGCGGGCCTGGCGGTGGGCCGGGCCACCGGCGAGGAGGACGTGGTCCTCGGCTTCGCGGTCCCGGGGCGGGGCCGCGGCGCGGAGACGAGGGCTCCGGGCATGATGTCCAACATCGTGCCGGTGCGCCTGCGCACACGACCGGACATGTCCGTCGGCGAGCTGGTGGAGCACGCCTCGGCGCGGGTCCGCGCGGCGGTCAGGCACCAGCGCTACCGGTACGAGGACCTGCGGCGCGAGCTCGGCGTGCTCCCCGGCGAGGCGCTGTGGTCCGTGTCGGTGAACATCCTGCGGCTCGACTACCCCGCGACCCTGGGCGGGTGGCCGGTGACCGCGCACAACCTGGCCGCGGGGCCCTTCGAGGACGTCGCCGTCGCGCTGTGGGACACCGCCCCGGACGGGAGCCTGGAGCTCATGGTCGACGCCGACCCCGAGCTCTACGGCGAGGCCGCCCACGACGGGGTCGCGGACCTCGTGGAACGGGCTCTGGAGTGGGTGTCGACCGTCGGTCCGCGCACCCCGATCGGCCGCGCCGACCTCCTCGCCGAGTCCGACACCCGGCGCGTCATGGAGACGTGGGGCGGCGTCGCGGGGCGGAGCGGCGGCCCCCGCGGCGTGCGGGGCTCCGACGCGCCCCCCGCCCCGACCACCCTGCCCGCCCTGCTCGCCGAGCGCGCGGCCCTCCACCCGGACGCCACGGCGCTCGTCCACGGCGACACGAGCCTGACCCACGCCGGACTCGACGCGCGCGTGGAGCGGTTGGCACGGGCCCTGGCCGCTCGGGGCGCGGGTCCGGAGCGTCGCGTGGCGTTGCTGGCGCCGCGGTCGGCGGACGCGGTCGTCGCGATGCTCGCGGTGTTCCGCGCGGGGGCGGCCTGCCTCCCGCTCGACCCGGGCCACCCCGACGAGCGGATCGCGTTCATGCTCGCCGACGCACGGCCCGTCCTCGCGGTGACGGTGGCGGACCTCGCCGACCGCGTCGCCGCCATGGCGCCCGGCACGCCGGTGTTCGCGCTGGACGGCCCGGAGGCGGAGGCCGGGCCGGCCGCGGCGACCCCGCAGGACGTCGCGCCCCACCACCCCGCCTACGTGATCTACACGTCGGGCTCCACCGGCCGTCCCAAGGGCGTGGTCGTCGAGCACCGGGCGATCGCCGGGTTCGCGCGCGGCGCGGCGCCCGCCTACGGCCTGCGCCCCGACGACCGCGTCCTGGCCGCGACCACCTTCGCCTTCGACGCCTGCCTGCTCGAACTCCTCGTCACCCTCGCCGCCGGGGCCGCGGTGGTCCTCGCCGACGACGAGGAGCGCGTCGACGCCGACCTGCTCCAGGACCTGCTCGCGCGTCGACGGGTCACCGTCGCCCACATGCCCCCTGCCGTCACCTACGCGCTCCGCCCGGAGGAACTGCCGGACCTGCGCCTGGCCACCACGGGCGGAGACACCCTCGCCGCCGACGTGGTCGACCGGTGGGCGGTGGGAGGCCGCGAGTTCTGGAACGGCTACGGACCGACCGAGGCCACCGTCGAGGTCACGCGCGCCCGGTGTGCTCCGGGAGCCGGGGCGGTGGACCCGCCGATCGGCCGACCCGTGACCGGGGCCCGCGCCTACGTGCTGGACCGGGCCCTGCGCCCGCTCCCGGCCGGCGCCGTCGGCGAACTGTACGTCGCGGGACCCGGTCTGGCGCGCGGGTACCTGGGACGGCCGGGCCTGACGGCGGAGCGGTTCACGGCCGACCCGTTCGGCCCGCCCGGGGAGCGGATGTACCGCACCGGCGACCTCGTGCGCTGGTCGGCGGCGGGCCAGTTGGAGTTCGTCGGCCGGACCGACGACCAGGTCCAGGTGCGGGGCTTCCGCGTCGAGCCGGGCGAGGTCCGCGCCGCCCTGGCCCGGTGCGCGGGCGTGGACCACGCGGCCGTCGCGGTCAGGGAGGACGCCACGGGCGAGCCCGGCCTGGTCGGCTACGTCGTCCCCGAACCGGGAGCGGACGTCGACCCCGCCGGGGTGCGCGCCGCCGTGTCCGCGCTCCTGCCCGCCCCCATGGTCCCCGGCGCGGTCGTGGTGCTCGACGCGCTGCCGCTGACCGGCAGCGGCAAGGTCGACCAGCGCGCCCTTCCGGCGCCCGACCCGGCGGCCACGACCCGGACCCGGGAGCCCGCCACCCCCGAGGAGGCCGCCCTGTGCGCGCTCTTCGCCGAGGTGCTCGGGCTGGACCGGGTCGGCGCGGAGGACTCCTTCTTCGCGCTCGGCGGCCACTCCCTGACGGCGACGCGGCTGGTCAGCCGGATCCGGACGGAGCTGGGCCGCGAGATCGGCATCCGGACGGTCTACGACGCGCCCACGGCGGCACGGCTCGCCGAGCGCCTCGGATCGAGCGGCCGGGCGCGCACCGGCCTGGCCCCGGAGCGCCGCCCCGAGCGGATCCCCCTGTCCTTCGCGCAGTCGCGCCTGTGGTTCCTGGGGAAGCTGGAGGGGCCGAGCGCCACCTACAACCACCCCATGGCCCTGCGCCTGTCCGGGCCACTGGACGTGTCGGCGCTGACGGCCGCGGTGCGCGACCTGGTCACGCGGCACGAGTCGCTGCGCACCGTCTTCCCCGAGGCCGACGGCCAGCCCCACCAGCGGATCCTCGACCCCGGCGCCCCCGGTACCGAGGTGCGGACGGTGCCCCTGGACCGCGCCCGGCTGGACGCCGAGCTGGACCGGGCCGCGCGGGAGCCCTTCGACCTGTCCGCCGACCCGCCGCTGCGGGCACGCCTGTTCGTCCTCGGCCCCGACGACCACGTCCTCCTGCTGGTGCTGCACCACATCGCCGGCGACGGCTGGTCGGTCCGGCCGCTCCTCGACGACCTGTCCTCGGCCTACGCCGCCCGGCGCGACGGGCACGCCCCCGCATGGGAGCCGCTGCCGGTCCAGTACGCCGACCACGCCCTGTGGCAGCGGCGGGTGCTGGGCGACCGCGACGACCCCGACAGCCCCCTGGCCGGTCATCTGGCGTACTGGCGCTCGGCCCTGGCCGACCTCCCGCAGGAGACCCCCCTGCCCGCCGACCGCCCGCGTCCGGCGGTGGCCTCCCACCGCGGCGGTTCCGTCCCCCTGGTGATCCCGCCCCGCCTGCGCCGCGGACTGGACGGGCTGGCCGAGGCGCACGGCGCGAGCACGTTCATGGTCCTGCTCGCGGCCGTGTCGGTCCTGCTGTCCCGGCTCGGCGCGGGCGAGGACGTCCCCGTCGGCTCGCCGGTCGCCGGACGCACCGACGACGCCGCGGACGACCTCGTCGGGTTCTTCGCCAACATGCTCGTCCTGCGCGCCGACCTGACCGGCGACCCCACCTTCGCCGAGGTCCTGGACCGGGTGCGGGAGACCTGCCTGGACGCCTACGCCCACCAGGAGGCGCCCTTCGAGGCGCTCGTGGAGGACCTGCTGCCCGAGCGGTCGCTGGCCCGGCACCCCCTGTTCCAGGTGGTGCTGGCGATGCGCGGCGGCCGTGCCGGAACACTGGACCTGCCCGGTGTGGAGGCGCGGGCCGAGGCCGTCGAGACCGGGGCGGTCCCGTTCGACCTGGCCTTCGAACTCGACAACGAGACCCGGGAGGCCGGGGCGGACACCGCGATCCAGGGCACCGTCCAGTTCGGGGCGGACCTGTTCGACCGCCACACCGCGGTCGCGCTGGTCGACCGGCTGCTCCTGCTGCTGGAGGCGGTCGTGGCCGACCCCGGGCGACGGGTGGGGGAGATCGGCCTGTGGCTCCCCGGCGAGCGCGAACGCGTGCTGGAGCGCTGGAACGACACCTCCCGGAGCGTCCCCGACACCACGCTGCCCGGACTGCTCCAGGCCCGGGCCGCCGAGGACCCGAAGCGCACCGCGGTCTCCGCGCCCGGGGGCCGCCTGACCTTCGGGGAGTTCAACTCCCGCGCCAACCGGCTGGCCAGGCTGCTGGCCGCGCGCGGCGTCGGCCCCGAGAGCGTGGTCGCCGTGGCCGCGCCGAGGTCGGCCGACCTCCCGGTCGCGGTGTGGGCGGTCCTCAAGGCGGGAGCCGCGTACATGCCCCTCGACCCGGAGTACCCCGCCGAGCGGACCGCGTTCCTGCTCGACGACGTGCGCCCGGCGGTTCTGCTCGCGACGGCCGAGACGGCGACCGGTCTCCCCGAGGGCGTACCCCGCGTCCTGCTCGACGACGCGGCGACCGCGGCCGACCTCGCGGCGCGGTCGGACGCCGACCTCACCGACGACGACCGCACCGCCCCACTGCGCCCCCAGACCCCCGTCTACGTCATCCACACCTCCGGATCGACCGGTACCCCCAAGGGCGTGGTGATGACCTCCGGCGCGTTCGTCAACCTCGTCCTCGCCCACACCGCGTGGATCAACGACGGGAAGTCGGGTTCGCCGCACGGCGCGGTCGCGCAGTTCTCCGCGTTCAGCTTCGACGTCTCGGCGTGGGAGATCATCGAGACCCTGGCCGCGGGCAAGCGGCTGGCCGTCCCCGACGCCGACGTCCGCCGCGACGCGGAGCGGCTGGCGCGGTGGATCGACGAGGAGGGCGTCGAGGAGATCTGCACGCCCAACGTCATGCTGGAGGGCATCTGCGAGGCCGCCCTCGCCCAGGGACTGACCCTGCCGACGCTGGGCGACCTCAGCCAGGGCGGCGAGGTCCTCAAGCTCACCCCGCGCGTGCGCGAGTTCCTGGCCGCGGTCCCGGGGCGACGGCTGCACAACCTCTACGGCCCGACCGAGACCCACCTGGTCACCGCGTTCACCCTCCCCTCCGACCTGAGGCGCTGGCACTCCCCGACCGCTCCGGTGGGCGGGCCGATCCCCAACACCCGCATGTACGTCCTCGACGCGCGCCTGCGCCCGCTGCCGCCCGGGGTGACGGGTGAGCTGTACATCGCGGGGGCGGCGCTGGCACGCGGGTACTGGGCACGGCCGGGGCTGACCGCGCGGCGGTTCGTCGCCGACCCGTTCGACGGGCCGGGCGAGCGGATGTACCGGACCGGCGACCTCGTGCGGTGGACCGCGCACGGGGCGCTGGACTTCGTCGGCCGCGTCGACGACCAGGTCAAGATCCGCGGCTTCCGGGTCGAACCCGGGGAGGTCGAGGCCGTCCTGGGCCGCCACGCGGACGTGGCGCGCGTGGCCGTGGTCGTGCGCACCGACCGGACCGGGGCCAAGCGGCTGGTCGCCTACGCGGTGCCCGAGCCCGGCGCCCGCGCGGACGGCGCCGCGCTGCGCGCCTTCGTCGCCGCGGCGCTCCCGGAGTTCATGGTGCCGAGCGCGGTGGTGTTCCTGGAGTCCTTCCCGCTCACGGTCAGCGGGAAGGTGCACCGGCGGATGCTCCCCGAACCCGACCTGTCCCAGACCGTCTCGTCGCGGGAGCCGCGCACCGAACGGGAGAAGGTCCTGTGCGCCCTGTTCGCCGAGGTGCTGGGCCTGGAGCGGGTGGGGGTGGACGACTCGTTCTTCGAGCTGGGCGGACACTCGCTGCTCGCCACCCGCCTGGTGAGCGGCGCCCGGGCGGCCCTGGGAGTCGACCTGGAGGTCCGGACGGTGTTCGAGGCGCCCACCGCCGAGGCCCTCGCGGCACGGCTGGCCGAGAGCCGTCCCACACGGAGACCGGCGTTGCGGCGAATGCCGCGTGAGGGGAGGCGGCCGTGATCCCGCTGTCGTTCGCCCAGTCCCGGATCTGGTTCCTCGACCGGGTGGACGGCGGGGCGCGCTACCGGATCCCGATGGCCTACCGGCTCTCGGGCGACCTGGACACCTCCGCGCTGCGGTCGGCGCTGGCGGACGTCGTCGAGCGGCACGAGAGCCTGCGCACGGTCTTCCCCGAGACCGACGGGACGCCGCACCAGGTCGTGCTGGACCCTCCGGACGGCCGGACCCTGCTGACCGAGGCGGCGACCGACCGGGCGGGGCTGGGGGAGCGGCTGGGAGAGGCGTCGCGGCACGTCTTCGACCTCGCCGCGGAACCGCCCGTGCACGCCTGGCTGTTCGACCTCGGCGGCGGCGCGTCCGTCCTGCTCGTGCTGCTGCACCACATCGCGGCGGACGGATGGTCGCGCGGGCCGCTGCTGCGCGATCTGGCCGCCGCGTACACCGCCAGGCTCGACGGCCGGGCGCCCGACTGGGAGCCGCTGCCCGTGCAGTACGTCGACTACACGCTCTGGCAGGAGGAACTGCTCGGCGACGACCGCGACCCCGACAGCCTCGGCCGCGAGCAGCTGGAGTACTGGCGCGGCGCGCTGAAGGGACTCCCGGACCACCTCGACCTGCCCGCCGACCGTCCCAGACCCGCGGTGGCCTCGCACCGGGGAGGACTCGCGGCGGTGGCCATCCCGCCGACCCTGCACCGGGACCTGAGGGACCTGGCACGCCAGGAGGGGGCGAGCCTGTACATGGTGCTCCAGGCGGGGCTCGCCGCGCTGCTGACCCGGATGGGCGCGGGAACCGACATCCCGATCGGATCGGCGGCGGCGGGCCGCACCGACGAGGCGCTGAACGACCTCGTGGGCATGTTCGTCAACACGCTGGTCCTGCGCACCGACACCGGTGGGGACCCGACCTTCCGGGAGCTGCTCGCCCGGGTGCGGGAGACGGACCTGACCGCCTACGCCCACCAGGACCTGCCCTTCGACCGGCTGGTCGAGGTCCTGCGCCCGGCGCGGTCGGCGTCGTGGAACCCGCTGTTCCAGGTGATGCTGGCGGTGGAGGAGGGGCTGGGGGAAGAGCTGCGACTGCCGGGCGTGCGCGCCGCCGAGGAGCGGCTCGAGTACCGCAGCGCCAAGGTCGACCTCGGATTCCAGCTGGTCGAGCTGCCCGAGACGGCCTCCGGGGAGGCCGCGGGGCTGGAGGGCGAGCTGGAGTACGCGTGCGACCTGTTCGACGCCGACACCGCCGAGCGGCTCGTCCGGCGGTGGACCGGGCTGCTGGCGAGCGTGGCCGCCGATCCGGACCAGCCGATCGGCGCGGTCGACGTGCTCACCCCCGACGAACGCGTGTGGCTGGCGGAGGAGACGCACCCCGTCGCGCGGACCGGGGACGGGACAGCGCTCGTCCGGCTCTTCGAGGAACGTGCGGCGCGCACCCCGGAGGCGCCCGCGGTGGCGTGCGGCGCGGTCGAGCTCGACTACCGGAGCCTGAACGCGCGGGCCAACCGGCTGGCCCGGGGGCTGGTGCGGCGCGGGATCGGACCGGAGGGGGTCGTCGCGCTCCTGCTCCCCCGCTCCGCGGACACCGTCGTGGCGACGCTGGCGGTGCTCAAGGCCGGAGCGGCCTACCTTCCGATCGACCCGCACCTCCCGGACGAGCGCGTCGGCCTCATGCTGGCGGACGCCCGTCCGGCACTCGTGGTCACGACCGGGGAGCTCGCCGGGCGGATCGCGGAGGACGGCTCCCCCCGCCTGGTCCTGGACGGCTGGACGACCGGGGAGGGCCGATCGCTCCCCGGACACGACCTGGCCGACGCCGAGCTCGCGTCGGCGCCCCGGCGCGCGCACCCCGCCTACGTGATCTACACGTCCGGCTCCACCGGCCGTCCCAAGGCGGTCGTGGTGGAGCGCGGCGCGATGGCCGACTACGTGCGGTGGGGCCGGGACGCGTACCCCGGCACGGACGGGTCGAGCGCGGTGGTCCTGTCCTTCTCCTTCGACGCGTCGGTGCCGTCGTTGTACCCCACCCTGGTCGGCGGAGGGTGCGTCCGGATCGCGGACCTGACCGGGCCCGAGGCGACGGAGGGGCCGCGGCCGACGATGATGTGCGGCACCCCCGGCCATCTGGAGCTGCTCGCGGAGCTGCCGGACACGGCGTCGCCGAGCCGGACCCTCCTCCTCGGCGGGGAGGCCCTCACCGGGTCCGCCCTGGCCGGTTGGCGGGAGCGCTTTCCGGACGCCGTGGTGCACAACTGCTACGGCCCCACCGAGGCGACCGTGACCTGCACGGAGTACCGGTTGGCCCCGGGGGACCCGACGCCTTCGGGGGCGGTGCCGATCGGGCGGCCGGTCACGGGCGTGCGTGTGCGGGTGCTGGACGACCGCCTCCGTCCCGTGCCGCCGGGGGTGGTCGGCGAGCTGTACGTGACCGGACGTCTGGCGAGGGGCTACCTGCGACGGCCGGGCTCGACCGCCGCGCGCTTCGTCGCCGATCCGTACGGGGCGCCGGGAACGCGGATGTACCGGACGGGCGACCTGGTCCGGTGGCGGACCGGAGGCGACCTGGAGTTCGCGGGCCGCGTCGACGACCAGGTCAAGGTGCGGGGACACCGGATCGAGCTGGGGGAGGTGGAGGCGGCGCTGCGGGCGTGCGAGGGCGTCGCACGCGCGGCCGCGGTGGTCCGCGAGCCGGTGCCCGGAGACCGGCGGATCGTCGGGTACGTGGTTCCGGCGGACGCGGACGCGGACGCCGAAGCCGTGCGCGACGCGCTGGCCGGACGGCTGCCCGCGCCCATGGTGCCCTCGGCCGTGGTCGCCGTGGAGCGGCTGCCGTACACGGCGCACGGGAAACTGGACCGGGACGCCCTGCCGGAGCCGGAGGACGAGGCGGCGGACACGGGGACGTGGGGGCCGCGGACCCCCGAGGAGACCGCGCTGTGCCAGGTGTTCGCCGAGGTGCTGGGTCGCGAGCGGGTCGGGGTCGACGACGGGTTCTTCGAACTGGGCGGGCACTCCCTCCTGGTGCCGAAGCTGATCGCGCGGGCCAGGGACGCCCTCGGGCTGGAGATCCCGGTGCGACGGCTGTTCAGTCAGCCGACGGTGGCGGGTCTGCTGGGCGAGCGGTCCTCCGGCGAGGAACTGCTGGGGCCCCTGGTGCGCCTGCGCGAGGGCGGAGGACGGCCGCTGTGGTGCGTGCACCCGGGCGGCGGACTGGGGTGGAGCTACGCCGGACTGCTGCCGTACGTGCCGAGGGAGCACCCGGTGTACGCGCTCCAGTCACGGGGGCTGGACGGTTCGGGTGAGCTGCCGGGCGGGTTCGCCGAGGTGGTCGAGGACTACTGCGCGCGGATCACGCACACGCAGCCGAGGGGGCCGTACCTGCTGCTGGGATGGTCGTTCGGCGGCACGGCGGCGCACGCGATCGCGACGCGGCTGCGGCGGGGCGGCCACGAGGTCGGCCTGCTCGCGGTGGTGGACGCCTGGCCCGCCGACGCAGGGCACGGGGCGGCGTCGGAGGGTCCGGCGGGGACGCACGGCACCGGGTGGGCGGAGGCGGTCTCCGGACCGGAGGGCGTCCGCGCCGTGGCGTTCGAGGGCGGCGCGGCCCTGGAAGGCATGGGGGCTGAGGCCGAGGCGGCGCTGCTGCGCGTGACCCGGAACAACGTCCGACTGCTGGCGGAGGCCGGGAGCGCCGGGGCCCCGGAGGTCTTCGACGGTTCCGTGCTGCTCTTCGAGTCCACCACGGGCGAGCTGGGCGGCGACGCCGCGCGGCGGTGGGCCCCGTACATCGCGGGGAAGGTGCACGCGGTCCCCGTCGACGACGAGCACCTGCACATGCTGCGCCCGAGGGCGCTCGGGGTCATCGGGCCCGTGCTGGCCGAGGCCCTGCGCGGCGGGCCGGGCCGGTGATCTCCGGCCAGGGGTCAGTCCCTCGCGAGGAGCCGGGCGACGGTGGTCCGGGCGGCGTCGAGCGGTGCGCGGCTGCGGGTCGAGCGCGCGAGGAGGAGGGCGCCCTCGATCACGGACAGCACCGACCAGGCGTCCGCGTCCGCCTCGGCGGGGCCCCGTCCGTCCACGACCAGGCGGTCCGCCAGCGCCCGCTGCCACGACGCGTAGACCTCGCGGCAGACCTCGTGCACGGCGTCGTTGGTGGCGGCCACGTCCAGTGCCGTGGCGGCCAGCGGGCACCCCTTGGTGAACGCCGAGGCCTCCATCCGGTCGGCGAAGTGGTCGATGAACGCCCGGACGAGGCCGACCGTGTCGGGAGCCTGTCCGGCCAGGTCCCGCAGCACCGCCCCGACCTCGGCGCCCGCCGACCGGAGGGCGGCCGTGACCAGTTCGTCCTTGCCGCCGGGGAAGTGGAAGTAGAGGGAGCCGCGCGGCGTCCCGCTGACGGTCAGCACCTGGCTCAGTCCCGTCCCGGAGTAGCCGTGCGCTTCGAGCAGTTCGCGCGCGCCGTCGACCAGCCGTGCCCGCGTGGCGGTTCCCTTGGTGCCCATGGCGGGGAGACTAGACCGATCTACATATTCAGTGCAAGGCGGCGGCGTGCGCGGCGATCCCTGCTCGGAACGCCGTCGGGCTCGCCCCCCGCCGTCGCTTGAAGGCGGTGCTGAACGCGGCCGCGTCGCCGTACCCGACCGCTCTGGCCACCTGCCGCACACTCGCATCCGACTCCGACAGCAGCTCCTCGGCGGTCTCCATCCGCCATTCGGTGAGGTATCCCAGCGGAGACTGCCCCATCACCTCGGTGAACCGCTTGGCGAAGTGCGCGCGGGACACCTTCGCCCTGGCCGCCAGGGCCTCCACCGTCCACGGGTGGTCGGGGCGCTCGTGGATGCCTTCGAGCGCGGGTCCGGCCACGGGGTCCAGCGCCCCCCGGTACCAGGCCGGGGCGTCCGTGCCCCGCTCCTGGAACCAGCAGCCCAGCGTACAGACCAGTCCCAGGTCGAGGACGCGGTCGATCAGCGCCTGGGCGCCGGGTTCGTGCCGCACGGCCAGGGCCTGGCGCGCCGGTTGGAGCCAGCTGACGTCGTCGATGTCCTCGCGGTGGACCAGCGCCGGCGGAAGGGTGCGCAACAGCCGCTCGTGGCGTCCGCGCGTGACCTGGTAGACGCCGACCACCAAAGAGGTGGTCTCCGCGCGGTCGTCGACGAGGCGGAAGTGCTCCGGTCCGCGCACCAACGCGGTGTCGCCCGCGCCGACGCGGAGCCGGGAGCCGCCCTCCAGGAGTACCGACGCCCCACCGCTGACCACCGTGATCATCGTCAGCGGCGCTCCCTCGGCGCAGCGGGTCGTCCACGGCGCCCGCAGCGACGTCTGGAAGACGGAGGCGCCCTCCGACCGGATGCCGCGGAGCATGTCACTCAAGGGATCCATGGCGCAAGCGTAGACGATCACCAAAGGAATGGAGCTTCTGGGCCATGGATCGTCCACGGCCGTTGCTCTGTACTGGGTCCATGACCTCACAGACACCTGATCCCGCGAACCACGAGCCGACCGCCTTGGTCGTGGTCTCCCACCACCGGCCGGACTCGCTGACCGCGGTCGTGGGCGAGCGCGCGGCGGCGCGGCTCGCGGCGGCCGGATACCGAGTCGACCTCCTGGACCTGCACGCCGAGGGCTTCGACCCGCGCAACCGCGTGGAGGACGAACCCGACTACGACGACCGCGACAGGACCTACTCCGACGAGGTGCACGCCCACTTCCGGCGGGTCCGGGCCGCCGACGTCGTCGTCCCCGTGTTCCCGGTCTGGTGGTTCGGCCTCCCGGCGCTGCTCAAGGGCTGGTTCGACCGGGTGTGGAACTACGGACTGGCCTACGGGCGCAGGGAGTCGGGGATGGCGGACAAGCGGATGCTGTGGCTCGGTCTGGCCGGACTCACCGCGCGGGACCCGAACGCGGATCTGATCACCGGACTGCTCGACGGGCCGCTGCGCCGGGGGATCTCGGAGTTCTGCGGCATCCTCGACGTGCGGACGGCGGTGCTGTTCGACAGCGAGGGGCAGGACCTCACCGGTGAGGAGCGCGAGCGCCACTACGGGGAACTCCTCGCCGACGTCGACACGGCGGTCGACAAGATCATCGTCGGGTGAGGGGAGTACGTTCGACGCGTCTCCCTCGGACACAGGAGTCGTCGGCTACCACCTCGGCCTGGCCGGCGCCATCCGGGAGACCGACGCGACCGTCGTGCGAACTGATGGCCTGGGCCTACGTCGCCGCGGTCGCGCGGAACAGGGAGCTGTGGCACCTCACCCGCCGGGCCCAGTGCGAGAACACGGGCGTGCGCGGGTGGCGGGGCGGGGCGTGGGCTCCATGCGGGACCGCCTCGACGAGGGTCGAGGCCGATGACGGCGCTGGGCGCCCCTGCGGAGCGGCCGGACGCGCGCGGGGCGGCGGGCCCGGGCGTCCCCAGGACTGAGCGGACCACGGCGGCCCGGAGGATCTCCGCTCAGCCGTCCGAGGACGGGTCACCCGGGTCGCCGTCGGCGGTGGCGCTCGGCCGGGTCCGCTCGTCGACTGGCGGTATCCACTCAGAGGTGGTGAAGAACCCCGAGACTTCATGGGGGCGCCCGGTCAGCCGCAGCTCCGTGCCCGGCAGTCGTAGGGGCTCGGATCCGGGCTGCTCATCCTCGTGTTCGGCCATGACCCTAGGCTAGCCATCGACGTGTCGGCCCTACTACGCGGGAACCGGTGGAGGTGGTTGTCCCTGAGGGCGAATCCGGATCTGACCGACGCAGAGCACCACCGGGCGTTGTCCGTACACGAGGGGGGCCACATGGTGACAGCTCTGGCTCTGGGGTTCAGGCCGGTCAGAATGTGGATGACCCGTGACCGGACGCTGAACACACAGGGTGAGTCCTTCGTGGAGGGTACGAGTCTGGCCCAGCACGCGCTCACCTGGCTCAGGGCGGGCTCTGTGGCTGAGGAGCGGGCGGTCAGGGCGCTCGGTTACGACGAGAGGTCCCACCCGCAGTTCTTCAGGAACTGCTACACCTTCAACTCCCGAGGGGACAGTCGGATCATCAACGGGATGTACCAGCGGTGGCGTGGACATCCCAGGGTTTTCGTCAGCAAGGAACGCGCCGTCCAGGACGCCAGGATCCTCATCTACAACCCCCGGCTGTGGGAGGCCACCAAGGAGCTGGCGGGCGAGCTCGTCCGCAGGGGTGATCTGGACGCCCGCCGCATCCGCGAGGTGCTGGCGCCCTACAGGGTAGAGTCCGCGGTCCAGGCACGAGGGCTCAAGGTGTGGACGCCCGCGGACCTGACCGACGACGAGCGGAGGGCGGCCGGAGACATCACCCGACTGGACAGTCCCCGCGGGCGTCCTCGTGCGGGTGCGCCTCGGGGCCGCGGGACCTCCGCACAGTCGGCTCCCGCGGCGCGCAGGAGTGACGTGCCCCTGCGACAGACCGGCGTCTCGCGGTAGGGACTCACACGACGGGGAGGCGGCGATCCAGGGGACGCCGCGTCCCCGTCGTTGTGACCACCCCGGGCGGGAGGCCTTCGCCCGGACGCCGTCGCGGGCCCGTGTCGTCGGACCGACTGAGCCCCCGCCCCTGCTGACACCCGGCGCGATCGTCCGCCCACTCTCGTCCCCCATCCGCGAGGAAGCACGGCCGGAACACGTTCCCCCGAACCGGTGCCGACCCGTGCCCCTTCGGCGACCCCGTGGTCCTCGCCCCCTGACGGACGGGGCCGCACCCCGACGCCATCGGCCACACCCGTCACCGAACCCTCCTCTGACTCCCTCTCCCCACTGAACCCTGGGCAACCCTGGGCAACCCTAGGTACGACAAAAGGGAGCAAGTTATAGCGAACGGTTCCTTTAAAGGCGCGCCCCCAGGCGCCCGGCGCGACGTGTGATCGGCAATCGCATTGAGGTACCATGTCAAGTCCGGTGGGGTGCGTGCGCTCCTGGGGTGCGTGCGCTCCTGGGAGCGGGAGCGAGCGAGCATGCCGCGGGGCCGGTGCGCTCCACTCGAGTGCCCCGAGGAAGCGAGGAGGTCTCCGATGGTTCCCGACCTGGTGACGTTGCGGGAGTGGGCCGACAGGCACGGCTTCTCCTACGACTACGTCATGATGCGCATGCGGCAGTACTACGAGGACTTCCCGGAGCCAGAGCCGGGGATGACCCGTAGGGTTCCGCGACCCCAGGGCGGCACTGCCGAGGCGGCCTTGTACGACGCGGCGAAGCTCGCGCGGTTCGAACCCCGGCGTCCCACGCCGGTGGAGCTGCCGGACAAGGATCCGGCGCTGGAGGTGACCTTGGGGGCGTTCGCGGACCTGATCGGTGTGAACCGTAAGACGGTGTCGCAGTACACCTCCAAGACCCCCGACGATCTGCCCGACACCGTTGACGGGGCGCGGCCCTACCCACGGGCCAGGTACCGGTTGGGCGACCTGCTGCTGTGGTGGAACAGCAGACCCGGCAGCAGGCTGGGCTACCGCAAGGCGACGGGCCGGAGGGAGCGGAGCTAGTTCGGCTCGCTCACGGGGCCGCTATGCGTGCCCTTCGTCCTCGGCCAGGGACTCGACCTCGGCACGCTTGAAGCGGCCGAACCTGCCCGGCTGGACGCCCTGCCGTTCTGCGGTCACCTCGAACCGGCCCTGGGGCCAGCCCAGGAGGTCAGCGGCTTCCTCCGGGCTCAGGCTCGCGTCGAGCCAGTCCAGGCGTTCCCGGACCACGGTCGCGACCGTGTCGGGACCGAGGGACGCCAGGTCGGCACCGGCGAACATCGGCCAGCCCCGGAACTCGCCCGCGGGGGCGAGCGTGCCCTGCTCCTGAAGGGCGAACACGTCGTCGCGGACCACGTCCAACCCCGTGCGTGCGGCGAGGATCTTGGCGGCCTCGACCGATCCGTGTCCGGGGTGGTCTCCCAGGACGGCGCGGATGTGTTCGGTGCGGTCGGGCAGCGTTCTGGCGAGCTCTTCCGACCAGCGCCGTCCGTCCACGTCGGGCGGGGGAATCAGCCCCTTCTGCACCCCGCGCCCGACCTGCCAGTTCTCCAGTCCCAACCACCTGGCCAGCTGAATCGGCCCGAATCCGCGAGTGCTCGAACCCTTGCCTTCGCCCTTGCCCCCGGGCGTGCTCACCGGCGGGGGCCCGACGGCGCTGTCCTGTCGAGCCAGGGCGGCGCGGATGTGTTCGGTGCGGTCGGGCAGCGTTCTGGCGAGCTCTTCCGACCAGCGCCGTCCGTCCACGTCGGGCGGGGGAACCAGCCCCAGCGCCCACGCCCTCCGTAGATCTCGGGGCCTGAGCCCCAACCACCTGGCCAACTGCACCGGACCGAACTCGCGCTTTCTGGCCAACCCCATCCCCTCCGATCGGGATTCCCGCGCGTTCCAGTCAACCCGACGCCTCCGACATCCGGAGGTCGCCGCCACCTCCTCAGGACCGGTGTCACACGAGCCGTTCCCCTCGGCCCCCTCGGCGCGAGTGCGTGCGGGCCCCGGCCACGGGGCCGCTGGTCCCCGGCGCTCTGAGCCTGGCGGTCGAGGGGAGGGGCGGCAAAGTCGTTCGTCCAGCGGGGCGCTCCACTTTGCCTCCCCTCCCCTCGACCACCGGTCGGCCCAGCGCCGGGAGCCAGCAGCCCCAGCCCGCGACCGCGGGCCTGCACTCCCGGCACCCGAAAGGGGCCGACGTGACCGACCCGCAGAAGACATCCCATGACCCCATCTCCAAGGAGATCGTCTGGAAGGAAGACGACTCCTACAGCCCGCTCCAGCAGCGCGGAGGCATCCAGGAACCGCAGTCGGGTCACTTCCCGCCCGCCCGTGAGCGGGTGCCGCAGGAGGCCGACCCGTTCACCCCGGCGCACCTGGACGAGCGCGAGGTCCTGCGCGTCACCTACCAGGGCGACGACCGCTGCCAGCTGCAGTGCCCCGGCTGCTTCACCGGCGATCGGCTCGTCGCCTCCCTGACCGAGGTCCTGGAGCGGGGCGGACGCAAGGTCGTCCCGCACGGAGAGTTCACCGGGCAGATCGAGGGGTTGGGGGAGGGCCTGCAGGACTTCTTCCTCATCGGAGCCGAACCCACCATGGACCCGGCGGGCAGCGCCGCCAAACTGCGCTACGCCAAGGACCGAGGTCTTCCCCACATGTCCATCACCAACGGCGCGGTCCGTCGGGACCGACTGGAGGCCACGTTCGGGGAGGCCCTGGAGACGGACCTCTTCTACAAGCTCAACGTGAGCCTGGACTCGATGGACAAGGAGGTGAACAACAGGCTCCGGGGGCGTGCCTTCGCGTTCGACCGCACTCTGGAGACCATCTGGCACCTGGTCGAGCGCGGGGCTCCGCTGAAGGTGCAGATGACGGTGTGGCCGCTCAACTACGCCACGATCCTGGACTCGGTGCGCCAGCTCTTCGACAAGGGGGTGCGCTCCTTCGCGTTCCACTCCGGATCGGTGGAGGGGGTGGACTCCCCCGAGCAGCACGGTCTGGGGATCGTCGATCCGCTCGCCTGGAGGGTCCTGGCCGAGGAGCTCCTGCGCTTCAAGGACCAGCACCGCGAGGAACTCCAGCACTTCAACATCCCGTTCCTCTACTTCACCGAGGAGGAGCTCCGGACCAGGGTGATCGGCGACGACGCCACCACGGCCTCCTACCTCGACCACGTCGACGCGATGGAGGCCGGGCGCCCCTCGACCAAGCCGGTGCACGTCTGCCCCGCGCTGGGGGCTCCGCAGGTGTACGTCTTCGGCAACGACGGTCCCGAAGGGAACGGGGTGGTGTCGCTCTGCAACATCCACAACCCCGGCGACGACGTCGCCTACGCCGACTACCAGCCGGGTGAGCGCCGCTGGAAGATCGTGCAGGACCCCGACCGCAACCAGATGGAGCACATGCTCCGTTCGCCTCATCTGTGCCCCGCCACGCCCTTCGCCCTTCGGTGGGAGAGCGACAGGTTCCCGACCCAGGCCGGGGCGCTGTTCGCGGCGTGCCGGTACGTGGGTTCCAACCAGATGCCGGTCGACCGCGACCAGTTCGGTCCGGAGGTCTACTACGAGGCCGTCGGCTACTACGCGCTGGTGAGGGAAGCCCTGGACACCTACCCGAACCCCGGGGAGGACGGGGACGGGGAGTGGCCCATCCAGCGCGTCGAGCGTCTGGCGATGGGAGCGTCCGGGTTCGCCGAGCGGACGCGGCGCCTGCGTGAGGACCTCTCCCGGTCCTGAGCGCCAACGAGGCCCCGGCGGGATCAGCCCAAGAGATCCCGCCGGGGCCTCCCCCTTTCTATCCCACACACCCGAGGAGCACACCGTGTCGACAACCGAACTCAGGAACGTCCTCTCCGAGGCCTACGGGCTGACCGGGATCCGACTCAGCCGTTTGGCGTCCGGCAGTCAGACCGACAACCACCGCGGCGACCTTCCCTCGGGAGAGACGGTGTTCGTCAAGGCCGGACGTCCCGACCCGGGCTTCCGCTACGGCCACGCGGAAGCCCACAGCGGCGCCGAACTGTCGGAGACCGCCCGCGTCTCCGGGGTCCCGGCTCCGGCCGTGCGCCGGAACAGGGCGGGCGGTCTGGTCACGAGGACGTCGAACGGGGTGCTCACCGTGTGGGACTTCATCGACGCGGACCCGCAGACGGATCCGCTGACGCCGGACCGCGCCGAAGACGTGGGAAGGATCCTGGGACGTCTCCACACGAGGTTCGCGGAACTCCCGGCGCAGGCCCGCCGCCAACGGGGAGACGGTTGGATCGAGGGTGCCTCCGGTCCGCTGATCACCCGTGCCCACGACCTGATGAGCACGATCGAGTCCCTGCCGCATCCCAGCACCGCCGATCTGGACAGGCGCGAGCGGCTCCAGCGCCGGGTGGAGCACCTTGGAACCCTCCCCGAACTGCGCCGGAGTCTGCCCCGGACCATCTCGCGAGGACTGGGGCACGGCGACTACTCCCGGGTCAACCTGCTCTGGCGCGGGGACCGCGTCGCCGGAGTCCTGGACTTCCTGGGCGACGACGTTCCGCTCGCCTGGGAACTGGGACGGATCGCGTTCGACTCCCTCACGGTGGCGACCTCGCCGACGTGGCGGGAGTCGGCGTTGGCGTGCGCGTACGGCTACAGGCGGGCCAATCCCCACCTGTCACCCGACGACTTCCTCGCGGCGCCGCTGATGATGGCGCTGCACGCCCTGTGCTCCCTGTACGGCGTGTATGAGCACTACCATCGTCCCAACCCGGTGAAGGAGGTCCAGGAGGACAACACCCAGTACTGGACCAACCGGGACATCGCCGTGACGACGGTCCTGGACGAACTGGACGCCTTGCGGGCGGACCTCGCCGACCTTCTCTGAGATCCCCTCGGACGAGTCCGGCAGCCGGGGGCGGGGCCGTCGGTCCCGCTCTCGGCGGCGTGGCGTAGCGGTCGGCCCCTGGCGGGGCCGGCTGCCTGGTGGCCCGGCGGCGTGCTCCGTGCCCGAAGTCGTCAGGCCCTGGGGGCCTTCCGTCTTCTGGCCCGGGCCGCCCCGCCGTGGTCGGCCCCTGGCGGGGCCGGCTGCCTGGTGGCCCGGCGGCGTGCTCCGTGCCTGGGACCGTCAGGCCCTGGGGGCCTTCCGTTCCCGGGCGCGGGCCGCCGGGCCGTGGTCGCCCCCTGGCGGGGGCGGCTGTGTTGTGGCGGGGCGGCGTGCTCCGTGCCCGAAGTCGTCAGGCCCTGGGGGCCTTCCGTCTTCTGGCCCGGGCCGCCCCGCCGTGGACGGCCCCTGGCGGGGCCGGCGGTTCTTGTCGGTGGGAGCCCGCTGGCGCGGCCCCCCACCGGGGAAGTGGGATGCCGGTCGTGGACGCGCACTCCTCCGCCCGCGGGGGCGGGGGAGCGCCACCCTCGGTGACTGCCGGATCTCCAGGCCGGTGCGCCGACGGTGTCGCGGACAGAGCGTGTCGCCGAGGCGGTCACGACGCCCACGCGTTCCGTCCGAACCCCGGAAGGCACGTGAGCCGGGTGTTGGATGCCCCGGCCGGGAGATCCCAGTGGCCGCGTCCGCGGCGGCTGGCACCGTCGTTCCGCAGGTCCCGACAGCGCCGATGAGACGCCGACGTCCGAGGCTCCCATCGCGCACCGGAGACGTCCAGCGGCTGATCCGTGGCCTCCTCCCGGCGCGGTCAGTCTGCACCACGCGGGAGGGTCCGCAACCGGGCGCAAAGGACGCGCCCGGTTGCGGACCCTTGCCCCGCGCAGTGCGTGTGCCCGCGCTCTCGGGAGGAGTCTCACGGAATCAGACCGCCGCAGGCGGTCGGGCTCTCCCGGTTCCCCGCCAGGAGGCAAGAGTGAGCAGTCCCGCACAGTTCTTCACACGCGCCTACACCGCCCACGACCAGGAGCGCCCGGTGCGTGAGGACGACCTCTCCGGGCGTTCCCCCTTCCAACGTGACAGCGCACGGATCCAGCACTCGGCCGCCCTGCGCCGACTCACCGGCAAGGCACAGGTGACCACGCCCGTGTTCAAGGGTCAGCCGTTCAGCGAGAGCCGACGCACCCGCCTCAGCCACACCCTCGAATGCGCCCAGATCGGTCGCGAGATGGGGGCCGTACTGGGCTGCGACACCTACCTGGTCGAGGCGGCGTGCCTGGCGCACGACGTGGGTCATCCTCCCTTCGGCCACAACGGGGAACTGGCCCTCGACGAGTTCGCCAGGAGCGCCGGAGGGTTCGAGGGCAACGCCCAGACGTTCAGGATCCTCACCCGACTGGAGCCGAAGTCGCCGGGAGGCCGCGGTCTCAATCTGACCAGGGCCGTGCTGGACGCCGCCACCAAGTACCCGTGGGGTCGCGGTGGGAAGCCCGGCGCCCCCGACTCGCCGAAGTTCGGTGTCTACGACGACGACCGGTCCGACTTCGACTGGATGAGGTCCGGCGCGCCCGACGGCCGCCGCTGCGTCGAGGCCCAGGTGATGGACTGGGCCGATGACGTCTCCTACTCGGTGCACGATCTGGAGGACGGCCTTCTGGCCGGGCGCCTGTCGACGGCCGACTTCACGTCCGGGGACGGACGCGGTGAGCTCCTGGAGTTCGCGGCGGCACGGTACGCGCCCGAGGGCACCGAGACCGCTGAACTGGGTGAGGCTCTCGACCGGCTCGTTCACCAGCGGTGGTGGCCGTGCCTCGCCACGGGCTACGACTCCTACGAGGACCAGGCCCGGCTCAAGTACGCCACCAGCCAGCTCATCGGCCGGTTCTGCTCGGCCGCCCAGGAGGCGACCCGCAGGGCCCACGGCAGGGGTCGGATCGCCCGGTACCGCTGCGACCTGGTTGTTCCGCGTCGGGTTCGGTTGGAGTGCGACGTCCTCAAGGCGCTTCACCACCTGTACGTCATCCACAGTCCCGAGGAGCAGTCGCGCCGCGCACGCCAGCGCGAGCAGCTGACCGAGCTCGCCCACGGGCTGCTCGGGGCCCCGGACAAGGCGATGCGGCCCCAGTTCCGGGAGGAGTTCGAGAAGGCGACCTGCGAGGTCGGCCGCATCCGGGCGGTCACCGACCAGGTCGCCTCGCTCGACGACGCCGGGGTGGCGGTCATGCTGGCGAGGCTCGCCGCCTAGCGGGGCCGGGACCTTCGGCGGAAACCCGGAGGTCCCGGTGCTCCACCTCCGGCCCCGACGGCGGGGGCCGGTGCCGTGCGGGCTCCGGTCCCCGAGTCCGGGCGGCCCGTGGTTGAGCGCGGGAAGGCGACGCCTCGTGGCTGGGGGCTGTGCCGCGGCGGAAAGCGGACGTTTCGACACCACCGCGGGTGGCCTCCGCGTTCCCCTGCGGGCGAGCGGGCACCGATCCCAGGATTCGACGTCCGCCACGCGGCCCCGACGCCGGGGCCGGGGTCACGCCTGATGGGCGGATGGTGGGCACGCAGCCCCCTCCCCGGCACCGGCAAGCCTGCGCCACGCGGGGTGGACGCGCAACCTCGCCCAAGATCTTCTGCGCCGCAGCTCAGAGGAGCCGGCTGCGCCGGCACTCCTCCTCCCTGGCTGCGGCGCAGAACATCTTGGCCGCCGACCTGCGGCCGGACCGGTTGCGCGACCACCCCGCGCGACGCGGACGGCAGCCAGCCGGGAAGGGAACCGCGAACCCTCCACAGGCCGCCACCAGGCGACCGCCCTTCCCGACAGGAGGAGATCCGCATGACGAACATCAAGCTCTCCGAGACCCAGACCCACGCCGACGGCCTGCACGCGGCCCCCATCACGGGCCGGGTCGTCGGGGTCAGGTACCCGGAGGGTCCGAACCGCGAGTGGGCGCTCATGGTGGTCCTGGTCACCCAGTCCAAGAAGGACGGCGGCACCTACCAGGGCGAGTTCAAGGTGTGGGCCCGCGAGACCCGCGAGATCGACCAGATCGTCAGCCGGTTCCGCGGCCACCACAACGTCGGTTCCTGGAAGCCTTCCGGAAGTCACCGGGTCCTCATCCGTCCCGCCGCCATCAATGCCGAACTCGACAGCAGGGCCGATCGCGACGCTCAACTGAACATCACGCCCGCGAGCCTGCGATTCAACCCCTCCGAGGCGGCCGATCTGGTCAGGTACGACGAGGATGGGATCGCGGTCCGCGACGGCCTCAAGGACGCCGCCGTCATCGGCAAGATCCTCGGTATCAGCTACTCCGACGACCCCCGCAAGCCCTGGATCCGCCTGCAGATCGGGGTCGCCCAGCTCGGGAAGAACGGTGACCGCACCATCCAGAAGATGAAGGTCTGGGGTCCCGGCGACCAGTACGACGAGGTCAAGCGGCTGTTCCCCACGCACGCCAAGGGTGGTGACTGGAAGGTGCAGGGCACCCCCAAGATCCGCATCCGCCCCGCCAGCCTTCGCGGTGCCGCCACCACCTTCAAGGGCAGGAGGTACGCGGACGTGGTCATCGGGGCTCGCTCCCTGGAGTTCGATCCGCCCGCTGACGCCGACCAGGTCCGCATCGAAGCCGAGGTGTAACCCTCGCACCGGCCGGGGGCGGGGCCGACGGCCCCGCCCCCGGCGGCGTGGTGTAGCGGTCGCCCCCTGGCGGGGGCGGCTGTGTTGTGGCGGGGCGGCGTGCTCCGTGCCCGAAGTCGTCAGGCCCTGGGGGGCCTTCCGTCTTCTGGCCCGGGCCGCCCCGCCGTGGTCGGCCCCTGGCGGGGCCGGCTGCCCGGTGGCCCGGCGGCGTGTTCCGCGCCGAGGGTGGCCGGTGTCCGGCAAGGGGTCGGGGGCGCGGGCCGCCGGGCCGTGGTCGGCCCCTGGCGGGGCCGGCAGTTCTTGTCGGTGGGAGCCCGCTGGCGCGGCCTCCCACGCGGTGCCCTGGCGGGCACCCACCACACACCACCGGAGAGCTGATCGGCACACCGCACGCGAGGCGAGTGCGCTCGCCCGAAAACCTCCGGCATTGTCCCGCGACGGGTCCTCGTCGTGCCCCCGACCCCCGACTGGCGAGGCCCGCGCCGCCGGAGGAACCTCGGGGACGTCCGACCGTCCGCGCATGCCCCGCGAACGTCGCGACTCCGTCGAGGAGCGTTCCGCGGGAGCTGGCGGGGAGCGTCCCGCGGGGTGCTGAATCCCCGCCACTCCGTGTGCCCGGACCCGTGTTCCCGGGCGTGACCCCCGCGGGCCGAGCCGTGCCCCGGTCCCGTGCACTGTATCGATCCTCGCGGGCCGGTCCCGTGGCTTCGCGCCTTCCCGGGTGGTCAGTTCTGGCGTGGAGGCCTGTCCAGCACCGAGAACCTGGCAGACGGGGGGGGGGGGGGGGGGGGGGGGGGGGGGGGGGGGGGGGGGGGGGGGGGGGCGCCGGGGGCGGGGGGCGCCCCCCCCCCCCCCCCCGCGCCGCGCGCGCGGGGGGGGGGGGGGGGGCGGGCGCGCCCCCCCCCCCGCCGCCGGCCCCCCCCCCCCCCCCCCCCCCCCCCCCCCCCCCCCCCCCGCCGGGCGGTCCTGTGCCGGGGCAGGCCCTCGGCCCGAGCACAGACCGCCCAGGAAGGGGAAACCCCATGAAGTCCCACCACCGCCTCGTCAGCGGTACCGCCGGCGCCGTCGCGGCCCTGATCCTCACGGGTTGCGGTTCCGAGCCCGCGACCGTCATCGACAAGACGTACATCCCCCGGGGCACGACCTGGGTCACGAAGGACAAGACCGTCACACGGTGCACCGGGACCGGGAAGAACCGCCGGTGCAGGGAGGTCGTCGTCGGTCAGAAGCGGGTCCGCGAGACGCGCTCGGAGTGCTGGCGGCTCACTCTGCGGGAGGACGACGGCGACATCCTCACCAAGTGTGTCAGTGCGGGTGTCTACCTCAAGGCCAAGATCGGCGACCGGCGGTGACGCCGGCCCGTTGAGGCCTCTTCGGCGGTACGGCGTGCCCTCCTCCCACAGGGCGGGCGTCACCGAGGTGCCTCCGGCGGGGAATCGGGGATCGAGGAGGGAGGGGGACCGCTGTCACGGCACCCCGGTCGGTGGCTGGGGGTCCGCTTCCTCCCGTCACCCGTCATCCATCGGAGACCAGCACACCGCCCGCCGAGGCGCAACAGTCGTCGTTCCTCCTCCTTTATGCACCCCGACGACCGGCGCGCTCGCGCGAAGCGTGGATGACGGGTGACGGGAGGAAGCGGACGGGACGACGTGCGGCGCAGGCGCCGCACACTCCACACCCGCTGTGTGACGCGCGTCACTTAACATGATGCCTCTTTCGTGGGTTGAACCGCCAGCTATTGAGGTATCATGTTAAGTGTAAGGCGGTCGGGACGACGAAAGGCGGAAAGCGTGAACCCCACCAACAGTGAGTACAAGGTCCGTTACACCATCAACGGTGAAACGTGCGTCAAGCCCATGGTCGAGGTCGAGGCCCGTCGTGAGGTTCACGAGGATCTGCGTGCGCGGGGAGCGTGGAACATCGCGTTCCGCAAGATGCAGCCCGCCGAGATCGACGCCCACTTGCTCGGGTACACGGTGGTGTGGGACTGGAGGAAGGGCGACGGGTTCCAGCGCTGCGACGGGTCCGGGGCGGAGTCCGCGCCCCAGCCCGAACCCCGTTCCTCCCGTAAGGGTGTGGCGCAACCGAAGGCCGTCGTCTACGACGACCCCAACACCCAGGAGAAGGGGTGCCAGTACGCGGCGAGCGGAAGGAAGGCCGCCGCCATCGCGCGGGAGCTGAAGGCTGCGAGCATTCTCGCGGTCGAGGTCCGTCCGGTCACACGGGCCGAGGCCGCCAAGCTCGCCAGCGGCGAGCTTGAGTACACCGAGCCCGAAGGCTCGTGACCAAAAAGAGGTACCATGTTGGGTCACGGTGGAACGACCCCGCCGTGACCCACGGTAGTCGTGCATCCGACTCCCTCGGTGGCTTCACACCGATGCATTAGTAAATTTCGGGTAATATAAGTGTGTGCGGTGGGGTGGATTCGAAGCGGATCCAGGGCGACGAAGGGGGTGGGGCGTGGGCGGGATCCTCACGGTCGGTAAGGGCTACGACCCCCTCTACCTCGCCAGGACCGTCGCCCCGGGAGCGGAGAACCTCTACCTCGACGCCGCCCACGCCTACGGTGAGCCGCCCGGTCTCTGGTCGGGTCCGGGCGCGGAGGAGCTCGGTCTTCGGGCGGGGTCGGAGGTCGACCCGGCGGTCATGGAGGAGCTCTACGGGGACTTCCTCGATCCGCGCGACCCCGCCTTCCGGAACTCCGCGGTCCCCCGGGAGGCGAAGGCCCGTCTGGGGCGCAAGCCCGCCACCTACGCCTCGTTCGACGCCCTCCTCGAGGCCAAGCTCGCCGCCGAGCCGGAGGCCTCGCCCGAGCGCCGGGAGCAGTTGCGCATCGAGGCGCGCAGGGAGGAGCGCAAGGCGCTCCAGTTCCTCGACCTGACCTTCTCGGCGGACAAGACGGTCACCCTCCTGCACGCCGGGCTGCTCGCCCTGGCGCAGGAGGCGGAGGCCTCGGGCGACGCCGAGCGGGCTGAGCGGGCGCGCAGGGCCGCGCGCGAGGTCGAGGACGCGCTCAAGGAAGGCGCGGCCGTCGCCATGGAGGAGACGCGGCGACTGGCCGGGTGGGCGCGCGCGGGTCGTCACGGCAAGAAGGTGAACGGCCAGAGCACGGGCCGGTGGATCCCCGCCGGAGGGTGGGTCGTCGCGAGTTTCCTGCAGCACACCTCCCGTAACGGCGATCCCCAGCTGCACGTCCACCAGGCCGTCCTCAACCGGCAGTCGTGTGAGGACGGCGTCTGGCGTTCCCTGGACGGGCAGGCCGTCTTCCGCGTCCGCGCGCAGGCGAGCGCGGTCGGTGAGCGTGCGCTCATGGAGCGGCTGACCCGCACCCTGGGCACGGAGTGGGTGCCGCGCCCGGACGGGCAGGGCTGGTCGCTGACGGGGGTCGCCCCGGAGCAGGTCGCCGAGTTCAGCACCCGCCGTCGCGAGGTGACCCACAGGCTCTCCCAGCTGGTCGCCGACTACAGGGACAAGCACGGCTTCGAGCCCGACGCACGGGCACTGTTCCGTATGGCCCAGCAGGCGAACAAGGACACCAAGGCTCGCAAGACGAAGCTGTCGCAGGCACCCACCAGGAAGGCGGAGATCGCCGCGTGGGAACGGCGTGCCGTCCGGGCCGAACTCGGCCCGCTCGCTGACGTCCCCGGCCGTGTGCTGGGGCGTCGCGACGCCCGTCGGCGTGAGCGGGACGCCGCCGAGCTGGCCGAGGTGGAGATCGGCCGGGTGCTGGACGCGGCGATCGCGGACGCCCAGAAGGCGAAGGCCGCCTTCACCCGCTACGACCTGGCTCGTCATATCTCGCGTCACCTGCCTTCGCACCTGGGCGGCCTTGAGCCTGAGCAGGTGAGCCGCCTGTTGTCGGAGCTGGCCGACGAGGCGCTGTCTCCCGCGGGCGGGAGGGCCCTGCTCCTGGACGTGGCCGATGTGGTCGACGTGCCCGACGCTCTGCGCCACCGCGGCGTCAGTGTCTTCCGCGACCCCACCGCCCAGCTCTGGACGACGCCCGAGCACCTGGACCGTGAGGAGCGTTTCCTGCGTACCGCGGCCGAGCGCGTGGCCCCCGCCGCCGAGGCGTCCGACGCGGCGATCCGGCTGCGCTGGTCGCCCGGCGCGGAGAAGGCACCGGAGGAGGGGCACGCGCACGGGCTCACCTCCGATCAGGCGGCGGCCGTCTACGGCGTTCTCACCAGCGAACGCCGGATCGACGTCCTGGAGGGCTACGCGGGGACCGGCAAGTCCTACACGATCGCCCGCGCCGCCGACCTGTGGCGGGAGATGACCGGTGCGAAGGTCACCGGTCTCGCCGTCGCGCAGAACGCCGCCCAGGTCCTGGCCGCCGAGGGCATGGACGACGCGTGGAACACCACCCGCTGGTTGCAGGAGGTGGAGTCGGGGGCCGTCCGGGTCGAGCGGGGCCAGCTGCTGGTCGTGGACGAGGCGTCCATGGTCACGACCGACCACATGTCCCGGATCGCCGAGATCGCCCGTCGCAGCGGCGCCAAGATCCTGTTGACCGGTGACAGCGAGCAGCTGTCGGCCCCCGGCGCGGGCGGGTTGATGCGGCAGTTGGTCGCGGACCAGGGGTCGTTCGAGCTCACCGGGGTGCGGCGCTTCCACGCCGCGTGGGAGCGCGACGCCAGCGTGCGCCTGCGCGAGGGCGATGTGCGGGCGCTGGCCGACTACGACCTGCGCGGTCGCCTGCGGGGCGGAACCCGCGAGGAGATGGAGCGGGGGGCCCGCGACGCCTACATTGCCGACCATCTGAGCGGGCGTACCTCGTTGCTGTTGGCCGCCACCAACGCCAAGGCCTCGGAGCTGTCGGGGTCGGTGCGCGCGGAGCTGGTCGGCTACGGGCTGGTGGACGACACGCGTACGGTGGTCCTGCGCGACGGCAACCGGATGGGTGTGGGCGACCTGGTCATGGCGCGCCGCAATGACCGGACGGTCCGCGTCGGCGGCGGCGAGCGGCGTCTGTCCAACCGCGACGTGCTGCGTGTGGAGAGCATCGAGGCCGATGGCACGGTGGTGGCCCGGCTGGTCGGCGACACGGGACGCGCGGGCGGCTACGCGACCCTGACCGCTGACTACGTACGCCAGCACGTCGAGCTCGGTTACGCCGGTACCGTCCACGCCGCCCAGGGGCGCACCGTGGACACCTGCCACTCCGTGGTCGAGGCCGGGATGAGCCGGCAGATGTTCTACGTGGAGATGACTCGCGGCCGCGAGGGCAACTGGGCCTGGACGGTGGTGGAGAACGAGGGCGCGGACCTTCGTCCCTTCGAGCCTGCGCGGCCCGCCCCCGGTGTGCGCGACGAGGACGTCGACCGCGATCCCCTCGCGGTGCTGGCCGGGGTGCTGGGCAACGCGCAGGGGGACCGCACGGCCGTCGGCGTTCTGCGCGCCGAGGCCGACCGCGTCACCCACCTGGCGCACCTGGGCGCGATGTGGGGCGAGGTGGTCGCCGACGACACCGCGACCTGGGCCGAGCGGCGTCTGCCCCGACTGCTGCCTCCCGCGATCCACGACCGGTTGGAGGCGGATCCGGCGCGCGAGGCGCTCGTCGAGCGGCTGCACCGGGCCCGCCTCGCCGGCCTGGACCCGGACGCGGTGCTGCGGGCCGCCGTGGACGACGAGCGCGGATGGGAGGGCGCGCGCAGCATCGCCCTCATCCTGACCGCGCGTGTCGACGACCTCATCGGCTCTCCTGCGCCCCTGGACGGCACGTGGGCCGAGCGCACCCCCCGTCTCTCGGACCCGGCGATGGGCGCCTTCGCCCGTCAGGTGGCCGAGGCCATGGACGCTCGGACGCAGCGGCTGGGCGAGATGGCCGCCGAGGAGCCTCCGGCCTGGTTGGTCGAGCACCTGGGCAGCCCGCCCGAGGACGTCCTCGGGCGGGCCGCGTGGGCGCACCGCGCGGGCTTGGTGCTGGGATATCGCGAGCAGTACGGCGACGAGCGGGTCACGACCGACGTGCTGGGCGCCGCTCCTGGGCGACACCGTCCCGAGCGCCGTGCGGCCTGGGAGCGGGCGGCGCTGGCGCTCGGCCTGTCCTCGGTGGATCGGGAGGCCGCGGCGGCCACCACGGGGCAGCTCTGGGAGCGGCGTGCCGCGTACGCGCGCGAGCTGGCCTCCGCGCCTCCGTATGCGGCCGAGGATCTCAGGGCAACCGTCGTCGAGGCCCAGGACCGGGCCGCGGAGGCGGAGCGCTTGTGGGCGCGGGCCCGGGCCTGCGCCGACCCGGCGGAGCGGGAGAGCCTGTCGACCTGGGCACGTGCCAACGCCGACCTGGCGGATCTCGCTGATCGGCGGCGCGGCCACCTCGAACGCGCACACGGGCGTCGCGAGGAGTGGATGCGTGCCGCGGAGCCGATCCGTGAGGCGGCCCTGGCGGCCGACGCCGAACTGCGCCGCCGCTTCCCGGGTGTGCACCTGCCGCCGCTGGATCCCGTCACGCCCTCCGACGCCGATGCGGACGCCCGCCGATTGGGCTCGGCGGATCTGGCCACCGCACGACTGCGGGACCTGGACCCGGCGCTGCGGGAGGCCATGGAGCGGGCCGAGCGGGCGCGCGCCGTCCTGGTCGCGCGCGGTCGGGAGTCGGCCTCCGACGAGGGACCGGAGGAGCGGGCTCGTCGCCAGGCGCGTCGGCGGCCCGCCGATCCGGGGCGCTCCGCCGAGAGCACCGAAGGCAGCGAGCGCACCGACGCCTCCGCCCGGGAGCGGCGGAAGGCCGGTCGGGGCCGTGCCCGGTCGGGTGGGCCGGCGGACTTCCTCGAAGCCGTGCGCCGCGCCCAGAGCGGGAGGCGTGCGGGTACGCCGGGCCGTCGTCGCGGGCCGAGCGGGGGCGATCAGGGTTCGGGCCGGACACGGTGACGGGGAAGGACGAGGATATGAGCGCTGAGGATCCGCGCCCCTACTGGCTGGTTCCCGCCCGCGACCTGGACCCGTCGGCGGGGGACTACGAGCGGGTCCGGCCGCTGACCGCGGCCGAGCGGAGCGACCTGCGGCGGAGGCTGAACGGGCCTGGCGGCGCCCGCCAGGCGCTGAACGCCTCCGAGCGCGACCACCTGGCCCGGGTCCCAGCGGTGAGGGACGCGGGTCGGGTTCGGGCCGTGCGCCGCGCTCTCCGCACGGCCGGGCGCGCGGACGAGTACGCGGCGGGCGTCGCCGCGGCGCTGGCCTTCGCCGCGGGCGACGAGTCCGAGGGGCCCGTGTCGGGGGAGCGGCCGGGGACTCAGCCGCCCGTCGGAGGCGACCTGGGGGCGGAGGAGGCGCTGGCGCAGCGGCTCCTGCGCGGGCAGCCGCTGGCCGCGGACCGGCCGCGGGCGCGTTCGCGGGCTTTCCTGGTCGGTGTCGAGCACTCGCTGATGTGGTTGCAGTGCCGTACCGACGACCCGCCTGTTGCGCCGGAGGAGAGCGGGTGAGCGGACGGTCGGGTCGGTGCCGGGGCGCGCCGGGATGAGCGGCTGTTCCGCGTTGACGCGACCCCCGGGACGGCCCCTCCGGTTTCGTCAGGGCCGGTTGAGTTCGGCCCGGAACTCCCGGTACTCCTCCTGGGTGATGCCGTTCCTCCTCACCAGCTCCGCCATCCGGCTCCGGGCCTGGTCGCGGTGCTCCTGCGGCAGTGTGTGGTCGCGGGCCTGCTCGTTGAGCGCGTGCAGCCGCGCCAGCAGCCGGTCACGCGTCTGCTCCGTTTCGAGCGGTTCGGGGTCGGCGGAGAAGCCGTCCACTGGCTCCTCGGCACCGCTGTCTCCGACGGACGCCAGACGCCAGAACCGCTCGTCGTCGCGGGCCGGGGCCGCGATCGGGTGCCGCGCGGGGGTCGTGGGGCACTCGTCGCGGGTGAAGACGTCCGGGGCCGCGGCCATCACCTCGACCAGGGTGTGCCGGAAGTCGGTCTCGTGGTGGGAGCGGCGTCCAGAGTGCTCGTAGGCCTGCCGGTAGGCCACGTGGAGCATGCTCAGGTCCTGGAGGAGTTCGGGGTGGTAGGCCCAGCACCACTGGAGTCGCCGCTGGGTCCACGGCCAACGGGTGAAGAGCACGTCGCGCACCCACGCGCCCAGCAGGGCGACCGACCGCTGCCGTTCCTCGTCGCTCATGGCCGACCAGTTCCACGGCTGGGGCGGACCCTCCCTGTCGCCCTCGCCCAGGTCAGCGACGGCGGCGGCCAGGTCGCGGACCTGCCCGGCCAGCTCCTCGACCACCTGCAGGCGCTCCAGGGCCGATTCCATCGTCCGGGTCAGGCGGTCGTCCTGGTCTCCGAGTTCCGTGACGGCCGTGTCGAGACGGGCGCCGAGCCTGCCCAGGTCGGTGCTGAGGACCGAGACGGTGTTCAGCACGGCCGAGAGGGCGGCGTCCGCGTCGTTCGGGCCCTGGGCGCGTGTCCCCGCCAGGCCCTCCCACAGTTCTCCTTCAGACATCTTCCTCCGTCAGGGTCGTTCCGGGAACGCGCGTCGGCACGCCGCCGCGACGGGGACATGACCCGCTCGGCCCGACGGCGGAACACGCTCGGGGCCGGCATGACCGGATGGATCCGGCCCGCTCTCCGCAACGTACAGGTGGGTCCGCCCGGGAGAGCTCACCCAAGAGCCCGCCTCAGACCCTCGGCCACCAGGTGGGCCGATCGCTCCTGCGGCCCCCAGGCACAGGTCTGGTACCAGTCGGCGACCTGCCCCGTCATCCGGGCGAGTTCCTCCACGGCGTCACGACAGCCGCTCGCATCCCGTCGGCTCCCCGCACCGGAGGGAGCGGAGGCCCCCAACGAACGGGCCGCCTCGCGCAGCCGGACCGCGGAGGGGAACGGGGCGGCGCCCACCGGCGGACGGCCCGCATGGCTCCACGTCTGCTCTGCCGTGCCCAGCGCGTCCGCGAACCGCGCGGGGGCGACCGCCGCGGCCACGGTGAGGACGTCGCCCAGGGCCGCCGCGCCCGCGGCCCGCGCCCCCTCGCCCGCGGTCGCCCACGCCGCGGACAGGTCGCGCACCGCCGCGGCCACCCCGGCCCAGGGACTGCCCATGTCCACCGTGGCAGGAGAGTCGGGTGTGTCGGCGAACCGGGCCCGTACGCGGGGCAGGGACAGGTCCGGGGCCAGGGCGGTTCCGGAGTACCAGACTGGTTCGCCGTCGGGGGCGGTGTCGCCGGGCAGGGCCAGCGCGTACCCCGCCGGGTCCTGACCCTGTGCGGTCTCGCGCAGACGCACCAGCGCTCCGGTGGAGCGCACCGCGTCGAGGAACTCCTGCTCGGTGCGGGAGGCGGCCGCGGCCCGCCGGGCCAGGCGCTCCAGCACCGCGCGTGAGGGCCGCGCACGCCCGTCGCGTCGCGCTTTCTCCGTTTCCCCGCGGGTGGGTGAGGGGGCGGAGGTGTTGTCGGAGGCGCTGGTGGGGCGCAACTGCAGTTCGTCCTCCAAAGCGCGGCACGCATCGCGCAGTCGCAGCGCGTCGTTGTGGATGTGGGGGTTGGTGTCGTCCTGGCGGGCCAGGGTGGCGAGCAGGTGGATGTGGTGGCTGTCGGCGCCGTCGTGGCGCAGGGCCACCCACCGGCAGCCGCGGTCGTCGCCCAGGGGGGCGACTCCGCCGGCGGCGGCGATCTTGCGCGCCACGTGGTCCCACTCGGTGTCGGTGAGGGGGCGGTCGGTGGGGGCCACGCGCACGGCGCAGTGCCACACGTGGCGGCGTACTTCCGGGCGGACGAACCGGTCCAGGCGGCGCGCGAGCACGGACAGGTCGGCGTCGGGGTCGCGGCCGGGGTCGGGCACGCCCAGGGTGCGCCAGGCGGCGACCAGGTGGGGGTCGGTGTGTTCGTTGGCGCGGCCGGGCCCGTACAGGTAGCGGAGCAGGCCCAGGGTGTCCTGGCCGCGCATGACCTTGGCGATCACCGGTGTGCGTCCGCGACGGCGTCGCCGGCGTTCTCCAGGGTCTCCACCGCGCAGGCGATGGTCGTGACCACGCGAGCGAGCCCCTCAGGGTCGGTGGTCGCGCGCAGGTCGGTGTGCAGGCGTTCCAGGGCGGTGACGGCGTCGTTGAGGGCGATGAGGGTCTGGCGGGCGTCGGGGGTGGTGTCCAGGGTGTGGCGGGCCACGCCCAGGGCGGCGTGGGCGGCGAACCCGCTCAGGGTCATGGCCTGGTCCTTGGCCGCGCGGGTGAGGAGTTCGTGTTCGTCGTCGCTGAGGCTGAGCTTGACGTAGTTGTCGCGGCGCACCCCGGTCCTGCGGTTACCGCGCCTGCGCTGCTGCGACTCTGCCATCACCGACCCCCGTGTCGTTCGGCCGTTTTTGCAAGGGATGCCCTTGATCATGGCGGATGCGTACCCATCGGCCAACACCGAGGCTGGTCATCCCGGGCGGAGGGTCCGCCGGAGCGCCGCTCCCTCCCGCGGGTCTGCGCGTGACCGCGCGAAGCGGTTCCCAGCAGCGCGGGAAGGCATCGAGGCGTTCACCGGTGAGCCCGGTTTCCCGCCCACATCGATGCCGGGGCTCTGGCCGCCTGCGCAGATCGGTTACCAGCACCATCGTCAGGTTCGCGATCCCCGCGACACACATGGGCACTCCGTCTCCTCGCCGGTGTGGTGCACCCGCGCGGGCGCACCAGCTGGATGGAATCGCTTTCGGAGCCGCAGATCATTGGAATCGAGTGACTGCGGGCGCTCGGAAAAGGCTGTCCGCGGCGGGCTTGCGGGGCCCTCATCCCTCGTCTCCTTCAACCAGACGCGGCTCTGAAGCTCCTGTCACCCGCGTGTTGTGGATGACGACCGATGGAACACAGCGATGGCTGAGTCTGGATGTGTTCGTCGAGCTGCGCTTTCCTGGGGCTCGTGCGTGTTCCGGGACCCGTTTTCTGCACCATTTCACCCACAGTGGCACGCTGGTGTCTTGCTGGTAGACCGTGGAGGGGTGTAACCGATGGATCCGATCGTGATCGGTGGTTTGGCGGGCGCGGTCGGCAGTGTGGTGACAGCTCTCACCACGCAGCCGTTCGCGCACCGCATCAAGGCGCAGGCGCTCAGGCACGCCGATCACACGCGTCTGGAGCAGCAGCGGTCTGAAGAAACCCGGGCTCAGGAGGAACAAAGGCGGTCTGGCTACGTTGCGCTCAATTCCGCCGCCAGAGAGTTCCTCACAGCCCTGACCGATCTCCTGCACACCGTGGAGTTGGATGAACCGCGTGACAGCGAGCGGGAGGCGCTGGAGCGGACCCGCGCAGCACACAGGCTTTGCTATGCCGAGGCGCAGCTCTGGGTGAATGAGGACATCCTTGATGCTGTATCCGAGGCCAACCAGAGCCTGATGGGGCTCTTCGGTCACGTGAAACGACTCGACAGCGGGAACCCCAGAGCTGGGGAGACTCTGGAGTCCGCCGAGGCCGAGCGCCAGGAAGCATGGGCACGGCTGGTGGAGCTGCGCCTTCTGATGCGTGCTGACCTCGGAGTGGGGAAGCTCGTCGTACAGGCGGATGAAGAGACCGCGCACGTGTAGCCGTGTGGATCTCCACGTGCGCGTCTCCAGAGCCACGACCAGGACTGAGCCCGTGCCCTTCCTTCTAGCCACCGCCCCCGGCAACCCCGACCGCGACAACGAGGACTTCGCGGCCGTCACGACCAACGGGGCCGTGCTGCTGGACGGAGCCAGTGCCCCCAAAGGGATCGACATCGGCTGTACGCACGGCGTGGCCTGGTTCACGCGCCGCCTGGGCGGACTCCTGCTGGCCGGACTCACGGGCGACCAACCCCTGAGGGACGTGCTCGCCGAGTCGATCACCACCGTGTCCTCACTCCACGGAGACGGTTGCGATCTGACCAACCAGGAAACGCCCTCGGCCACCGTGGTCCTGGTCCGCTTCGCCGGTGACCGCGTGGACTACCTGGTCTTGTCGGACTCGGTGCTCCTGTCCAAAGGCACCGACGGGACGGTCAACGACATCACCGACACCCGTCTTGACGACCTGAAGTGGAAGCTGGCCGCCGCCCCCTTCACCACCATCGAGGGCACCCCCGAACGCCGGGCCGAACTCCACGAACGGGCTCACGCCATCCGGGCCTACCGCAACGTCCCCGGCGGGTTCTGGACCGCCGGCGCCGACCCTCGCGCGGCGGCCGAAGCCCTGACCGGTTCCCTGTCCCTGGACGCGTTGGTCGGGTTCGCCGCGATGACGGACGGGGCCACGCGCGGGGTGGAGGTCTTCGACGCCCAGACCTGGGTCGACTGCTACACCCTCGCCGTCAAGGACGGCCCCGCCGCGCTCATCGACTACGTGCGCACACTGGAAGCAAGTGACGCTGACCAGCGTGAATACACGCGCGGCAAGCTCCATGACGACGCCACCGTCGTCACGTGGACCCCTGCCTGATTAGCCCCCAGACAATCGCCTCGCCGTGCTGTCACCTTCGTGCCCAGCCCCCTAGACAACTGTCTTCGGTGGCGTCGCCACTGAGTGTCTAGGGGGGTCGACAGAGCTGAGAAGAGGCTGATTGGTGGCTATTCAGGGTGCGTTGCCGGTTCGGGACGGTGTTCCCGCTCGGTGCCTTCGCCCTTGGGGTGAAGGCGATCACGGACTTCGAGACCAAGCGTCCGCAGATGGACAAGGACTCGGGGTTGCCGCTGTGGGCGGTGGACATGATCGACGCCGACCCCGAAGCGCGGGGCAAGGCCAAGTCGGTGAAGGTCAAGGTCGCCGCCGAGGTCTGCCCGACCCTGCCGGACGAGGTTCCTGGGCTGCCGTTCCGACCGATCGAGTTCGAGGCGATGGCGGTCATGCCCTACGTGGACGACAACGGCCGCCGCCCCCGGGTGGCGTACTCGCTGCGTGCCCGTGGTGTGAAGGCTCCCGGTGGCGCTGCTGGTGGCCGTCGCGCACCGGCCAAGGAAGCGGCGTGACCGCCTCCTGACAAGTAAGCGGGGCGGTCTGGTGCGCCAACACCTAGCCGCCCCTGAACCCCTCCTGCGACTGCGAAATCTCAGAAGAGGTGTCTTCAAGTATGTCCGACAACAGGTCTGACCTGTCCACCTTGACCGGCCCGCGGTTGGTCCGGCTGTTCCTCGACGCGGTCGACTCCCACCCCTCCACCGACGCCGAGCGCGCCGAGTTCTTCGACTTCAAGGCCCGTGTGTTCGCCACGCTCGCGGACCGGGACGACAACCCGGACACGGTCAAGGCCGCTGCCCGTGCCCGCGCTGACCGTGACCGGATCCTGGCGCGGATCGAAGACGCGATAGGCGGTGACCGCTGATGGCGAAGATCGGTACCCCTCAAACATCCCCGACGCTGTCGACCCCGGCCCAGGGGGTGCGATAGACGACTCCGATCGTGGAGACGCCGGGGATCGTGGTCCTAGGCTCGTGGATATGGAGGCTGACCCGGTTCCTGGTCACCCTGCCGTTCCGCTTCGCGGTCCTCGTGGCGAATGCCTCGGTGTCGTTCGGCGACTGGTGGTGGCTGGGCTGGCCCGGTCTGGTCGGACTGTGGGGAGCGGCTGCGGTCGCGTCGCTGGTGTGGTGGCGCACCTGGCCCGACTCCTACCGGAGCTGGATCACGCTTCGCCTGCTCGCCTGGTGGCGGCACGTGGCGGTCTACCGCCGCCACTGGCAACCCGTGCTGGTGATCTCCGGGCTGGCCGAGTCCTACCAGGAACGCCGCTACCTCCCCCGCATCCGCCGCGTCACCTGCTAGGAATGGGCTGACCGGGTCCGGGTCTCCCTGGTAGCCGGGACGTCTCCTGTGGAGTTCGAGACCCGGGTGGCCGAGCTGGCGCACGGATTCGGTGCCCCGTCCTGCCGTGTGGTGGTGGAGGGGCCACGCAAAATCGTCCTGGAGTTCCCCCGACAGGACACCCTCGCCGGAACCCCTGGACGCCCTCGACGTGTCGGACAGGGTGGATCTGTCCGCGCTGCCGGTTGGCGTGAGGGAGGACGGCTCTCAGTGGCGGCTTCGCCTCCACGGGACGCATGTGCTGGTGGCGGGGGTGACCGGGTCCGGGAAGGGGTCGGTGATCTGGTCGACCATCCGTGCGATGCTCCCCGCCATCGCGGACGGGACGGCGCGAGTGTGGGCGACCGACCCCAAACGGATGGAACTGTCCTACGGCCGGTCCTTGTTCGCCCGGTACGCCGATGACGGCGAGTCCGCGGTGAAGGTGTTGGAATCAGCGGTGGCCGACATGCAGGACCGGGCGCGTCGGTACGCGGGCAAGCAGCGGTCTCACGTCCCCACGGTGACGGATCCGTTCGTGTTGGTGGTGCTGGACGAGGTGGCGTTCCTGACCGCCTACCACCCCGACCGCGACGTGCGCCGCCGCGCCGAGAACGCCATAGCCACCCTCACCTCACAAGGCCGTTCGGTCGGCTTCGCGGTCCTGGCCGCTCTCCAGGACCCCCGCAAGGAGGTGATGAACCTGCGCAACCTGTTCCCCGACAAGGTCGCCCTGCGGCTGGACGAGGCGTCCCAGGTCGACATGATCCTCGGCGAGGGTGCCCGCGACCGGGGGGCGAACGCGCACCTGATCGACCCCGGCCTTCCCGGGGTGGGCTACATCCGGATGGAGGGCTCACCGGCACCCATGAGGGTGCGGGCCGCGTACGTCTCGGACGACGACATCACCGCCATGACCGACGCTTAAGGGTCTGAATCTGAGGAGGCGGAGGGATGACCGTGTCTACGTCGGTACCACTCAGCCCACAGGAACACCAGCGCGAACCAGACCCCCATACCAGCGAATGCCGCCAACAGACCGACGTTGATCGACAGCATCCCGAACAGCAACATCCCTGGGAAGGTCATCCAGAACATGAGGCGTTGTGGTGCGTCCATGGCGCAACCCTAGATCGACGTCAGGTGGGGCTACGGGGTGGATTTCTCCTTCGGGCTCTGGGTGGCCTGATGTTCCAGGTACTCATGCATCGAGCGCCTGTACTTGCTGGTGTCGCGGACCAGGAACCACAGGAACAGCAGCCAGCAAAAGGGCAGGACCTTCCACCGGCCGTCCTCGAAGACCCACATGTGCCAACCCAGGAAGGGGATGAAGGCCAGGCACCCAATCCAGTGGAAGATCATGCCGGTCTTCGGTCTTTGGGGCTGCATGCGGTGGGGGTCTCCCGCTCTGTGGTCGTGGGGGTGGGTTGATGCCGACTCCTACCGGTAAGTCGACCCGTGCCGAACGGCTCGCGCAACCCCTGGTCCGTGAGGTCGCCGAACAGGTCGTTGCCGACCACGGGGTGTGCATCCGCCCGGTGTCCCTTCGACGCACCGACATCGCCACCGGTGCCACCGAGATCGTGGACGTCCCGTGCGGGTCCACGCTCGAATCCCGCTGCCCTGCCTGCGCCAAACGGAAACGGTCGTTTCGGCGGACGCAGTGTGAGGAGGGGCGGCATCTGGCTGAGGAACCCGTGGTGGAGCCTGACCCGCCCTCGGAGGTGCAACGCTCGTGGGTGGAACAGCGCGCCGTGGTCACCGCCGAACGGGACCGACTCGCCGTGTCCGGGGACGCCTCGGCGGAGGACCTGGCCGCACTGGACGCGGCTATCTCGGACCTGGACGAGGAGATCAACGCCTCCGGGCTGCGGGGCTCGGTCACCCGTTCGGGCTCCTCCTCGTCGGGGTCGCGTCGAGTGCGCTCGACTCGTCGTCGGCAGGATGCCCCGGACCTTCCCAAGCGGCCGATGACCCGGAAGACGGTCGGGCGGGCCTACACCGATCCGAACACGGGCAGGGTGTTCCGGCCGTCGCTGTTCATCACGCTCACCCTCGACTCCTACGGGCGGGTGAAGTCGGACGGCACCCCGGTTGACCCGTCCACGTACGACTACCGGCGGGCGGCTCGGGACGCGCTGCACTTCTCCAAGCTCGTGGATCGGTTCGTGCAGAACCTCCGCCGGGTCGCCGGATTCGACGTGCAGTACTTCGCGGCCGTCGAACCCCAACGCCGGTTGGCCCCACACCTGCACATGGCCACCAGGGGGACGATCCCCCGGGCCGAGCTGCGCCAGATCGCCGCCGCCACCTACCACCAGGTGTGGTGGCCTCCGGCCGATCGCGTGGCCTTCGACGGTGACCGCTTGCCGGTGTGGGACGAATCCGCAGGGACCTACCTCGACCCGACCACGGGCGAACTCCTGCCCCCCTGGGACGAGGCGTTGGACGCTCTGGGCGAGGATCCGGACGCCGAACCCCATCATGTGGTGCGGTTCGGCCGCCAAGTCGACGCCAAAGGCGTTGTCGCTGGTTCGGCGGACGCTGACCGGTGCGTCCGGTACCTCGCGAAGTACCTCACCAAGGACATCGCCGAGTGCCACGAAGTGGAGTCCCTGACGCAGGAACAGCACGTGGACCGACTCCTGGACGCGCTGCGGTTCGAACCGTGCTCGCCCCGGTGCGCGAACTGGCTCCGCTACGGCATCCAATCCGACCAGCCCAAGGCGGGACTCCGCCCGGGGTTCTGCCGGTCCAAGGCACACCGCCGCGAACACCTGGGCTACGCGGGCCGCCGCGTCCCTGGTCTCGCGCAAGTGGTCGGGCAAGACCCTCGCCGACCACAAAGCCGACCGGCTCACCTGGGTCCTCAACGCGCTCGGCGTCGATCCCGTCGACGAGGACCAGGGCGACGAGAACGACCCCCGTCTACCAGCGCTGGCCTCGGTCAACTCCGGCCAATTCGCGTGGGAACTGGCTCGTCCCACCGATCCCGACGTGGCTCCCCGGGAACGGCGACTCCTCCGGGCGGTGGGCGAATCCCTCAAGCGCCGCGCCCAGCTCGACGCGGCACGTACCTCCGAACGTTCGGCAATGGAAAGGGCTGCCTGATGGCGACCACGAAGACCCGTCCGACCGGCCGTCTGCTCACCGTGGCGCAGGCAGCCGAACGCATCCACACCTCCGAGCGTTACCCCCGTCGTCTGATCGAGGAAGGCGCATCACCTTCGTCCGCATCGGGCGGCATGTGCGCATCCCTGAGAACGCGCTCGAAGAGTTCCTGCTGGGGGAGAGGGCCGCCGAGGAACTGCGCAAGGCCCGCGAGAACGGCGGTGACGATGACGACGGGGATCCGCCCCTCGTCGGTGCCCGCGTCTGAGCATCGGGCACGTAGCGGGCACGCGGGGCGTGTGGAGCCCTAGGAAACATGTGAGGCCAGGTGTTCGGAAAACCCCGAATGACCTGGCCTAACATTGTTCGGAGCGGATGACGGGAATCGAACCCGCGTTATCAGCTTGGGAAGCTGAAGTTCTACCATTGAACTACATCCGCGTCGTCCCGCCGACGATCGTCATCGGCTGGCAACGAACGCCATCCTAGCCCAACTTCGGGCCCCGTAGGCAACTCGCCTTCGCGCCGGACCGCCGACCGGCCCGCTCCCGCGGCGTTCTCGCAGGCGGTAGGTTCGGAGCGTGCTGCTCTCCGATCGCGATATCAGGTCCGAAATCGACGCCGGGCGGGTCAGGATCGACCCCTTCGACCCCGGTCTCGTCCAGCCGTCCAGCATCGACGTCCGGCTGGACCGGTACTTCCGGGTGTTCGAGAACCACAAGTACCCGCACATCGACCCTTCGGTCGAGCAGCCGGACCTCACCCGGTTGGTCGAGACCGACGGCGACGAGGCGTTCGTCCTCCACCCGGGAGAGTTCGTCCTGGCGTCCACCTACGAGGTCGTCTCCCTTCCCGACGACATCGCGAGCCGTCTGGAGGGCAAGAGCTCCCTCGGCCGTCTCGGACTGCTCACCCATTCCACGGCCGGGTTCATCGACCCCGGCTTCTCCGGGCACGTGACCCTGGAGCTGTCCAACGTGGCGACCCTGCCGATCAAGCTCTACCCGGGCATGAAGATCGGCCAGCTGTGCATGTTCCGCCTCTCCTCCGCGGCCGAGCACCCCTACGGCTCCGCGCGGTACGGCTCCCGTTACCAGGGGCAGCGCGGTCCGACGCCCTCGCGCTCGCACCAGAACTTCATCCGCACGCCGATCCCCGTCGAGTCCGACTGACCGGAAGCGGCCACCCGGTCCGCGCGTTCTGACGCTATGGTCAGGGTTGGCCACGTTCCGTGGACGTGCGAACTCATCCGGTTGATGTGACCCATATCACGACAGAGAACCCAGTGGTGTAGATCACAACTGGGTCCTTCGTGTTGCCGCCATCCACCGCCACAGGTCGACGGACCGCTTTTATCCCGGTTAAACCTGTTATTTGCTAGTGACCTTCCAACTAAACCGCCGGTGTACATCTCGGTAAGGTGGCGCCCCGACGTGACACCAGGTGGCGGTCTCGCCCCGGTCCTCGGGGTGCGCACGCGGGGGCTCTGCGCCGATCCGCCGCCTGAGATGACCGCGGGTGGCGAAGGGACAACGTGTGCCCTGTCGGTCCTCGCGGCGGGACAGCCCCACAGAGGAGACCGTGCCAGCAGTACGCGCAGACAACCTGTACAAGGTGTTCGGAAGACAGTCGGGAGCAGCGGTCAGGCGGCTCTCCGACGGCAGCCACCGTGACACCATCGCCGACCTCAACGTGACCGCGGCCGTCATCGACGTCTCGTTCGAGGTCAAGCCCGGCGAGATCTTCGTCGTCATGGGCCTGTCGGGATCGGGGAAGTCCACACTCATCCGCATGCTCAACGGCCTCCTGGAGCCCACGGCGGGCACGGTCGAGGTCGACGGCGTCGACATCTCCGCCCTTCGCAAGAAGGACCTGCTCAGGTTGCGCGGCGAGAAGATCAGCATGGTCTTCCAGCACTTCGCCCTGCTTCCGCACCGCACGGTGTGCGCGAACGCCGCCTACGGCCTCGAACTGCGCGGGGTGCCCCGCGCCGAGCGCGAGCGCAAGGCACGCGAGACCCTCGACCTCGTCGGTCTCGGCGGCTGGGAGGACAAGCTCCCCCACCAGCTCTCCGGCGGCATGCAGCAGCGCGTCGGCCTGGCCCGCGCCTTGGCCGCCGACACCGACATCATCCTCATGGACGAGGCGTTCAGCGCCCTGGATCCGCTGATCCGCCGCGACATGCAGACCCAGCTCCTCGAGCTCCAGGAGACCCTGGGCAAGACGATCGTCTTCATCACGCACGACCTCAACGAGGCCATGCGCCTGGGCGACCGCATCTGCGTCCTGCGCGACGGCCGCGTCGCCCAGATCGGCACCGCCCAGGAGATCCTCAGCTCCCCGGCCAACGACTACGTCGAGCGTTTCATCGAGGACGTCGACCGCACCCGCGTGCTCACCGCCGCCTCCGCGCTGGACACCGACGTCATGGCCGACGCGGCGGCTCCCGAGGTCGGAGAGGACACCCCCATCGCCGACCTCTACGCGAGCCTCGTCGAGGTCGACCGCCTCCGGGTGGTCGCCGACGACGGACGGGAGATCGGAAGCGTGTGCCGCGACTCCGTGCTCTCCGCCCTCGCGGCAGGGAAGGAGAACGCGTGACACCCGTCGACTTTCCGCCGTCCCTTCCCCTCGGCGCTGGCTTCGAGGCCCTCAACCAGTGGCTCAAGACCCACTTCGGCGTGGTCTTCGACGTCATCGGCGAGTTCGTCAGCTGGGCCGTGGACGCGCTCTCGGGCTTCTTCGTCTCCCCGGCCGCCGGTCAACTCGCCTTCATCGCCGCGGTCATCATCGCGGTCCCGCTGCTCCGGACCCGGCGTGTCCCCCTGGTGGCCATCGTCGGCGTGGTCTCGGTGCTCTACATCCTCCACGCCCAGTTCGCCGTCGGCGACCTGTTCATCAACCGCGTCCTCCCGCCCGGGCCGGTCCTCTGGCTGATCGACGCCACGGGGGAGTACGCCGACGGCTACTTCGTCGTCTCCGTGCTCTTCCTGCTCGCCGTCACGGTGCTAGGGACGCTGGACGGGAGAACCCGAACGCGCACCGGCATCGTGGCGGGCGGCTGGACAGCGGCTGTCCTGCTCGGCTGGTTCCTCCTGCCGACCGCGGTGACGGAGCCGCGCGCGGTCCTCATGATCCTGCTGCTCAGCCTGCTCGCGCTCTCCGTGGCCGGCTGGAAGATGGGGCTGTTCGCACTGGTGGCGCTCTCCCTGGTGGCCTCCGTGGGCCAGTGGGCCAACGCCATGGACACGCTGGGCCTGGTTCTGGTGGCCAGTCTCATCGTCCTGGTGATCGCGCTCCCGATCGGCGTCCTGTCCGCGTACAACGACACGGTCAGCAGGATCGTCAAGCCGGTCCTCGACCTCATGCAGACGATGCCCGCCTTCGTCTACCTCATCCCGGCGGTCGTCTTCTTCTCGATCGGCTCCGTCCCCGGCGTGGTCGCGACCGTCGTCTTCGCCATGCCGCCGGGCGTTCGCCTCACGGAACTGGGCATCCGTCAGGTCGACAGGGAGCTGGTGGAGGCCGGTGAGGCGTTCGGCGCGCCCGGCCGCAAGATCCTGGCCGGGATCCAGATCCCCCTCGCCCTCCCCACGATCATGGCCGGCGTCAACCAGGTCATCATGCTCAGCCTCTCCATGGTCGTCATCGCGGGCATGGTCGGCGCCGGCGGCCTCGGCAACCAGGTCTACCAGGGCATCTCCCGCAACGACGGCGCCCTGGGCTTCGAGGCCGGCGTGGCCGTGGTCGTCCTGGCGATCTTCCTCGACCGCCTGACCGCCGCGATCACGCACAACTCCCCGCAGGCGCGCGCCGAGAGCGCGCGCTCGTGAGAGACCGACGAAGAAGTATCGAGGGAAGGAAGAGTATGAACGCGCGTCTGGCATCGCTCACGGCCCTGGGCCTGGGCAGCGCACTCCTGCTGACCGCCTGCGGCGGTGGCGGCGAGGACCTGACCGGCGGCTCGGGGGCCGAGGACGAGGGCACGGGCGGCGGTGCGATCAACATCGCCCTCATCCCGTGGGAGGAGGACATCGCGGCCACGAACCTGTGGCAGGTCCTGCTGGAGGAGAAGGGCTACGAGGTCACGGTCACCGAGCTCGACGTCGCGCCCATGTACCAGGGCACCGCCGACGGTGACATCGACCTGTTCCTCGACACCTGGCTTCCGGTGACCCACGCCGACTACTGGGAGGACTACGGCGACCAGCTGGAGGACCTGGGCTCCTGGTACGACAACGCCCGTCTGACGCTGACCGTCCCCGCCTACATGGAGGACGTCGACAGCATCGAGGACCTGCCCGGCATCGCCGAGGAGCTCGACAACCGCATCGTCGGCATCGAGTCGGGCTCCGGCCTGGTGCGCGTCACCAGGGAGGAGGCGATGCCGGGCTACGGTCTGGACGACTTCGAGCTGGTCGAGTCCTCCACGTCCGCGATGCTCGCCGAGCTGGACTCCGCCTACCAGGAGGAGGAGCCGATCGTCGTCACGCTGTGGCGTCCGCACATCGCCTACGCGCAGTACGACCTGAAGGACCTGGAGGACCCCGAGGGTCTGATGGGCGACGCGGAGAGCGTCCACGCGGTCGGCCGTGACGGCTTCGCCGAGGACTTCCCCGAGGTGGCGGCCTGGATCGAGGCGTTCGACCTGTCCGACGAGGAGCTCGGCGACCTCGAGGCGCTGACCCTCGACGAGTACGAGGACGACCCGCAGGAGGGCGCGCGCGTCTGGCTCTCCGAGAACCCCGAGTTCCTGGAGCGCACCCTGGGCGACGACGCGGAGGGCCTGGAGTTCTAGGCCCCCGCCGACGGGGCCGCGGTGGCGCCGGTGCCACCGCGGCGACGACGAACGGGCCGTCTCCCTTCGATGGGAGGCGGCCCGTTCCCGTGTGCGGCGTTCCGGGGTCAGGGAGCGTAGTAGCCGCCCTGCGAGCCGGGCTTCCACTGCTGGCTCTGGTTCTGGCGTTCCCGACGGGGGAGCAGGTAGGCGGCGAGCAGACCGCCCAGGAAGCCGAACAGGTGGGCCTGCCAGGAGACGCCGGGGTGCTGGGGCAGGACCCCCCAGATCATCGTCCCGTAGAAGAGGACCACACAGATCATGATCACGATGTCGATGGTCCTGCGCTCGATCAGGCCGCGCAGCACCGTGTAGCCGAAGTAGCCGAAGACGAGGCCGCTGGCGCCGACGGTGAGGGTGAGGGGCGAGCTGAACAACCAGATGCCGAGGCCGCTCACCAGGGCCACGATCAGGGTGGTCAGGAGGAACCGGCCGAGCCCGCTGAAGGCGACCAGGGACCCCAGCACCAGGAACGGTAGTGAGTTACCGATGATGTGCTGGAGGTTGCCGTGCATGAACGGTGCCGTGAGCACGGTCCAGGGGTCGGAGAAGGTCCAGGCGCGCAGCCCGAACTCCTGGTCGAGACCTCCGTTGAACAGGACGCTGTCGAGGATCTCGAAGACCCACATGGCCGCGAGCATCCCCGCTACGGTCAGGATGGCGGTGATTCTGGACTGCTTCACCCCATCGAGGGTAGATCACACGACCTTGCGGCGGTATGTCCCAGTGGTGTGTGGTGTCGGGTGGACGGGAGTGACCTGGGGGCTCACACCGTCCGCGCTCTGGGGAACGCCGTCGCCCGTCTCCCGAACGGCCGTGCCGCCCAGGTCCCGGGCCTGGGCGGCGCACCGGGCGCACACGCGCCCGCCGACCTCACGCCTGCCCCGCGCTCCTCACGCGTAGGAGCGCCCGGATCCGGCTCAGGAGGTCAGGGAGCGCTCACGGGGCGGGATGCCGGCCACGGCCATGAACGACTCGACCTTGGCGGGCCTGGTCATCCCGGTGAGGGGGAGGTGTGTGCGGGCGGTGCGGCGGCTGCGCAGCGAGGGGAAGCGCTTGGGCCGACCGGAGGTGTCGTACAGGGCGAGGGACCGGATGCGCCCGGTGAGCACGTGGTAGGAGCCGATGTCCTGGAACGGGACGCTGACGACGTAGCGGCCGCGCACGTAGCGGAACTCGTCGTCGGAGACCTCCAGGACCGGTGACGTGATCCGGTGCCCGTGGACCGCGAGGGCGATCCCCGTGAGCGCGAGGAGGACACCGAGGGTGACGGTGGCCCAGTGGCCGGGTTCGACGACCACGGCGACGACGGCCAGCGCCACGAGGAGGTAACCGGCCGACAACTCCACGTGCTTGCGGCCTGCGGGGCAGACCATGCGGACGGTTTCGGACACGGCAGATGCCTCTCTCGACGGGTACTGCGCGGGGTGATGGCGGTCGCCGATCGCAGCCTATCGGCTTCCCAGACGTGCGGTCTGCGGTTTCGGGCACCCCTGTTGGCGACACTCCAGGGACTATGTGGTTGTTGGTGTCTTTTGTTCCTTCTGTCGCTTTTTCCTGATTGTCATGGGATCTTCGGATGAATGAAACCCTGTGCCCTCCCCCTTCCGGGCGGCGCGCGTTGGGGTTCGCGCGGGCGACCTCTCGCGTTATACGTGTAGTTTGATGTCCTATGTCTGGTTTGGTGTGCGGATCGTCCCGTGAGGATCCCGAGAATAAACGCTGTTGACCTCGTGTCCGCTTCGGTCGCCCGTGTCTAGTGGACATCAATCCCTTTTTGGTATGTCCGAATCCAACTTCGCTGTGTAGTCGGACTCGGAGGGGCTCTGTACTGCGCAAACGCGCGACGGCACGGGATGTTGCGCGCGTGTTGAGGCCGTGTGTCGGGCACTCCGGGCAATGGCCGCGAACGGGTTGCGGATGGGTCACGAATCCTGCAGTGGGGCTATACAGACATTTCGCCTAATGGTCTTCTGATCGACTAATCGCCTAACTTCGGCGGGGTATGCGTCACGCGATCGGACGCTGTGTGTTCGGCTCGTATTAGCGATCAAGGGTGTAACTGATGCACGAACGAAGGAAAACGCTCGCGCTGGCCGCGGCGGGCACATCCGCGATGATGGTGTTGACAGCCTGTTCCGGCGGCGGAGGCGGTCCAGCGGACGGAGAACGGGAGGTCACATGGGTGATCAACAGCCTCCCGGCCGCGTGGGCGAGTACCAGTAGCGCCGGAGGCAGCGTCTACACCCTCCAGATGCTCTCCGGGGTGGTCCCGAACACCGGCATCTGGCTTCCGGACGGCACCTACGAGTACAACCTGGACATCCTCGCCGAGGAGCCCGAGGTCATCAACGACGACCTCGACGCGGGGCCGTTCCAGTACAGCTTCACCCTCGCCGAGGACGCCGTGTGGAGCGACGGCACGCCGATGACCGGCGAGGACCTGCGCGTCACCGCGATGATGTCGGCCTCCCCGGACGAGGGCTACTGCACCACCTGCGACTCCCGGGGCACCACCAACGCGGACATGATCGACACCATGGAGGTCGACGGCACGACCATCACGATCACCCTCAAGGAGGGGCTGTCCGACCCCGAGTGGATGAGCCAGTTCGACTCCGACAGCCCCGGCGGCGGCTTCTACCCGTCCCACCTGGCGGAGGAGAACGGCTGGGACGTCGACGACCCCGACCAGCTCGGCGAGTTCTACACCTGGCTGCACGAGACACGGCCCGAGTGGTCCGGCGGCCCGTGGATGATCGTCGACGGCGACCTGGAGAACCAGGTCGTCAAGGAGCCCAACGCCGAGTGGTGGGGTGAGCCGGTCCAGCTCGACCGCATCATCATGCCGTTCAACAACGACGAGGGCACCTTCGTCAACGCGTTCAACAACGGCGAGATCGACGGAGCCAACCCCGCCCAGTTCAGCGAGGACGTCATCGCGGAGCTGGAGGGCATTCCCAACGCGACCGTCACCATCGCCGAGGGAAGCACCTGGGAGCACATCGACCTCAACACCGAGAACGAGTGGCTCTCGGACGTCGAACTCCGCCGCGCCGTCTTCACCGCGATCGACCGCGACGACATCGCCAGCCGCACCTACGGCCAGGGCTACCCGGACTACGAGCTGAAGAACAACCACACCTTCGGCAACGACAGCGAGTACTTCGTCGACCACGTCACCCCCACCGGCCAGGGGAGCGGTGACACCGAGGCCGCCCTGGAGATCCTGGAGGAGGCCGGGTACGAGCTCGACGGCGACACCCTCATGCTCGACGGCGAGCAGGTGGGCCCGTTCCGCCTCCGCAGCACCGACACCGTCGTCCGCAACAACTCCGTGCAGCTGATCCAGTCCCACCTGGCGGAGATCGGCATCGAGACCACCATCGAGATGACCGACAACCTCGGCGAGATGCTCAGCACCCAGGACTTCGACATCGTCGAGTTCGGCTGGAGCGGTTCCCCCTACTTCGCCAGCAACCCCGAGCAGCAGTGGCACAGCGAGAGCACCAGCAACTTCGGGCGGCTCGACAACGAGGAGATCGACGGGCTGGTGGAGTCCACCGGCTCGGCCCGCAACCGCGACGAGGCGGCCGACTACGCCAACGAGGCCATGGAGATCCTCGTCGAGGAGGCGTACGTCCTCCCGCTGCTGGCCGACCCGAACTACTTCTTCGCGAGCGACCGGGTCGCGGGCATCGAGGACAACCTCTACTCCAGTTTCCGCGCCACCTACAACATCGGTGAGTGGAGCCTCGCCGAGTAGACCGGCGCAGGTCTCCGGGCCCGGGCACGGGAGCCCACCCGTCACCCGCCACCCCGCACGGCTCTCCACGCGGGGTGGGGCGTCCTCGACGGACGCCCGCGGTGCGGCGCCTCCCCTGCCCGGGCCGGTCCTCGTTCACCCTGAAGGATCACACCCATGCTCGTTTACACGGTGCGGCGCGTGCTGGGCTCGATACCCGTCCTGCTCCTGGCCTCCGTCCTCACCTTCGTCCTGATCGACCTCTCCGGCGATCCCCTGGCCAACATGCGCGTCATGCAGCCGCCCCCGGACCCGGAGGTCATCCAGCTCCAGGAGGAACGCCTCTACCTCGACCGGTCCATGCCGGAGCGGTACTGGCTCTGGATCACCGGCATCGGCGGCAACGGCGACATCGGACTGCTCCAGGGCGAGTTCGGCCCCTCCACCCAGAGCGCCACCTACGACATCGGCGCGAACATCGCCGAACGCCTCGGGGTCACCCTGCGGCTGGTCGGCGCGGCGACCGTCTTCGCCATCGGCCTGGCCGTCCTCACGGGCGTGGTCAGCGCGATGCGGCAGTACTCCAAGCTCGACTACACCCTCACCTTCGTCGGCTTCCTCGCCCTGGCCATGCCGACGTTCTGGTTCGCCGGGATCGTCCAGCAGGCCGGGGTCGGGTTCAACGAACTCGTCGGCACGCAGTTCTTCGCCACGGTCGGCGACGGCACCTACCAGGCGCAGAGCGAATCGGGCTTCGGGCTGGTCACCAACGCCCTCGCCTACATGACCCTTCCCACGATCGTGCTCATGCTGACCAGCTTCGCGTCGTGGAGCCGCTACCAGCGCACCTCCATGCTGGAAGTGCTCAACAGCGACTACGTGCGCCTGGCGCGCGCCAAGGGCCTGCCCAACCGGGTCGTCGTCCGTCGGCACGCCCTGCGCACCGCGCTCATCCCCCTGACCACGGTCGTGGCCGTCGGCATGGCGGCCATCATCGACGGCACGGTCCTGACCGAGCGGGTCTTCCAGTGGCGCGGGCTCGGCGAGTTCTTCATCCAGGCGGTCGCGGCCAACGACTCCTTCGCGCTGATGGCGTGGCTGATGCTCAGCGGCACGACCGTCATCCTGGCCAACCTCATCGCCGACCTGCTGTACGGCGTGCTCGACCCGAGGATCCGCTATGAGTGAGAACAGCGCGCCGGGCACGGCCGTCGCCGCCGAAGGGGTGGGCGGCGTCCAGCGCACCCAGCTCCAGTTGATCGTCCGCCGGTTCCTCCGGCACCGGCCCGCCATGATCAGCCTGGGCGTGCTGGTCGTGATCGCCCTCTTCGCCTTCCTGGGCCCCTACTTCTGGACCTGGGACCACCTCGTCCACCGGGAGATCCCGCCCAGCGTCCCGCCGAACGCCGACCACCCGCTGGGGACCACCACGGCCGGGCACGACGTGCTGGGCCAGCTCATGCGCGGCGCCCAGCAGACCCTGAAGGTGGCGTTCACCGTGTCGCTCCTCGGCACCGCGGTCGGCTCCCTGTGGGGCGCGACGGCCGGGTACTACGGGGGACGGACCGACGCGCTGATGATGCGGATCGTCGACGTCTTCATGATCGTCCCGCTGCTGGTCATGGTCGCCGCGATCGCCGGCAGCGTGCGCGGCGGCACCACGTGGTGGGCGGTGGCGCTCATCATCGCCGCGTTCTCCTGGGCGCAGATCGCCCGCGTCGTCCGCGGCGTGGTGCTGTCCCTGCGGGAGCAGGAGTTCGTGGAGGCGGCACGGGCGGCGGGCGCGTCGCCGGGCTGGATCATCGTCCGGCACCTGCTGCCCAACGCGGCCGGGCCGATCATCGTCGCCGCGACCCTCCTGGTGGCCGTGGCGATCCTGCTGGAGGCGGGCATGTCCTTCCTCAGCTTCGGCATCCAGCTCCCCGACATCTCCCTGGGCCAGATGATCGGCGACGCCCGTACGGCCGCCTCCACCCGACCGTGGCTCTTCTACCCGCCGGGCGTCCTGCTGGTGATCGTCTGCCTGACGATCAACTTCATCGGCGACGGCCTCCGCGACGCCCTGGACCCGCGACAGACCATGGAGCGCCGATGACCGCGACCGACGCGACGAACAGCGAGAAGGAAGCCAGGGAAGCCACCGTGGAGCGCGACGACGTGGTGCTGGAGGTCAACGACCTCAGTGTGACCTTCCAGTCCGACGACGGGCCGCTCCGGGCGGTCCGCGAGGTCTCCTACGTGCTCCGCGCGGGTGAGGCGCTGGGGATCGTCGGCGAGTCCGGGTCGGGCAAGTCGGTGACGTCCATGGCGATCATGGGTCTGCTGCCCCGCAACGCCCGCGTGAGCGGATCGGCGCGCGTGCTGGGCCAGGAGGTCGTCGGTCTGACGGACGCGCAGATCAGCAAGGTGCGCGGCGAGCGGATCGCGATGATCTTCCAGGACCCGTTGACCTCGCTCAACCCCGTCTACACCGTGGGCTACCAGATCTCCGAGGCCGTGCTCGCGCACCGGAACGTGAGCAAGGCCAAGGCGATGGACCGTGCCCTGGAGCTGCTGGAACTGGTCGGTATCCCGCACCCGGAGCAGCGGCTCAAGCAGTACCCGCACGAACTGTCGGGCGGCATGCGCCAGCGCGTGGTGATCGCGATCGCGATGGCCAACGACCCCGACGTCATCATCGCCGACGAGCCGACCACCGCGTTGGACGTCACCGTGCAGGCCCAGGTGCTGGAGGCGTTGAACGCGGCGCGGCGGGAGACCGGCGCGGCGCTCGTGCTCATCACCCACGACCTGGGTGTGGTGGCCGGGAACGTGGACCGGGTCGCCGTGATGTACGGCGGCCGGATCGTGGAGTCGGGGCCCGTGGAGGAGGTGTTCTACCGGCCGCGGATGCCCTACGCCCTCGGGCTGCTGGGCTCGCTTCCCCGGCTCGACGCGGACCGGCGCGAGCGCCTCACCCCGATCACGGGGACGCCTCCCTCGCTCAACGCCATGCCTCCGGGCTGTTCCTTCGCGCCGCGCTGCCCGATGGCGCGGGCGCGGTGCCGGGAGGAGGAGCCGCTCCTGCTGGCGCTCGACGAACGCGGTGACCGCGTGTGGGCCGACGTCGGCGACGCGGGCGCGCACTCAGCGGCGTGCCACTTCAGCGCGGAGCTGGGGGAGTCCACCCCGGCCGACCTGTTCCGCGCCGGGGCCGCGGCCGGGACCGGCACGGAGTCGGCCGCGGAGCCCGGCTCCGCGGGCGGGGAGTCCCCGGACTCCCCGGGAGAGGACGCCTCGGGCGCGGGCTCCGGGACGGGGGGCGGCGGTGAGCCGATCCTCACCGTCACCGACCTGGTGAAGGACTTCCCGATCCGCTCCAAGGGCCTGCTCCGGCGGAAGATCGGCGAGGTGCAGGCGGTGTCCGGGATCTCCCTGGAACTGCGGGAGAAGGAGACGCTGGCCCTGGTGGGCGAGTCCGGGTGCGGCAAGTCCACGACCGCGCGGCTGCTGTTGCAGCTGATCCGGCGGACGTCGGGCGAGGTGCACTACAGGGGCCAGCCGCTGCACGCGCTCACCCCGCGCCAGATGCGCCCGTTGCGGCGCGACCTCCAGATCGTCTTCCAGGACCCGTTCGCCTCGCTCGACCCGCGCATGACGGTCGCGGACATCATCGCCGAGCCGCTGCGCATCCACCGCGAGGGCAACGGGAAGTCCCGGCGCCGCGTTGGGGAGCTGCTGGAGCTGGTGGGGCTCAACCCGGAGCACGGCTCCCGGTATCCGCACGAGTTCTCCGGCGGTCAGCGCCAGCGCATCGGGGTCGCCCGCGCCCTGGCGCTCAACCCCCGTGTGCTGGTCCTGGACGAGCCCGTCTCCGCCCTCGACGTGTCCATCCAGGCGGGTGTGATCAACCTGCTGGAGGACCTGCAGGAGGAGCTGGGCCTGTCGTACCTGTTCGTCTCGCACGACCTGTCGGTGGTCAGGCACATCGCCGACCGGGTCGCCGTGATGTACCTGGGCCGGATCGTGGAGACCGGCACGACGGAGCAGCTGTTCGGGGCCCCCGCGCACCCGTACACGCAGGCGCTCATCTCCGCCATCCCTCTGCCGGACCCGGTCAAGGAACGCACCCGCGAGCGGATCATCGTCACGGGTGACGTCCCCAGCCCGGCCAACCCGCCGTCGGGGTGCCGGTTCCGGACGCGGTGCCCGAAGTTCGCGAACGACCTCTCTGCCCAGGAGCAGGCCCGATGCGTGGAGGAGCCCCCGGAGCTGGAGGAGCGGGGCGCCGGTCACCGCGACGCCTGCCACTACTCGGAGGTGGTCGAGCTGATCTGAGGCCGGGGTCCGTGCCCCGGGCGCGTCCGTGGCGGACGGGAACTCCGTCCGCTACGGTCGTTCCGCCATGTTCCGTGGCGCCGCGCCCCCGTGTCAACGGACCCCCGACCGATCTCACGAGGAGATCCATGACCGCCGAGACCCCCGACGGCCACCGCCCCTCGCGGTTCCGTCCCGGCCGCCTCCGGAGGAGAACCCGTCTGGCCGCCGCCGCGCTGGCCGCGCTCCCCCTGGCCGCCGTCGCGCCGTTCACGGCCTCGTCCGCTCTCGCCGACGCGGTGGACGAGCGGGACCGCCTGGCCGAGCTGCGCGCCGACATCGACGCCCTCCTGGAGGATCCCGCCTTGGAGGGGGCGGTGTCCGGTGTGGTCGTCGTCGACCCCGAGACGGGCGAGCGCCTGTACTCGCGCGACGGCGGGGAGCAGTTGCTCCCGGCGTCCAACATGAAGCTGTTCACCACCGCGGCCGGGCTGGACGTGCTCGGCGCCGACCACACGTTCACCACGGACGTCGTGGTCGAGGACGAGCGCCGGCGCCGGCACTCCGTGACCGACCTGTACCTGGTGGGCGGCGGCGACCCGTCGCTGACCGCCGAGGACCTGGACGCGATGGCCGAGGAGGTCGCCGACTCCGGGATCAGGGTCGTGCGAGGGGACCTGGTCGCCGACGACACCTGGTTCGACGACGAGCGCCTGGTCGACGACTGGTGGCCGTCGGACGAGCCGTACGCCTACTCCGCGCAGATCTCCGCGCTGACCGTCGCCCACGGGGAGCGCCTCGACACCGGCGTCACGGAGGTCGTGGTCGCCCCCGCGGGGGAGGGTGAGCCGGTCGACGTGGACCTCGGCGCCGCCGAGGGCTACATGGAGCTGGACAACCAGGCCGTCACCGTGGCGGCCGGGGAGACCGGCTCCGTCGTGATCGACCGTCCCACGGGCGCCAACACCATCACGGTCACCGGCTCCCTGCCGGAGGACGCCGACCCGGTCGTCCGGCTGCGCACGGTCGACGAGCCGGCCGCCTTCGCCGGGCACGTGTTCCGGGAGGCGCTGGAGCGGCACGGGGTCCGGGTCCGCGGCGACGTGACGCTGGGCGAGATGCCCGAGGACCGGTCGGACGCCGAGGTGGTCGCCGACCACGAGTCCGACACCCTGGGCGAACTGATGGTGCCGCTGATGAAGTTCAGCAACAACGGGCACGTGGAGATGCTCGTCAAGAGCATCGGCCGGGAGGTCGCCGACGAGGGGTCGTGGGCGGCCGGTCTGGCCGGCGTCGAGGAGGCCGTGGCCGGTCTCGGCGTGGACACCGGGGACATGGTCTTCCACGACGGTTCCGGTCTGTCGCGGACCGACCGGGTCACCGCCGACGCCGTCACCGAACTGCTCAGCCGGACGCGGGACGCCTCCTGGTACGGGACCTGGCGCGCCTCGATCCCGGTCGCGGGCGACCCCGATCCGTGGGTCGGGGGCACGCTCGCCAACCGGATGCGCGGTACGGCCGCCGACGGAGTGGTCCAGGGCAAGACCGGCACGATGTCCGGGGTCAGCGCGCTGTCGGGGTACGTCACCGGGCCCGACGGCCGCGACCTGGTGTTCAGCGTGGTCAACAACGGCCACGCGGGGTGGGCGCCGATCCACGTGCAGGACGGGATCGCGATCAGCATCGCCGAGTACCTGGGGCACGAGGCCCCGGTCGCGACGCTCCGCCAGAACGCCCCCGCGCAGCAGCGCGGCGGTGAGCTGGAGTGCTCGTGGGAGCTGACCTGCTGATCCGGGTCTGACCCGCTGATCCGCCGAGATCCGACGCTGTGGGGCGCGCACCTGAGGGGGCGCGCCCCCTTCGCGTCCGCGGGGCCGGCGGGTTGTCTGAGGCGGTGCGGTGGCGGGGCGGTGAGTTGTCCACAGGTAGTGGACCCGCCACCCACGGTCGCCGCGAGGGTGGCAGACTCGGATCCAGGCGCCCCCGTCCCCACCACGCCGCACCGGGATCCAGGGCGCCGCCTCCTGCCCCCCGGCGGGCGTCCGTGCACGAGCGGGTGTCCGCCACGACGACCCGGAAGGGTTCGTGGCCATGTTCAGCCACCCCGAACAGTTCCCCGTACACACGTCGGCCGTCCTGGCCGCCCCGGCGGCCACGGACGCCGGGAGCTGGCTGGGACAGATCCTGTCCATCGGCCTGTTCGTCCTCCTCCTGCTCGGGCTGGGCGTGCTCGCGAGCCGGATGATGGGCGTGCCGTTCAACGCCCCGCGGCTCGTGATCGCCGGGGCGGTCGGCGTGCCGATCGGCGGCGCCGCCAGCATCCTGCTGTATCTGGGCTCCACGCCCACCTCGCCCGACTTCGATCCCGAGCGGCTGGCGGGGCCCGGGTTCGTCGCGCTGATGTCGCTGGCCATGGCCGTCGCGGCGATGCTCGTGTTCGTCGCCCTCGAACTCGCCCTGCCGCAGGGGACCCGGCTGCGCCCGTTGGCGGCGGCGCGCGGGACGGTGCTGTGGTTCAAGCGCGTCGGTCGGTACCGCAGGATCGTGTGGATCCTCGCCCGGCACGGCCTGTGGGGGTATGTGACCCGGCGGCGCGACGCGGGGGAGGACGCCTCCACCCAGCGCCGTCTCGCGCGGTCCCTGGCCCGGTCCATGGAGGAGGCCGGGGTGGTGTTCGTCAAGCTCGGCCAGGTGATGGCGACACGGCGTGACCTGCTGCCGCCGGTGTTCGTCGAGGAGCTGGGCCGCCTGCACAGCGAGGTGGCGCCCGTGCCGTTCGGCCAGGTGCGCGAGGCCGTCGAACGATCCCTGGGCCGCCCCCTGGACGAGCTCTTCGCGGACTTCTCCGCCGAACCGCTCGCCTCGGCCTCCATCGCCCAGGCCCACCTGGCGCGGTTGCCGGACGGACAGGAAGTCGTGGTCAAGGTCCAGCGTCCGGGCATCGTGCCGGTCGTGCGGCGGGACCTCGACATCATCCGGAGGCTGGCGCGCAGGTTCCAGCGGGGGACCGAATGGGGGCCGGCGATCGGGGTGGTGGACCTGGCGGAGGGGTTCGCCGAGGCGCTGTTGGAGGAGCTGGACTTCGAGGTCGAGGCGGCCAACATCGCCGCCGTCGCCGAGGCGACCGCGGGGTCGCCCGTGCGCATCCCCACCGTGCACGAGGCCTACACCACGCGCCGGGTCATGGTCATGGAACGCCTGCACGGGACGCCGCTGGGCTCGGCCGACCTGGACGGCGCGGACGGCGGCCACATCGCCCGTGTGCTGCTGGACTGCCTGCTGGAGCAGGTGATGATGAGCGGCATCTTCCACGCCGACCCGCACCCCGGCAACATCATGGTGCTCGACGACGGCGGTGTGGGGCTGCTGGACTACGGTTCCGTGGGCCGCCTGGACGGGCAGACCCGTGAGGCGCTGCGGATGATGCTGCTGGCCATCGACCGCACCGACGCGGTGCTGCTCACCGACACCCTGTTGGACGTGGTCGACGACTCCGCGGGGGTGGACGAGGAGCGGCTGCGGCGGGCGCTGGGCCAGTTCATGGCCCGGTACCTGCACAGCGGAGCGACCGCCAGCATGCGCATGTTCACCGAGCTGATGCTCATCGTGACCCGGTTCGGCCTGTCGCTGCCGCCCGAGTTGGCGGCGGTGTTCCGGGCCCTGGCCACGCTGGAGGGCACGCTGGTCCACCTCTCTCCGGGCTTCGACACGGTCACCGAGGCCCGGAGGTTCGCGGAGAACCGGATGGCGGACGCCCTGAGCGCCGACAACGTGCGGGACGCGGCGATGGGGGAGCTTGCGGCGCTCATGCCCACGCTGCGGAGGCTGCCGCGCAGATTCGATCGGATCACCGACCAGCTGCACAAGGGCCGGTTCACCGTGCGGGTGCGGCCGTTCGCCCATCCGGAGGACCGCGCTCTGCTGCGGCACGCGGCCCAGCGCGCGGTGCTCACGGTCCTGGCGGCCGTGACCGGGCTGATGTCGGTGGGGTTGTTCAACGCCGTCGAGGGGCCCGGTGTGGTGTGGGCCGACCTGTCCTCGCGCGCCCAGGTGCTGAGCATCGCCGCCTGGGTGCTGTTGGCCGCGTCGGGACTGATGATCCTGCGGCTGCTGGTGGGGATGACCAAGCTCGGCGCCGCGGCCCGCGCGGCGGACACGTGAGGGCGGCGCCGTGTCGGCCCGGCGGGGCGGGTTACCAGGCGCGGCGGCCGAGGTGGGCGAGCAGGCGGGTCTGGTCGTCGGCGCCCTCCGGCGGGGTCAGCTCCTGGCCGCACACGCCCTCGCGGCGCAGGTTCGGGCCGAAGCGGTCGGCGGTCTCGCGCGCCCAGCGCACGTCGTCGGGGTCGAGGCGCTCGTCCTGGCCCGTCGCGCGGCACAGGTCCCACCGGTGGACCACGAGGTCGAACCCGAGGAACTGGTCGACCGCCCGGGCGAACGTGGTCCGGCCGAAGAGGCCGTCGAACTCCGTGCCGGCGCGCTCGGCGTCGTCGAGGTCGGCCAGGACCACTGACCTGGCCGCGTCCCAGGCGGCGGCCGGGTCGTCGTCCACCGAGGGGATCTCCCCGAGTCCGCGGCCGACCAGTCCCAGGAACATGCCCTGCGTGTCCACCACGTGCTGGACCAGGTCGCGGACGGTCCAGCCGTCGCACGGGGTGTCGGCCGACCACCCGTCCTCGGGAACGGCCGCGACGGCGCGCGCGAAGTCGGCGGAGAGGCGGTCGTAGCGCTTGGCGATGTCACTCATGGCGGAACCTGCTTCCGGGAGTCGTCGGTGACGACCAGTCTGATCCGGCAGCCGCAGGAGGTCTTGAACAAACGCGACACGTGTTCGAACGCCGCGTCCTATGCTTGGCCCGTGATACCGAAGTCCGTCGACAGGGACGCGCGCGGCATCCTCGACCCGGAGACCGGGCTGACCCGCTTCCGGCTCGACCGCCACGCGCCCTCGTCGCCCGTCGCCCGTCTGGTGGACCGCTACTGGGTGGCCTCCTGGGACCTGACCGACCGTGCGCCGCACGTGCAGCGGGTCCTGCCGCACCCCGTGGTCAACGTGGTGTTCACCGGGGGCCGCGCGGGCGTGCACGGTCCCGCCACGGGTGTGACCGAGCGCCGTCTGGAGGGTGTCGGCTGGGCGCTCGGGGTCATGTTCCGTCCCGCCGGATTCCGGCCGCTCCTCGGTCGCCCCCTGAACACGATCGTGGACGCGGCGCTGCCGTGGGCGGAGGTCTTCGACGACGACCCGCCCGACCACGCCGGTCCCGGGCCGCTGATCGCGTGGGTGGACGGCCACCTCGCCGCGCGGCTGCCCGAGGAGCGCCACCCGGCGGAGGACACCGCCGACATCGTGGACCGGGTGGCCGCCGATCCCGCTGTGGTCAGCGTGTCCGCGCTCGCCGAGCGCGAGGGAGTCGGGGTGCGTCTGCTGCAACGCCGGTTCGCCGACCACGTCGGCCTCGCGCCCAAGACGGTGATCCGCCGGTACCGGCTCTACGAGGCCGCCGAGCGCGCCCGTGCGGGGGACCGGCCCGACTGGGGGCGGCTCGCCGCCGAACTCGGCTTCAGCGACCAGTCGCACCTGACCCGTGAGTTCACATCCGTGATCGGGGTTCCTCCCGGCCGGTACGCGGCGCGGTCGTCGCGGACACCAGCCGGGTGAGCACTGCGTACACCTCGTCGTCCGTCAACGCGGACTCGGTCGTACAGGCGCGCAGGAACAGGCCGTCGACCGCGGCCGCCGCCCCGGTCCTGGCCACCGGGTCGGTCAGGTAGGCGGCGAGGAAGGAATCCACGGCCTCGTTCCAGCGTTCGATCTGTGGGCGCAGCGACGGCCGCCGCGCGGCGATGAGGAAGAGTTCGCACTCGGCCATCACGTGCGCCCGATCGGCGCCCGATCCGGCGGCCACCAGTGCGGCGAACCCGCGCAGCGCGTCGTCGGGATCGTCGGGCAGGGCGGTGATCGCGGCCACGTAGGTGTCGTTGACCCGCGTGAGGGCGTCCACCAGGAGGTCGTCCACGCCCGCGTAGTAGTACGTGACCGCGCTGGGCGGGACGCCCGCCTCGGCCGCCACCCGCCGTTGGCTCACGGCGGCGACGCCGTCGCGTTCGACGACGCGCATCGTGGCGTCCAGAAGGAGGCGGCGGCGCTGCTCTCCCTTGCGCCGTCGGCCGTCGGAGATGTCCTCGGTCTCGCTCACGTGTCCCCTTGTCGACCGGTGTGACGGTGGAGGCGCCCGGTCAGCGGGCGCCGCCCATCTCCAGTGCCATGACCCCGCCGATGACGAGGGCGATGCCGCCCACCTGCACCCAGGTGAGGGACTCGCCGAGGAACAGGGCGCCGATCGCGGCGACCAGGGCGATGCCCGTCGCCGCCCACACGCCGTAGGCCACACCGAGGTCCATACCCCGGTTCAGGGACTGAGAGAGGAGAACGAACGCGGTGAGGTATCCGACAGCCACCACGGCCGACGGGATCGGCCGGGTGAAGCCCTCGGAGAGTTTGAGTGAGGTGGTCGCGACGACCTCGGCGACGATCGCGCCGCCCAACCAGATCCACGGCATAGGGCCCCTTCCAGAGAAACCTGATCGACTGCTCCAGATTCTATCCGACAACTTGTTCGTTCGCTCAGGTTTTTGGATGTGATCGGTCTCTGTGCGGACTGGGTCTCGGATGGCCGTAATCTCGGGACCGGAGGTTCGGGCTCTTACCCCCTGGGTGTATCGTCGGCGGTTCCGGCGCTTCCTCCCCACGCGCCCGAGATCACCGCTGCATACCGATCCGCGGAGAATCCGAACCTTTTCGGCGCTCACGCGTCTCACTATCGAAAGCGTGCACCAGGCACCCGGCGTTCAAGATGGAGGTCCAGACGTGACGGGCAACACCACCCCGGCGGTGACGCGTCGGTTCGGCATCGGACTGATGGCGCTGGCGCTCGCGGCCACTGCCTGTACGTCTGGGGACGCCGAGCCGCAGAGCAGCGAGGACTCCGCCGTCGACGCGGACCCCGCGGCGCTGACCATCACCCCCGAGGACGGCGGGACCGAGGTCGCGCCGAACTCCCCCGTCCGCGTGACGGCCGAGAGCGGCGTCATCACCGACGTCCAGGTCGAACAGACCGTCGTCAGCGAGGCCTCGCTCACCGGCGCCGAGGAGGAGGGCTCCGACCTCCTCGCCATGACCGGGACCCTCAACGAGGACGAGACCGAGTGGGTCAGCGACTGGACCCTGGCCCCCGGCTCCGAGGTCGTCGTCACCGCCACCGCGGCGAACGCGGCCGGTGAGGAGACCGAACTCGTCCAGCGGTTCGCCACCCTGGACGCCACCCCCGGGCAGCGCCTCGAACTGGACACCTACACCACCTTCCCGAGCGCCGGCGACACGGTCGGCGTCGGCATGCCGGTGGTGGTCGGCTTCGACCTGCCGGTCACCAACAAGGAGCAGGTCGAGAGCGCGATGGAGGTGACCGCGGACCAGGAGATCGCGGGCGCCTGGAACTGGGTGTCGGACCAGCAGGCCGTCTTCCGTCCCGAGGAGTACTGGGAGCCGCACCAGAACGTGACCGTCGACCTCCACCTCGCCGGTGTCGAGGCCTCCGAGGGGGTCTACGGCGTCCGGGACTACCAGATCGACTTCGAGGTCGGCCGGGAGCTCATCCTCACGATGAACGTCCCCGACCACGAGATGGCCGTCAACATCGACGGCGAGCAGGACCGGGTCATCGAGGTGAGCAACGGCAACGGCAGCAGCCGGATGTACACCACCACCACCGGCACCCACGTGCTCATGGAACGCTACGAGCAGCTGACCATGGACTCGGCGACGCTCGGCGTCCCCGCCGACTCCCCGGACGCCTACCGCGTGGACGTCCAGTACGCCGTCCGCACCTCCAGCAGCGGCGAGTTCCTCCACGAGGCCTCGTACAACGGCAACATCGGCTCCGCCAACACCTCCCACGGGTGCACCAACCTGCGGATGGAGGACGCCCGGTGGATCTTCGAGAACACCCTCATGGGCGACGTCCTGGAGACCACCGGCACCGACCGCGAGCTGGAGTGGAACAACGGCTGGGGCTACTGGCAGATGTCCTGGGACGAGTGGCTGGAGGCCAGCCTGACCGGTGAGCAGACCACCGACGGCTCCGGCACCTCCGGCTCCCCCCACGGCGAGGGCCTGTAACCGACGAGCACCGGCAGGGGCGACGGGACGCGGTCCCGTCGCCCCTCGTCCGTTCCCGGGCCGGTTCGGCCGCTCACGGCGACGCGCGGCCACCGGGAGCGGGCGGCGCCGCGGACAGGGGCGGCAGGTCGGCCAGCCGCCGGATCGCCGCCTCCGTCGGCGATCCGGGCGCCGCGCAGTACGTGATCAACCGCTGGTCGGTGTCCGGGATCAGCAGCACCTGGCACTCGAACTCCAGTGGACCCGCGACGGGGTGGCGCATGCGCTTGCGCGTCCCGCGCCGTTCCCGCACGTGCCGTTCCTCCCACATCCGGGCGAACCGCGGCGACGTCCCGAGCAGCGTGGTCACCATCGCGGCGATCTCCGGGTCGCCCTGGTAGCGGGCGTAGGCGACCCGCAGGTCGGCCACCGACTGGCGCGCGAACTCCTCCTGGTCCGGGTCCGCCCAGTGCGGATCGTCGTCCGGAGCGGAGAACATCCACTCGATGACGTTGTGCCGTGAACCGTCGGCCGGTGCGCCGCCGAGGAAGTGCGTCGCCAGTGCGTTGCGCGCGAGGACGTCGTACCTGGCGTTCAGCACGTACGCGGGGGTCGCCGTGAGGTCGCCGATGAGGTGGCGCACCGGTGCGGGGACCTCCTGGTGCGGAACCCGGGCCTCCGGCGGCGGCGCCCCGGCCACCCGGAACAGGTAGGCGCGCTCGTCCACGTTGAGCATGAGCGCCCGGGCGAGCGCCGACAGCACCTGTGCCGACGGGTTGGGGCCCCGCGCCTGTTCGAGCCGGACGTAGTACTCGACCGACATCCCGGCGAGCTGGGCCACCTCCTGCCTGCGCAGACCCGGGGTGCGCCTCCGCCCGGCGTCGGGCAGGCCCACGTCACGCGGCCCGATCCGTGCGCGTCCGGCGCGCAGGAACGCGGCGAGCTCGCGGCGGTCCACCATGGCGTGCCTCCCGGGGGTCGGGACACCAGCCTGCCCGACGCCGCGCCGCCGTGGGAGGTACGACCGGTACCACCATCAGCGGGGCCTCCCGCGCGTCCCGCTCGGGTTCCACGATGGCGCCATGACCGACACACATGACACGAAGGTGGCCCTGGTGACCGGGGCGAACAGGGGCATCGGCCTCGAAACGGCGCGGCTGCTGGGACATGAGGGGATGACGGTGCTGGTCGGCGCCCGGGACACCGGGCGCGGCGCCGAGGCCGAACGCGCTCTGCGGGAGGACGGGGTGGACGCCCGCGTGCTGCCGCTGGACGTGACCGACGCGGGGAGCGTCGCGACCGCCGTCGGCGCCGTCGCCGACGGCTTCGGGCGGCTCGACGTGCTGGTCAACAACGCCGGTGTCGCCGAGGGCTGGGGCACGATCGGCGGGACCGACCTGGCGGCCGTGCGCCGGATGCTGGAGGTGAACGTGGTGGGCGTCATGGCGGTCACCGACGCCTTCCTCCCGCTGCTGCGCGCCTCCCCGGCCGCGCGCGTGGTCCACGTGTCCAGCGAGATCGGGTCGATGGGGGCGGTGACGGACCCCCGCGGTCCCTTCCACGACCTGGTCGCCAGCCCCGGCTACCCGCTGACCAAGGCCGCGGTGAACATGGTGACCGTGATGCACGCCAGGGCGCTCCGTGACACCCCGATCAAGGTCAACGCCGCCAACCCCGGCTACTGCGCCACCGACCTCAACGGCCACTCGGGCACGCGCACCGCCGAACAGGGCGCGCGGGTGAGCCTCCACCTGGCGACCCTGCCCGAGGATGGGCCCTCCGGAGTGCTGTGGGGTCATCTGGCCGCCGCGTCGGACCCGGAGAGCTACGGGATCCTGCCCTGGTAGCGGGCGGTGTCCCCTTCGGCGGGGACGGTGCCCGCCCTGCCGGGGGCGGTTCCCCGTCCGGGACGCGCCGTCCCCCGGGTCGGCGGTGCCGTCCGCGCCGCGGCGGCACCGCCCCTCGCGCGCGGGCGCCGCGTCACCAGGCGCGCACTCCGCCGATCGGCGCGGGCAGGCGCTCGTTGAGCCAGGTCCACGTGCCGTCGTTCTCGGTGAAGCGGCGCTGCACGCGGTCGATGCCGTGGAGCGGGTTGGTGAACACTTCGCGCCACGATCCCGCGGCGCGCTCCTCCAGGTAGAGGCAGTGGGCGTCGGTACGCATGCGCACGGCCTGGAGCGTGTGGGAAGAGCCGTCGTTGAGGTGGATACGGTAATAGGCCATGGGAATCCCCTGGGTCTGGTCTCGTCAACGTAGGACGGCGTGTCCCGGAACGAACGCGGCGCGCCGAGCGCGCGTGGTGGACCAGTTTCCCGGGGCGCGTGACCGCATTGTTGACCGAGGGCCACGAGAATCGCTGAAGGGTGGCGGCGAGAATGCCGAGACCCGGAATGCTCCGGGGAACGGGTGCGGGTGCCGGGGCACCGTACTGTCCGCGTTTCCGGACTCTACTCCTGTGATGGGGTGCGCGGAGCCAAACAACGGGTTTACCGCAGGCGAATTCTCCCCTTCGCGATCTCGGAAGGGGAGAAACGACGGTCAACTCACCTTTGCGAAATATATGGTTTCTTATTACCTCTGATGGTCGGTGTCGGGTTCGCGTCAGGCGTTGATCCCGCCGTTCACGTCGATCGCGGAGCCCGTCACGAACCGTCCGCCGGGGCCCGCCAGGTGCACGACCATGTCCGCGATCTCCTCGGATCGGCCGAACCGGCCCAGCGGGACGAGCGATCGGATCCCGTCCGCGTTGGGGCCGTCGGCCGGGTTGGCGTCGGTGTCGACGGGGCCCGGGTTGACCATGGTGACGGTGATGCCGCGCGGCCCCACCTCGCGGGCCAGGCCCCGCGTCATGCCGATCAGGGCGGCCTTGCTGGTCGCGTACAGCGTGAGCCCGGGGAAGGGGACGTGGTCGACGACGTTGCTGCCGACGCTGATCACGCTGGCGCCCTCCCCCATGTGGCGCAGGGCCGCCCGGGTGGCCAGCAGGGTTCCCCGCACGTTCACGGCCAGCACCTCGTCGATCAGTTCCGGGGTCAGCTCCCCGGTCGGTCCGAAGGGGAAGGCGGCGGCGTTGTTGACCAGGACGTCCAGGCGGCCGAAGGTCTCCACCGTGCGTTCCACCGCCGCGACCACGGAGTCCGCGTCGCCGTTGTCCGCCCGCAGCGCGACCGCCCTGCGCCCGGCGGCCCCGACCGCCGCCACGACGCGGTCGGCGGCCGCCTCGTCCTGTACGTAGGTGAGGGCCACGTCCGCCCCGGCCTCGGCGATCCGCTCGGCGACCGCGGCTCCGATGCCCCTGCTGCCACCGGTCACCAGCGCGACTCTGTTCTCCAGTGCGTTCATGGGTGTCAGTCTCGTCCGCGGAGCCGCCTCCCCGCTGGCCGATTCCGGACGTCTCATTCGGCGCGTAGTGCCACAGTTCGGACCCCGCACACGGAGGCTAGGGTGAACGGTTGGGACGCGTGAGGCGTCCTACCCGTGTGACCGATTTCCTCCCGTGGCACGCGACCGCCGTCGTGCCGCGGGGTGGAGGCCCCGACCCCGAGGACTTCCATGGCCCACCCGCCCCGCGTGCCGCCCGGCCTGACCCCCCTCCAGCCCACCGATCCCCGGGCGGTTCCCCCGTTCACGGTCCACGGCAGGCTCGGCGCCGGCGGCATGGGCGTGGTCTTCGCGGCGACCGATCCCCACGGGTCCTGGGTGGCCGTCAAGGTCGTGCGGCCCGAGTACGCGGGCGACCCGGAGTTCCGGGCGCGCTTCGCGAGCGAGATCGAACTCATGCGCCGGGTCCGGGCTCGCTGCATCGCACCCGTCCTCGCCCACGACACGATCGCGGAGCAGCCCTGGTACGCCACCGCCTACCTGCCCGGTCCGACCCTGGGTGAGCGGGTCCGCCGGGGCGGCGCGCTCTCCCTGCCCCGGACGCGCGTGGTCGCGGCGGGCATGGCCGAGGCCGTCGCCGCGATCCACGCGGCCGGCGTGCTGCACCGCGACCTCAAGCCGTCCAACGTCATCCTCGCCCCCGACGGCCCCAAGGTGCTCGACTTCGGCATCGCGCGCGCCGTCGACGAGACCGGCCTGACCCGGACCGGCGGACTGGTGGGCTCCCCGGCGTGGCTGAGCCCGGAGCGCTACCGGGGCGCCAGCGGCCCCGAGGCCGACGTGTTCGCCTGGGGTGCGATGGTCGCCTTCGCCGCCACCGGGCGCCCGCCGTTCGGCAACGGCGGGGCGGAGACACTCATGTACCGCATCCTCAACGAGGAGCCGGATCTGGACGGGTTGCCCGAGGAACTCGCGGAACCGGTGGTCCAGGCGCTGGACAAGGATCCCGGGCGCAGACCCCGGGCGGCGGAACTCGTGCACCGGATCGCCGCGCCGCGGGTGGAGGACGCGGGAGCCGACGACACGACCATCGTCGACGTCCTCATCCGCGAGCACTGGGGTCAGGACACGGGGGATCCGCGGCCCGGGGGCGTCGCGGCCGTGTCGCCCCCGGCCCATGCGACCCCTGCTACCGCCACACCACCCGCCACACCTTCCTCCGCGCCGGCCCCTCCCACCCCGGCGTCGACCGCCCCGCCGCCTCCGCCCGGCAGAGCGCCCCGCCGTTGGAGGCTCCCCCTCGCCGTGGGCGCCGGAGCCCTCTCCGTCGCGCTCCTCGGCGCGTTCGGGCTGCTCGCGGCCACGCGCCTGACCGCCGACGACCGCACGGGACAGGGCGAAGACCTGGTCGGCGAAGGCGCCGCGACCATCGAACCCGCGGACCCGCACACCCTGTCCGGGAGCATCTCGGGCGCCGGATCGACCTTCGCCGACGCCGCGATCCGGACCTGGGCGGAGGAGTACACGCGGGATCGACAGTCGGGGGTCTCCGTGGCCTACGACTCGGTCGGTTCCGGTTCCGGAGCCGAACAGTTCGTCGACGGCCGGATCGACTTCGGTGTCGCGGACTTCGGGCTCACCGACGCCCAGCGCCGTCTGGCCGAGGACGCACGGGGCTGTCCGGTCGTGCAGTTCCCGGTGGTGACCGGTGCCGTGGCCGTCGTCACCGCGGACGGGGAGTTGGCCGACGTCCCGATGAGCGCGCGCCAACTGGAGGTCGTGTACGCCGGGGAGGCCACCAACTACCGGGAACTCACCGCCTACCTCGATGATCCGGAATCGATCGACTACGAGCTCCCGGACCTGGAGATCCTCGCCGTCCGCCACGACGACGCGGCCTCCACGGCCGACGCCTTCAGCGCCTTTCTGGCCACGTACGGCGCGATGTGGCGGGAACAGCGCTACGACGGCGCCAGCGGGGAGACCGACTGGGGGGTGGACTCCACGTACGCCGTGGGAGACGCGGGTGTCGTGGCAACGGTCCTCGAAAGGCCCGGTGCGATCGGGTTCGTCAACGCGTCGGCCACGGACGAACCCGGCCTGGCGGTCCTCCCCGTCGAGAACTCCGATGGAACGGCGGTTCGGCCCACGCCCGAGACCACGGGGGCGGCCACCGAGCTGTTGGAGTTCGACCCCGAGGGGATCGCCAGCCTGCCCAGGGCCACGGGTGACGCGTACCCGATCATGCGGATCAGCCATGTCTTCGCCTTCGAGTGCGGGTACGACGACGGCGTCGGCGCGGCACTGCGGGACCTGTGGACCTACACGCTCTCCGAGGACGGCGCGGCGACCGCCGAGGAGGCGGGCTACACCCCGCTCGGCCCCACGGTCAGCGGAGACGTCGCCGAAACGGCCGCCCGGATCGGCGCCGTCTGACGGGCGGCGGCCCGGGCTCAGGCCCCGCCCTCGGCCGCCAGCCGTGCCCGGGCCTCCATCAGGGCGAAGCCGAGGAGGTTGAGTCCGCGCCAGCGCTCCGGGCGCCCGGCGTCCTCGTTCCCCGCCCCCATCCCGATCCCCCACACCCGGTCCCTGGGGCTGGCCTCCACCAGGACCCGTCGGCCGGTGCCGAGCAGGAACGACCGCAGCTCCGGGTTCTGGCCGAACTTGGCGACGTTGCCGTCCACCACGATCCCGAACCGCGCCTCCTCCCAGACCGCCTGGTCGAAGTCCCGGACCTCCCGCCCGATCTTCTTGGCCTCCCCGGGGTGCTCCGCCGCGACGATCCGCCCGGCCGCGTCCGCGTCGCCGAACAGCCGCGCCTTGCCCGCCATCATGTAGTGCTCGGCCGTGGGATAGGCGACCCCGTCGGCGGTGAACGCGGCGGGCCACCACTGGGACAGGCAGCTCGCCGACACATCGCCCGACGCCGGCGGCCTGTGCCCCCAGAAGTGCACGTACTTCGGGCGTTCGGTCGCCGCGACGAGTTCGTCCACCGACCGCGCGTCGGCGGGGTTGCGTAGGTCCGTCATGCGGCGCATCGTCGCACACGGATCGGACGGTCGGGCGCCGGTGCGCCGGGGCGGGCCACGGGCGCGTAGTAGCGTTGCGCGACGATACTCGATCGATCCCGGGGGAACGGTGGCCGACACGCGGTGGCTCGACGACGGTGAGCAGCGGGCCTGGCGGTCCTTCATGACCGCCGTCAACCTGCTGGAGGCCGCGCTCGACCGCCAGCTCAGGCGGGACGCGGGGATGCCGCACACCTACTACCTCGCACTGGCCATGCTCTCCGAGGCGCCGGACCGGACGAGGACGATGACGGATCTGGCGCGGATCCTGCGCTCCTCGGCGAGCAGGCTCTCGCACGCCGTGGCCCGCCTGGAGGACGACGGCCTGGTCCGCCGCTACAAGCGCCCCGGAGACCGGCGGACCACGCTGGTCGAGCTCACTCCGGAGGGGCTGGCGGCCCTGCGCGACGCCGCGCCGGGCCACGTGACGGAGGTGCGCAGGGTGGTCTTCGACACGCTCAGCCGCGACCAGGTCGGTCAGCTGGGGGCGATCTCCGAGGCGATGCTCAGCGCGTTGGACCCCCACCGCGAGGACCCCGGCCGCCCGCCCCTGTAGCCCCCGACACGCCGTTCGGCCCTCGCGCGCGTTCTGACCAGCGCCGACATCGGCCGGGGTTACGCCTGCTTCGACACCATACGTGATCGACTAGACACGAACGTACACGTGGTTTCTCGGGAAAAAGTTGTACGCTCAAGTGTCCGTTTCGGGGCACCTCTCCCGAGACGCCCGCCACACGGAAGCAGGAAGATCCATGAGTCAACAGTCGTCCGGTCTGAGCGTCAGCGACTTCACCAGCCTTCTCGCCCGCCTCGTCATCGGCGGGGTCTTCGTCTACCACGGTTGGCCCAAGCTGATGGACCCCGGAGCCACCGCTCAGTTCTTCGGGATGATGGGCATCCCCATGCCCGAGGTCGCCGCCGTCGTCGGGGGCCTCATCGAGGTCGGCGGCGGGATCGGGCTCATCATCGGGTTCCTGCTACCCCTGGCCGGCATCCTCCTCGCCCTCGACATGGTCGGTGCCTACGTCTTCGCGCACGCCGGTCAGGCGTTCTCGGAGTGGGAGCTGGTCCTGGTGCTCGCCGTCACCGCGCTGGCCCTCGGTTTCGCCGGCGGACGGTTCGCCCTCGACCGGATCATGCCGTGGGGACGCCGTCGGCGCGGGGACGACCTGGCGTAACCAGGCCGATCGCCGGCCCCGGTCCGCCTACCATGGAAAACGGGCGGCCCGGGGCACTTCTCTACTCAATTCACCATTCAGGTCGGCTGCTATAAGGATTTGTGTATTGTGGGTTTTTCGGGTCCGTAGGTAGAATCAGACGAATCCACGTCGACAGCGGGGTGGAAACGACCTCCGTCCTCCGTTTCCCGCCCCCTGTGCCGAACGGGAGCCTGATTGTCCCACCTGGCCACATATCCGCCGCACCAGAATTCCGCCGACTGGCAACTGCGCGTTACCGACCCGAACGGATCCGTCCTCCACGGGGCGGGGGTCCTGGTCACCCCCCACCACGTGGTCACGTGCGCCCACGTCGTCCGAGCGGCCGTCGCCGACGCGGGCCCCGGAAGCCGGGTCCGCGTGGACGCCCCGCGCGGCACGGACGGCTGGACCGCCACCGCCGAGGTCGTTCCGGACGGGTGGTGGTGGAAGGACACCAGTCCCTGGGACGTGGCCGTCCTCCGCCTCGACCGCCCCGCCCCGGCCCGCCCGGCGGAGCTCGCGGCTCCGCCGCGGGTCGGGGACCGCGTCCGCGTCGTCGGCTTCTCCCAGTCACCCTCCGGCCGCTGGGTCGCCGGACGCGTCGCGGGATCCGGCGGCAGCCACCCCGAGTACGTCCAGATCGACACCGAACCCGGCGCCGGAGCCGCCTTCACCCGCGGCTTCAGCGGAGGAGGCGTCCGAGAGCAGAATACGGACGCCCTTGTGGGCATCGTGTGTGAGGCGGCCACCGAAGGCAGGCTGGGCTGGATGATTCCCATGTCGGAGATCCGCCCCGTGTGGGAGTCGGACCGGACGGCCCCGCCCCGCGCGGTCGCGGACCGGCCCCCGGCGCCCGTCGACCCGGCGCCCCGGCCCGATCCGGCCGCCGCGCGGAGGGCGGTCACGGCCACCGGCCTGGCCATGGCCGACCTGGACACCCTCCTGTCCCCCGACCAGCGCCGGGCCTTCCACCAGGGGCTCGACCGGCGGCTGCGCGTGCGCGTCCGCCTCGACCAGGATCCGCGTACGTTCGCCGCGCACCTGGTCCGCCTGGCCCACCACGAGTTCGACCTCCTCGCCGAGGTCCTGGACCTGCTCGACACGTGGGAGGAAGGGGGCGCGTCCATGCGCCGCGTCCGTGACGCGGCGGCACCACTGCTGGAGTGGGGATCCGGGTGAACGCGCGGGACGTCGAGCGCCTGGCACGCGCGCTGTGCGACGTCGAACACGTCTACTCGCCGAAACACCGGGAACAGCTGGTGCAGTACCTGCCCAGCGCCGTACGCCGGAACGCGGACATCGCCGGAGAGGCCTCCGTCTTCGCCCGAGCACTCGTCCGGCGCTGCCACCAGCACCGGCGCCTCGGCTGCCTCGTGCGCTGGGTGCTGTACCTGGAGGACCGGGGCCGGAGCGCGCGGGCGGCGGCCGACGCGGCCCGTCCGCTGCTCGTCGAGGAGGAGTACGAACTGCTCGTCCAGCACCTCGACGTCCGCAACGCGCGCGATGTGGGCGCCGTACGGGACGATCTGTCCGGCGTCCTGTTCGACCAGGTCGAGGCGGTCTTCGAGCGCGTCCGTCCGGCGGCCTTCCGGGTCGACACCCCCGAACCGGTCACGGCCTGGGACGCCCTCATGGACCTCGCCGAACGCCCCGCGCCGACGGGCGGGGAGCCGCCGGTGGCCCTCTTCTGCGCCGAGGTCGCCCGCGACCTCCGGACGCCGAACACGGGGCTGCTCAAGGACTGGGGCCGCGGCCTGCGCCCGTCGGACCCGCTCGGGACGGCGTCCGGGGAGCCGCCCGCGCCGGAGCGTCCGGCGCGGTTGGTCGTGCGGGTCGGCCGGGGCACGCGGCGCGACCGCTACGACGTGGAGTACTGGACGGTGCTCAGCCAGCGCGGTGGCGGGGAACCGGAGTTCTGCGACCACGACCTCCAGGTCGACGTCCCGCCGGACATGATCGGGGCGTGGGTCGGCCTCCTGCTCGGCCGGATGGAGGCCGACCCGCGCGTGGCGCACCACAACGGCAGGCGGGTCGAGTTGGTCGCGCCCCTGCCCCTTCTCGACCGTCTCCAGGCCGAGACCTGGCAGCGGGACGCCACCGGCGGCGTCCCGCTCGGCGCACGCGCGGAGGTGGTGTACCGGGCGGAGGAGCTGCTTCCGGACCACGCGGGCCATGACGCGTGGGGCACCTGCGTGAACAGGTGGCGTCAGTTGGAATCGCGTGGGGAGGCGCTCGCGCTCGACGAGTACCACGACCGCGGCAGGGACGACGAACCGCTTCCGGAACGGCTGCGCGACGACCGGGTGATCGTGCTGTCGGTTCCCTCGCGATTGAACCATTGGTATACACAGGTCTGGTCGGCCATTACCCTTGGGGTTCCGGTTGTGGTCTGGCGTTCCTCGGAATTCGGTCGGGGAATCGGATCATGGCTGAATCCGGCTCGCGTGGGGCGGGAGGTGACCGTGACCTTGGAGGAAATCCGCGCGCTCCCCGAAGTTCTCCACAGCTCTCGCTCCGGACGCGTGTCACCGAGTGAGAGCGGGTACATCGAGGGCAGTCTCGAGATCGCCGTCATCTACAACGACCCCTTTCCGGTTCTGCCGGAACCCCCTCCGCAACTGTCCACAGACAGCATCCGATAGCCCCCTTGGGCGCGGCTCGAAGGGCACGCCATGACCACACCCCCCGAGACCGGGTCGGCCGACTCCGCGCGGACGGTGCCGGACTGGTGGATCTTCCATGGCACCGGTCAGCCCCGAGGCCACCTGGACCTGGCCGCCCAACTGCCGCCACCGCCGCCGTGGCGCGCCTACGGGGGTGAACCGGACCCGGGCGCCTCGCCGCCGCACGACCACCCGTCCGCCGAGGACACCGCCCGCGTGCTCGGCTGGCCCCGGACCCGGGCGTCGGCGGTCCCGCTCGGGCCCCGGCGCCGACGGCTGCTCGACCGGGTCAACGCCGCCATCCTGCTGCGCCGCCCGCTCCTGCTGGCGGGTCCGCCCGGGGTCGGGAAGTCGAGCCTGGCGCACCAGATCGCGCGGGAGCTCGGATTGGGCCGGGTCCTGCGCTGGGCGGTCAACAGCCGGACCACCGCCACCGAGGGCCTCTACGTCTACGACCCCCTGACCCAGATCCACGACCTCAACGTGGAGGGCGCGCGCCGCCGTGCCCTCGGCACGGTGGACCGCCGCTACAGCGCCGACGGCGACCCCGTCGAGGCGCACCTGCGCTCCAGCGCCGAGTCCATCGGCCGCTACCTCACCCTGGGCCCCCTGGGCACGGCCTTCCTGCCGACGAGGTTGCCGCGGGTGCTGCTGGTGGACGACTTCGACCTCGGCGACTTCGACCTCGCGGGCGACCTCCTCGACCTCTTCGAGAACGGCGGCTACCGCGTCCCCGAACTCGCCCGGCTGGCGGGCGTCGCCGAGTCGATCGAGGTGGCCACCGACGACCCCGACCGGACCGCCCGCGTCACGCGCGGCGAGGTGCTGTGCTCGGCCTTTCCCATCACGGTCGTGACCTGCAACAGCGATCGCGACCTCCCGCCCGCCTTCCTCCGCCGCTGCGTCCCGGTGTACATGGAGCTGCCGGACGCCGAGGAGCTCGTGTCCCTGGTCGCCGGGCACTTCGACGGCGCCACGCCGCCGGGGACACGGGCCCTGGTCACCGAGTTCCTGCGCCGGACCGCCGACGGCCACCGGCTCTCCGTCGACCAGCTGCTCAACGCCGTGCACCTGGTCGGAACCGTGGACGGGGCGGGCGCGGCGCCCAGCCCGGAGCAGGTGGAGCACTTCTCCGACATGGTGTGGCACCGTCTCACGGAAACCGCGGGATGAGCCCCCGAGCGGAGTACGGGAGCGGCGGTTCCCAGGGGCGCGGCGACCGGGCCGACCCGTGGGCCGCGGCGTTCGGTGCGCACGCGACGGATCTGGCGGACGCGGTGTTCCTCGCCGCGCTGCGCCGGACCCGCGCCGACACGCGGCGGCGGGAACCGCCCCGCGGCGCCGACCAGGACCAGGACCCACCCCGCACCGTGACGGAATCCGGTCGGGACCCGGCCGCGGGTTCGGGGGCGGGGAGGGGCGAGGGGGCGGACGCGAGCACGCGCGGAGCGGATAGCGCGACCCCCGACGCCCGGGGACAGGACCCGACCGGGCCGCCGCCGACGGCGGCCGTGCCCGGGGAGCCGGGGACGGCGGAGCCGCCCGGGACGGTTGAGACCGGGGTGTCCGGAACTCCGGGTGCGCGCGTGTCCGGAACGCCGCCGCAACCGCCGCCGGGGACACCGGTCGACACCGTCCACCTTCCCGGCGACGCGGTGTCCGCCGGGGGGCCGTGGCTGTGGTTCGGCGCGGGCGAGGCCTCGTTGGAGGAGCGCCAGGAGTTCCTCGCGGCCCTGCGCCCGTTCAACCTCAGACTGCCCCAGGGGCCGAGCGACCAGGTCGACCTGGTCGGCACCGCGCGCGACTACGCCCGTGCGCTGCTCGCCGCCGCGCCCGGGCCGGAGACCGACGAGGTCGAGCGGGGCGTCCCGATCGTCCCGCGGCTGCGGGCGCGCTCGCTGCGGGCGGTGGACCTGGTCCTCATCGTGGACGACGGGGTCACCATGCTGTTCCAGCGCGGTGTGGCGGGCGCCTTCTCCCGCCTGGCCCGGGACAGCGGCGTGTTCCGGTCGGTGCGGGAGCTGCGCTTCGACTCCGGAGGCGGCGGCGCTCCCGTCCTGCGGGACTCCGGCGACCGGCCGCGCGTGCTCGCGGCGCCGCCGCGCACGGGGACGCGGGTCGTGCTGGTGCTCACCGACGGCCTCGGCACGGCCTGGCGGGACCGCGCGTTCCAGGAATGGCTCGCCGGAGTCGCCGGTGACGGCGCGGTCGCGATCCTGCACCTCCTGCGCCCGCAGCTGTGGCGGCGCGGCGCGCTGCGCACGGTGCCCACGGAGCTGAGCGTGTGCGCGCCCGCCCGGCCCGGCCGACCCAACACGGACTACGTGCGCGAACGGGCGATCACCCGGGCGGACGAGGAGGACCGGCCGCCGACCGGGACGGTCGTGCCGGTGCTTCCGCTCCGTCCGGACGCCGTCCACGCCTGGGCGGCGTTCGTCATGGGGCGCGAACTCGGCCGCCTGTGGGTGCACGCCGCGGAGTTCCCCGCCGAGGAGGAGCACCGCGCGGCGGCCCCGATGCCGCCCGGAGCGGTCCCGCGGGGAGAGCCCGGCGCTTCGCCTCCGGGTCCACGCGCCGTCCCGCCCTCCGGGGGGGTACCGGCGCCCGACCCCGGTGGTGCGCGCGTTCCCGGAGCGGCGGGACACGGACGCGGCGCCGGTGGCGCGCCCGCTTCCGCCCCGGGGACCGGCCCGGGTTCCGATGCCCGCGGTGCGCCCGTTCCCGAGGGCGGCCCGGCCCCCGACCCCGGTGCGCGCGTTCCCGGCTCCGGAGGCGGGCGGGCCTTCGACCCCGTCCGGGCCGTGCGCCGCTTCCACCAGACCGCCACCCGCGACGCCTTCGAGCTGGCGGTCGCCCTGGCCGCGGTCCCGCTCGTCCCGAGCATGGTGGGCGCGGTGTGCGAGGAGGTCTTCGGTGGTCCCACACCGTCGGAGCTGACCGAGGTCTACTTCAGCGGGCTCGTCGCGCGGCGCGCGGACCGCGACGAGACCGGCGCGGACACCGAGCGCTGGGAGTTCCGCGACGGTGTGCGCGAGGCGCTGCTGTCGCTCGGCGGGCGGGTGCCGGACATCCGCCGGATGCTCGGACTGGCCGCCCAGCGCCTCGGCCAGGTGGACCCCTGGTTCGGCGACCTGGCCCGCATGCTCCGGGGGCAGCGCGTGGAGCGGGCGGAAATCCCCAGGACGTCCCGCCGCTGGGTGAATTCGATGAAACCCGCGATGGAGAGCATCTCGCTCTTCCGCAATGACGCGGGTTCGGCGGACATGTACGCCGACGCCCTTTCCGAGCCCGCGGAAGGGCGTGAACCGGTGTCCTCGGACGTCGCCGCCCCGCAGGGAGCTGGTTTACAATCTGCGCAGGATCCCGGATCTGCGCACGCGACCACGGGCAACACGGGGAAAACGCGGAACCCTGTACACAGTTCCGTCCCTTCGGGCGAAGAGAATGGTATGTCCATAATCCCGTCAAGTGGGGGAATGATGAACGATTCTGTCAGCTCGCCCACTGCCGTTTCCGGTGGGCGCTCGCGGGGTCGGCCGTTGAACGCGGTCTGGGTGCAGGTTCCCCGGAGGAACACCGCCTTCACCGGACGCGAGGAGCTGCTGTCGGCGCTCCGGTCGCAACTGGTGAAGGACCAGCAGCAGGTCATCACCGCGCTCAACGGCATGTCGGGGGTGGGCAAGACCGAGCTCGCCAAGGAGTACCTCTACCGGTACGCCGAGGACTACGACCTGATCTGCTGGTTCCTCGCGGGCCACGGCAACCAGCTGCGCGAGGCCTTCGCCTCGCTGGCGGCCCGCCTCGGCCTCGACAGCGTCGGCGCGGGCAGCGAGCACGTCATACAGGACGTCCTGGAGGCGCTGCGGCGCGGCGTGCCCTTCGGACGCTGGCTCCTGGTCTTCGACAACGCGCAGTCCCGGGAGGAACTGGAGCAGTACCTTCCTGTCGGGGGCGAGGGACACGTGATCATCACGTCGAGGGACAGCAGTTGGACGCGCAGGGGAGGGGACACCTTCCTGTCCGTGCGCGAGTTCACCCGGGCCGAGAGCATCGAGCTGCTCAAACGTCGGGGCCCCACGTCCCTGACCGAGGACGAGGCCGACCGCCTGGCGGAGGAGCTCGGCGACCTGCCGCTGGCCCTGAACCAGGCGGCGGTGTGGCTGCACGAGAGCGGCATGGACCCCGACGAGTACCTGCGGCAGTTCGCCGAGAAGTCCACCGAGATGATCCAGCTGCTCTCCCCGGTCGACCCGGACTACCCGGTCCCGGTCGCCGCCGCGTGGAACGTCTCCCTCGACCGGCTCGCGACCACCAACCCGGCCGCGCTCCAGCTCCTCCAGCTGTGCTCGTTCCTCGCCACCGCGCCCATTCCGCGCTCGCTGTTCAACTTCGCCCGGCAGATCGACGCGCCGCCCGAACTCCGGGAGGCCCTGGCCGAGCCCGCGCGGCTGGGCATGGCCATCCGCGACATCGGGCGCAACAGCCTCGCGCACATCTCCCACCGCAACAACACCATCTCGCTGCACCGCCTCGTCCAGCGCGCGGTGCAGGCGCCCATGAGCGACGAGGAACGCGAGGTGATGCGCCACTGCGCCCACCAGCTCCTCGGCCACAACGACCCGCAGGACTCCACGATCGCCGCGTTCGGGCAGTACGCGCGGCTCGTGCCGCACGTGTGGGCCTCCGAGGCGTGGAACTGCGAGGACCCGTGGGTGCGCGCCCTGGTCATCCAGATGGTGCGGATCGCTCTCGCCGGCGGCGAGGCGGACGAGGCCGAGCGGCTCGCGTCGGTGTCGTTCGCGTGGTGGCGGCGGACCCTGGGGGAGGAGCACCGCAACACCCTGGACATGGCGCTCCAGATCTCCAAGGCGATGCGGGACCAGGGCAAGCTGGAGTCGGCGCGGGAACTGTGCGAGTCGACCCTGAGCACGCTGCGCCGGGTGCACGGGGAGCAGGCGCCCGAGGTACTGGAGGCCGAGACCGAGCACGTGCGCAACCTGCGCCTGGCGGGTCGGTTCAAGGACTCCCTGACGCAGGCCGCCGACATCTACCGCAAGCGGGTCCGGGCCTTCGACGAGGACGACCCGCTCACCCTGTCGATGGCGCACAACCTGGGCTACAGCCTCCTGCTCAGCGGCGATGCCCAGGCGTCGGTCAACCGCTACCAGGACACCCTGGAGCGGGTCGAGGCCGTCCTCGGCCCGGACCATCCCCGGGTCGTCGCCACGGTCAACGGCCTGGCCGAGGCGACGATGGAGCTGGGCCACTACCGCGAGGCGGAGCGGATCCAGACCGACGTGGTGCGGCGCTGTGTGCAGGTCCAGGGTGCGGACGGCGTGGGGACGCTGTCCAACGAGTCGGTGCTCGCGGTGCTACGGCGTCGGATCGGCGACCACAACGGCGCGTTCACCCTGTCCGAGCGGACCTGGCAGCGGTTCCAGGCCAAGCAGGGGGTCGACAGCAGCAACACCCTGTACGCGGCGCTGATCCACGCGCTGTCCCTGAGCGCGGTGAACCGGCACGACGAGGCGTTGGAACTGGCCGAGGTGTCCGGCGAGCGGTACGTGAAACTCCTGGGCGAGGAGCATCCGCACGTCGTGGCGGCCTCGGTCAACCGCGGGATCGTCCTGCGGCGGCTGGGCCGGGCGTTGGAGGCCAAGGACCTGGACGAACGGGCGCTCACCCTGTTCCAGGAGCGGCTCGGCAACCACCACCCCAGCACCCTGGCGTGCCGGGTGGGCCTCGCCAACGACTGCTTCCTCACCGGGGGCGTCGACAGGGCCCGGGAACTGGACGAGGTGACCGTGGAGGCCTGCCGGACCGACCTGGGCGACCGCCACCCGCTGACGCTCGTCGCGCGCCGGAATCTGCTGGTGGACCTGAACACGCAGGGAGAGGACGTGTCCGTGGAGTTCGAGGCCGTGGAGACGGCCTACCGCGACGTCATGGGCCCCGACCACCCGGCGACGCTGAGCATCCGCCAGACGGTCCGGGGGGACGCCGACATCTTCCTGACGCAGATGTGAGTCGGCGGTGCGGGCATCCCGCACCGCCGTTCATCCGGAGTGGGCGAGTCGGACCAGGGCCGCCCACTCCCACGGGGGGAAGACCAACGCGGTCTCCGCCCGGCGGGTGGAGTCCCGCACACTGATCCGGTTCCTGGCGCGCCACACCACCTCGACACAGGTCACCTGGCTGCTGCCCTCGCTGTGGCTGGAGACGCGCCACGTGCCCGGAGCGCACCCGAGCCCTCTCACGTGTCCCTCCGAAGGTGCCGTCTTCCCTGGTCTTTTCTATACATGAGACGGCCTCGATTCTCCCAGTTCCATCATTGGTCGCTCCTGTTTCCCGCGCAGCCCGGAAAGGTCGTTCGTTCGCTTATGTTTTCTGATAACGTTCGGGCTCACTTGTACATGCCCACTCCGCTGCCGATCATGTGGTCGCGGTGGGCGCTCCCCCCGAGAGGTGCATTAGGTGTCACGGCTCGTGCGTTTCAGCGTGGACGAAGGTGACTCCGTCGTCGTCGAGGTCGACGACGGCCGGGACGACAGCGTGCTGGTCGCCGGCGGTCGGGAGATCGAGGACGCCACCGCGACCTTCACCGAGAAACTCTCCACCGTGCGCAAAGCGGTTTCGGCGACGCTCGACGAACTGGGAAACTCGTTGAAGCCTGACGTCATCAAAGTGACCTTCGGCGTGAAACTCACCGCGGAGGCCGGGGCGGTCATCGCCAAGTCGTCCGTGGAGGGAAATCTGCATGTCCAGATGCAGTGGGGCTATGAACACCCCGAGGACGAGCAGCAGGGCTGAGCACGGCGGTGGAACGAGCGGGCAACGACAACTCCGTCGGTGAGGTCACAGACTCGACCGTGATCCAGGCACGGGACATCCACGGCGGTGTGGTCATCCACCGGCGCGACGATGCCCCGCCCGCCCCACGCGACCCGTGGGTGGAGCGAGTGGCGGAGTCCCCCGTCTGGAACCACGTGCTGACCGGGCACGACGTGGAACCCTTTCGGACAGCCGCGGCCGATGTGGCCGCCCGTCTCGTGCCACTGCGCGACGGCACGGAGAGGCGTCTGGCCGCCGACCCGTGGCTCGACCCCGGTGCGCCGCTCCGTTTCCTGGAGCGTGTCGAGGCCCTGCTCCACGAGGCGGAGGCAGGGCGCGACCTCGACCTGTACCCGGCCGAGGCGGCGCTGCTCGCCCTGACCCCGTTGCTGTTCCGGGTACACGACCTGAGGACGGCCGCCGGGCTCGCCGACGAGGTCGCCCCGGGAACACTGGAGCGGCTCGACCGCGCGTCCGAGCGGCGCCGGGCGTTCGAGGACTTCGCGGAGGAGCACGGGGTCCTGGTCAAGCGGGCGCGGCGCCGCCCGGACGACGGGGCGGCGATCGGCTGGTGGCTGTTCCACCGGTGGGTGCTGCGGCCGGAGAACACGGCTGGACGCGACCGGGTCCGGGCGCTGGTCGAGGCCGTCCAACCGTCCGCGTGCGCGTTGGGCGGGACCCTGGCCGCGGACCGGCTGACCCGGTTCCTCCACGGGCTGAGGCGGGGACCGGGGGTCTGCAACCCTGAGTTCCTCGGTCTGCTCAAGGCCGACGAGAGCGTTCGCGCTGACCGCCCCCAACGGGTGCGGGAACAGCGCGTCATGCTGGTGCTGGCACTGGGGTTCGGGATGACGCTGGAGGCGTCGTCCCTGCCGGAGGTGGTGGCCGAGCACCTGGCCGTGCCCGATCCGGTCGTTCCCGAGCGATTGCTCCGCGATGTGGCGGACGCGCACTGGGGCGGGCCCGAAGGCCTGCCGGTCCTGGAGGCGATGTGCCACCACGCGGCGCTGATCGAGGCACTGCGCGCACACGTGGCGCGGGCGGACGAGCTGCTGTACGAGATCCACCAGGCGGATCGTGAACGGTTGAACCAACCGCTGCCGAAGCTCCCGGTGCGGCTGTCCGCGGGCGGGGTGCAGCCCGCGGAAGGGGTGTTCGAGGGCTGGGCGAGGTTCCGCATCGACGAGCGCCGGGCCCGGGAGCTGCTGACCGGCGTGCAGCTGTACAAGGACCGGGACCTGGCGATCCGCGAGCTCTACCAGAACGCCCTGGACGCGTGCCGGTACCGGCGGGCGCGCACGGAGTACCTGGACCGGACGTCGGCCGCCACGTACGCGTACGAGGGGCGGATCGCGTTCACCCAGGGTGTGGACGAGCACGGGCGCAGGTACGTGGACTGCCGGGACAACGGTGTCGGCATGGGGGAGACCGAGCTGCGCGGGGTGTTCTCCCACGCGGGAGCGCGGTTCGCCGAACAGTCGGACTTCCTGGTCGAACGCGAACGCTGGGAGAGCCTGGAACCCCCCGTGAAGCTGTACCCGAACAGTCGTTTCGGGATCGGGGTGCTCAGCTATTTCATGCTGGCCGACGAGATCCACGTGACCACCTGCCGCATGGGGGCCGACGGATCCCTGGGGCCGGTGCTGGAGGCGTCCATCCAGGGACCGGGGAACCTGTACCGGATCAACCGGGTGGCGGAACGCGGAACCGGACCCGGGACGTGCGTCCGTCTCTACCTGGGCGGCGACGCGGCCGTGACCTCGGACTGGTCGTGCGTGAGGGCGCTGGGGGGCGTCCTGTGCGTCGCCGAGTTCCACACGTCCGGTAACGACGGGACGAGGGAACGGGAGTGGCCACCGGGTGTGCTTCAAGCGCAGGAGGTGAAGGCGGCAGGGTCCCCCAGACGCAGCGGTCTCCACTTCGGGGCGCACGTCACGTGGGAAGACGCCCCGGAGGGCGCTGACGTGTTCTGGGTCGAACGCGATGGAGCCCTCCTGGTGGACGGGCTGCTGGTCTCCGTCTCGTGGGCGGCCGGTCACCAGTCCCTCACCGCACGGGAGTCAGGACTCACCGGCGCGGTCGTCAACCTCTCGGGCGCCTACGCGCCGAGCAGCCTGTCGGCGGACCGCACCCAGGTGCTCAGTGACGTCTCACCCGTGCTGCGTTCCCTGCTCGAGGGGGCGGTTGAGGCTCTGGGCGGTGCTGGGGCGGAATTCTGGAACTCCAGATGGATAGGGAAGGTCTCCAGAGCGAGCCCGTTGATCGGCGACCTCGTCATCGGGTACGCGGTCCGGGAAGACATCTCCGTCGACCTGGGGGGTGTGAACGTTCGTCCGCGGATCTCCGGTCTCTTGCCAGCCGACGCCTTGTTGACCGCCCAGGTCCGGGACGACCTCGATTATGTCACCATGAGGTTTCTCGGGGACTGGCGGCGGGGTCAGGACACCGGCCATGAGGATCACATCCTGCTCTGGCGTGTCCTGGCCGTGGGGAGGGCTGCGCTGGTCGACGAGCTCATCGGTATCCGTCCGGAACTCGCGAGCGTATCCCCCTTGCGTCGCGCGTCCCCGTCGGACCAACTCCTGGTGTTCCTGGACGCGGGCGCCGACCTCAGAGGGCACGAAATCACCCCTGGCTCGGAGATCGTCCCTGAACTGGCGAGCCGTCTCGACACGACCGCCGCCGGGGTGATGCGGAGGTTCGGCGATCTCGGGCTGCTCGGGACGCGTCCCGATCTCGCGATGGACGTCATGGAGGCGATGGGCTTCGAACCCCTGGTGTGCGCGATGGTTCTCGACGGGACCCTGGACGTCGGTGATGGCGTCGGGACCATGGCCCTGACCTACCTCGCCCACGCCATGGGGGCCGACGTCCAACGGATCGCCGACGTGGTGCGCGGCTGTGGCGTGGAGGTCGGTGAGGACACCGTGCGAGCGGCGCGGTCCCCGGTGGTCCAGGAGGTCCGGAGGGTATGCCTTCGGCACAAGGACTCGTTCGCAAGGGGAGGACCGTGGCCGCAACTGTACCGGGGTCTCACCACCGTCGCCGAGAACCTGGGAATGTCACCCTTCGAGTTGTGCGAACAGCTCGCGGGTTGTGGATTCGATGTGGGCGGACTGGTCAGGGACCTGGCGCTCGGGAGGATCGCGGGGTTCACCATGACACGGGAAAAGGAGGAGGAGTTCCGGGAGAGAAGTCTGGTGAGACTCATTCCTTCCAGGGAAATGACGTACCTGAGTGCGTGCTTCGAATCTCGAACATCCGTCGATTCCCTGCGGGAGGTCCTCGCGCGCCTGGAGCGGCTCGGGGTCGATGTGCCGATCCGGATTCCGGATCCCCTGTCTCGGCTCGGCGAACGTTTGCTTCGCGACGAGAGTTACGTCATGTGGCCGAATGTTCCGCTGGGATCCGCCATACCCTTCGCGGATCTCCTCCACATGGAGAGGCAGACGGGGGCGGACCGGAAGAGCGTCGTCGGCGCGCTGGCGGACTTCGGTCTCCGGCCTTCGTGCCAGGAGCTTCCCCCGGGCCTGGATCCTCATGACGCGGCGGTGCTCGTCTTCGGTAGGGGACATTACGCTCCTCCGATCAGCACCGGGAGCCCCCTGTCCCTCCACAACCTCATCGTGGGGGCCCAGCACGTGGGCGCGCCGCTCACCCAGGTCGCGGAGTGGTTCCGCGCCCTGGGCTACGTGGTTCCCGACGTCGCGGAGACCATCGGGAAGGCGATCCCGCTGATCCCTCGGCGCGGTCAGGCGGTCTGACCGGCGACTGTCGGCCCGGTCACGGTGACATGGGCCGCGTACCGGGCGGACTCTCGCCCCATGACGCGAGGGAGCGCCGGAGTCAGGTCAACGGTGGCCGACCACGTTGACCACGCGGCCGTTCGGATCGCGGACGAAGAAGCGGCGCACGCCCCACTCCTCGTCCTGGAGGGGGTGGACGATCTCCGCGCCGCTCTCGACCACGGCGGCGTGGACCGCGTCCACGTCGTCCACCTCGATGCTCATGTCCGGGGCGACGGGGGCGGTCTCGTCGCGGCTCATGAGGATGACCTGCGCCGAGGGGTTGGAGGGCGAGGCGAGGTTGATGACCCAGCCCAGGTTCATGACCTCCTCAAGCCCGAGGAGGCCGTAGAAGTCGCGGCTCTCCTCCAGGGCCTTGGACTGGATGTCGGGCACGACGCGGCGGACGGACAACGGGGGCTCCTGTCGATGGAAGCGGATCTTCCTGAGCCTTCCCCGGCGGCGGCGGGACACACCCGCCGCCGCATCCGGTCGCGGCCTCCGCCCGGCGGCAGGGGTGCCGGACGGAGGCCGGTCGCCGCGACGGGCTCTCGGGTGGGGAGCGGTCAGTCGAAGAGGGCTTCGGCGCGGTCCACCGTGGCGGAGCGGCGAACCCACGTGTGCAGGGTGTCCAGGTCGGTGCAGGACTCGATCCGCTGGCGGACCTCGTCCGTGACGGTCAGGCCACGCGCGTCCAGGAACAGCAGCACGTTGCGTGCGGCTTCCTCGGTGTGCCCTTCCTCGCGGCCTTCCTCACGCCCTTCCTCGCGGCCGAGGCCGACGTACTTGCGGGCGAAGTCGCTCTGCCACTCATAGGTGTCCACGGCCATCAAACCCTCCAGCTCCTTCCGGGCGGCCTCGTTGAGACCGGCCAGCACGTAGTCATAGTAGAACACCCGGTGTTCGTCGGCAGTGGCGTCCAACGCCTCGACCAGTGCGTTCAGCGCGCGCGGACGGGTGTTTCCGTGCGCGCGGGCCGACAGCATCGCCAACTCCGGGAGCATGCGTGCCTGTTCGGCGGTCTCCACGACCGGCATGTCGGAGGGGCCGATCGTCAGCGGCGACAGCTCGAACCCCGGATGTCCGATACTGATCGGCGCCGCACACCATTTCGCCAGCGAGTCGGTGGGGCACAGGACCACCAGCACCGCAGGGCACTTCAGACGGGTGTGGAGGTTGACCAGGTAGGCGGGCCAGCTGAGCCGCTTCTCCTTCGAGGTCGAGTTCTGGCGCTCGACCACGATCGCCAGGACGTGGCGGGGGCCGTCGCGTAGGAGCACGGCCCCGTCGCTGTTGAGTTCCTTGGGGTCGCAGTTGGTCAGCGCTGAGAGGGTGTTGATCGCCTCGGTGTGATGCGGGACCTCGAAACCGAGTGACTCCAGCAGCACGGGTGCCAGGGCAGGCTGGTTCTGGATGATCCGCAACGGGATCTCGTGTTCTCGGGTGGGCGAGGGCATGTGGCTCCGTTTCGCTAGTGGTTGGTGAAGACGTAGGGCCGCAGACCGGCGGGGGCGCCGGTCGGGCCGAGGTCGAAGGTCGCCCAGACGTGGGTGCCGAGGTCCGCCCACGGCACGGTCCGGAAATATCCCCAGGCTGTGGACAAGTTCTCGACGAGCAGCAGGCCGCGCTGATCCTCCGCCCACTCCCACTCGTCGTCGGTGCGCCCGGTCGGGATGCGCGGGACGCCGCCACCGCCGCCGGAGTCGGAGAGGAAGACGCGCAGCGTCGAGGCGTCGGGCAGCGCCAGTCCGCGGATGACCTCGCCGTACAGCCGCTCCGGGTCGGTGTACTTGGCGCAGTTCGCGAAGAGCTCGCTGACCGCGAGCTGGACGGCGGCGACCGTGTCCGGGTCGAATCCGGTCAGGTCGCGGGCGAGGTCGGCGCGCACCCGGGCCAGTTCGGACAACTCGCCGGAGTACACCCGGTGCTCCCAGTGCACGAGCGGGCGGGGTTCGCTGCGGAGGGTGGTCCTCATGCCGCGACGACCTCCCGCGTCTGCTGGGCCTGCCAGGTGCGGACCAGGGCGGCGAGTTCGTCGAACTCCCCGAGCGGGGTGCCGGACGGCGGAGCGGCGAGCAGGTCGCCCGACCAGGCGTTGAGCCGGGCGGTCGCCCTGGCCTGGACGCGATCGAGGGCGCGTTCCCGCTCCCACGTGGAGTAGTACGGCCGGACGAGGGCGATCTCGTCGGCGGAGACGTGCTCCGACGGGGCTGCCAGGCGCGGCGCGGGGGAGGGCCGGGTGGGGCACGCGAGGGGCGTGCTGGTCGGCTCGGGGGCCGGGAGTGGAGCGTAGCGGCGGACGCGGGTGGAGCGGCGACGGCGGGCGGCGGTCGCGTGGCGTCCGCGAGCCGGGGCGAGGAGGGCCCACAGGCGGTGCAGGGCGCGCCGGAGGAGGGCAGGGCTATACTGACCCATGCTGTGCGTCACGAAAACGCTTCGGTGTATCCCCGGCCAAGCCGGGAGGAATTCAGCGGTAGGTTCCTGGGGCCGATGACTCACCCTGGGCCGAAAGA
>NZ_JBITHK010000005.1:378784-461642 GCF_044457925.1 Nocardiopsis sp. NPDC050513 | reverse complement strand
GGCGCCCCCGGGCCCCCCCCCCCCCGGGCCCGGGCGGGGGGGGGGGGGGGGGGGGGCCCCGGCGGCCCGGGGGGGGCCGCCCGGGGGGGGGGGCGCCCCCCCCCCCCGGGGGCGCCCGCGGGTGTGTGCCGCGCGAGCGCGTGGCGCGTTACACCAGGACGGTCACGAAGTGGCGCATATTGCTCCACACGGGCCCCGACAGGACCTCAGACACCTCAACATGTTCTAAGGTAGGTCCGGCAATCGCAGCCCGGAAACGTGCCGCAGTGGCTCCCACGGCAGTGGCGTGTGCCGATCCGTGGCGAGGCCCGCGCGCCGTCGCGCGCACGGTGACCGCGGTGCCTTCCCCTGACCTGAAACTCCGGCCGGGCGGCCAAGCGCCCCTGTGGCGCCGTGAGCCGGGCCTGACATGAGGAGTGGATTTGATCGCGCTCACGCTCGATCGGATCGCCGAGATCACCCAGACCGCCATCGGCGGACCAGCGCGCCCCGACACCGTCGTGGACGGCCCGGTCGTCATCGACTCGCGCCACGCCGCGCCCGGAGCGCTCTTCGTCGCCCTGACCGGCGAACGCGCGGACGGGCACGACTTCGCCGCCGCGGCCGTCGAGGCGGGGGCGGCGGTCGTCCTGGCGTCCCGACCCGTCGACGCTCCCCACCTGCTGGTGGACGGAGGCGACGACGAGGTCGTCGCGGCGCTGGCGCGCCTGGCCGCGCACGTGGCCAGGGAGCTCGCCGATCCCCGTCGGGGAGCGGCCGCCGCCGAGGTCGTCGGGGTCACCGGGTCGTCCGGCAAGACCACCACCAAGGACCTCATCGCCCAGGTCGTCGGCCGGCTCGGCCCCACGGTCGCCCCCGCCGGGTCGTTCAACAACGAGATCGGCCATCCGCTCACGGTGCTGCGCGCCGGCACCGGCACGCGCCACCTCGTGCTGGAGGTCGCCGCGCGCGGGATCGGGCACATCGCCCACCTGTGCCGCGTGGCGCCGCCGAGGATCGGCGTCGTGCTCAACGTGGGCAGCGCGCACATGGGCGAGTTCGGCGACCGCGACGCGATCGCCCAGGCCAAGGGCGAACTCGTCGAGGCGCTCCCGCCCGGCGGCGCGCGGCGCGGCGGGGGCGGCGTGGCCGTCCTGAACGCCGACGACCCCCGCGTGAGCGCGATGGCGTCCCGCACCGAGGCGCGCGTGGTCACCTACGGCCTCGGCGAGGACGCCGACGTGCGCGCCACCGACGTGGTCCTGGGATCGACCGGGGCCCCGTCCTTCACACTCCACCTGGGCGGCGAGTCCGCCCCGGTGCGGTTGGCGCTCGTGGGCGCCCACCAGGTACACAACGCGTTGGCGACCGCCGCGGTCGCCGACGAACTCGGCATGGACGTCGCGGCGATCGCCGACGCCCTGGGCGCGGCGACCCCGGTGAGCCGGTGGCGCATGGAGGTCACCGAGCACGACGGCGCCACGCTCGTCAACGACGCCTACAACGCCAATCCCGAGTCCATGCGGGCGGCCCTGGCCACGCTCGGATCCCTCGCCCGGGACCGCCGCTCCATCGCGGTGCTCGCCCACATGGCCGAACTCGGCGAGGACGGCCGCGCGGAGCACGAACGGGTCGGTGAGCTGGCGGCCCGCACGGGCGTGTCCCACCTGGTCGTGGTCGGCGAGGAGGCCGAGGGCATCGCCGTCGGCGCCGAGCGCGCCGCCAGGGAGGGCCGGTGGCGTGGCGAGACCGTCCGGGTGCCGGACGCCGAGGCGGCCGCCTCGGCGGTGCGCGAGCGGATGCGCACAGGAGACGTCGTCATTGTGAAGGGATCGCGGGTGGCAGCGCTCGAAAGGGTTATCGACCTCATCACCAAGGGTGATGTCCAGTGATCGGCATCTCCATCGCGGCGGCGCTCTCGCTGGTCGTGTCCATGGCGCTGATGCCGCCGCTGATCAAGCTCCTGTACCGGTTCAAGTTCGGCCAGGAGGTCCGCGACGACGGACCCGAGGGCCACAAGACCAAGCAGGGCACGCCCACCATGGGCGGCATCGTCATCATCCTCGGCGCCCTGGTCGGCTACTTCGGGTCGCACCTGGTGCTCTGGCTGCTCCAGCCGGCCGCCACCGGCCCCACCGCCTCCGGCCTGCTGGTGATGTTCCTCTTCGCCGGCATGGGCTGCGTCGGCTTCCTCGACGACTTCATCAAGATCTACAAGCGCCGCAGCCTGGGCCTGCGCAGCGGCGCCAAGATGATCGGCCAGGCCATCGTCGGCGTCGGCTTCGCCTACGGGGTCACCCAGTTCCCCAACGGGTACTCCTACACCCCGGCCGCCCCCAGCCTGTCCTTCCTCCGCGACTTCGGCCCCACGCTGATGCTCCCGCTGTTCATCCTGTGGGCGCTGTTCCTCATCGTCGGCTTCTCCAACGCGGTCAACCTCACCGACGGCCTGGACGGCCTGGCCACGGGCGCGACCATCCTGTCGTTGGTCGCCTACGTCATCATCGGCAACTGGCAGCTGCGCCAGTCCTGCGTGTCCTACCTGGCCACCAACTGCTACACGGTCCGCGACCCCCTCGACCTGGCCGTCGTCGCCTCCGCCGTCCTCGGCTCGTGCATCGCCTTCCTCTGGTTCAACGCCCCGCCCGCGAAGATCTTCATGGGCGACACCGGCTCCCTGGCCCTGGGCGGCCTCATCGTCGGTCTGGCCATCACCACCCGCACCCAGCTCCTGCTGCTGCTCATCGGCGGTCTGTTCGTCATCATCACCCTGTCCGTGATGATCCAGATCAGCTCGTTCCGCCTGACCGGCAAACGGGTCTTCCGGATGGCGCCGCTCCAGCACCACTTCGAGCTCAAGGGGTGGGCCGAGACGACCATCGTGATCCGCTTCTGGATCATCCAGGGCCTGTTCGTGGCGATCGCCATCGGACTCTTCTACCTCGAATGGATGCCGAGGTAGCGCCGTGCCCGACCACGAGAACCCCGACACCGCGCCCGCCCTCGCCGACCGCACGGTCTGCGTCGCCGGTCTGGGCGTCTCCGGTCCCCCCGTCGCCCGCGCGCTCCTGGCCCGCGGCGCCCGCGTGGTCGTCGTCGACGGCCGCGACGACGACGCCACGCGCGCGGTCGCGGCCGAGCTGACCGGGGCCGGAGCCGAGGTCGTCCTCGGCGCGACCCCGCTACCCGAGGGCTGCGACCTGGTCGTCACCTCGCCGGGCTGGCGTCCCGACTCCCCGCTGCTGGTCCGGGCCGCCGAGGCCGGGGTCGAGGTCGTCGGCGACGTCGAGCTGGCCTGGCGGCTCAAGCCCGCCGACCAGGTCTGGCTCGCGGTCACCGGCACCAACGGCAAGACCACGACCGTCCGCATGCTGGAGGCGATGCTGCGCGCCGACGGCCGCGACGCGCTGGCCGTCGGCAACGTCGGCACGCCGGTCATCGACGCCGTCCTGCCCGACGCGGACGGGCGCGTCCACGACGTCCTGGCGGTCGAACTGTCCAGCTTCCAGCTGCACTGGTCCTCCACCGTGCGACCGCACGCCGCCGTCGTGCTGAACGTGGCCCCCGACCACCTGGACTGGCACGGCGGGCTCACCGCCTACGCCCGGGCCAAGGGACGGGTGTTCGCGCGCGGGACCGTCCGCGTGGTCAACACCGCCGACCCCTGGTCGGTGCGCCTGGCCGAGGAGGACGGCGACCCGCACACACCGCTGGTCGGCGTCGGCCTGGACACCCCGCGGGCCGGAGAGCTGGGCGTGGTCGAGGACCTGCTGGTGGACCGCGCGTTCGTCGCGGATCCGAGCAGCACCGCGGAGGAGCTGGCCAGCCTCGCCGACGTTCGCCCCGCCGCGCCGCACAACGTCGCCAACGCCCTGGCCGCCGCGGCGCTGGCCCGGTCGATCGGGGTCGCGGCCGCGTCGGTCAGGGCCGGACTGACCGCGTTCGTCCCCGAGCCGCACCGGATCGCCCACGTGGCCACGGTGGACGGCGTCGACTACGTCAACGACTCCAAGGCCACCAACCCGCACGCCGCGGCGGCCTCGCTCCACGCCTACCGCCCGGTGGTGTGGATCGCGGGCGGACTGCTCAAGGGCGCCGACGTCGACGACCTGGTCGCCATGGCCGCGGACCGCCTGCGCGGCGTCGTCCTCATCGGCGCGGACCGGGCGCGGCTGCGCGAGGCCCTCGCCAAGCACGCGCCCGACGTCCCGGTGGTCGAGGTCGAGGTCGAGGGGCCGGCCGGGAACGCGCCCGAGGGGCACACCGTCATGGACGCGGTGGTGGCCGCCGCCGCGGACCTGGCCGAGGAGGGCGACACGGTGCTGCTGGCGCCCGCCGCCGCCTCCATGGACATGTTCACCAACTACCCCGAGCGGGGCCGCTTCTTCGCCGAAGCCGTCGAACGGCGCCGCTGAGTAGTCGAGCGACGCCCGTGCGCGACCGAATCGCGCGCGGGCGCCCGCCCGTGTGCCAGGCGCCACCTTCCCAGGCGCCAAAGATGGCCAACACGCGGAAAATGTCCGCGCTCCCGCACGTGCCCGTGCGCCACTATTGAGGCGCGAATCGTGCGGAGGGTGTGGATGGCGGCGACGACAACGGTCCCAGGGATGGCCCGGCCCCGCGGGCGTGCGGCGACCGGCGGGCGTGAACGCGCACTGTGGCGTGAGTGGGCGCGGTCCCTCGACCGACCCCTCACCTCCTACTACCTGGTGCTGGGCACCGGGGTGATGCTCATCGCCCTGGGCCTGGTCATGGTGCTGTCGTCGACGATGGTCAACTCGATCACCGAGACCGGCTCCGCCTTCTCGATGTTCCAGCGCCAGATGGTGTCGGCGTGCATCGGCCTGCCGCTGATGATCGTGGCCTCCCACCTGCCCCACACGGTGTTCCGCATCGCGGGCTACCCGGCGATGATCATCTCCGTCCTCCTGCTCCTGCTCACCGCGTTCCAGGGCACCGAGGTCAACGGCGCCATGCGCTGGCTGGAGATCGGCGGCCTGACCATCCAGCCCTCGGAGCCCGCCAAGCTCGCGTTCACCCTGTGGGGCGCCAACGTGCTCGCCCGCAGGGAGGAACTGCGGGAGATGACCGAGTGGCGGCACCTGCTCTTCCCGCTGCTGCCCGGTGTCGGCCTGCTCGCGCTGCTGGTGCTGCTCGGCTCCGACCTGTCCACGACGCTCGTCCTGCTGCTGGTCTTCCTGGCCCTGCTGTGGGTGGTCGGGGCTCCGGGCCGGATGTTCGTGGCGATGTTCGGCCTGGTCCTGGCGCTCGCCGTGATCATCATCGCGATCGAGCCCTACCGGATCACCCGCGTCACGGCCTTCCTCGACCCCGGCGCCGACCCCACCGGAGACGGCTTCCAGTCGCTGCACGGGCTGTACGCGCTCGGCACCGGCGGGGTGTTCGGCGTCGGCATCGGCGCCAGCCGGGAGAAGTGGGGCTTCCTGCCCTTCGCCGAGTCCGACTTCATCTTCGCGATCATCGGCGAGGAGTTCGGCCTGATCGGCACGCTCGTCGTCATCTCCCTGTTCGGGGTGCTGGGCTACGCCGGCCTGCGGGTGGCCCGGAGGGTCGAGGAGCCCTTCGCGCGCCTGGCCGCCGTCGCCATCATCGCGTGGATCCTCGGCCAGGCGATGATCAACATCGCCGCCGTCATCGGCCTCGTTCCCGTCACCGGCATCCCGCTGCCCCTCGTCTCCTACGGCGGTTCCTCGCTCGTGCCGACCATGCTGGCGCTCGGTGTGCTGCTCGCTCTGGCCAAGTCCGAGCCCCAGGCCAGAAAAGCCCTGGCGGCCCGGGGTCCCAGTAGGCTCCAAAGGGCTCTAAGCTGGCTGGGCCTGGAGAATGTCGGCACCTCGGTGCACAAGCGGGGTGGCGCCACCGTCCCCAGGCGTGCCACCACGGCGCGCGGCCCCCGCGGGACCCGTGGCGGCAGGACGACGGCCAAGCACAGGAGCGGACCGGTCCCGGCGGGTGACCGGCCAAGGAGGAATCGGCGACCATGAGGGTAGCCCTAGCCGGAGGCGGCACGGCCGGGCATATCGAGCCCGCACTCTCCCTTGCCGACGCGCTGCGGCGCGTCGATCCCAGCACGGAGATCCTCTGTCTGGGCACCGAGCGGGGGCTGGAGACCAGGCTGGTCCCCATGCGCGGGTACGAGCTCGGTCTGATCCCCGCGGTCCCCCTGCCGCGCAAGCTCACCCCCCAACTGCTCACCGTCCCCGGCAAGCTCGCCGGTGCGCTCAGCGCCGCGGGGGAACACCTGGACCGGCTTCAGGCCGACGTCCTGGTCGGCTTCGGCGGGTACGTGGCCACCCCCGGCTACCTGGCCGCGCGGCGTCGGCGCCTCCCGATCGTCGTGCACGAGGCCAACCCGCTGCCCGGACTGGCCAACCGGCTCGGGGCGCGGCTCACCCCCCACGTGTACACCGGCCACCCGCACACCCAGATCCGCAACGGCCGCTACGTCGGCATCCCGCTGCGCGAGCAGATCACCACGCTCAACCGGCTGGCCGTGGGCGACAAGGCCCGCGCCTACTTCGGCCTCCGCCACGACCTGCCCACCCTGCTGATCTTCGGCGGCTCCCAGGGCGCCCAGCGCATCAACGAGACCGCCTTCGCCGCCATCCCCCACTTCCGGGCCGCCGGAGTGCAGGTCCTGCACGTCGTGGGTCCGAAGAACGCCGCCGAGCCCCAGGACCTGACCCAGGACGGCGTCCCCTACGTCGCGGTCCCCTACGTGGACCGGATGGACATGGCCTACGCTGCCGCCGACGTGGCGATGTGCCGTTCCGGGGCGATGACCTGCGCCGAACTGACCGCCGTCGGCCTGCCCGGTGCCTTCGTCCCGCTGGCCATCGGCAACGGCGAGCAGGCCCTCAACGCCGAGCCGATCGTCCAGGCGGGCGGCGGCGTCATGGTCAACAACGCCGACGTGTCGGTCGAGTGGATCACGGGCCGGCTCATCCCCCTTCTGACCGACACCGACCGGGTCGTGTCCATGTCCGAGGCGGCCGCCCGGATGGGCCGCCGCGACGCCGACGTGGAACTCGCGCGCGAGGTGATGGCGATCGCCCGCGGCGACCGCCCCACGCCCGACCTCCCGTTCGACGACGCCGACGGCGACGAGGTCTACCACGACGACGGGAAGGACACCCGATGAGCCTCGTCACCCCGACCGATCCGGTCCCCGTGGACAAGCTCGGCCGCACCCACTTCATCGGCCTGGGCGGGGCGGGCATGTCCGGCATCGCCCGCGTCCTGCTCCAGTCCGGGGTCGAGGTCTCGGGCAGCGACGCCCGGGACAGCGAGACCCTGCGCGAACTGGAGGAGATGGGCGCCAAGACGCACGTCGGCCACGCGGCCGACCATCTGGGCGCCGCCGAGACGCTCGTCGTCTCCTCCGCCATCCGCGACGACAACCCCGAACTGGTCGAGGCGCGCCGCCGCGGCCTGCGGATCCTGCCGAGGGCGGCGGCCCTGGGCGCGCTGCTGCTGGGCCGCGAGGGCATCGCCGTGTCCGGGACGCACGGCAAGACCACCACGACGTCCATGATCGCCGTGGTCCTCCAGCACCTGGGCGCCGACCCCGGCTACGTGATCGGCGGCAAGCTGGTCACCACGGGGCTGGGCGCCGACGCCGGGATCGGCCCGGCCATCGCGGTCGAGGCCGACGAGAGCGACGGGTCCTTCCTCATGCTCTCCCCGAAGATCGCCGTGGTCACCAACGTCGAGGCCGACCACCTGGACAACTACAGCGGTCTGGACGAGATCCACGCCAACTTCGCCTCGTTCGTCGACCGCGTCGAGCGGACCCTGGTCGTCGGCGTCGACGACCCCGGCGCCCGCCGGGTCGCCGAGATCGCCCGGGAGCGCGGCAAACGCGTCGTGACCTACGGGGAGGCGGCCGACGCCGACCACCGGGTCACCCGGACGGTCGCGCGCGGCTTCACCACCGAGTTCACCATCCAGACCGCCGGAGGGGAGCCCATCGACGGCACCCTGGCGGTCCCGGGCCGGCACAACGTGCTCAACGCCGCCGCCGCGCTCGTGGTCGCCGACGAACTGGGCCACGACCTGGAGGTCGCGGTCGAGGGCATCGCCGACTTCGCCGGTGCCGCGCGCCGCTTCGAGCTCAAGGGCGAGGCTGACGGGGTGGCGGTCTACGACAGCTACGCCCACCACCCCACGGAGATCGAGGCCGACCTGCGCGCCACCCGCGCCGCCCTGGAGTCGGTCGCCGGTGACGCGGCGGAGCAGGGACTGCCCGCCGGTCGGGTGGTCGCGCTGTTCCAGCCGCACCTGTACAGCCGCACCCGCTTCTTCGCGGACGAGTTCGCCACGGCGCTGAGCCTGGCCGACGAGGTCGTGGTGATGGAGGTCTACGCGGCCCGGGAGGACCCCGAGCCGGGGGTGACCGGCGAACTGATCACCTCCCGTGTCTCCCACGACCGCGTGTGGTACGTGCCCGGCCGGGACGAGGTCGTGCGCCGGGTGGCCGAACTCGCCCGACCCGGTGACATCGTGCTCACCATGGGCGCGGGCGACGTCACCGAGCTGGGACCGCGGATCGTCGAGGCGCGCGCCCGGGCCGCCGAGACCGCGGCGGGGTAGGCCGTTCGGGCGCCGCCGGAGTTCGTGGGGCCGGGACCGCGCCGAAGCGGGGGCGCCGCGCCGGAGGCGTCCGTCTAGGTGGCGGGCGGGCCGATGCGAAGCGGAGACCCGAAGCGAGCAGGGGGAGACACGTGAGCGCTGACCAGGGCGAGGCGACCGCCGAACCCGAGGCGGATCCGAAGCCGGGCGGTAGGCCGCGTCGGAGGTCCGATCCGTGGAAGCTCGCCTTCGTGGCGCTTCTGGTGGTCGCCCTGGTCTGCGTCGTCACCTGGGGACTGCTCGGATCCCGGTTGCTCGTCGTACGCGAGGTCTCCGTCACCGGTCTGGACCGCGTCTCGCGGGACGAGGTCGTGGCCGCCGTGGACGTGGCGACCGGCACCCCGCTGATCCGGGTGGACCTGGCGGCGGGAGCGGAACGGGCCGAGTCCGTCGAGCTCGTGGAGTCGGCCACGCTGTCGCGCGGCTGGCCCGCCACCCTGCGTGTGGAGATCGTCGAGCGCCAGCCGCTGCTGGCGGTCCGGGCCGGTGGCGAGTACCGGCTCGTGGACGGGGACGGCGTGCGCATCGAGGACTCGCCGACCCGTCCGGGCACCCATCCCGTGGTGCGCGTCACCGGCGAGGTCGAGGGCAACGAGGCGGTCCGGGCCGCGGCCGACATCGTCGAACGCGCCCCCGGCTCCCTGCTGGCGCAGGTCCAGCTCATCGACGCCACCGAGACCGACGCGATCGTCCTCGACCTCGGGGACGGGTCGCTCGTGGAGTGGGGAGACCCCTCCGCCACCGCCGACAAGAGCGCGGTCCTGCGCGTCCTCATGCGCGAGCACCCCCCAGAGGACGGGCGGATCTACGACGTGAGCACACCGGACCTGGCCATCGTTCGGTGAAGCGGTGACCAGAGGGCGGAAAAGGAACGGTGTCGGCGGTCCGGGCGCCGCGCGGGAGTGTCGGGGGAGCCCTCACGGGACGCTTTACCGACCGGCGCGGACATTCCAGACGCGACGCGCCGGGTGCGCACATCGCTTCCTCGTGTTATGCGCGGTTAGGCTGACCCCAGCATCGGTTGCCCGTACTCGGCAGTCCGCTTACTGTCGGGAAGCACAACCACCGTCAAGAACGTAGCAAAACACGCTTTTCGGGGTACGCAGGAACCGTTGTCCGTCCGGTGGACGGAGGACGCCGACCGCAGGGTCGGACGCGGAACGGTTCCGGGTGGCCCCGGGTCCCCGGACACCCGCGTCGTGGACGCCGCGGTGCGGGGGAACCCGAAACGCACATGGAGTAAACCGGATGCCGAACCCGAGGCGTTCTCCGGCGGCCCTGGCCCCGGACGCGCCGACGGAGCGGCTCATGCGAGCGGAAAGGCCCCTCGTCGTGGCAGCACCGCAGAACTACCTCGCGGTCATCAAAGTCGTCGGCATCGGCGGCGGCGGTGTCAACGCCGTCAACCGAATGATCGAAGAGGGGCTCAAGGGCGTCGAGTTCATCGCCATCAATACCGATGCCCAGGCGCTGCTGATGAGTGACGCCGACGTCAAGCTCGACGTCGGCCGTGAACTCACGCGCGGCCTGGGAGCCGGAGCCAACCCCGACGTCGGCCGCAAGGCCGCCGAGGACCACCGCGAGGAGATCGAGGAGGTCCTCAAGGGGGCCGACATGGTCTTCGTCACCGCGGGCGAGGGCGGTGGAACGGGCACCGGAGGGGCGCCCGTGGTCGCCAACATCGCCCGCTCCCTCGGCGCCCTCACCATCGGCGTGGTCACCCGCCCCTTCGGTTTCGAGGGCAAGCGGCGGGCCACCCAGGCCGAGTCGGGGATAGCGATGCTCCGTGAGGAGGTCGACACACTCATCGTGATTCCCAACGACCGGTTGCTGTCCATCTCCGACCGCCAGGTCAGCGTGTTGGACGCCTTCAAGGCGGCCGACCAGGTCCTGCTCTCGGGTGTTCAGGGCATCACCGACCTCATCACCACCCCCGGCCTGATCAACCTCGACTTCGCGGACGTGAAGTCGGTCATGTCGGGCGCCGGATCCGCGCTCATGGGCATCGGGTCCGCGCGCGGGGACGATCGGGCCGTCGCGGCGGCGGAGATGGCCATCTCCTCACCGCTGCTGGAGGCGAGCATCGACGGCGCCCACGGGGTCCTTCTGTCCATCCAGGGCGGCTCCGACCTGGGGCTGTTCGAGATCAACGAGGCCGCGCAACTGGTGGCCAACTCGGCGGCGCCCGAGGCCAACATCATCTTCGGAGCCGTCATCGACGACGCGCTCGGCGACGAGGTGAGGGTCACGGTCATCGCCGCGGGCTTCGACGAACCGGGCACGAACGGTCCGCCGACGAGGGAGCAGCGTCCCGTGGACCCTCCTGAGGCCGCCGCCCCCAAGGCGGGTCCCGAGTCCGTCCAGGAGACACCGCGTGAGCGGGCGTCCTCAGGCGCGGACACGGGAGGGGCGACGGCCGGCGCCGCGCCGTGGACCGCTCCCACGCGTCCCGAGCCGACCGCGGCCCCGGAGCCGGCGCGCCCGAGCGCCCAGCCGGTCCAGCCCAGGGAGCAGGAGCGACCCGCGCCGGGTGTTCCGACCGTGCCGACCACCGCGGTGACGCCGACGGCCCCGACGTCCCCGGCCGAGCCGGAGGCGCACACCGAGGCCGCGTCGCACGCACCGTCCTCCGGCCCGGACACCCGCGCCGAGACCGCGTCGGCCCACGAGTGGCCGGTCGCGCGGGACGAGGAGGAGTCCGCCGCACGGGAGGGTCGCGGCGGCCCGATCCACGCGGTCACCGACTCCGCAGCCGAGCGGCGCGGCGAGGTGCCCACGCCCCGGCGCCGGGTCATCTTCGACGACCCCGACGACCTGGACGTGCCGGAGTTCCTGAAGTAGCCGGAACCGTCCCCGGTAGCATCGGAGAGTCAGCGGCCCCGCCCCGTGGCGGGGCCGTCGTCGCCCCCGGGGACCCGCGTACCCACCGCACCGCCCCGCGCGGGCCGAGCGAGGGGACACGAGGACGCGGATGGGCACGATCATCGAGTTGGGTCAGGGCGTCCGTGCCGCCGTGACCGAGCGCGCGGGCGGGGTGAGCGCACCTCCCTACGACTCCCTCAACCTCGGACTCGGCACGGGTGACGAACGCGAGGCGGTCCTGGCCAACCGGGAGACCGCCGCCCGCCGTCTCGGCTTCGGCGTCGACCGCGTCGTGTGGATGAACCAGGTGCACAGCGCCGACGTGCTCGTGGCCACCGAACCCGGCGGCGTGGGCACCTGCGACGGGGTGGTCACCACCCGCTCCGACCTGGTCCTGGCCTCGATGGCCGCCGACTGCCTGCCCGTCCTGGCCGGCGACGCCGAGGCCGGGGTGCTGGGGGCGGCCCACTCCGGTCGCCTGGGGACCGCGGCGGGCGTCGCCGCCAACCTGGTGGCGGCCATGGTCGCCCAAGGCGCCGACACCGACCGGATCACGGTCCTCCTCGGCCCCGCCATCTGCGGCAAGTGCTACGAGGTGCCCGAGCACGTCAGGGACGAGACCGCCCTGACCACCCCCGAGGCCGCCTGCGTCACCCGCCGGGGCACACCCGGAGTGGACATGCTCGCCGCCGTCACCGCGCAGCTGCGCCGCGCCGGTGTCACCGACGTCACCGCCGACGGCCGCTGCACGCTGGAGAGCCCCGAACTCTTCTCCCACCGGCGCGGCGCCCCGACCGGACGGTTCGCCTCCTTCATCTGGCGCGGCTGACCCCGACCCGGCCGGGGTCGCGTCCGCCCGGCCCGCCAGGTCGTACCCTGGACCCGCGGTGACGGGAGGACCCTCAGGCCCCGGAGCGTCACCGCGCCCACCGGATCTCTCACACCGCCCCGCTCCCACGGGGAACAGAAGGAAAACAGTGTCACAGCCCGATCCCGCACGCGTCGACCAGGTCCGAGCCAACCTCGACGCGGTACGGGCCAGGATCGACGCGGCGTGCGCCAAGGCCGACCGCGATCCCGCGGAGGTGGCGCTGGTCGCGGTCACCAAGACCTACCCGGCCAGCGACGTGCGGGTGCTCGCCTCGCTCGGCGTGACCCACGTGGGCGAGAACCGCGACCAGGAAGCCGCGCCCAAGGCCGCCGAGACCGCAGACCTCGACCTGACCTGGCACTTCGTGGGCCAACTGCAGACCAACAAGGCCCGGTCGGTCGCCGGCTACGCCGACGTCGTGCACTCCGTCGACCGCGCGCGACTGGCCCGGGCGCTGGGCGACCGCGCGGCGGCGGCCGAGCGCCGCCTGACCTGCCTGGTCCAGGTCAACCTCGACGCCGACTCCCGGGCGGGGGTGATCGGACCGCGCGGCGGGGTCGACCCCGGGGACGCGCTCGACCTGGCCGCGCGGATCGCGGAGCACGAGGCGCTCACGCTCGGCGGTGTCATGGCCGTCGCGCCGCGCGAGGGCGACGCCCACGCCGCCTTCGCCCGGTTGCGCGAGGTCGCCGACCGTGTGCGCGACCGCCACCCGGGCGCCGCGGCCATCTCGGCGGGCATGAGCGGTGACCTGGAGGCGGCGATAGCACACGGGTCGACACACCTGCGACTCGGTACGGCGTTGCTCGGCGACCGGGCGTCGATCGTGGGGTAATGTCCCCACATAGACCTTGGGGCCCGTCTGTGGAGTTCGCCCGAATGGGCGCTCCGTCCCGCGGAGGCGGCGAGTGACGGGTGAAGACGGAGGAGCTGGCTGCGGTGAAGGCCGCGGGGACGACGGAGGGTATGGGATGGCCGGCGCGATGCGCAAGATGGCGGTCTACCTCGGCCTCGTGGAGGACGACCGTTACGATCACCGCTATGCGGACGAATATGATGAGTTCGACGATTTCGACGAGGGGTCGGAGGACGGGCGCGACGGCGACGCCGATTCTCCGCGGGGCGAGGAAGCACGGGGCGACGCAGTGACGGACACCGGCGACTACGTGGGTTCGGGCGACCGGCGCGGCGGCTCGACCACGGTGGCCTCCACCGCTGATCTCGCGCGGATCACGACGCTCCACCCCCGCACCTACAACGAGGCGCGTACCATCGGAGAGCACTTCCGGGAGGGCACGCCGGTGATCATGAACCTGACCGAGATGGTCGACAGTGACGCCAAGCGTCTCGTCGACTTCGCGGCTGGTCTGATCTTCGGTCTCCATGGCAGTATCGAGAGGGTCACCAACAAGGTGTTCCTGCTCTCTCCGGCGAACGTCGAGGTGACCGCCGAGGACAAGGCGCGGATCGCTGAGCGAGGGTTCTTCAATCAGAGCTAGACCATCACACCCGTCCACAGATTGGGTCGAGGAACGACCGTGAGTATCGTCCTGTCAGTGCTGCTCATCGCGCTCCAGATCTTCCTTTTCGTGCTGATCGCGAGAGTGGTCCTGGAGATGGTGCAGTCCTTCTCCAGGACATGGCGTCCCACGGGGTTCGTGCTCGTGCTCGCTGAGATCGTGTACACGATCACCGACCCACCACTGAGGTTCCTGCGTCGGTTCATCAAGCCGGTGCGGCTGGGGAGCATCGCACTCGACCTGAGTGTCCTGGTCCTCTTCATCGCCGTGGCGCTGCTGATGAACGTTCTCACGGGCCTCGCCACCACCGTCGCATAGGGATGCGCAGGGCAACGAGACACCCCTGATTCCGTTATGTGGTCTTGGTCATGATCTGGATTGCCGTAAGGTCACGATCAGGTAGCGTCCCTACGGACAGACTCCCAAGCGCGCCAAGGAGACGAAGATGCCGCTGACACCCGCGGACGTGCGGAACAAGCAGTTCAGTACCACCCGGCTTCGTCCGGGCTACGACGAAGAAGAGGTCGACGCCTTTCTCGACGAGGTCGAGTCCGAGTTGGACCGACTGATCCAGGAGAACGAGGAGCTGCGCGGGAAGCTGGCCGAATGCCTGCGGGGCAAGGTCCCCAACGCGGGCATGCAGGACTTCCAGCAGCAGGACGCCGGTCCCGAGGCCCAGCACGTCGAGCAGATGCGCCCGGAGCCCGTGCAGCCTCCGCAGGCCGTCGAGGCCCCCCAGCCTCCGGCCCAGCCCGCCCCGATGGGCATGACCGGCGCGAACCTGGCCATGGGCGGCGAGGAGAACATGGACACGGCCGCCCGCGTCCTGGCCCTCGCGCAGCAGACCGCCGACCAGGCGATCTCCGACGCCCGCCGCGAGGCGGACGAGACGCTGGGCCGCGCCCGTCACGAGTCCGAGGACATCCTCGGCAAGGCGCGCCGCCAGGCCGACCAGATCATCGGCGAGGCCAGGGCCCGCTCGGAGAACCTCGACCGCGACGCCCAGGAGCGCCACCGCCAGGTCATGGGCTCCCTCGTCCAGCAGCGCGAGGAGCTGGAGCACAAGGTCAACGTGCTCAAGGACTTCGAGCGCGAGTACCGCAGCCGCCTGAAGGACTACTTCGAGCGCCAGCTGCGTGAGCTCAACGAGGAGGGCAAGTCCGGTGAGCCGAACCCGAACACCACGGGCGGCTTCCAGACGATGGGCCCCCAGACCGGCGGCGCGCCCTCGCTCCAGCAGCACGGTCCCGCCGGCAACCCGTTCGGTCAGCCCGAGCCCGCCCAGCACGGCGGCTTCCACCCGGGCGAGTCTCCGCACGAGCGTCGCTGAGCTTGGCCCGGTGCGGTTCCGAACAACTGAAGACTCCGGCTCAACGCGTGCAAAGGCCCTGGTCGACCTGTGATTCTTAGCATCATCGCAACCGTGGCGGTGCTGGCGGCCATCGCCGTCATGGCGGCCGCCCTGCTGCTCGCCGAGACCACGCTCGTGTACGTCGCGCTCGGACTCGGCGCGGTCAGTGCCCTGTTCCTCGTGGGGGCGGTGGTCCAGGGACGGTTCGGCGGGGGAGCACCGAACCGGGAGCGTTCCGGGACGGACGGTTTGGGGAAGTCGTCCGTCCCCGCGACGACACCGGCCCGGCACGAGCGTGCCGAGGAGCCGGGGCGTGCGCCCGCACCGGCCTACACGCCGGTGCGGGAGGTCTCCGTGCCCGTGGAGTCCGGTCACGGGGCCGGACCGGTCGTGGAGGGGACCGGTCCCGAGGAGCCGGAGTTCGAGGTACCCCGCTGGGAGACCCCCGCGGTCGCCGCCTGGCCGGTCCCGGACACCGCCGATTCCGAGCCCGAACCCTCGCGGGGGGAGCGGTCCACAGCCGTGGAGACCCCCGGACGCGACGAGTCCCCCGCCCCCGAGGCCGCGCCGCCCCCGCCGGAGACCGGCGCCGAGCCCGCCCCCGAGCCTCCGGGCGAGGAGGACGCCTCCGCCCGGTTCAGCTACCGCATCCCCGCCTTCTCCCGCACGGTCGAGGACGACCCCGCGACGGAGCGGGAGGAGACCTCCGCGCCCGACGAGACCGTCGCCGCGGTGCCGGAGCCCGGAGACACCCCGGACCCGTCGGACGGCGCCACGGCCGGGCACGACGAGCCCGAGCCGACGGACGACGCCCCGGACGCGGACGAGGACGCGCTCCAGGTCGCGGACGCGACCGCACCTGACGACGCGTCCACCGACGGCGCTCCCACCGCGGGCGACGCCGTCCCGGCCACGGACGCGGACGACCCCGACGACGAGGACGCGACCGCGGTCGCCGAGCACGGCGAACCGTCGGCCGACCCCCAGAGCACCGCGCGCACCGCGGACGACACCGAGGGCGACACCGAGGGCGAGGAACCCGACCGGGTCCGCTGAGGCCACCGGGACCCACCCAGGACACACGACGGGCGCCGCTCCGCCACCAGGAGCGGCGCCCGCGCGCGTCGGCCGTCAGGCCCGGCGGAACCCGAAGGCCACGCCGAACTCCTCCGACGCGACCGTGTACAGGTCCTCACCCGCCTCACCGGCGACGAACGCGTCGGCCAGCACCTCGCCGGCGATCGTCTCACCGTGCTCGACCAGGGCCTGCTCGGTGGTCTCCTCCGACGCCGTCCACCACACGTGGATCCGGTCGGAGACCTCCAGACCGCTGCGCTTGCGCGCCTCCTGGAGCATCCGGACCATCTCCCGCGCGAGTCCCGCACGGCGCAGCTCCGGCGTGAGCTCCAGGTCCAGGGCGACCGTCTCCCCGGACTCGGAGGCCACCGTCCACCCCTCCCTGGGCTGCTCGGTGACCAGCAGCTCGTCCGCGCTGACGTCGACGGGCTCGTCGTCGACCCGCACCTGCGCCCAACCGGTGTCGCGGACCCGGGTGACCAGGTCGGCCGGGTCGGCGGCCTGGATCGCCTTGGCGACCAGCGGCGTGCGCTTGGCGAACCGCTTGCCCAGGGCGCGGAAGTTCGGCTTGACGATGTAGTCCACCAGGTCCCCGCCGACGGAGGCCAGCGCGTCCAACCGCTCGACGTTGAGCTCGTCGGCGATCTGGTCGCGCAGCTGCGCCGGCAGGTCGGTGAACCCGGGCGCGCCCACCAGGGCCCGGGCGAGCGGCTGGCGGGTGCGCACCGCCGAGTCGACGCGGGCGGACCGGCCCAGCTCGACGAGGCGCCGGGTGAGCGCCATCTGTTCGGACAGCCGCGTGTCGACCAGTGCCTCGTCCACGGACGGCCACGACGCCAGGTGCACCGAGTCGGGCGCCTCGGGACGGCGCAGCGCCGTCCACACGTGGTCGGTCAGGAACGGCACGACCGGCGCCATCAGCAGCGTGACCGTCTCCAGGGCCTCGAACAGCGTCGCGAACGCGGACGCGCCCTCCGGGGTGCTGGCCCCGCCCCAGAAGCGGCGCCGGGAGCGGCGCACGTACCAGTTCGACACGTCGTCGACGAACGCGGTCAGGCGGCGCCCGGCGGTCGTGGTGTCGAAGGCGTCCATCGCCTCGGTGACGTCGCGGACGACCTCGTTGAGCTCCGACAACAGCCACCGGTCGAGCAGCGGGCGGTCCTCGGGCGCGGGGGCCTGCGCCAGCTTCGCGTGGTCCCAGCCGTCACCGGCGTTGGCGTACAGGGTGAAGAAGGACACCGTGCTGTAGTAGGTCAGCAGGACCTTGCGGACGATCTCCTCCAGCGCCGCGTGGCCCACCCGGCGTGCCGTCCACGGCGAACCGCTGGCCAGCATGAACCAGCGCAGCGCGTCGGCGCCGTGCCGGTCCATCACCGGGATGGGCTCCATGACGTTGCCCAGGTGCTTGCTCATCTTGCGGCCGTCCTCGGCGAGGATGTGGCCGAGCACGACCACGTTCTCGAAGGAGTTGCGGCCGTAGACGAGGGTGCTCACCGCCAGCAGCGAGTAGAACCACCCGCGCGTCTGGTCGATCGCCTCGGAGATGTACTGCGCCGGGAAGTTCTCCTGGAAGGTGTCGGCGTTCTGGTGCGGAGCGCCCCACTGCGCGAACGGCATCGACCCGGAGTCGAACCACGCGTCGATGACCTCCGGCACGCGGCGCGCCACCCGCTGGTCCTCGGGCAGGGAGGGGTCGGCGTCGGGGTCGGGGATGACGACGTCGTCGACGTAGGGGCGGTGCGGGTCGAGATCGGACAGGTCCCGCCCGCTCAGACGGCTCAGCTCCTCCAGGGAGCCGACGCAGATCTGGCGGCCGTCGGGGAACTCCCAGATCGGCAGAGGTGTGCCCCAGTAGCGGTTGCGCGACAGCGCCCAGTCGACGTTGCCCCGCAGCCACTCGCCGAAGCGGCCCTCCTTGACGTTCTCGGGCACCCAGTTGGTGACGTCGTTCTGCCCGATCAGCTCGTCCTTGACCGCCGTCGTGCGGATGTACCAGGACGGGACCGCGTAGTAGAGCAGCGCGGTGTGGCAGCGCCAGCAGTGCGGGTAGGAGTGCTCGTAGCTCTGGTGCCGGAACATCAGGCCCCGGTCCTTCAGGTCGCGGACCAGGGTCCGGTCCGCCTCCTTGAAGAAGGCGCCGCCCACCAGGGGCAGGTCCGCCTCGAAGGTGCCGTCCTGGCGCACCGGGTTCACCACGGGCAGACCGTAGGCGCGGCAGGTCGTCATGTCGTCGCCGCCGAACGCGGGCGCCTGGTGCACCAGACCGGTGCCGTCCTCGACCGTGACGTAGTCGGCGAGGACGACGAAGTGCGCGGGCCCGTCGAAGGGGACGAGCTCGAACGGGCGCTGGTAGGTCCAGCGCTCCATCTCGTCGCCCTCGAACCGCTCGCCGGTCAGCTCCCAGCCCTCGCCGAGGACCTTCTCGAACAGCGGCTCGGCGACCACCAGCCGCTCGGTGCCGTCGGTCGCCACCACGTACGCCACGTCGGGGTGCACGGCGACGGCGGTGTTGGACACCAGCGTCCACGGGGTCGTGGTCCACACCAGCAGCGACGTCGGGTGCTCGGGGGCGGCCAGGGGACCCGAGGTCACCGGGAGGCGCACGTACACCGACGGGTCGGTGACGGTCTCGTAGCCCTGGGCGAGCTCGTGGTCGGACAGGGTCGTGCCGCAGCGCGGGCAGTAGGGGCTGATCCGGTAGTCGCGGACCAGGAGGCCCTTCTCCCAGATCTGCTTGAGCGCCCACCACACGGACTCCACGTACTGGGGGTCCATGGTGCGGTAGGCGTCGTCCATGTTCACCCAGTAGCCCATGCGCTCGGTCATCGCGGTGAACGCGTCGACGTTGCGCAGGACCGACTCGCGGCAGCGGTCGTTGAACTCGGCGATGCCGAAGGTCTCGATGTCCTTCTTGCCGGACAGGCCGAGTTCCTTCTCCACGGCGACCTCGACGGGCAGGCCGTGGCAGTCCCACCCCGCCTTGCGGTCGACGTGGTAGCCGCGCATGGTGCGGAAACGGGGGAAGACGTCCTTGAACGCGCGGGCCTCGACGTGGTGCACGCCGGGCTGGCCGTTGGCGGTGGGCGGTCCTTCGTAGAAGACCCAGTTGGGGCCGCCGCGGGTCTGGTCGAGCGAGCGCTGGAAGACGTTCTCCTTCGACCAGCGGCCGAGGATCTCGCGCTCCGTCGCGGGTAGATCGATCTGCGCGGGCAACTGGGGCAGCGCGCGGGGTTCGGGCCGGGGGTCGTTGGCCACCGTCGTACCTTTCCATCAGGGATGTGCCTGACGGAGGGACGAGGCTCGGGCCCCGCGGTACCACCCTCCTTGGAGCCGAGGCCGGTCCGCTGGACGGGCGGGCGACGGATCCCTCTTCGTTGCGCTGGTGCCGGTTCTACTGGGGAGCACGGACTCCCGTTCCTCCGGCGGCTCCGGGGTGATCTTCGCGCTGGTCGTGCCCCCGGGCTCCCACCATCCCCGGGTCGCTCGGGCGGATCGGGCCGTCTAGGCTGTGTCCGTCCGGTCGGGGCCAGCGCTACTCGTCCCCATCGACGCCTCGACAGTCAGGATAACGCAGCACGGTGCGGCGCACGGCGCGTTTCACCGCCCAGGGAGGGGTGTCCGCCATGGCTCAGGACACGGACGGCGCGGTCATGGTGAGTCTCCCCGACCGCGAGGACGCCGAGGAGCTCGCCGAGCAGCTGCTGGAGCAGGGCTACGAGCCCTGCCTCGTGCACCGGGACATGCTGGCCGGGGAGGACGACGCCGACGACGCGGACTGGGTGATCGAGGTGCGCACCGGACCGCACGGCGGCCCGGCCGTGTTCGACGAGCCCCACCTGGCCGCGCTCGCGGAGGACTACGGCGGGTTCGCCGCCGTCGAGTAGGGCCGCCCACGCGGCGGGGAACCGCCCGCCAGGGCGGGGAAGCACCAGGGCAGGGTCATCGTTTCACCAGGTGAGGCGGGGGCACACCGCTCGGATCGTTGCCTTGGGGTCGCGCATTGCCTAGGCTTCCGGCACCGCTCGCGGAACAACCCACGGGTCCCGCCGGTCAGCGGGGCGCGGGGTCGGGCGAGCCCGTCTGGGAGGGGAAGTGCGATGAAGGCCACCGAAGCCGCCAGGCTGCCGGTCCGTTCGGGGGAGGAGTCCTGGACGCCGGGGGAGATCGCCGAGGTCCGCGAGCGGCTCCAGAAGGAGATCTCCGCCTTGCGCGAGGAGATCCGCGACAGCGAGGACGAGCTCGCCGCCCGCCTGAGCGACCCGGTCGAGGGCGCGGGGGACGACCCCGCGGACACCGGGGCCAAGGCCTTCCAGCGCGAACACGATCTGGCGTTGGCCTACAATACTCGTGACCTGCTCGCCAAGAGCGAGCGGGCGATCGAACGGATGGACGCGGGAACCTACGGGGTCTGCGAGTCGTGCGGCCAGGCCATCGGGAAGGCACGCCTTCAGGCCTTCCCACGGGCCACCCTGTGCGTCACCTGCAAACAGCGCGAGGAGCGTCGCTGACTGAGGTAGAGCCCTCCGGGGACAGCAACATGACCACGCCCGACACCGTCGCGGCGCGACCGCGCAGGTACCCGTTCCTGCTGCTGGTCGCGGTCGCCGCGGTCCTGGCCGACCTCGCCACCAAGCAGTGGGTGCTGTCGGCCTTCTCCGAGGGGGAGAGCGTCGACGTGATCGGCGGCCTCCTCCAGTTCACCCTGGTGTACAACACCGGGGCGGCGTTCTCGATGGGCACCGACCACACCTGGGTGTTCACCGGCATCGCCATCGTCGTGGTCGGTGTCATCGCCTACCTGGGCCTGCGCGTGCGCAACGTCTGGTGGGCGGTCACCCTCGGCCTGATGATGGGCGGGGCCGCCGGGAACCTCATGGACCGGCTGTTCCGCGACCCGGCGCCCTTCCACGGCGCGGTCGTCGACTTCATCCGCGTGCCCTACTGGCCGGTGTTCAACATCGCGGACTCGTGCGTGGTGGTCGGCGCCTGCCTGGTGGTGCTGCTGACGTTCAAGGGCGTCAACCTGGACGGCAGCCTGGCCGCGGAGGACGGCGGCGGCACGGCCGACCGGGACGAGGCCACCGACGAGGGGACGGGCACGTGAGCGACACCCGGAGCCTGCTCGTGCCCGACGGGCTGGAGGGCGACCGGCTCGACGCCGCGATCGCCCGCATGTTCGGGCTCTCGCGCACGCGAGCGGCCGAACTCATCCTCGACGGCAGCGTCCTGGTCGACGGCGCCGAGGCCGCGAAGTCCGACCGGGTCCAGGCCGGCGCCTGGCTGGAGATCACCCTTCCGCCGCCGCCCACCGCGCCCGTGCCGCGTCCCGAGGCCGTGCCCGGGCTGCGCATCGTGCACGAGGACGCGGACATCATCGTCGTCGACAAGCCGGTCGGCGTGGTCGCGCACCCGACCGTCGGCTGGACCGGCCCGAGCGTCCTGGAGGGGCTGCTCGCGTCGGGCGTGCAGGTGGCGACCAGCGGCGCCGCGGAGCGCCAGGGGATCGTGCACCGGCTGGACGCCAACACCACCGGCCTGATGGTCGTGGCCAAGAGCGAGACCGCCTACAGCGTGCTCAAGCGGGCGTTCAAGGAGCGCACCGTGGACAAGCGCTACCACACGCTCGTCCAGGGGCATCCGGACCCGCTGCGCGGCACCGTCGACGCGCCGATCGACCGGCACCCCGCCGGGGACGGCCGTTGGGCCGTGGTGGCGGGGGGCCGCCCCTCGGTGACGCACTACGACACCCAGGAGGCCTTCCGGGCCGCCAGCCTGCTGGAGATCAAGCTGGAGACCGGCCGCACGCACCAGATCCGCGTGCACATGGCGGCCCTGCGCCATCCGTGTGTGGGCGACATGCTCTACGGCGCCGATCCCACGCTCGCCGAGCGGCTCGGGGTGCGCCGGCAGTGGCTGCACGCGGTCCGGCTGGGCTTCGACCACCCCACCGAGCACCGCCCGGTGGAGTTCACCAGCCCCTATCCGGACGACCTCGCGGCGGCGGTGGAGGCCCTGCGCGAGGACTGATCCGCACACGTGAGGAGGGGGAGGCCCAACGGCCTCCCCCACCTCATGCCCCGTCGGCGGGGCGGCGCCGGGTGCGCAGGACCCCCTGGCACAGGGCCGCGCCGAGGATGACGACCACCGCTCCCAACGGCTGGTTCCACGTCAGCGTCTCGCCCATGAGGACCAGGCCCGCGGCGATCGCCACGACCGGCACCACGTAGGTGACCGTCGTGGCCACCGTCGCGCCCGCGCCGCGCACCACCCCGTACTGGAGGATGTACGCCAGCCCGGTGCCCAACGCGCCCAGTGCGACCACCGAGGCGACCACCCGCCAGTCCACCCCGGTGGGCATGTCGGTGACCAGCGGCGCCAGGACGACCAGCGGCACCGAACCCAGCAGGAGCTGGAGCGTGCTCAGCTCCAGGGCGCCGTGCGGGCTGCCCGCCACGAAGCGTCGCAGGTAGGGGGTGCCGAGCCCGTAGCACGCGGTGGCGGCGACCACGAGCAGCATGCCGACCAGCGCGTCCCGGTCGCTCACCGCGACCTCGCCGAGGGAGTTCCACACCCCGAACACGGTGAGCACGCCGACGAACCCGATGAACAGCCCCAGCAACCGGTCCCGGTCGGGGCGCTCGTCGGCGAGCAGGAGCATCGAGAACACCACGGCGAACAGGGGCGTGGACGCGTTCACGATCCCCATCAGCGCCGAGGGGATCAGCTGCGCCGCGTATCCGAACAGGGTGAACGGCACGGTGTTCAGCAGCAGGGCGGAGACGAACAGGTGGCCCCACAGCCGCGGTGAGGTCGGCAGGTGGCCGCCCCGCAGCAGGAGGACGGCCAGGAGCGGGAGCGCCCCGCACAGCATCCGTCCGAGCGCGAGCTGGACGGGCGCCAGCGCCTCCGCGCCGATCTTGATGAAGACGAAGCTCATACCCCAGATCAGGGCCAGGAGCACGAACTTGGCGCGCCAGCCGGAGAGCAGGCGGACGGTGGCCCCGGGCAGGGTCGGGGGAGGGGAGATGACGGACATGGGACCGTTGTACCGTCGTCCCATGTCTTAGGTCTACTTATAATTCCTTAATCTGTGCGTTAGAGTTGCTTACATGCTCAGTGTCGACCGGCTCCGCGTCCTCCACGCCGTCGCCGTACACGGATCCCTCAGCGCGGCGTCCCAGGCCCTCCACGTCACCAACTCCGCGGTGTCCCAGCAGCTGACCAAGCTCGAACGCGAGGTCGGCCAGCCGCTCGTCGAACGCACCGGCCGCGGTGTGCGCCTCACCGACGCCGCCGAACTCCTCGTCGAGCACACCGCCCGCATCCTGTCCATGGTCCAACGGGCCGAGGCCGAACTGGAGGCCCACCGCGACGACGTCGTCGGGCACCTGCGGCTGTCGGCCACCCCCACGGCCGTCCGCGGACTCACGCCGCACGCCCTGACCTCCCTGCGGGAGGCCCACCCCGGCCTGCGCGTGGAGATCAACGAGGAGGAGCCGCACGAGAGCGTGCCCTCCATGGCGCGCGGGGACGCCGACGTCGCCCTGGTCGTGGACTGGGAGGGCGCGCCCCTGGAGTTGCCGGCCGGCATGAGCCGGGCGCCGCTCATGGAGGACATCGGCGACATCGCCCTCCCCGCCGACCACCCGCTCGCCCACCGGGAGCTGCTGGAGCTCGACGAGATCCTCACGCTGCCGTGGATCAGCTGGTCGCGGGGGTCGATCTGCAACGACTGGCTGTACGACATGATCCGGTCGCGCGGCGCCGAGCCCCTCATCGTGCACACCGTCGAGGAACACCAGACCAAGCTGACGCTCATCGCCGCCGGGATCGGCGCGGCGGTCCTGCCCCGCCTGGGATGCGGCCCGATCCCGGAGGGGGTGCGGATCGTTCCGGTGCAGCCCGCGCTGGTCCGCCAGGTGTACGTGTTCTGGCGGACGGAGTCGTCGCGGCGGCCCGCCATCCGGGCGGTCGTGCGCGCGCTGCGGGAGGCCGCGGCCGTCTACACCGACTGACGGCTGCCGCTGACCCGAGGCGGGGCGGGCGCGCCCGGCGGGGCGCCGGGACGGGCGTCCCCGCCTCAGCCCACCCCCCACCACCGCAGCGCCGCCGTGGTGGCCGCGGCGGCCAGGACCACGACCAGGAAGGGCGCCCGCAGGACGAGGGCGAGGACGGCGGCGCCGATCCCGCCCATCCGCGCGGTGTCCCAGGCCAGGGTCTGTCCCTCGCCCCGCAGCGCCTCGACCGCGATCAGCGCGGCGAGCAGGGCGATCGGCACGGCCATGGCGAACCGCTGGAGCCAGGGGATGTCCAGCACCCGGCGCGGGGCGGCCAGCCCGGCGTACTTGAGCAGGTAGCACCCGGCGGCGGTGGCGATCAACGCGATCCACAGGGTCACCGTCGGCCCTCCTCGGCACATGCGCGGCCGGTCCCGGGCGCGGACACCGGACGCAGGAGCCCGAGCAGCGCGGCCGAGGCCGCCAGCAGCACCGGGACGCCGGGCGGCAGCGCGGGTGTGGCGGCCAGGGCGATCACCGCGCCCAGCAGGGCGATGGCCCGCACCCGGGCGCCGTCGTCGCGGAGCCGCGGCCACAGCAGCCCGAGGAAGACGGCGGGCCCCACGGCGTCGAGTCCGAACGCGGACACGTCGGCCACCCGGCTCGTCGCCAGCGCGCCGACCAGCGTGGTCGTCACCCAGAACGCGCCGAGGACGACGTAGGTGGCCGTGAACGCCCCCCGGGCCGTGGCCCGGTCGGTGTGGGGCAGGGTCATCGCGGTGGTCTCGTCGATGACCCCGTGCGCGGCCAGGGCGCGCCGTGCGCCCCGCCAGCCCAGGGTGTCGGCGAGCCGCAGCCCGTAGAGCGTGTTGCGCGCCCCCAGCAGCAGTGCGCCCACCACGCCCGCGACCAGGCTGCCGCCACCGGCGACCACGCCGACCAGGGCGAACTGCGACGCCCCGGTGAACGCGAACGCGCTCAGGAACACCGCCTGCGCGGGGGAGAGCCCGGCCGCCACCGCGGCCGTGCCGAAGGCCAGACCGGCGGCGCCCACGGCGACACCGAGCCCGACGCCGTCGCGCACCGCGGCGGACCGGAGGATCGAGGATGTCTTCACGACGACCGACGTTAGGTCCGCGGTCCGGCCGACGTCTTGAACGTTCTTGCGCCCGGGCGGCCGCGGTCGTCAGGACGCCAGGATCGCGCGCTGGTAGGCCCCGGGCGGCACGCCCAGGTGGCGCCGGAAGTGCCGGGTCAGGTGGGGTTGGTCGGCGAAGCCCACCTCGGCGGCGACCTCGCCCGCCCCGCGGCCGGAGCGCAGCAGAGCGCGGGCGCGGTCGACCCTCAGTTGGTTGAGGTAGGCGTGCGGGGGCAGGCCGTACGCCTCGCGGAACGCGCGGACCAGAGTGAACGGCCGCAGCCCCACCCCTGCGGCCAGCTCCTCCAGCGTGGGCGGATCCACGAGCCGGGCGGCCAGCAGGTCGCGGGCCAGGGCGACCTCGGGCCGGGCCGCGTGCCCGGCCGGGGCCACGGCGCGCTCCCGCCCGTGGGAGCTCAGCAGCATCCCGAGCCCGCGCCGCGCGTGCGCGGAGGCGGCCAGCGGCTCGCCCCGTTCGGCCGCCAGGTGGGCGCGGGCCAGGACCCGGGCGGCCTCGGGCGCGTCGATGCCCGACTCCGTGAACGCGGGGGTGCCGCGCATCCCGAGTTCGCGGGCGACGTCCTCGACCACCTCGGGGGCGGGGTAGAAGACCCGGTAGCTCCATCCCTCCGGGACGCCCGCGTGGCCGGTGTGCACCTCGCCGGGGCCGACCACGGCCAGGCCGCCCGGTCCCACCCGCGCGTGTCCGCGTTCGTGCGCGAACTCCTCGATCCCGCCCGTGATCACCCCGATCGTGTAGGTCGGGTGCGTGTGGCGGACGAACGACGTGGTGACGAACCGCGCGGTGAGCAGTTCCGTCCCGGGCAGCCCGGAGGAACGCCAGTAACGCGCGTGCTCGGCGCGCGCGTCCTCGACGGGCGGGTGGACGATCTCGGGTCGGCCCATGCCACCAGGGTAGGGCGGGGCGGAGACGGCGGACCGGGCGCGTTCCCGGGGCGATTAGTCTGCGGACATGACCCGTACTGAACCGCAGATCCGCCTGGCCGAGGACGGCCGCGACCGCGCCGCCGTGTTCGTCATCCGGGGCGCCGTGTTCGTCTCCGAGCAGCAGGTGCCCATCGAGGAGGAGTGGGACGAACGCGACGCGACCGCCGACCACCTCCTCGCGCTGGTCGACGGCGTGCCCGTGGGAACGGTCCGGCTCGTGGACCAGGGCGGGGGCGTCGGTGTGCTCGGCCGCCTGGCCGTCCTGCCCAAGGGGCGGGGGACCGGTACCGGGGTGGCGTTGGTGCGCGCGGTGGAGGACCGGGCGCGCGAGCGCGGTCTGACCACGGTGGAGCTCCACGCGCAGACCCACGCCCTCGGCTTCTACGAGCGGCTCGGCTACACCGCCCACGGCGCGGAGTTCCTGGACGCGGGGATCCCGCACCTGCACATGGTGCGCGACCTGGCCTGACCGTCGCTTGTCGGCGCCGCCGCCTACGCTCGTCGCGACCGATCGAAAGGCAGCCCGTTGACCGCCGCACCCGCGCACCTCCCGACGCCCGACCCGGTCACCAAGGCCGGTTACGTGCTCGAGTTCGATGAGGAGTTCACCGGCGAGCGGCTCGACACCACCCGGTGGATCCCCTACTACCTGCCGCAGTGGTCGAGCCGAGACGCCGCCGCGGCCCGACACCGTGTCAGCGGCGGGCACCTGGACCTGCGGATCGAGGCCGACCAACCGCCGTGGGCGCCTGACCTGGACGGCCCGATGCGTGTGTCGAGCCTCCAGACCGGGCTGTTCGCCGGGCCGGTCGGCAGCGACATCGGCCAGCACGGCGTCCATTCGGCGGCCCGGGTCCGTGCGGACTGGGAGAACCAGCGACTCTACACGCCCCACTACGGGGTGATCGAGATGCGCGCCAGGGCCATCGCCGACCCGCACGGCATGGTGGCCCTGTGGATGATCGGCTACGAAGAGGTCCCCGAGCACTCGGGAGAGATCTGCGTCGCCGAGATCTTCGGCCGCGACGTCACACCCGGGTCGGCGGCGATCGGCATGGGCATCCACCCCTTCGACGATCCCGCCCTCCGTGACGACTTCACGCGGGTCGAGGCCGAGATCGACGCCCGTCGGTTCCACACCTACACCGTGGAGTGGACGCCCGAGCGCGTCTCCTTCTTCATCGACGGCCACCGCCAGCGCAGTCTCGACCAGTCCCCGAACTATCCGATGCAGCTCATGCTGAACATCTACGAGTTCCCCACCGACCGCCCGGAACCCGCGACCGCCTACCCCAAGCACTTCATCGTCGACTACGTGCGGGGCTACCGGCCGGCCCACCTCCCCGCACACCGTCTCCGCGGAACCGCTGCCGCCGCAGGCGTCGGTGCGGTGGCCGGCCACCGGTAGGAAGCTGTGGATGGGTCGCCCGTCCCGACCCTCCGCTCCCGCGGACCGGTGTGACGGAGAGCGCTGGGGCACGAGACGTCTTCCTGGAATACTACCGAGTAGGATTCGGTTTGACGTTCGTGCCCCCAGCCTCCCGTGCCCACCCCGATCCGACGAGGAACACATGACGGTCAACACGCAGCCGGTCCCGGCACTGCCCGATCCACGGGAGTACGGACTCTCCGTCGTCGACGCCGCCGACATCCCCCCGGAGCTGCGCTCCCTGGTGGCCCGCGTCCACGACCTCATCGACGCCGTCGCCAACACCGAGGCGGACACCGCCACCCTCGCCGAGGCCGCCGCCACCGTCGAGACCCTCACCGATCGGCTCAACGTGGCCCGCCGCGACGTCGGGGCCATGGTCCAGCGCGACCTGCGCGACGGCACGGTCGAGTACGGCACCGTCACCAACATCGTCGCGGGGGACACCAACCCCGTCGCCCCGCCGCTCTCCCTGGAGAGGACTCCCGAAGGGCTGCGCGGCGACGTCACCCTCAGCACCACCTACCAGGGCCCGCCCGGACTGGTCCACGGCGGCTGGGTCGCCGCGCTGCTCGACCAGGCCGTCGGCAGCGCCGCCGCGGCCGCGGGCATGCCCGGGCTCACCGCCAGACTCGAGGTCGACTACCGCAGGCCCACGCCGCTGTTCACCCCGCTGGAGATCACCTCCCGGGTGACCGGTGCGGAACGGCGCAAGGTGTTCGTCGCCGGGGAGATCCGCGTGAACGGCGAGGTCACCGCCGAGGCGACCGCCATCATGGTGCAGTTCCAGCTGCCCGAACCCGGCGAGTAGGGAGTGTCGCGAGGGCGCGCGCCGGACCGAGGAGGTAGGATCGGCGCCATGGTCCACCGCTATCGCGTGTTTAGCCAGCCGACGGTCCCGTCGGCCGCTGACACGTAGGCGGACACAGGGATCGTCGGCAACGGAGCACTCGGGCACCACGCCCGGTGCTCTTTCGTCTTTCAGGCGGCCGACGCCCCTCACGGGCGGCACCCCGACGGGACGCGACGGCCGCGCCACGAACTCACCCGTTGGAGCCCACCGTGCACCGTCCGACCACCTCTGCCGAGCCCACGCCCGACGAGCGGATCCGCCAGCTGCGCGGCCGCATCGACCGGGTGGACGCCGAACTCGCCGAGCTCCTGGAGCGCCGCGCGCTCCTGGCCGCCGAGGTCCAGCGGCTCAAGCCGGTCGGGTACTTCGCCGGACGCGACGCCCGCCGGGAACGCGACCTGGTCGAGCGCATGGCCGAACACGCCCCGCGCCTGGGCGCCGACCGGCTCGCCGCCATCATGGACAGCGTCATCAGCGCCGGGCTGGCCGCCGCCCAGGAGGAGGCCGAGCGGGATCGCTGACCGGGACAGACGTCGCAGTTCGGGGAACCGTTGGTCGCGGGACCGCGTCCCATGTCCGGCGGCCCGGGTCCTGTCCCCGCACCGGGCCGGGAGGAGAGACGATGGCCTGGTTCCGGCGGCGGAGAGAGTCCCCGCCCCTTGCTACTCCTGCGGTGAGGAAGCGGCGTCTGGAGGAGGAGCGCCGCCGAAGACTGCGCCGGGAGGCGACCCGGTGGGCGCTGCCCGCCCTGCTGTTCTTCCTGGTGGGCGTGACGTCCGGGGTGTTCGCGGGTGTCTGGGCGTACGAGAACCACGCGCTCGATACCCGGGGCGAGGTCGGCACCGCGAGGGCCCTCTGGTTCCTCGCCGATGACCAGTACGTGTGGCATGAGCAGGACTGGGTGATGCGTGCGGACCCCGCCCTCAGCGATGCGGTCCACCCCTACGGAACCACCGTCACCGTCGAGGTGGTCCCTGATCTCGGTCCTCTGGTTTCGGTGGAGGGAGCGCGGCACCCGGCAGGGGTGGCCGCCGCTGTGGCGGTCGCCTCCATGGTCATCGCCGGGCTCCTGTACCTCCTGCATCTGCGGGTGTCCAAGGAGCACCGCAGGCACCGCGGGTGGAGGGGGGTGATCGAACTGGCACCCGAGGTGTTCATCTCGGACAGGGGAATGATCTTCTCCATCGTCGCTCTGCTCACGTTCGGGGTCCTCGTGCCCATCGCCGTCGTGGACCCAGTGCCTGTCGACAACCCCAGGCGCACCTTGGCCACCATGCTGGATGTCTGGAATTGCCAGGGGCGCGGGTGCACGCGCGAGGACGGGGAGGTCTCCTACGAAGTGCGGGGCACCGAATTCGTGCGAGAGGTCGACAACGTCACTTCCGAGGTAGGAGGAGGGGTTCAGGTCCTCTACAGTCACGACGACCCGGGAGATGTCGTGACCGTCAAGGCCGTCGAAGGAGACCGATGGTTCATCGGCCTGACCGTCGCGGCCATCCCCCTGATCGGCCTGGCCTTCTACGGAGCGGTCACCCATCCTCTGCGCGTGCTCTGGCGCCGCCCGCCGCGCAGGTCCTGACCCCCCGATCAGGAACGACCCACGTCCACCCACACCAGCCGGTGGTCCGAACTGGGGAACGGCCGATCGCCGGTCAGCCGGAACAGGGGGTCGTCCGGCGCGGGCCAGAACACTCCCGATCGCCCCACGGGAAGCTCAGCCGAGGGCAGCACGTAGTCCGCGCGCAGGTGGCCCGAGGGAACGGCGGCCCCCGCGTCCACGGCGGCCCGGCCCAGCCCGCCCCTGCTCGTTGGCTCCACGTCCCTGACCCCGGGATGCTCCAACAGCTGCGTGACGGCCTTGGGGTGTCCGTCACCAGCCGTCGGATCGGCGTTCAGATCCCCGGCGATCACGAACGCCGCACCCCTCGCCAGCCCTCCCCGCCGCCCCTCGTCGTCGTACAGGTGCCCGGTGCCCGGGGACGCGTAGTCGACCCAGAACCGGATCTCATCGTGGTTGCGCAGCACGTTGCGGCGTTCGGGGCCGTCGAACGCCGGCGGAGTCGGATGGCATGCCAGCACGTGCACCGGCCGCCGCCCGCCCACGTCCACCGGCACGTCCCAGTGGCTCTTCGAGGACAGCCGCAGCACCTCGAGTGCCGCGTCCGAGTAGAAGGGCCGCCCCGTCTCCGGACGCACGGGAAGCAGGGCACCGGGCAGGTCGGCCCACCGGAACGTCCGGAAGGTGCGGACGCGGTCGGTCAGGATCGGGTACCGGGAGAACAGGACCATGCCGTACTGGCCGGGGAACAGCCCGAACCCGAACGCGTCCCCGGCGTAGCCCGCGCAACCCGGCTCGCTCACCACCCGGCCGTCGCCGTCCAGGTCGGCCCCCGAGGCCACCCCCGTGTTGACCGGAGCCGTGTAGACGTAGGGGTACGCGATCGGCTCCGCGCCCCGGTGCCCCACCGACAGGTAGCGGTCCTGGAACAGGCGGGGGCCCAGACCGCCCGGATCGTGGTCGAACTCGTTGACGAGCAGGACGTCGGGGCGCACCCGCTGGACGATCTCCGCGACGTTGCGGAGCTGCGCGCCGCCCGGCCCGGCCAGCTCCGCCAGCAGGGCACCGGCCGTCGGCCGCGTCAACGCGGCGTTGAAGGTCGCGAACCGCACCTCTCCGGGGCCCGGCGGTTCGGGTACCGAGGGCGAGACCATCGACACGGGCCGCACCGGGCGCACGCCCGAGGACGTCAGCACCAGGGTGGCGGTCGAGCGCATGGGAGGACCTCTCGCGGGGGAGACGGGGCAGCCGCCCCGCTCGCGGGACGTTAGCAGGTCACCTGTCCACAGGCGCGGGGAAACCGGTTGTCCCGCCCGCCCGGCCCTGCTTTCATGGCCGCCCATGGAACCGATTCGCCCCTTCCGCTGGAACGTCGCACGCGGTGACCGGCTCGGCTCACTCCTCGACGGGATCGGCCACGAGCATCCGTATCTGCCCTGGATGACCGAGTGCGCCGCCAAGGTCCTCGCCCGCAGCTCTGACGGGGACCTGTATTTCGTCGGCCGGTCCGCGGACAGCGTGTTCGACCTGCTCAGCGGAGCGCTCACGGGCACACCGTACGAGTCGCGGCTCAACCTGCTGCCGCTGTCCCTGTACGGCCTCGACGGCACGGGGCTCACCCGAGAGGAACGCGCCCAGCTGCGCGTCAACCTCACCGCGTCCGGCCTGTCGCCGAGGGAGCTCGCCGCGCGGCGCCGACCGGTGGTCTTCGCCGACCTCGTCCTGCACGGGTCGACGTTCACCAACCTCCACCACCACCTGCTCGACTGGATCGACGACGAGCGCGCCGCCTGGAACGTGATCCGCACCAAGATCCGCTACGTGGGGATCACCATGCGGGAGAAGACCAGTCCGAACACCTGGCGATGGCAGCAGCACGAGGACTGGGTCGAGGACCTGCCGGGCAGGGCCGTACACAACGTCTCGATCGAACCGGGCCTGTGGCAGTACCTGGGCAATCACCAGCCCAAGACCGCCCACTCCTTCCGGCGCACCCGCTGGGCCGACCCGGAGGTGACCGTGCCGCGCCACGACGAGGAGGCTCGCCGAGGGCTGGCCCAGGCGGTCGCCCTCTACCAGCACGGCCGCACGCGCGAGGTGCGGGAGGAGATCCACGAGGTGCTCACCGGCGAGCCGACCTTCCGTGAGCCCTGGTTGCGCGGCATCGCCCGCGCGCTCCGGGGGCGTTAGTCCGCCGGGGCCGGATCCGGTTCCGGGTCGACCCAGGCCACGTAGGTCTCAGCGCCGCCGTATGCGCAGACCCGGAGCGCCGAGCGCAGCGAACTGAACGTTCCGCGGATGGGTGCGCCGTCGCCGACGAGAACGACACGGCCGGTCCCGAAGCGCAGCCCCCAGGCCAGAATGACGCCGTCCTGCTCGTCATCGTCCACGGCGAAGACCGCGAACCGGTGCGGTGCCTCCTCACGGGCCAGAGCGTCAGCCTCGGCGCGCAGGTCGTCGGGGGCGAGGTCGAACGGGTGGACCAGTCGTGCGGTGGTGTTGTCCATGCTTCGAGGCTGCGGGACGACCGTCACCCAGCGCTACCGATTCATGCCCACCGTGCGAGCCGTGGATTCCTGTCCGAAATGCCGCAGGGGCCTGTGGAGTGCTGTGGAATTCAGCCGATCGCTGTGAGCAGCGTCGGGACGACCGTGACCGGGTGGCCGGACTTCATCTGTGGAAAACCCCCACCGACGGTGAATGGGGAATTACGCTGAGATCGCCGATTCGCGGGGACTCGGCGTCACCCCTCACCCCTTCCGGAGCGCCCGCCATGACCGACCTGCACCTTGTGCCCGAGGACGAGCCCAACGAGCCGCAGCGCGCGACCTCGCCGGCACTGAGGTACTACGCGGCCGAGCTCAAGCGCTTGCGGGAGGCGGCCGGGCTGACACAGGCGCAGCTCGCCGAAGTGATCCCGTACTCGAAGTCGATGATCTCGATGGTGGAGACCGCCAGGAGGACGCCGCTGGACGCCCGCGACGGCGACCGGGTCATGTCCAAGTTCACCGAGTGCTGCGACGAGGCGCTGGAGACCGGGGGCGCGCTCGGGCGGATACTGCCGCTCCTGGAGCAGTCGGATCCCTACCCTTCCTGGTTCAGGCCCTACGCGAACCTGGAAGCCGAAGCCACGGCGATCTACGAGTACCAAACCCAGACGGTCCCTGGACTGCTCCAGACCGAGGACTACGCCCGCGCTGTTCTGGGCTGCGCATCGCCGTCGATTGGCGCTGGCAATGTGGAGAAGCAAGTAGCCGCGCGCCTCAGCCGCCAAGCGATCTTCGAACGGAGGCAACCGCCGTTCATGTGGGTAGCGGTCGACGAGATCGTCGCACGAAGGCCAATCGGTGGTTCGTCAGTCATGCGGAACCAACTTGAGCACCTGGTCGAAGTGGGCAGGCGTGCGTACGTCACCTTCGTTGTCGTGCCCAGTGATGTGGAGGAGCACGCGGCGCTGGATGGGTCATTCAGCGTTCTGACGTTCGCTGATGATGACCCACTGCTCTACGTTGAGGGGTGCCGTACCGCAGCCATGACGAACATGAAGCAAGAGGTCACTCCAGTCCTCCAGAGTTTCATGACGCTTTGTGCTCAGGGGTTGTCCCCGAGGGCTTCTGAGCGGCTGCTTATGTCCATCATTGGAGAACTATGAGTGAGATGTTCCATAAGCGTGACCACCAGTGGTGGAGGTCCAGCTACAGCGGAAGCCAGGGCGGGAACTGCGTCGAAGTCGCCTTGAACTGGCGGAAGTCCTCGCACAGCAGTGCCCAGGGTGGTAATTGTGCGGAGGTCGCCGGGGGAACGTGCCACATGCACTTGCGGGACTCCAAGAACCCCGACCTGGGCCACTTCTCCTTCGTTCCGGGGGAGTGGGACGCCTTCCTAGCGTCCGCCAAGCGCGGCTGACCTCCCGTGCGCTGTCCGGTGACCGGGAGCGTTCCGGCCACCGGACAGGAGGCGTCACGGGACAGGAACCGGGGTGACGGTCAGCCGAGGGCGAGGCAGCGGTCCCAACCGCTGAGTGGTTCGGCGTTGGTCGCGAATGTGTGCAACGCCAATGCGATGCCCGCGAGTCCGGTGAGGAAGCCAGAGGGAGCGCTCTCGAACTCAGGATGGTTCATCACAGCTCGGGCGACCGCAGGCAGCCGTTCTCGGATCCGGGAATCGCCGCTGGTATGCGCCACGCGCCAGCTGACGTGCAACACGCCAGCCCATCCGTGGCAGAGCGACGGGTCGGTGATCAAGTCGGTGAGCGCGGCGTTGTCCAGGACCTTGACGAGCCCATCGACGGCCACACTCATCCACTCCGGTCGGGAGAGTGCGACCCCCGCGATGTGCAAGGCTCCGGCGATTCCGACCGTTCCGTAGCACCACACCGGTCGCTGCGGTGGACCAGGTGACCTGAAACGTCCGTCCGCTCCATCCGGGACCACGATCCCCGGCCAGCCCTGCCACTCTCCGGCCCGCTGAGTGCCAGGACTCCACCGCATCAGCCAATGCGTGAGCCGGGTGATCGCTTCGGAGTGGCCCGGCACACGGACCTCCTCGATCCAGGCCTGGGCGAGGAGAGCGAGCGGTCCGCTGACGCCATGGGCGACGCCCAGGTTGACGTGGCCCTGTCGGTAGGGAGTCGGGCGGGTGGGCGTGGGAGAGTCGGGTGTCCACCATCCTGGTATGAGTTGGCCCCGACGATTCCGCACGGGTTCGGTCAACTCCACCAGGTAGGAGAGCAGGGCCCGGAGGTCGGATGGCGCGGAACCCCTGTACAGGAGATGGACGCCCAGACCAGTGGCACCGGAGATCAGGTCGTAGGCCCTCATCCGGACGCCGTGAACCCCTGACCTTCTGCGTTCCCGTCCTTCCTGCACGAGGGCACGCACGCGACCGACGATGATGTCGTCCAGGAGGTCGAGCGCATCCCTGTAGTCTCGCGGCCCCGCCGCGTTCAGGGCGAAGGCCATCGCGGCAGCGCCCTGATAGAGACCGTCCTCGTTGGCGACGCGGACCCCTCTCCCCGTATCTGAGAGCCATGCATGCGCGGTGGAGCGGAAGTCGGCGTCCGTGCGTCCCAGTTCGGCGAACAGTAGGGCGATACCGGGGCGGCCTTGGTCCAGCGACGTCGAATCACGGACGTTCACCCGATCAGCAGAGAGCCGCTCGGACACCTGGGCCACGATGTCGCGGGCGCGCTCGCGTGCCTCGTCGGCCTCTCTCACGACGAACCGCCCTTCTCCGCTCGCCGCTGGTGGGCTCGGACGGCTGCCCGTGCCACCGCCATCGCCTTCGCCTCGCTCTCCCGGTCGATCCCGAGTAGGCGGTTTGCGTGCATGTGGAGCAGTGACGTCAGGACCTGCTCGGGCGGTGGGCAGCCGCTTGCCCCTTCGCCGAGAAGAGCCCCGTACGCCTCCAGCGCTGTACGGCGGTCGTGCCACGACTCGATGACGGCGTGACCTCCTGGGACACCACGCAGCCCTGACCAGCCGGAAGCGGGGTCGACGAGGGCCAGCGCCTGATCACGCTGGTCCTGGAAGGCACGATGATGCGGACCCTTGCTCAACGCGGCGAACCAATCCGACGCCCCAGTGCCCAGAAGCGACCATGCGATGTCCGTGAAGTTCGCGGCGGCCAACAGCACCGGGGGGATGTCTGACCGGCCGGTGCGAACGATGGGGCATTGGTCGAGCACGGAGGCACTGTCGGCGCGGAACACGCGTTCCGCGGCCGTCATGGCGTCCCCAGGGCCGTAGCGGGCCACCTCGGGCGCGTAAGTCGTGAGATCCAGGCGGCCGACCAGACCGGAGGCCCGGAGCGCGGTGACCCAGTCCCTCAACCGGGGCAGCACGGTGGCGTTGAGCGTGTCCGGGACGCCTTGGAAGCGCAGCCGCAGGTGAGGGTGGGGGTCGTCGTAGCGCACGAAGAACCATCGCTCGACCGGCAGCCCGTGAAGCAGCTCCGGCAGGTGTGCCGTGATGAGGTCGTCCATGTGCTCCGGAGCGCACGCGACCTGGGCGCTGAGCCACGGCCCTCCCGGCAGGTGCTCCGGGGTTCGGATGAGGGACGCCTCGACCGTGGGAACCGAGGACGGGGTAGGCGGAGTGCCGAGCGTGAGGGCGAAGACGATCTCATTGCTGCGGCCCGCCAACCATCCGCTTGCTTCTGGCGCGGCGTCCGGGCATTCGGTGACGACGATCTTGGCCTCCCGGAGGACCTCCTCCCGGAACGAGCGCCGGTGGGATTCCCGCCCCAGGTCGAGTATGAGACAGCGGTCACGCGAGATGTTCGGGGCCAGGGCCTGGACCCTGTCGGGAACGCGCCAGGTGTCACGCCAACGGTTCATCGCGCGTTCCCAGGCAGGGAAGTCCTCGTCGGGCCCACGGAGCGCGGAGGGAACACGCCACCGAGCGGACGCCAGAATCGTTCTCCCATACCGGACACGCGGTAGGTGCGGCAGGTGCGCCGCCGCACCCCACGTCCAGGGCTGCCAGGGCCGGAACCCACAGAGGCCGATTTCACGGAGGAGTCGCGCGAGCGAGGGAGCCTGGGAACGGTAGTTGAGCGAGTGGACGCCGACAGGGGAAACCTCCCGCCCACGCGAGTACGAGCAGACGTGGAGGCGGTGTGGACCAGCAACGACGTAGAGGTCGTCGGGATCGAGCACGGTCGGGTCGCGCGGGTCGGCGAACGTTCCCAACGGGATGGTCGGCCCCGACCACTCCGGGCCGCGAAGGACGTTGGCGCTCCGGCGGTGCAGCGGCGGGAACACGAGGCGCGCCCGTGGAACATCCACGCCTCCCTCCTGGGCGCGGGGGCGGTCGTCTCGCCGCATGCGCCGCTGGTCCGGAAACAGGTGGGCGAAGCGGTTGCTCATCGCCCCGATCGAGGGCGAGCCGAACGCGGAAGCGACGACGAGGAGGAAGTGACCGGCGTTGAGCGCGTCATCCGACGCGGCCAGGAGCCGCGCGCACAGTTCGACCTCCCCCGGGGGTGGGAGGTGGTGTGTCGGCCCCGACAGCTCCGCCAGCGACGATTCGTCCAGCACGACCTCACGTCCCAGGAGCGTGGCCTCCTGCGCGAGTGTCGCGAGGACGCGATCCCGATGCTCCTGCCCCCTGAAGGCCACGTGGGGTCTTCCACCGGCCCAGGGCGGATCCAGCCCACGTTCCGGGTCCAACACCTCCTTGACGGGCACCGGGGTGTTGACGCCGTACCGTCGCGCGAACCGTCGGTGGTAGTCGTCCAGGAGGCCGGGATAGGGCGCGGCCAGGCGGGACAGGACGCTCGCGGCGGCTTCCACCTCCTGCGCGACGAGGGGCGGGAGTTGGACATCCGCGCCCAACGCCAGGTCGACCTGGACGTTCTGTTCGCGAGGCGTGGCACAGATGGTTCGCAGACGCCGCTGGGCTGACGTGATGAGGTCGAGCCCGGTGCCGATGGGCAGCCGCCTGTAGCGATCGAGGTCCTTGTGCACCTGACGTAGTTGGTCCATATCCTCGGCCATGTCCGGGAGGAGGGTGTCCGGCGGGAGAGCCTCAATGACGGCCAGGACATGCCCGACGGGATCAGGTGTCCCTGGCGCTGGTGGCAGCTCGGTGAGCAGAAATCCCAGGTTCACGAGCTGCTGTAGCAACGCATCGATCACCGCCGTGGGTACCCGGGGGTGCCGCTGGCCGATGCTCTCCCGAAGCCGACGGGCGGGGACCGGTGCGCGGGCCGATTCCAGGAGCACCCGAACGGGATCGCTCAGCCGGACGGAGGTGTGTGCGGGCTGCCCCTCGGCCGTGTGGTTATTGGGAAGCACCAACCTCTCGCCACGGATCCGGCAGACATTGTTGACGACCACAAGGAGATGGGCGAGGACAGCGGGCTGCGACTGCCATCGCCGCACCCAGGTATCGAGCCAGCCGAGGTCGATGGAGGCAACCGCATGGTGGCGACCGTGCCATCGCGTTGACGCCTTCGGGCCCAACGTGGCGGTGGCGACTCCCGCCAGCGTTCCGAACGGCGTCGCCCGGTTGTGCATGCGCAGGAGGTACCGCGCGAGGGATCCGGCAGCTCGACGGACCCGTCGCGGTGGAAGCTCCAGCCCGGCGATCACCTGCTCCACCGTTCGGGCCAGGGACGGGCTGGCGATCTGGATCGCTTCACGGAGTGCCGCGTCACGGGTGACGGTGTCGCGAATCCAGGCCGTGAGCTCCTGCGTTTCGGGTGAAGACGTGCGGTCCAGGGCGGCTATGGGAATGTCGGGTAGGGAGTGGAACGGGTGCAACGGTGCCCGAAGCATGGCCGTAGGCGCGCACCTGTACAGAGGCATGTCGGCGGTCATCGGTCCTTGCGGGGAGCGGGAGAACGGGGACGGAAGTGCGCCGCCCCCGGGTGTCCAAGGGCGGCGCTCACTTACTTTGAGCTGGGGGCGTCGGCGAAGCAGTTGGGCAGGGTGGCGCAGGTGTTGGTGCAGTCTTCGGAGGCTGCGGCAGTGGGGCTCTGCCACTGGGCCTCCGGGATGATGCGCACGTCGAGCTGGAACTCTCCGTAGATCTCGTTCTCCTGCATGACCTTCCTCTCCGTCGGGAGCCGGTGTCGACGATCCGGCCTTCCGCGCTCACTGATGCGGTCGGCGTCACAGAGACTGTTCCCAGGGGACGGGGTGGGAGACACGGGTGCGCTGCCCACAAGGGAGTCTGTGAGTGGGCGTCCGACATGCCCGGGTTCGCTGTGCCCGACTGTGGGTATCGCGGATCGCGTGTGACCAGGGAGAGTGACTGGTGGGCGGCTCGGAACGTGGAACACCGCCAGCAGTGGGTTATCCACAGGGCGCCCCGAGAGTCGTGGGACGGGCGTAGGCTCAGGAGTCATCACCCATCCGTCGACCCTCCTGGGGGCACCCGAGCCATGGCTGACTCCTTCACCCATCTGCACGTCCACACCGAGTACTCGATGCTGGACGGCGCCGCGAAACTCAAGCCCCTGTTCAAGGAGGCCTCGCGGTTGGGCATGCCGGCGGTCGCCATGACCGACCACGGCAACATGTTCGGAGCCTACGAGTTCTTCCAGCAGTCCAAGGGCACCGGTGTCAAGCCGATCATCGGCATCGAGGCCTACGTCGCTCCGGAGTCCCGCTTCCACAAGAAGCGCGTCTTCTGGGGCCGGGCCAGCGGCTCGGACGACGTCGCGGGCGAGGGCGGTAAGGACGTCTCCGGTGGTGGACGCTTCCTCCACATGACGATGCTCGCGCAGAACGAGGCCGGACTGCGCAACCTCTTCAAGATGTCCTCCCTCGCCTCCATCGAGGGCTACTACATGAAGCCCCGCATGGACCTCGAACTCATGGCCGAGCACAGCGAGGGCATCATCGTTAGCACCGGCTGCCCCTCCGGTGGCGTCCAGACCCGTCTGCGCCTGGGCCAGGAGAAGGAGGCGATCGCCTACGCCGCCCAGCTCCAGGACATCTTCGGTAGGGAGAACGTCTTCCTGGAGCTGATGGACCACGGCGTGGACATCGAGAAGGAGGTCCGCGACGGTCTGCTCAAGGTCGGCCGCGAGCTCAACATTCCGCCGTTGGTCACCAACGACTCCCACTACGTCTACGAGAACCAGTCCGCCGCGCACGACGCCCTGCTCGCGGTCGGCGTGGGCAAGAACCTCGATGACCCCACTCGCTTCCGGTTCAACGGCTCGGGCTACTACCTCAAGACCGGTGACGAGATGCGCGGCATCCTCAACTTCGACGAGTGGGCCCAGGGGTGCAAGAACACCCTGCTCATCGCCGAACGCATCGCCCCGGACGCCTACGACAACGTGTTCGCGCACCGGGACCTGATGCCCGCCTTCCCCATCCCCGAGGGGGAGACCGAGTCCTCCTGGCTGGCCAAGGAGATCGAGCGGCTGCTTCCGACCCGCTATCCGGACGGGGCCAGCGACGAGGTCCGCCAGCGGGTCGAGTACGAACTCGGCGTCATCAGTGAGATGGGCTTCCCGGCTTACTTCCTCGTGACCGCTGACATCTGCCAGTACGCCCGCAAGAACGGGATCGCGTTGGGCCCCGGCCGTGGCTCCGCAGCGGGGTCGATGGTCGCCTACATTCTGGGCATCACCGACCTGGACCCGGTCGCCCACGGCCTGTTGTTCGAGAGGTTCCTCAATCCCGAACGCGTGTCCATGCCCGATATCGACCTCGACTTCGACGAGCGTCGGCGCGGGGAGATGATCGAGTACGTCACCCGTCTGTACGGCGAGGAGCGCGTCGCGCAGATCCTGACCTTCGGCACCATCAAGGCCAAGGCCGCGATCAAGGACTCCACCCGTATCCTCGGCATGCCCTACTCGACCGGCGACCAGATCACCAAGGCGTTCCCCGCCCCGGTCGGCGGCAATGAGATTCCGCTCGACGCCGTGTACAACACCGAGCACGAGCGTTACCCGGAGACCACCGAGCTGCGCGGCCTCATCGACAGCGATCCGCAGGTCGCCAAGGTCATGGAGACCGCCCGCGGTATCGAGGGTCTGACCCGCGGCACCGGCGTCCACGCCGCAGGCGTCATCCTGTCCCGCGATCCGCTGCTCGACGTCATCCCTGTGCACAAGCGCGACACCGACGGCGCCATCATCACCGGCTTTCCCTACCCTCAGTGCGAGGCCATGGGTCTGCTCAAGATGGACTTCCTGGGTCTGCGCAACCTCACCATCATCGATGACGCGGTCAAGAGCATCAAGGAGTCCGAGGGAGTGGACATCAACATGTCCGACCTTCCCCTGGACGACAAGAAGACCTACGACCTGCTCTCGCGAGGCGACACTCTCGGCGTGTTCCAGCTGGACGGCGGCGCGATGCGCAACCTGCTCAAGCGGATGGAACCGAAGACCTTCGCTGACATCACGGCCGTGATCTCCCTGTACCGGCCGGGGCCGATGGCGGCCAACGCGCACAACGACTACGCCGACCGGTCGAACGGGCGCCAGGAGGTCACCCCGATCCACCCTGATCTCAAGGACGCGCTGGATCCGATCCTCGGTGAGACCTACCACCTGATCGTCTACCAAGAGCAGATCATGGCCATCGCCCAGCAGCTGGCCGGATACACGCTGGGCGGCGCGGACCTGATGCGTCGCGCCATGGGCAAGAAGAAGAAGGAGGCCCTGGAGGCGGAGGAGGCCAAGTTCTTCCCCGGCGCCAAAGAGCGCGGCTTCTCCCAGGAGGCCATCCAGGACCTGTGGGACGTCATGCTGCCCTTCGCCGGGTACGCGTTCAACAAGTCGCACGCCGCCGGATACGCCCTCGTCGCCTACTGGACCGCCTACCTCAAGGCCAACTACCCCGCCGCGTACATGGCCGCGCTGCTCACCTCGGTCAGCGATGACAAGGACAAGATGGCGGTCTACCTCGCCGAGTGCCGCGCCCAGGGCATCAAGGTCCTCCCCCCGGACGTCAACGACTCCGGTCTGCGCTTCACCCCGGTCGGCCGGGACATCCGCTTCGGGATGGGCGCGGTCCGCAACGTCGGCGCCAACGTCGTCAACTCGATCGTCAAGACCCGGACGGAGAAGGGCCGCTACACCTCCTTCACCGACTTCCTGTCCAAGATCGAACTGGCCGCCTGCAACAAGCGCGTCATCGAGTCCCTGATCAAGGCGGGCGCCTTCGACTCCCTGGGGCAGCCCCGCCGCGAGCTGTACCGGCACCACGAGACCGCTGTGGACGGCATGATCAGCTCCAAGAAACAGGAGGCGCACGGCCAGTTCGACCTGTTCGGCGGTGCCGACGAGGGCGGGGACTCCACGCCGATCGGCCTCAACATCCAGTGGGGCGACGAGGAGTGGGACCGCAAGACCAAGCTCGCCTTCGAGCGCGAGATGCTCGGCCTGTACGTGTCCAGCCACCCGCTGGCCGGGGCCGAACGCATCCTGGCCCGCTCGCGTGACACCTCGATCGCGCAGATCGTCGCCGGTGAGCAGGCCCGCGAACGCGGCGAGGTGCGCATTTCCGGCCTCATCTCCAAGGTGGACAAGCGCGTCAACAAGGCGGGCAACCAGTGGGCGATCGCCACGGTGGAGGACCTGGACGCCAGCATGGAGGTCCTGTTCTTCCCCAAGACCTATCCGCTGTACGTCGAGGCGCTGCTGGAGGACACCGCGGTCACGGTGAAAGGCCGCCTGAACGACCGCGACGGCACCTGGTCGATGTTCGCCTCGGAGATGTCGATCCTGGATATCTCCCACGTGTCCGACGGCGAGCCCCCGGTCCTGCTGACCGTGGACGAGAAGCGGCTCACGCCCGAACTCGTCACGGAGCTGCGCCAGGTGCTGGGCAGCCACAAGGGGGAGACCCCGGTCCGGATCCGTGTGGACAACGCGGTGCGGTCACGGATCTATGCCGTCGACCGGTACTCGGTGCGGATCTCACCGGAGTTCAACGGTGAGATGAAGAGCCTGCTGGGGGCGTACGCGGTCGACTACTGACGCCGTCGAACCCGGAGGGGTCCCGTGTGCCGATCGGCACACGGGACCCCTTTGTCGTGTCCTTACGGCCGAAGTGGTGTCGGCCGCTTGCGTGGACGAACTTAACGATATATCTTTGAGCTATCAGAATGAAGATTGACTATCGACACAGTATGCCGACAGTCGCTTCGTATCGCCCCGACGACGAAGGAGTATCCATGAGTGCCATGGCACTGCCCGGCCCCTGGTCCTGGGAGGGGCGCGGACGCCGCTTCCGCGGTCCCTGGTCCTGGCGGCCCACCGACACCCCGCGCGGCCACCACGACCACCACGAACGGCACGACCACCACGCCGGACACGACGACGGGGGACCCCACGCTCACCACCGCGCCGAGTTCGGCCACCGGCCGCCCGGTCCGCCCGAACCGCCCATCGTCCCGCCGGTCGGTCCCTGGGGGGGCGGCCCGTTCCCGCCCGGGGCCGGCGGCCCGTTCGGGGGCTTCGGTCCGCACGGAGGGGGTCACGGCTTCGGCCGCGGTGGACACCGCCGGGGCGGCCCTCGTGCCCGTCGGGGTGACGTGCGCACCGGCATCCTGCTGCTGCTCGCCGAGGAACCGCGCAGCGGATACGAGATCATCCGCGAGGGGCGCGAACGCAGCGGAGGCATGTGGCGGCCCAGCCCCGGGTCCGTCTACCCCATGCTCCAGCAGCTGGAGGACGAGGGCCTGGTCAGCCAGATCGAGGGGGAGGGGCGCCGCCGCCCCTACCAGCTCACCGAGGAGGGCGTCGCCCACCTGGAGGAGCACGGCGCCGACCTCACCCCGCCCTGGGAGGCGGGCGCCGACGCCTACGCCGACACCCGGTCGCGCTTCGAGGAGGTCAGCGCGCTCGCCTACCAGCTCAGCGCCGCCGCAGCCCAGGTCGCCCAGGCGGGCACCGACGACCAGGTGGAGCGGGCCAAGCGGCTCCTGAACGAGAGCAAGCGGGGCCTGTACCGGATCCTCGCCGAGGACGACGCCGCCGAGGAGGCGGGCGACGACACGGAGTCCGGCGCCGAGCTGTGACACACGACGGCGCCCGCGGACGGAGACTCCGTCCGCGGGCGCCGTCCGGCGTTCAGGAGCTGTGCAGCACCTCGGCGTGGCTCATCTCGCGGACCTCGGTGATCTGGCCGAAGAACGCGGCCGCCGCCTCGTCCGAGGGCATCTCCCCCGCGGCGCGTTCCGCGGTCTCGCGGGAGCCCCACAGGATGAGGTCGCCGATGCTGCCGTCGTCGAAGCGCACCAGACGCGCGCCGACGAACCCGTCGCCGTAGCGCTCCCTCAGGCGGTCGACGAGCTGGTCGCGACCCGCGGTCAGCGCCTCGGCGTCCTTGGTCTCGAAGCGAACGAACTCGAGTGTCATGGCGGACCGTCCTCATTGTCAGCAGCAGGTACGTCACGGATTCACTTTGGTAAATCCGTGACGCGACCGTATCACGGATTCAGGAATCGAAATCCGGTAGCTTGGGGGGATGACGCTGCGCGAGTTCTACGAGATGCCGTGGATCGGCCACGAACACCCCGTGTTCGACCTGACCAACACCGTCGTCATCGGGGCTGGCCCCGGGCGCGGCGACGTCGACTTCCTCGCCGATCCCGAGCTCACCGCGGCCTGGCGTGAACGGGCCGGGGACCGGGCGTTGGCACAGCAACCGCTCGGTGCGCTGCGCACGATCCGGGCGCCGCTACGCGCGGCCGTGGAGGCCCAGGCGAACGGAGAGCCGCTCCCGGGCCGGACCCGGGAGGAGCTCAACGGCCTGGCCGCGAGGGCCCCGGTGGCCCTGCGGCTCGATGCCGACGGCGACCTCCGCCACGAGGAGACGGTCCACGACGTCGGCGCCGCGCTGGCGCGCGAGGCACTCGTTCTGCTGGCAGGTGAGGGCCGAGGCCGGATCCGCCGTTGCGACGCGCCCAGTTGCGGCATGTACTTCCTGCGTACGCGCAGGGACCAGGCCTGGTGCTCGGTGGCCTGCGGGAACCGGGCGCGCGCCACCCGACGGCGCGTGTGAGGCGGGGACCGGCACGGGCGGGCCGGGCGCCGGCTGACCGCGCTGACACACGGGGCCGCCGGGGGGCTCTTCTCCCCCGGCGGCCCCGTCCGTGCGGCCCCGTGCGCCCTACACGCCGGTGGCGCCGTCGGCGAGCTCGCGCAACACGTCCAGATGCCCGTTGTGCCGGGCGGTCTCCTCGACCATGTGCAACAGGACCCACCGCAGCGTCGCCTGCGTCTGGGCGCTCCGCGCGGTCGTGCCCAACTCCAGCCGGGCCGTGATCTCCCGGGACCGGGCGCACTGGGCGTCGTACTCGTCCAGCAGCTCGTCCAACGGCCGTTCGGCGCCGATCCGGAACTCCGCGTCGGGATCATCCTCCGAATAGGGGGCGTCGTCGGGTTGGTTGATCATGATGGTCTCGAACCAGTACGCCTCCACCCAGCGCAGGTGCGACACGATGCCGCCCACCGTCATCAGCGGTGAGTTCGGCAGCGGGGCCGCGCCCGCCAGGTGCGGAGCCAGCCCGGCGCACTTGCGACGCACGGTCGCGCGGTGCCAGTCAAGCCAGGTCGTGAGCATCGTGCGCTCGTCGGCGGCTTTGGGCGGGTCCACCCGTGCGGGCAGGGGAGTCGTGGTCGCGCGGTCGGTGATGTCGCTCATGCGGGTATTCTCCTTCGGGCCGTGCCCCGCGGCCAGTCGATTTCCGGGGCGTCCGACGGGTCCGCGAGAAGGGGGATCATGACCGATCACAGGGGGTCGCGGCTGGGACGGCAGTTGCGCGTGGGCGCGTGCGTCCTGGCCGTCGTGGCGCTCGTCGGAGCCGCCCTGGGCCCGGTGTGGTGGCTCGCGGCCCCCGACCGAGCGGTGGGCACCGCACTGGGCGACGGCCAGGTCTTCACCGGCACGGCTCAGGAGGTGTTCGCGGGGGAGGGTTACTTCGCCCTCATCACCGCCGCCGCCGGGATGGTGACCGGATACGGCGCCTACATGGTCCAGTTCTCCCTGTCCCGGCGCCGGATCCAGGACCTGCGCCTGGTGTGCCTGGTCGGCGGCTTCCTGGGCGCGGTGGTCGCCACCGTCCTGACCTGGCAGATCGGGACGGCCCTCGACGCACCCCTGCACGAGGCCGTGGCCGGGGCCGCACGCGGGGAGTCCGTCCCCGTCGGCCTCCAGTTGCGCGCGACCGCGTTCCTGGTCGCCTGGCCCTTCGTGTTCGTCCTCCAGTACGCGCTGTGGGACGGGATCAGCCTCGTGCGCGGCGACCTGCCGGGCGTCCCCCGGCCGACACCGCCCCCCTACTCCGAGGCGGACGTCGCGGGCGTCCACGCCGCCGACGGTACGGAGTCCGCCTTCGCCGCACCGCTCCCGACGGGCGCGGGCGCCACCTCCGAGGAGCCCGTGACCGGTCACCCGGCCTCCGCCCACGACTCACCTGTCACCTCTGAGCCGTTCGCCACCGCCGACTCACCTGTCACCGACGGCACACCCGACCCGTCCGTCACCGCCGAGCCCGGCGAGCGCCCGGCGCCCTGAGATCACGCGCCTCACAGGCTCTGCACGGTGTCCTCGTACATCCCGTCCAGCAGGTCCCGGTACTTCTCCTCGATCGCCCGCCGCCGCATCTTCAGGCTCGGCGTGATCTCGCCCTCCTCCACGGACAGTTCGTTCGGCAGGATCGCGAACCGCTTCACCGTCTCGTGCCGGGGCAGGTCCCGGTTGAGCGTGTCGATGGCCTCCTGCACCAGCGCACGCACCGCCGGATCCCCGGTCAGCGCCGTGTAGTCGGTCCCGTCGCGTCCGTTGTCGGCGGCCCACGACCCGATCGCCTCGGGGTCCAGCGCCACGAGCGCCACGCAGTACGGCCGCCGGTCCCCGTGCACGACCAGGTTTCCCACGTAGGGGCACAGCGCCTTGAACCGGCCCTCGATGCCCTGCGGAGCCACGTACTTGCCGCCTGAGGTCTTGATCAGCTCCTTCTTGCGGTCGGTGATCCTGAGGCGCCCGTTCTCCAGGACGCCGATGTCACCGGTGGCGAACCAGCCGTCCTCGGTCAGCACCGCCTGGGTCGCTCCGGACAGGTTGTGGTAGCCGCGCATCACCCCGCCCCCGCGCAGCATCACCTCGCCGTCGTCGGCGATCCGCACCTCGGTGCCGGGCACCGGCAGCCCCACGGTTCCGAACCGCACGTCCCCGGGCCGGTTGACGAACGTCGCCCCGCTGCTCTCGGTGAGGCCGTACCCCTCGAGGATGGTGATCCCGGCGCCGTAGAAGAAACGGCCGATCTCCGGGGCCAGGGGAGCACTGCCCGACACGAAGAACCTGAGCCGACCGCCGAACCGCGCACGCAGCTTCGAGAACACCAGCCGGTCGGCGATCCGGTGCTGGACCGCCAGCACCCCCGCGGGCTCGCGACCCTCCTCGCGCCCGCGCGCGACGCGGTCACCCACGCCGACCGCCCACCGGAAGATCCGGTACCGGGCCGTCCCGCCCTCCTTGGCCTGCATCACCACGCGGTTGAACACCTTCTCGAAGATGCGCGGCGCGGCGGCCATGAACGTCGGCCGGACCACGGCCAGGTTGTCCACGATCCGGTCCATCCGACCGTCCACCGCGGTCCGGAAGCCGATGCGCAGCTGGCTCACCTGGATGACCTTGCCGAACACGTGCGCCAGCGGCAGCCACAGGTACTGCACGTCGTCCCCGGTCATCAGGGCGTGGCCCCGCTCGCGCAGCTCCTGGTCCATGGTGTGCAGGGCCTCGGCCTCGTACACCCAGTTGGCGTGGTCGAGACGGACCCCCTTGGGCCTGCCCGTGGTCCCCGAGGTGTAGATCAGGGTGGCCAGGTGCTCGGGCCGCGCGCTCGCCACCAGTTCGTCGAACAGCCCAGGGCGCTCGGCCGCCAACCGTGCGCCGCGCTCCTCCAGTTCGGCGAGCGTGATCACCCAGTCGTCGTCGCCTCCGGCCTCTCCCTCGAAGGCCACCACCCTGGACAGGCCGGGCATCTGCGCACGCTGCCGCCGGAGCTTGGCGACCTGTTCGTCGTCCTCGGCGAAGGCAACCATGCTGCCGGAGTCGGAGACGATGTAGGCGCAGTCGGGAGCGGTGCACGAGGGGTAGATCGTCGTGGTCGCGCCGCCCGCGCACAGCACGCCGAGGTCGGCCAGGATCCACTCGATCCTGGTGCTGGACGCGATCGCGCACCGGGCCTGGGAGGTCACCCCCAGCGAGTGCAGGCCCAGCGCGATGCGGCGGACGCGGTCGAGGGTCTGGGCCCAGCTCAGGGTCGCCCAGATCTCGCCGTCCCCCGAGGGGTCGGGGACGGGGTGGCTGAAGGCCTCGGCGTCACCGGACTCGGCGACGCGGGCGGTGAACATGGCGGAGATCGAGGGGAAGGGGGACGAACTGTTGTCCATGTCACAACGCTACCGCTGGGTAGAAGCTCCGGCAACGGTCCGTGGCCGACTGTGCGCGAGTCCACCAGTCCGTGTGGCGCAGGGGATGCGCACCCGTGCCCGCGGTCACTCCGCGCGTCCGGGGGAGGCGGTCAGGAGACGCCGATCGGGGCGGTGACCGCCTCCGTCAGCCGGATCAGATCAGCGGGCGCCAACTCCATCTGGAGACCTCTCCGCCCCGCCGACACGTACACCGACGGCAGTTCCGTCGCCGAGGCGTCGACCACCGTGCGCAACCGCCTGCGCTGGCCCAACGGGCTGATGCCGCCGCGCACGTACCCGGTGATCCTCTCCGCCCGGCCCGGGTCGGCCATCTTCGCCCGCTTCCCGCCCACCGCGGCGGCGAGGGCCTTCAGGTCCAGCGACGTGCTCACGGGCACCACCCCGACCGCGAACTCCCCGTCCACCTCCGCGACCAGCGTCTTGAAGACCCGCTCACGGGGGACCCCGAGCGCGTCCGCGGCGTCGGTCCCGTAGGAGTGCCCGTCGGAGTCGCCGTCCACCGCGTAGGGGTGCAGGGTGTAGGCGGTCCTGGCCCGCCCGGCGGCCACGGTCGCGGGTGTGCCCCGTCCACTCATGCCCGGGATCTCCTCAACTCTGGCGAACACTGACGGTCGCGGGCCCACGAGGCGCCTCGCGCACGGCGACCGCACCGGCCCGCACCAGCAGGCTAGCGCCGACCACCGCCCGGGCGACCCGCTCCGCCTAGTTGAAGCAGACGCCGTTGTTGAGGAAGGGGCCCGCGGGCAGGTTGGGCAGGGTGGGAGCGTCCACGATCCGGTTCTCCCGGCGCAGGAAGCGCGCGGCCACCGCCAGGCGCGTGGCGGCGTCCTCCGCCTCCAGCAGCCGCTGCTTCTCCGCCTGGTCGAGCACCATCGACGCGGCCACGGTGTAGGACAGCGCGATCGGGTCCTTGGGCAGCTCGGGGTGGGTCTCCGGCGCCATCCCGATGGCGGCCAGGCGCTCGCAGTAGGTGTCGTACAGCTCCCGGACCCGCTCGGCGTGCTCGTCGGCGTCCGGGCCCACGGCCTCGGGCAGGAACGCCACGGACGCGGTCGAGTACTCGTCGGGCGAGGACGGATCGACCTCGGACAGGTCGGTGACGGTGAACCGCGCACCGCCCTCGACGACCAGGTCGTAGCGCCCGTCCTGGTAGGTGCGCACGTCCCGCACCACGGCCGTGCAGCCCGTCCCGCTCACCCTCGGCAGGGTGACGTCCGAGCCGCCGGTGGTGGGGACGCCCGTGTCGGCGCCGCCCGAACCCTGGCCGGACTCGCTGGCCACCTCGTGGCCCAGTTCGATCCACACCACGCCGAAGCGGTGCGGACCGCCCCGGTGCGTCCCTCCCTCGCCCCCGGTCAGGGTCGGGCCCAGGAGTTCGGAGACGAGACGGCGGTAGCGCCGCTCGAACACGTGCAGGGGGACGCTCATACCGGGGAACAGCACGGTGTTGAGCGGAAAGATCGGCAGTGCCACGGGCATGGTTCCAGTATGCCCGCCGCGCCGCGACCGTCGCGTGGCGCACCCGCCGCGCCGGCCTCACGGACCGGCCCGACCGCGGGCGCGGCCCGGGAGGGCGTCCGGCCTCCCCCCGGGGCCGGACGCCCGTACCCGGGCCGTCCGAACGGGCCCGCCCCGGCTGAGTCCGGGGCCGGCCCGAGGTCAGGACACCGCGGGACCCGCCGTCTCGGGCGCGTCCTGGCTGCCGTGGTCCTCGCTGGGCATGTCGCGCGCCACGAAGGTCTCCACGTCGAAGAGGTTGCCGTCGGCGCGGTCGACCACGTTGAGCAGGGTCGACATCGTGGCGACCTCCTCCGTCTGCTCCTGGACGAACCACTGGAGGAACTGCTCGCCCGCGTAGTCGTCCTCGTCACGCGCGACCTTGGCCAGACGGTGGATCTGGTCGGTCACCTCGCGCTCCTGGCGCAGGGCGAGCGCCACCAGGTCGCGGGCGGTGGTGAAATCGGTCTCGATCGCGTTCACGCCGGGAAAGGTGAAGTCCACGTCGCTGTCGATCAGATAGCGCACGATCATCTGCGCGTGGTCGCGCTCTTCAAGTGACTGATCGTAGAAGACGCGCGCCAACTGCGGCAGGTCGTGGGTGTCGAACCACGCCGCGATAGCCACGTACTGGTGCGACGCGGTGAACTCGTGTCGTACCTGGTCAACCAGGAGACGGTGGAACTTGGAAAGACCGCTGTCGCCGCTCTTGCTCGAAGTCATGCCATCACGATAACGCATTCAAATGCATTTAGCGACACGCGGCAAAACGCCGTGGAATTTCTTAGGCAAGCCTTTCAGAACATAACTGAGGTTAGGTGTTCCAAAGTAAGGCGGCACTTCTTCGGGGCATGTGCGCGGGACTGGTCGCCGACGTCCCCGAACGCCGCGCCCCGCCCGTCGCGTACGTGTGCTGTCCAACATGCGGAACACGACACCCGCGGCCGCGGGGAAGCACCCTAGACTGGGGCCGTGATCAGTCGAATCGACCTCCGAGGCACCCAAGGCGACCCCCGCGCGGCGCTCCCGCGCGCGGAACTGGACGTGGCGGACGCGGCCGAGCGCGTCCGTCCCCTGTGCGAGGACGTGCGCCATCGCGGGACCGAGGCGCTGATCGAACTCACCGAACGCTTCGACGGCGTGCGCCTCACCGACATCCGGGTCCCCCGCGAGGCGGTCGACGCCGCCCTGGCCGACCTCGACCCCGCCGTGCGCGCCGCGCTGGAGGAGTCCATCCGCCGCGCCCGCAAGGTCCACCGCGACCAGCGCCGCACCGACCACACCACCCAGGTCGTGCCCGGCGGCACCGTCACGGAGAAGTGGATCCCGGTCGACCGCGTCGGCCTCTACGTCCCCGGCGGCCGCGCGGTGTACCCGTCCAGCGTCATCATGAACGTCGTCCCCGCCCAGGAGGCGGGCGTGGCCTCCCTGGCCGTCACCTCGCCGCCCCAGCGCGAGTTCGGCGGGCTGCCCCACCCGACCGTCCTCGCCGCCTGCGCCCTGCTCGGCGTCGACGAGGTCTACGCGGTCGGCGGCGCCCAGGCCGTGGCCATGTTCGCCTACGGAGCGGGGGGGTGCGCGCGCGCCGACATGGTCACCGGCCCCGGCAACATCTGGGTGGCCGCGGCCAAGCGCCTGCTCAAGGGCGTCATCGGCATCGACGCCGAGGCCGGGCCCACCGAGATCGCCGTCCTGGCCGACGCCACCGCCAACCCCGACTACGTGGCGGCCGACCTCATCAGCCAGGCCGAGCACGACGTCGTCGCCGCCTCCGTCCTGGTCACGCCGGACGAGGCCCTGGCCGACGCGGTCACCGAACGCCTGGCCGAGCGCGTCCCCGCCACCAAGCACGCGGACCGCGTGCGCGAGGCCCTCGGCGGCCCCCAGTCCGGCATCGTCCTGGTCGACGACGTCGAACACGGGCTCACCGTCGTGGACGCCTACGCGGCCGAGCACCTGGAGATCATGACCGCCGACGCCGACGCCGTCGCCGCCCGCGTGCGCAACGCCGGAGCGATCTTCGTCGGCGACCACTCGCCGGTCTCCCTCGGCGACTACGCCGCGGGGTCCAACCACGTCCTGCCCACCGGCGGGTGCGCCTGCCACAGCGGCGGTCTGAGCGTCCAGACCTTCCTGCGCGGCGTGCACGTCGTCTCCTACGACCGCGACGCGCTGGCCGAGGTCGCCCATCACGTCGTCACCCTGGCCAACGCCGAGGACCTGCCCGCGCACGGTGAGGCGATCACCGCCCGCACCGGCGACGGCGCGGCCTGAGGACCCGACGGACGATTCGACACACCAAGAGCGTGCAACCGTGAGCTTCACACTGAACGACCTGCCCCTCCGCGAGGACCTGCGCGGCCAGTCGCCCTACGGCGCGCCGCAGCTGCCCGTGGACGTGGCGCTCAACACCAACGAGAACCCGTACCCGCCCTCGCCGCGGCTGGCCAAGGCGCTGGCCGAAGCCGTCGCCGACACCGCGCTGGGCCTCAACCGCTACCCCGACCGCGACGCCGTGTACCTGCGCGAGCGGCTCGCCGACTACCTCGGGCACGGGTTGGACGCCCGCCAGGTGTGGGCGGCCAACGGGTCCAACGAGATCCTCCAGCAGATCCTCCAGGCCTTCGGCGGCCCCGGGCGCACCGCGATGGGCTTCGAACCCTCCTACGCCATGCACCCGGTCATCTCGCGGGGCACCAACACCGGATGGGTGTCCGTACCCCGCGACGACCGGTTCCGGATCGACGTCGACGCCGCCCTGGCCGCGATCGCCGAACACCGGCCCAGCATCGTCTTCCTCACCTCGCCCAACAACCCCACCGGCACCGCACTCGGCATCGACGAGATCAGGCGTGTCGCCGAGGCGGCCCCGGGCGTGGTCGTCGTCGACGAGGCCTACGCCGAGTTCCGCCGCGAGGGCACGCCCAGCGCCCTGACCCTGCTGCCGGAGCATCCCCGGCTCGTCGTCTCGCGCACCATGTCCAAGGCCTTCGCCCTGGCCGGCGCCCGCCTCGGCTACCTCGCCGCCCACCCGGCCGTGGTCGACGCCCTCCAACTGGTACGCCTGCCCTACCACCTGTCCGCCGTCACCCAGGCGGTCGCCACCACCGCGCTCGACCACGCCGACGAACTCCTCGCCGCCGTCGCCGACCTGCGCGCCGAACGCGACCGCCTCGTCGACTGGCTGCGCGAGCAGGGCCTGTCCGTCGCCGACTCCGACGCCAACTTCGTGATGTTCGGCGAGTTCGAGGACCGCACCGAGGTGTGGAACGCCATGCTCGACCAGCAGGTCCTCATCCGCGAGGTCGGCCCGCCCGGGTGGCTGCGCGTCACCGTCGGCACGCCCGACGAGATGGCCGCCTTCCGCCGCGCGCTGCTCCAGGCCACAGGCCGCTGAACGGCCGCCACGCTCCAACCACCACCGAGAGAGTCACCATGAGCCGCACCGGACGCGTCGAACGCACCACCAAGGAAACCAAGGTCCTGGTCGAGATCGACCTCGACGGCACCGGCGTCGCCGACGTCTCCACCGGCGTCGGGTTCTTCGACCACATGCTCGACCAGCTCGCCAAGCACGGCCTGTTCGACCTCACCGTGCGCACCGAGGGCGACCTGCACATCGACTCCCACCACACCATGGAGGACACCGCGCTCGCCCTGGGCGCCGCCTTCCGCGAGGCGCTCGGCGACAAGCGCGGCATCCGCCGCTTCGCCGACGCCAAGGTGCCCCTGGACGAGGCCCTCGCCGAGGTGACCGTCGACGTGTCCGGCCGCCCCTACCTCGTGCACAGCGAGCCCGAGGGCATGGCGCCGACCATCGGCCGCGACTACGACACGACCATGACCCGCCACATCCTGGAGTCGTTCGTGGCCCAGGCACGGGTGGCCCTGCACGTGCGCGTGCCCTACGGACGCAACGCCCACCACATCGTCGAGTGCCAGTTCAAGGCCCTGGCCCGCGCCCTGCGCGCCGCGACCGAGAACGACCCGCGCGTCACCGACATCCCGTCCACCAAGGGCGCCCTGTAGATGGACACCACCCTGTGGGGAGTGCTCCTCCTCGTCCTGGGCGGTTTCCTCATCGGGGGCGCGTACTCCCTGTGGAAGGCCAACCGGACCGTCGCCGTCGGACTGGGCGTGTGCGCGGCCCTCGCCGTGGCCGCCGGCGTGCTCCGGTTGGGCTACCTTTAGGGCGTGTGTGGCGGACACATACCCTGCTGCGCGACGCCCCAGCACAACTCTCGCTGCGTTCTCATCAGTCGACAGCACACCCAGGCTGACTCCTTCTTCGGCCTTGCGACAGCCGCACTGGATGCGCCGCTCGCGACGGGCAGCATCCACCACACACGCCCTAGCGGAAAGGCAGGCTTCATGCCGTCACGAGTGGTCGTCTTCGACTACGGATCGGGCAACCTGCGTTCGGCGCAGCGCGCCATGGAGCGCACCGGCGCGGACGTGACCGTCACCTCCGACCCGCACGCCGCCCTCGACGCCGACGGGCTCGTCGTCCCCGGCGTGGGCGCGTTCAGCGCCTGCATGTCCAGCCTGCGCGCGGCGGGCGGCGACCGGATCATCGGCAAGCGCGTGGCCGGGGGCCGCCCCGTCCTGGGCATCTGCGTGGGCATGCAGGTCCTCTTCGAGCGCGGCGTCGAACAGGCCGACGTGCACGCCGAGGACGTCGCCACCGAGGGCTGCGGCGAGTGGCCCGGCACCGTCGAGCGCCTGCGCGCGCCGGTCGTCCCGCACATGGGCTGGAACACCGTCCGCCCGCCCGAGGACACCCGGCTGTTCGCCGGGACCGGCCCCGAGGACCGCTTCTACTTCGTGCACTCCTACGCCGTGCGCACCTGGGAGTTCACGCCCACCAACGAGCGCATCCCCGCCCCGGGAGTGACCTGGTCCGAGCACGGCGAGCCGTTCGTGGCCGCGGTCGAGAACGGACCCCTGTGCGCCACCCAGTTCCACCCGGAGAAGTCCGGCGACGCGGGCGCCCGCGTGCTGGCCAACTGGGTGGGCACGCTCGGGTGACCCCGGCACGCCACCGACTCCTCAGTACCGACCACGAGAAGGCTCCATGACTGACACCGCGCCGTCCACCGCACTCGAACTGCTGCCCGCCGTGGACGTGGCCGGCGGGCAGGCCGTCCAGCTCGTCCAGGGCGAGGCGGGCTCCGGCGGCCGCTACGGCGACCCGCTCACCGCCGCCACGCGGTGGCAGGAGGCCGGAGCCGAGTGGATCCACCTGGTGGACCTCGACGCCGCCTTCGGCCGCGGCCACAACCGGGACCTGCTGCGCGGGATCGTCGGCCGCCTGGACGTGAAGGTGGAGATGTCCGGCGGCATCCGCGACGACGAGTCGCTCGCCGCCGCCCTGGCCACCGGGTGCACCCGCGTCAACATCGGCACCGCCGCCCTGGAGAACCCCGAGTGGTGCGCCAAGATCATCGCCGAGCACGGCGACCGCATCGCCATCGGCCTCGACGTGCGCGGCTCGACCCTGGCCGCCCGCGGCTGGACCCGCGAGGGCGGAGACCTGTTCACCACCCTGGAGCGGCTGGAGTCGGAGGGCTGCGCCCGCTACGTCGTCACCGACGTCAACAAGGACGGCACCCTCAAGGGCCCCAACCTCGACCTGCTGCGCTCGGTCTGCGCGCGCACCGACAAGCCCGTCGTGGCCAGCGGCGGCGTGTCCAGCCTCGCCGACCTCACCGCCATCGCCTCGCTCGTCCCCGAGGGTGTGGAGGGCGCCATCATGGGCACGGCCCTGTACGAGGGCGCCTTCACCCTGGAGGACGCCCTGGCCGCGGTGCGGGGGGAGCAGCCGTGAGCCTCGCCATCCGAGTCATCCCCTGCCTGGACGTGGACGCCGGGCGGGTCGTCAAGGGCGTCAACTTCGAGAACCTGCGCGACGCGGGCGACCCGGTCGAGCTCGCGGGCACCTACGACGCGGGCGGCGCCGACGAACTCACGTTCCTCGACGTCACCGCGTCCAGCGGCAACCGGGAGACCACCTACGACGTGGTGCGCCGCACCGCCGACCAGGTGTTCATCCCGCTGACCGTCGGCGGCGGCGTGCGCACGGCCGAGGACGTCGACCGCCTGCTGCGCGCGGGCGCGGACAAGGTCGGCGTCAACACCGCCGCCATCGCCCGCCCCGAGCTCATCGAGGAGATCGCCGAGCGCTTCGGCCGCCAGGTCCTGGTCCTGTCCGCCGACGTGCGGCGCGTCCGCGACGGAGACCGGCCCACCCCGAGCGGTTTCGAGGTGACCACCCACGGCGGACGCCGGGGCACCGGCATCGACGCCCTGGAGTGGTGCGAGCGCGCCGCCGACCTCGGCGCGGGGGAGATCCTGCTCAACTCCATGGACGCCGACGGCACCAAGGAGGGCTTCGACCTGGAGCTCATCCGCGGCGTGCGGGCGCGCGTGCACGTTCCGCTCATCGCCTCCGGGGGAGCCGGGGCCGTCGAGCACTTCGCCCCGGCGGTCGCCGCGGGTGCGGACGCGGTCCTGGCCGCGACCGTCTTCCACTTCGGCGAGTTCACCATCGCCGACGTCAAGGCGAGCCTGCGCGAGGCCGGGTACGCCGTGCGCTGACTCCGGCGCCCGCCCACGCGCACGAGCGCCGACGGGCGCCGAGGTGAACGATTCGCGCCCGGTTCGGCCACGGTCGAACCGAGCGCGGGAACGTGGTGCGGATCCGCTTCATCGGCCTGTGGAAAACCCGGATGCCGCGGCGACGGCGTGGCATCCTGAACGGAAGAGGTAGGAGAGGAGCCGCCGCCATGACCGCCCACATCGACATCGAGATCTCCGTGGCCACTGACGAAGACGGCGCCTGGTGCGCCAGAGCCGAGGTCACGGGGGGTGGTACGGCCTACGGCGAGGGTGACACCAAGGCGGAGGCACTCGCTGACCTGCGTGCGGGTCTGGCCGCCCTGTTCGAGGTCATCGAACTCCCGGACGTGGAGGTGGCGGCGTAGGTGCCACCGCTCCCCTCGCTCCCCCCTCGTGTCGTCGTCAAGGCACTCGCGAAGGTCGGCTACACGCTCGACCGTGTCACCGGCAGCCATCACGTCCTGGTCCACCCCGACAGACCACCCGTGTCCGTACCCGTCCACAAGGGCCGAGACATGAAGAAGGGAACGCTGCGCGGGATCATCCGGGACGCCGACCTGACCGAGGCGGAATTCCTCAAGCTCATCTGATCGATCAGCCCGGGTCGAAGCGCGTGGCCCGCTCCACCTACCGGCCCCTGACAGCGGTACGCGGAGCCCAGGACGACCTGGGCGCCGGGGTCGACGGCGTCGTCGGCCCGAACACCTTCCGTGCCCTGATCACCTACCAGGACTACGACCGCTGACCGCCGCCCCGGCACCGCCCGCGGCCACGCGGATCGCGCCCCGGCCGAGTGGCCGACCGCACCCCGGAACCGGACAGCAACGGAGGAATAGCCCCGACACGTCCGGCGCTGAAACAACTCGGTGGAACCTGTCGGCACCCGCGGATAGGTTGACCGACGAACGCCCCGCCCGCCTCCGGCACGACCGGAGCCACGCGGGGCGTCGGCGGTCGGCCCCTGACGGGCCGATCCGCACACAGACGTGAACGGGGGGCGTATGGCGCAGGCAACGACGACCGCGGAACAGCGCGAACGGGAGGACACCGCCCCACCCCGCCCCCGCGATGACACCTCCGAGACCGGTACCTCCGGACCCGGCGGCGACCACACCCGCGTCTTCACCCGCGGCCTGCGCGTCCTGGGCGCCGCCATCCGCACCGAACCCTGGGTGTTCCTCGTCGCCGTCGTCGGCGCCATGCTCCACGCCGCGATCACCGTCGGCTCCGCCTCCGTCCTCGGATACCTCACCGACAACACGATCCTGCCCGCCTTCGAGAACGGGGCCACCACCGCCGCGGCCCTCCTGGGCGCGGCGGCGCTCCTCCTCGCCGTCGGACTCGGCAAGGCCGTCGGCCTGGCCCTGCGCCGCCTCTACGCCGGACTCATGCAGTTCCGCATGCAGGCCCGCTTCCGCCGCGCCGTCGCCCGCAAGTACCTCGACCTCCCCCTGGCCTGGCACCACCGCCACCCCACCGGACAGCTGCTGTCCAACGCCAACGCCGACGTCGAGGCCGCCTGGCAGCCGCTCGCACCGCTGCCCATGGCCGTCGGCTCCGTGTTCATGCTCGGCACGGCCGCCGTCGCCATGGTGGTCACCGACCCGGTCCTCGCCCTCGTCGCCTTCGTCGTCTTCCCCCTGCTCACCGTCGCCAACGTCGCCTTCCAACGCCGCGTCTCGCCCATGGCCTCACGTGCCCAGGCCCTGCGCGCCGAGGTCAGCGGCGTCGCCCACGAGTCCTTCGACGGCGCCCTCGTCGTCAAGACCCTCGGCCGCGAGGACACCGAGACCGAACGCTTCACCGAGGCCGCCCACCGCCTGCGCGACGCCCTCATCCAGGTCGGCCGCATGCGCTCCCTGTTCGACCCCTTCATGGAGGCCCTGCCCAACCTCGGCGTTCTCGCCGTCCTCCTCCTCGGCATGTGGCGGCTGTCCACCGGCGCGGTCGACCCCGGCGAACTCGTCCAGATCGCCTACCTGTTCACCCTCATGGCGCTGCCCATCCGCTCCTTCGGGTGGCTCCTGGGCGACCTGCCCCGCAGTGTCGTCGGCTGGGACCGCGTCCAGTCCGTCCTGCGCGCCGAGGGCGGCATGAGCCACGGCGAGCGCACCCTGGACGCGACCCCGACCGGTGTCGCCCTCACCGCGCGCGACGTCACCTTCTCCTACGCCGACGGATACGACGCCGACGGCCGCGTCCACGACCTCATGGACACCGCCGACGACCAGGCCCGCACCACCGTCCTCAACGGCGTCGACCTCGACATCGCCCCCGGCCGCACCGTCGCCCTCGTCGGACCGACCGGGTCGGGCAAGTCCACGCTGACCACCGTGCTCATGCGCCTGGTCGACCCCGACTCCGGCACCGTCGCCCTCGACGGCGTCGACGTCCGCGACCTCGCCCGCGACCAGATCCCCCTGCACGCCGCCCTCGTCCCGCAGAGCACCTTCGTCTTCGAGGACAGCGTCCGCGACAACATCACCCTCGGCGCCGCCGACATCGACGACGACCAGGTCTGGGACGCTCTGCGCCTGGCCCGCGCGGACGGGTTCGTCCGCGAACTCGACGGGGGCCTCGACGCCCGGCTCGGCGAGAAGGGCACCACCCTCTCCGGCGGTCAGCGCCAACGCCTCGCCCTGGCCCGCGCCGTCGTCCGCCGGCCCCGCCTGCTCATCCTCGACGACGCCACCTCGGCCGTCGACCCGCAGATCGAGGCGCAGATCCTCGGCGGGCTCCGCGAACGCGACGACGCCGCCACCGTCGTCGTGGTCGCCTACCGCCGCGCCACCATCGAACTCGCCGACGAGGTCGTCTACCTGGAGGGCGGCCGGGTCCTGGCCCGCGGCACCCACGACGAGCTCCTGGCCGCCTCACCCGGGTACACCAGGCTCGTCACCGCCTACGAACGCGCCTCCGCGGAGAACGGCGCCGCGCGCACGCCCACGCCCGAGCAGCCAGCACCACCCGCCGCCCACCGCCAGCCCGTCGTCACCGAGGAGACCAGCCGATGAGCGCACCCGCCCAGCCCCGCACCGGGCAGCGGCCGGGCCCGGAGACCGACGACCGCGCCCGGGCCGACCAGGTCACCGCCCCCGCGCTCAGCCGCTCCCAGGACTCGGCCGTCCAGACCCTGCGCCGCGGACTCCAGCTGTCCCCGGAGTTCGCCCACGGCCTGTGGCTGACCCTCGTGCTCGCCGTCGTGGCCACCGCGGGCAAGATCATCGTCCCGGTCGCGGTGCAGCAGATCATCGACAACGGGCTCTCCGGCACCGGCGGCCCCGACCTCGGCTTCGTCACCCGCATGGTCGGCGCGTGCGCCGCGCTGCTCGTGGTCACCATGGTCTGCTCCTACCTGATGAACCTGCGCCTGTACCGGGCCACCGAGTCCGGACTGGCCACCCTGCGCCGCAAGGCCTTCCGCCACGTGCACGACCTGTCCGTGCTCACCCAGAACAGCGAACGCAAGGGCGCCCTGGTCTCCCGCGTCACCGGCGACGTCGACCAGATCAGCACCTTCATGCAGTGGGGCGGTCTGCTGCTCATCGTCAGCACCGGCCAGCTGCTCGTGGCCACCGCCCTCATGGCGGTCTACTCCTGGCAGCTCACGCTCGTGGTGTGGATCTGCTTCCTGCCGCTGCTCTTCGGCGCCCGCTGGCTCCAGAAGCTGCTCTCGCGCGCCTACCTCAAGGTCCGCGAGCGCACCGGCGACATGCTCGGCGTCATCGGCGAGACCGTCATGGGCGCCGCCGTCATCCGCGCGCACGGCACCGAGGAGCGCACCGCCCAGCGCATCGACACCACCGTCCTGGCCACCCGCCGCTCCCAGGTCAGGGCCCAGCGGCTGTCCATGGCCGTGTCGCCCTTCGCCGAGATCGTCGCGGCCGTCGGCAACGTCGCCGTCGTCCTGGTCGGCGTCTGGCTCGGGATCGACGGCCAGCTCACCGCCGGACAGCTCGTCGCCTTCCTCTTCCTCATGACCCTGTTCGTCATGCCGATGATGATGGCCACCGAGATCTTCAACGAGGCGCAGAACGCCATCGCCGGATGGCGCCGCGTCCTGGGCGTCCTGGACACCGTCCCCGACATCGCCGACCCCGGCGAGGCCGGGCACGTTCTGCCGCGCGGCCCCGTCAGCGTCCGCTTCGACGACGTCACCTACGCCTACCCCGACGGCCCGGTCGTCCTCGACGCCGTCGACGTCCGGATCACCCCCGGCACCCGCCTGGCCGTCGTCGGTGAGACCGGCTCGGGCAAGACCACCTTCGTCAAGCTCCTCACCCGCCTGATGGACCCGGTGGACGGCCGCGTCCTCCTCGACGACGTCGACCTGCGCGAGGTGGCCTTCTCCTCCCTGCGCAGCCGCGTCGTCATGGTGCCGCAGGAGGGCTTCCTGTTCGACAGCTCCCTGGGCGACAACATCCGCTTCGCCCGCCCCGAGAGCACCGACGCCGAACTGGAGGCGGCCATCGCCGAACTCGGTCTCAGCGACTGGCTCGCCAGCCTGGCCCACGGCCTGGACACCCCGGTGGGCCAGCGCGGCGAGTCACTGTCGGCGGGGGAGCGGCAGCTCGTCGCCCTGGTCCGCGCCTACGTCGCCGACCCCGACCTGCTCGTCCTGGACGAGGCCACCTCCGCCGTCGACCCGCACACCGAGGTCCGCATCCAGCGTGCCCTGGACCGGCTGACGCGCGGGCGGACCTCCGTGGCCATCGCCCACCGCCTGTCCACCGCCGAGGCCGCCGACCGCGTCCTCGTCTTCGACCAGGGCCGCATCGTCCAGAGCGGCACCCACACGGAACTCGTCGGCCGACCGGGCGTCTACGCCGACCTGTACGCCTCCTGGGTGCGTTCCTCGGCCTGACCCGGGCCGCGCCCGCCGCAGCGCCGGGTCAGCGCCCGGAGGCGTGCCACCAGTGCGCCGCCACCAACTCCGCCACCAGCGGCTCCACCAGCAGGTTGACGTCCGGGTCCGTGTCACCCGGATACCGCACGGTCAGCTCCGCCCCCGGAACGCTCTCGCGCCCGGGGGTGGGGCCCACGGCCACGAACCGGCCACGGAGCTGTCCCAGGTGCTCGGCGAACCGCTCGTCGTAGGCCGAACCGGCGAACAGCAGCGCGCGGTAGTCGGTCACCGCCGCCAGGAACCGGTCGGTGTGCGACCACTCGCCGGTCTCGACCGCGTGCGCCACCCGCACCGGCCCGCCGCGCATCACCCGAACCCCCTGCCCCGCCGACGACAGCCGCTCGGCCGGAGCCACCAGGTGCACACCGTCCGGGGAGTCCAACGCCCGCGCCGCCTCGGGAACCCAGCGCGGCGCCTCGGCCAGCAACGCCCGCGTCGCGTTGGCCGCCCTGTGCAGCAGCCCCGGAAAGTTCCGGCTGCTGCCCGACACCGGAGCGCCCAGCCGGTGCCCCAGCAACAGGGTCAGCGCCATCGCGTGTGGAAAGGCCCCGCACCCCAGCCCGGCGGACTCGGCGCCCGCGTGCAACGGCACCACCAGATCCGCCAGACCCGTCACCAGCGCGTCCGGATCGGGCGTGAGAACGATCACCGGCGACCGCGCGACGTACCGGTCCAACACCGTGGCCAGCTCACGCTGGCCGCCGCCCAGACTCACCCCCACCACCAGCGTCTCCGGACCGGCCGGGGGCTCCTCCGCGGACGAGGCGCGCTCCGCGCTCGCGGCGACGCCCGCCCTGCGCAACCGCGCCGCCGCCGTCTCGCACACGTGCCGGGCCGCGCCCAGGCCGAGCAGCCGCACCGCCGCGGGCTCGTCCTCCAGCAGCGCGGGCAGCGCCGCGTAGGGGTCCCATCGGGGGAAGCGTTCGGCGAGCGCGGTCAGTACGGCGGGCTTGTCCGCCAGGTCGGCGGACAGGGACTCGGCGGTCACGGGACTCCCATCATGCGGGACCGTCGGAACGGGACGGTGACGGACGCACGAACTCTACGCCCCGCTCCGCCGCGACGGCGCCGACACGAAAGGCCGGGCCGGTGCGCGACGGCGGCGAGGCGGCCCTAACCTGGGGAGCATGAGCGTCTCCAGTCTCGACCCGGACATCGCAGCGCGCCTGAAGCGGACCCCGGACGGGCTCGTGCCCGCCGTCGTGCAGCAGCACGACACCGGGGAGGTCCTCATGCTCGCCTGGATGGACGACGAGGCACTCCACCGCACCCTGACCACCGGCGCCGCCACGTACTGGTCGCGCAGCCGGGGCGAGTACTGGGTCAAGGGCGCCACCTCCGGGAACACCCAACGTGTGGTGTCGGTCGCACTCGACTGCGACGGCGACACCCTCCTGGTCCGCGTCGACCAGACCGGGGCCGCCTGCCACACCGGCGACCGCACGTGCTTCGACGCCGGACGGCTCCTGTGAGTTCCGCCGAATCCCGCACCCGCGCGCGCCGCGAGTACGCCGTCGCCACCCTGGCCCTCGCGGCCGGCGGCGGACTGCTGCTCGCCGCGGGCGGGCGGCTCTGGGCCACCGGCGAGTTCACGGTGCCCGGTCCCGTCGCGCCCGCGCCCGTCGAACTGACCGGGGGCGACCTGACCGGTGCTTTCGCCGGGATCGGCTGGGCGGCGCTGGCCGCGATCGCGGGTCTGTACGCCGGCCGCGGCTGGGCGCGCCGCGCCGTCGGAGCGCTCGTCGCCCTGGGCGGGGCCGTCGCGCTCGGCGCCGTGTGGTCCGCCACACGGCCCGGCGCTCTGGCGGGCGCGCTCGCCGACCGCGCGGCCGAGACCGCCGGCGCGGCACAGGCCTCGGCCGACCCGCGGCTGCTGGTCCTCGGGCCGCTCATGGCGGCCGGAGGGGCGCTGCTCGTCGCGCTCGTGGGAGCGTTCGCGGCCGTACGCTCGCCCGCCTGGCCGGGTATGGGGACCCGGTACGATCGGGACGCCACACCGCGTTCGACCCGGGCGGACACACCCGCCGACCTGTGGAGATCGTTGGACGCCGGTGACGACCCCACCCTGGACGGCCAGGGGGGCGCCGTCGCGACCGACACCGCCGCGGACGGCACCGCACCCGCACCGCTGGCAGCAGGGCCAGCCGAACCGAAGGAGAACCACTGATGGCTGACGAACACCACGACGACCACGGCAACACCGTCTCCGCCTGGTTCCTCACCCTCTCCTGGATCGTCGCCTGGTCCGTCGCCGGATTCGCCATCATCTTCGGGGGCGGGCTGGTTCTGTGGACCGTGATCGCCCTCGGCCTGAGCGTGGTGTTCGCCATCATCGCCGGTGTGATGAAGAAGGCGGGGCTGGGCCGCAAGGAGCCGCGCCCGGTTCCTCCCACGCGCGAGCAGTGGGAGGCCGCGCGCAAGGCCGAGACCACGAACACGACCACGAACCGTGCGGTCGCCGCTACTGCGGGTAAGGCCTGAGGCTTGTCTCACCACACGCAGTTCGCGCAGGTCACAACGAGTGCGTAACGAAAAATGGACGTAGGTCCGGTGGGGCGGGTACATTCTCCCCACCGGCCCGGCCCACCGTGTCGGTTTCCGCCGGTTGGTGTCTGACCGATCTGGCATGATTTCAGCGTGCGGCGTGTGTATCCGCCGGTCCATCGACCCTGCCCCCGCATCGGACCCCTCCGTGCTGGCGCGCGCCGCAACTTCCCTTCAGTCCGCTTCAGGAAAGACGTTTCGAACATGAGCTACGGTCCCCCGCCCCCCGGCAACCCCGGCCCGCCCCCGCCCCCCGGCGGCGGCTACGGCCCGCCCCCGCCCCCCGGAGGTACCGGCGGCTACGGGGCGATGCCGCCCGGCGGCTACCAGGGCGGCCCCACCGGTGAACGCCCGAAGAACTACCTGGTGCACAACATCCTCGGTATCTTCGGCTGCGGCATCATCGGCATCATCGGCCTGATCTTCGCGATCCAGGTCAACGGCAAGTGGGACTCCGGTGACTACGCCGGCGCCGAGTCCGCCGCCAAGACCGCCAAGATCATGGGGATCATCGGCCTGGTCGGCTTCATCCTCGCGGCCATCTTCTGGGTCCTCTACATCATCTTCGGGGTGATCCTGGTCGGGGCCACCGCCACGAGCGGATACAGCAGCTACTAAGCCAGCACGCATCCGCTGCTCCTGCCCCCGGCCACCTCGGTGTACGGGGGCAGACTCGTGTCCCGACCCCTCCGCCGCCCCGACCCGAACGCGTAGGCTGGTGCCCGTGCAACCTCAGCAGCCCGACCGGCCCGTGGGCCCCCGAACCCTGGCCGTCGCCCCCCGCTCCCTCCCCGACCGGGTACGCCACCGCGTCCGCTCGCTGCACCCGGTCGTCTGGCCCGCCGGACTCGGCGCGCTGGGGCTGGTCGGAGCCACCGTCCTCCACTTCGTGGACCCCAACGAGCCGGGGAACTACCCCACGTGCCCCTGGCTCCTCCTGACCGGGACCTACTGCCCGGGCTGCGGAACGATGCGCGCCGTCGCCCTCGTGACCCACGGGGACGTCCTCGGGGCCGCCAGCATGAACCCCCTGCTCGTGTTCGGCTTCGCGCCGTTCCTGGCCTACAGCTACCTGCGGTGGTTCGGCGACAGCCTGAACAGACGCACGACACCCCGCAGAGCCGGCCCGATGTGGGCCTACTGGACCGTCATCGTCTCGATCCTGGCGTTCTGGGTGCTGCGCAACCTGCCGTGGTTCGATGTCCTGGCTCCGGGAGTCCCACTCTTCCCCGGCTGGTGACGCACGGGAGCCCGTCCCAACCGGGAACCCGTGCCCGGGCCTCCGCGTCCAACGTGAACACACCCACGATCCGAAGGAACACCCCATGAGCTACGGTCCCCCTCCGCCCGGCGGCTACGGCACCGGTGGCTACGGCGCGACGCCCCCCGCCGCGGAGCCGCCCAAGAACTACCTCGTGCACAACATCCTGGGCATCCTCAGCTGCCTGACCCCGGTGGGGATCATCGGCCTCATCTTCGCGCTCCAGGTCAACAGCAAGTGGACCATGGGCGACTACACGGGCGCCGAGGAATCCGCCAAGATCGCCAAGATCATGGGGATCATCAGCCTCGTCGCGTTCATCCTCGGCATCGTCGGCATCGTGCTGTACTTCCTCGTCATCGTGTTCTTCATCGGCGTGGCGGCGACGGCGCCCACCACGACCTACTAGCCTCGGACGCCACCCGCCCCCGGGCCACGACGGCGCCCCGCCCCGACACGCCGGGGGAGGGGCGCCGTTGGCGTGGAACCACCGAACTCCGACCCGCCTCACCCGGGGCCGACGACCCCGTACGCGCCGAGGGTGGATACGATGACCAGCAACACGGTGTGTGCGCGGTCGACCGGTCCCGCCACGCAGCCACGCCCGCCTACGCGGGTCAGACCACCGCGACCGGCCACACCACGAGGGAGCGGTAACTGGTGAGCGTGCTCGACGAGATCCTCGACGGAGTACGCGCTGACCTGGCACGGCGGCAGGAGGCCCTGCCCCTGGACGCCCTCAAGGCCCGAGCCGAGTCAGCGCCCACTCCGCAGGACGCCGAGGCCGCCCTGCGCCGCCCCGGCGTCCACGTGATCGCCGAGGTCAAACGCGCCAGCCCCTCCAAGGGGCCGCTCGCGGCCATCGCCGACCCCGCCGCCCTGGCCCGCGACTACGAGGCCGGCGGCGCCACCTGGATCAGCGTCCTCACCGAGGAGCGCCGCTTCAAGGGCAGCCTCGCCGACCTGGACGCGGTCCACAAGGCCGTCGACACCCCGCTGCTGCGCAAGGACTTCGTCGTCAGCTCCTACCAGCTGTGGGAGGCCCTCGCCCACGGCGCCTCCGCCGTCCTGCTCATCGTCGCCGCACTGCCCCAGGAGGCTCTGGTCTCCCTGGTCGAGCGGGCCCGGTCGCTGGGCCTGACCCCGCTGGTCGAGGTGCACGACGAGGAGGAGGTCGCGCGTGCCCTGGACGCCGGTGCGACCGTCATCGGCGTCAACGCCCGCAACCTGAAGACCCTGGAGGTCGACCGGGACACCTTCGCCCGGCTCGCCCCCCTCATCCCCGCCGACCGCGTCAAGATCGCCGAGTCCGGGGTACGTGGCCCGCACGACCTGCTGGCCTACGCCGGAGCCGGAGCCGGTGCCGTCCTCGTCGGAGAGAGCCTCGTGCGCGGCGGCAACCCGCGTGAGGCCGTCGCCGACCTGGTGACCGCCGGCGCCCATCCCGCCCTGCGCGACCGGAACTAGCGCACCGCGATGGTGACGACGATGGCCAAGCCGCCCCGCCCCGGTCGCCGATGGCCCTAGGGAGCCCCGCACCCCACCCGCACGGGTGAGCCCCGGGTTCCCGAAACCGCGTTGCCCCAACAGCCCGAAGCGCGCCGCCCACCGCGGCGCACGGCCGGTCGGCGCGCGGGCCCCGAGGCCGTGCCCGGGGCGCGCACCGCGGTCGGCCCCGTACCAGGAGACCCATCCATGAGCCACGACCAACCCGTGCCCGACGCGCGCGGGCACTACGGCCGCTACGGCGGCAGGTTCGCTCCCGAGGCGCTCATCGCCGCCCTCGACGAGGTCGAGGCCGAGTGGGACAAGGCCCGCCAGGACCCCGACTACCTCGCCGAACTCGACGAGCTCCTGCGCAGCTACACCGGCCGTCCCAGCCCGCTCACCGACGCCCGCAACTTCTCGGAGCACTGCGGCGGGGCGCGGATCCTCCTCAAGCGCGAGGACCTCAACCACACCGGCTCGCACAAGATCAACAACGTGCTCGGCCAGGCCCTGCTCACCAAGCGCATGGGCAAGACCCGCGTCATCGCCGAGACCGGCGCCGGACAGCACGGCGTGGCCACCGCCACCGCCTGCGCCCTGCTCGGCCTCGAGTGCGTCATCTACATGGGCGAGGAGGACACCCGGCGCCAGGCGCTCAACGTCGCCCGCATGCGCCTGCTCGGCGCCGAGGTCGTCCCCGTCACCATCGGCAGCCGAACGCTCAAGGACGCCATCAACGAGGCGTTCCGCGACTGGGTGGCCAACGTCGACCGCACCCACTACCTGTTCGGCACCGTCGCGGGCCCGCACCCCTTCCCCAAGCTCGTGCGCGACCTGCACTTCGTCGTCGGCAAGGAGGCCCGCGCCCAGGTCCTGGAGCTCACCGGGAAGCTGCCCGACGCGGTCGCCGCGTGCGTGGGCGGCGGCTCCAACGCCATCGCGATCTTCGCGGCCTTCATCCCCGACGAGTCCGTCGCGCTGTACGGGTTCGAGGCCGGGGGCGACGGCGCACAGACCACCCGGACCGCCGCCTCCATCACCGCGGGCAGCCCCGGCGTCTTCCACGGCGCACGCACCTACGTGCTCCAGGACGAGTTCGGGCAGACCCTGCCCAGCCACTCCATCTCCGCCGGGCTGGACTACCCGGCCGTGGGCCCCGAGCACGCCCACCTCGCCGACACCGGGCGAGCCGCCTACGAACCCATCACCGACGCCGAGGCCATGGAGGCCTTCCGGCTGCTGTGCCGCACCGAGGGCATCATCCCGGCCATCGAGAGCGCGCACGCCCTGGCCGGAGCCCGCAAGCTCGGCGAGCGCCTCGGCCCCGACGCCGTCATCCTGGTCAACCTGTCCGGGCGCGGCGACAAGGACGTCGACACCGCGGCGACCTACTTCGGTCTCGTGGACCCGGAGGGACAGCGATGACGACCACCGCCCTGCGCACCACCCTGGCCGCGGCCCACGAGGCCGGCCGGGCCGCGCTCATCGGCTACCTTCCCGCGGGCTTCCCCGACGTCGCCTCCTCGATCCGGGTCATCGAGGCCATGGTCGAGGGCGGCTGCGACGTCATCGAGGTCGGCCTGCCCTACTCCGACCCGATGATGGACGGCCCCACCATCCAGCGGGCCGCCGACCGCGCCCTGTCCGCCGGAACCACCACCGAGGACGTGTTCCGCGTCGTCGAGGCCACCGCCGCGACCGGCGCCGCCGCCGTGGTCATGTCCTACTGGAACCCGATCGAACGCTACGGCGTCGACCGGTTCGCCGAGCGGCTCGCCAAGGCGGGCGGCGCCGGGGTGATCACCCCCGACCTCATCCCGGAGGAGGCCGACGCCTGGGTCGCGGCCTCCGACGCCGCCGGGCTCGACCGGATCTTCCTCGTCGCGCCCTCCTCCACCGACCGGCGCCTGGCCCTGACCACCGACGCGTGCACCGGCTTCGTGTACGCGGCCTCGCTCATGGGCGTCACCGGCACCCGCACCCAGGTCGCCGACACCGCGGAGACCCTCGTGCGGCGCACCCGGGAGGTGACCGGCGCCTCCGGCCTGCCGGTCTGCGTCGGCCTGGGCATCTCCACCGGCGCCCAGGCGGCCGAGGTCGCCGCCTACGCCGACGGCGTGATCGTGGGCGCCGGGTTCTGCCAGCGCGTCCTGGACGCGCCCGACCTGGAGACCGGGCTCATCGCGGTCCGCTCCTTCGCCGAGGAACTCGCGGCGGGGGTGCGCTCGCGCGGCTGACACCGCTCCGACCACGACGGTGGGCCGTCCCCGGCAGCGGGGGCGGCCCACCGTCGTCGTGCCGGAGCCGCCCGGAGCGGACCGCGGGTCAGGCCCCGATCATGGAACGGGGTGAGAAGGGTGAGAATCCGGTGAGAGAGCGGTCTTGATCTCCCGTGGGACGCCTGATCGGCCCGGGCGGGTGGTGAGATGGGAGACCAGGGGACATGACGCCGGGTGTCCAGGTGGAACGGATTGTCCACAGCCCAGCGTGACGAGTCGCCCACAACGAGTAGGATCTGTGGTGTCACTCTGAGAGACACACCACGTACCGCACGTCACCTGACCGACCGCTCCGCCACCTCCCGAAGGCCTGACACGATGGACACAGCCGAGACGACCTCCGCACCGCCCGCCCGCGACCGCACCCCCCGCTGGCGGACCGTCCAACCCTGGCTCACGCTGGCCTGCAGGGTGGGGCTCGCGGCGGTCCTCATCACCGCCGCCGTGAGCAAGTACCCGCCCGCGCTGTCGGTCCAGGCGGTCGAGGCCTACGACCTCTTCCCGACCGACCTCGCCCGGCTCATCGGGTACACCCTGCCCCTGTTCGAACTCGCGCTCGCCGTCCTGCTCCTGGTCGGACTCGCCACCCGCTACACCGCGGCCGCCACCACCGTGCTCATGGTCGTGTTCATCGCGGGCATCGTCTCGGCCATGGCCCGCGGACTGAGCATCGACTGCGGATGCTTCGGCGGCGGCGGACAGGTCGACCCGGAGGAGACCACCTACGGCCTGTCCATCGCGCGTGACATCGGCTTCGCGGCCCTGGGCGCGTTCATCGCGATCTGGCCGCGATCACCCTTCGCCCTCGACCGCCCCCTGGGGCTGTTCCGGTGACCCCGGACACCCCCGCGTCGGTCGACCACGTCCAGTAGCAGAAGAAGGAAGCAATCATGGGGAGTGCAGCCCGCCAGCGTTCTCGCGAGCGGCTCAAGGAGCAGCGGGAGAAGGACAAGCGCAAGGCCGCGCGGATGCGTACCCTCGCCGTCGTGGGGGCCGCCGCCGGTGTGGTGATCCTCATCGTCGGGATCGGATACGCCATCCTCAACTCCGACCGCAGCGGCTCGGAGTTCGACGGCGCCCTCGCCCCGCAGGTCGTCCAGGAGGACGGCAGCGTCGTCATGGCCCAGTCGGGGGTCCAGGCGCCCGTCGTCGAGGTCTACGCCGACTACCAGTGCCCCGCCTGCCGCCAGTTCGAGCTGCTCAACGGCGACGTCCTCAAGGAGACCGCCGCCGCGGGCGAGGCCATCGTCCACTTCCGCCCGGTGAGCATCTTCGCCCAGCAGCCAGTGCCGATCAGCAGCAACTCCCTGCGCGCCGGAGCCGCCGCCCGCGCCGCGGCAGACCACGGCGTCTTCGTCGAGTTCAACGACCTGCTCTTCGAGAACCAGCCCACCGAGGGCGAGGCCGGGTTCACCACCGACGAACTCAAGGAGTGGTTCCGCGAGACCGGCGCCTCCGAGGGGGCCGCCACCGCCTTCGACGAACGCATCGACTCCGAGGCCGCCGTCGTCACCCGGTTCACCGAGGACTACCTGCCCGCCCTGACCGAGGACGCCGTCGAACAGATCGGCCAGGAGAACCTCGCCACCATGGTCCTGAGCGACCTGCTGGCCTGGGGCGCCGAGAACGGACACGACCCGTCCTTCCTGGACGGGACCTACACGGGCGAGATCATCGACGCCACCGGGACGGCCTACACTCGCTACAGCGGAGACAACGCGTTCCGCGCCACACCCTCCGTGTACATCAACGGTGAGCTGCTCGACAACAGCACCACCATGACGGTCCGCGGCCTCAACGGAGCGATCGAGGACGCGAGCGCCGGCGAGGTCCAGACCGAGCCGTTGGCCGACGGGGGTGGCGCGGAGTAGCCACCCAACACACCCCCGCGTGCGGGGCGAACCCGAGAGCAGAGAAGTGACTTTGTCGTCGACAGCTTCCGAGGGCGCGGCCGAGCTCGGCCGCGCCCTCGCGGCCATCCCCAGTCCCCAGGTGAACTCGATCCCCATCGGTCCGCTGGAGATCCACTTCTACGCCCTGTGCATCCTCGCGGGTGTGATAGTCGCGGTGTTCTGGAGTGAGCACCGCTGGGCGGCGATGGGGGGTGAGAAGGGCACCATCCTCGACATGGCCGTGTGGGCGGTCATCCTCGGACTGATCGGCGGTCGCCTCTACCACGTCATCAGCGACGCCCAGCTGTACTTCGCGCCCGGCCGCGAACCCATCCGCGCCCTGTTCGTCTGGGAGGGCGGCCTCGGCATCTGGGGCGCGATCCCCATGGGCGCGCTCGGTGTGTGGCTCGTCGCGCGCAAGCGCGGACTGTCGATGTCCAAGCTGTCCTTCGCCATCGCCCCCGCGCTGCCCCTCGCCCAGGCGATCGGCCGTTGGGGCAACTACTTCAACCAGGAGCTCTTCGGCCGCCCCACCGACCTGCCGTGGGCCCTGGAGATCTACCCCTACCCCGAGGGCGGGCTCCGCCAGGGCATGCTCCCCGGCGAGACCACCTACCACCCCACCTTCCTCTACGAGTCCCTCTGGTGCCTGGGCCTGGCCGTCCTGCTCGCCTACCTGGGCCGCCGCTACGAGGACAAGCTCCAGGGCGGGCGCCTCTTCGCCCTCTACGTCATGGGCTACTGCGCGGGCCGTTTCTGGATCGAGTACCTGCGCATCGACCCGGCCAACGACTTCTTCGGCATGCGCCTGAACAACTGGACCTCCATCGCGGTCTTCCTCGGCGCCCTGGCCTACTTCGTCTGGGCCGGCCGCCGCATCGACTCGTTCTCCAGCGTCGTCGTCCCGCACGGCCACGACGCGGGCACCCAGGTGATCGGCGCCACGGCCAAGGACGAGACCGTCGACGACAGCACCGTCTACAGTGCCGTGGAGTCCGAGGAACCGGCTCGCGACTCCGCGACCTCGGACTCCACCGAGGCGGGCACGGAATACCACCCCAGCCCCGAACGATCTAGTAGCGAGGGCTCCGCGGAGGACGACGCCGAGGACACGGGAACGGACTCCGGGCCGAAGCCCCAGTAGGGTCACCGGTCTGACGGTCGGCCGGACACGTCCGGCCAGACCGCGCGGTGCGCCCCGTTCCCACCGATCAGACCACGGGTTGACGATTGAGAAGGACCGTGAGCAGAGCTGAGTCCGGTCACCGCCGGAGAAGTCGCCGCGGCGGTCGGCGCCGCGTAGAGGACACCCACGTCGAGGAGTACGCCGAGGACCAGGGCCAGGACGCCGTCCGCGAGGACGACTACGACCCGGACGAGGACTTCTCCGCCGAGTACGGCCACACGCACACCCGTGCCGAGGCCGGCACCGGGCACGACGTGTACGACGACGAGGAGTACGACGACACCGCGTCCGAGGACGACGACACCGGGGGGCGGCGCTCCGGCGGCTCCCGCCGGAGGAAGGACGCGGGCGGCCGCGGCGCCGCGAACAGGCGCGCGGGCGTCGACCGCGTCTCCGCCTTCTCCGCCGCCGCGATCAAGCGTGTCTCGGTCCTGGGCGACCGGCCCAACCAGATCGTCTACACGCTCGCCGAACAGAGCAAGCGCAAGCGCGGAACCGCCGTCCTGGGCACCCTCATGGGCGCCTTCGGCGTCGCGCTCGTCGCCCTTCTCGGACTGTTGCTCTACCAACTGTTCAGCCCCGGCGGCGGCGCGCTCGCCCAGGGCGAGAACAGCATCGTCGCCCCGCCGGAGGGCCACGGGACGCTCACACCCGAGCAGTTCCTGCTGGGCGCCAACCTCGAGGACACCTTCGGCCCCATCGACGCGCGCCCCGAGGGCGCCGAGCCGATGACCGAGGACCTCGTCTTCGGCGAAGCCGAGGAGACCGAGGTCAACGGGATGGAACTCACCCTCGGCGAGAGCCGGGTCACCGACTCGTGCACCTCGCTCGTGTGGGGCGAGGACCTCGGACAGAGCCTGATCGACGCCAACTGCTCCGGCGCCGCCACCGGTGTCTACACCGACTCCGACGAGGAGTACGTCGCCCAGGTGGTCCTGTTCGACCTGGTCGACGCCGAGGGCGCCACCCAGGTGGCCCAGGCCCTGGACCCGAACAACACCGAGACCGGCGCCGGGTTCCTGCTGGCCGACACCGGCGACGTGCCCGGGCTGCAGGAGGGCTACAGCCAGGCCTCCACGCAGGTCATGGGCCACTACCTGGCCGTGTCCTGGGTCGCGCGCACCGACGGCTCCCCGCCCGGGGACGACACCGACATGGCGTCGGTGAGCGTCGCCGCGATGGGCACCGTGCTGCTTCCCTACGAGGAGGTCGTCGCGAGGACCCAGGCGGAGGAGTGAGCGCCGTCCGGGGGCGTCGGACACCCCCGATAGGATCGCGACGGATCGACCCGCGCGGGGGCGCCTTCGGGCGCCCCCATGCCGTCCGGTGGGCCGGTGCCCACGCACCGCCCGGCCCGTGCGCGCGGCCCTCGATCTGACCGTCGACGTCCAGACTTTCGAGGCCCGATGTACCCGGAACCCAACAGGCGATCCCTTCCCCCGGCCGCCGCGCAAGAACCAGCCCGAGCACCGGCGTCCGGCACCACGGCGAACCGCACCCGGGACGGCGACCCCGACGGGGCGCCGGACGGGCCGAGCACGCGCTCGGGCGGCCGCCGTCGCGGGGGCGGCCGACGCAAGCGGGAGCCGCGCCGCCGCGGTCCCCTCCTGCTGGTCGTCCTGGCCGTCGTCGTCGCCCTGGCGCTGGTCGGCGTCGGCGCCGTGCTCTTCCTGCGGTCGTCCGACGACGGGGGAGGGGGCGCCGCGCCCGTCCAGACGCGCCCGGCCGCCTACACCGTCCGCGACATCGGTGACGGCAGCAGCGTGAACGAGGTGCTCGCCTCCCGCGAGGACGACAGCCTCCCGCTCAACGAGAGCGAGCTGTTCGAGGGACGCAACGCGGAGATCGCCAACGCCGACGAGACCATCGTGTTCACCCTCAGGGACTCGGACCTGGCCGAGGACTGCTCGACGGCGGTGTGGGGCCAGGACCTCGCCGACGCCGTCGCGGACGCCGGGTGCACCCAGGTCGGCCGGGCGGCCTACGTGTCGGAGACCTACTTCGCCGTCACCGCCGTGTTCAACCTCGCCGACGTCGAGGCCAGCCGCACGCTCGCCGCCACCATGGTCGACCCCGAGGACGCCGCCGAGGGCGGGGCGGCCGACAACGCCGCCGTCCGCGGGTTCGTGCTCGCCCCGTCCGGAGCCGACCCCTTCGACCGCCTGGGCGAGGGGTACAGCGCCAGTGACGCGATCGTCAGCGGCCACTACCTCATCGTGGTCTGGGTCCAGCCCACCGCATCCGCATCGGTGGACGACCGGGTCAGCCTGGCCGGACCGCTCGTGGCGCTGGCCAACGTCAACGACCCGCTGCTGCGCAGGGTCGGATGGGTCAGGGACGGCAGCACCGACGAGGGCACCGACACCACCGGGACCACGGGCACCGACACCACCGGGACCGACACCACCGGGACCGCGGGAACGGACACCACCGGGACGACCGGCACGAACTAGGCGGGCGGACCGACCACGAAGGCCGGCGGCACCCACCCCGCCGGGCACACGCGGGGCCCGGGAGGACGACCTCCCGGGCCCCGCACGCGTTCACCCCTCCTCGGACTCCACGCGCTGGACCAGCCCCTCCACCACACCGCGCAGCTCGGCCAGCCGGTGCCCCGGCAGATCCAACAGCGTGTGCCCCGACAGCCACCCCGGCGTCGACGCCACCGCGTGCCGTGACGTGCGCTTGTTGGTCGGCCGCCCCATCCACGCCGCGACCTCGGTCAGCCCGCCGCGCAGCGTCGCCCGCAGCACCCCGTGCGCGCGCTCCTGCGCGTGGACCAGGAGGCGGTCCACCGCCGACCCCGCCTCCGGGCGCCGCGTGAACCGCACCGCCGTCAGGTTCCGTGCCCCGAACCCCCGCAGGAACCGCACCTCGAACCGCGGCTCCACCATCGCGCGCAGCGCCCGCTGCCCCGCCTCGTCCCGCACGGCCGCGGAGGCGGACGGCACCAGCGCGTACACGGTGTCCGAGGCCGCCGCCAGCGCCGCCCGCGCCACCAGCCGCTCCCACCCGGCGGTGAGGTTGACCACCGCGTGCTCCGTCGCCGAGGTCGGCGCCCCCATCCACGTCGACAGCCGAACCCGCCCAGCGCCCGCGGCGACGTCCTTGGGCCACTCACCGACCAGGGTCAGCGCCCGCGCGTCCGCCGTGCCGCCCAGATCCTCCAGCACCGCCCCGACCACCGCCTCCGCCCGCTCGGCGTCCAGGCCGCCCCGCGCCTCCTTGGCGTTGACCCCCTGGCTGTACACCCGCGCGGCGTCCCCCGACGGCGCGGGCGCGGTCCGCGACAGCGGCCGAAGGACGTACAGGTCCGAGGCGGCGCCGATCGACTCGGCCCCGTGGTAGCGGTTGAAGTCCGGCCAGACCGCCTCCACCAACAGGTCCAACCGCACCATCCGCGCCTGCGTCGCCGCCGCCAACCGCGGAGTGGTCTCACTGGCCCCGTAGGCCACCAGCACCCGGCCCCGCCGCGGATCGGCCATCCCCTCCAGGCCCCGCCGGACGAACAGCTCCACCCCGTCCGGGGTGTACGGCGGATCGGTGAAGACCACGTCCGCGCCGCCGCGCAACGGCGACGGAAGACCCAGCCGCAGGTCCGCGAAGTGCGTGCGCACCGGCAGCTCCTCGCGCTCGGCCACGGCGTCGATGTGCGCCAGCACCCGCTCGTCGACGTCCACGACCTCCGCACGCGCCCGGGGGCAGACCAACGTCAGCGCCAGCGCCGTCAGGTCGTGGTCGCCCACGCACAGCAGCACCCTGTCCTCGAGGTCGAACCGGGTGGACAGGAACAGCGCGCGCCGCAGCGCCGTCTCCGCGGTCGCCGCCACGTGGTCCAGGTCCGGATCGGACGCGGGCCCCTCGGCCACCGCCCGCGTGAGCACCGCGCCCGCGCGGGCGTACCTCGGCAGGAGGTGGGCCACCGGGTCGGCGAGATCGTCGGCGGCCGCGCCCCGGTAGTCGGCCGGGTGGGCCAGGCGCACCCGGCGCCGCCCGTCCCCCGACTCGGTGTCGAGCTCCTCGGCCTCGTCCAGGGACCGGAGCACGGCCGCCACGACCGCGTGGGCGACCCCGGTGGCGCGCACGAGGTCGTTGGCGCTCCACCACCGGCCGTCCGAGAGCAGCGCCAGCACGCGGCGGATCCGCGGCGCGTCCACGCCCTGCTCGACCAGTAGTCGCAGTGCCGCCTGGGGCAACGGGTCGGAGCGCTCTGAGGCGACCGGAGCCGGTGCCCGTGAGAGGGAGGCGGTCGGGTGCGCGTGCGCGGCGCCGGGGCCGTCCGCGCCGGGGGAAGTCGGGTGTCCTGCCATGCCCCGATCGTCCCACGTGCGGGCGGTGCGGATGGAATCGCAGGTCAGGGCGGTTCATGGTGGATGAGGGAGATATCACTCACCAGCGTGCGCGGGAGCCCTTGGAGCGGGCGTTAACACCGGGGTAATGTGGGTGTGCGGAGCGCCACGTTCGCGAGCCGGAGTGGGGGATCCCCGACCACCAGTCGGGGTTTTGGCCGCTTTGGGAGGTTTAGCAGGGTTCCCGCGTGGAAGAACGGCTAGGCCAGCCCTCATCGGAGGACAGCTCCGAGAGGGACCCGTGCCGCCTCCCGCAAGGAGGCACGACTCTTCCGAGAGGGCGCACCGCAGCTCCCTCTGGTCTAGACCTGCGATTCGCATCGCGGCGGGACCAGCGTGTATAAGAGAACCTCCCGCAACGGGTGACCATCCGCACCGCGGCCACGAGGACGTGGCCGACCCGACGGCAGCGGACACCGGCCACCCGCCCAGCGGGCACCGGCCGCGAACCGGCCGCACAACTTCATTACCGACGCAGCAGGGCCAATGTCGTCCCGGATGCGCTTTTCACGAAGCCGACGAAAGACGACAGGAGGGTAGATGCCTGCTGCTCAGGTGCGGCGTTCGTCCGTCCGAACGAACGCGGAAACCACGTCCCAGGGCCTGTACGACCCCGCCTTCGAGCACGACGCCTGCGGTGTGGGCTTCGTCGCCGACCTCAACGGCCGACGCAGCCACGACATCGTCCAGAAGGCGCTCACCGTCCTCCGCAACCTCGACCACCGAGGCGCCTCCGGGGCCGACCCCGACGACGGTGACGGTGCGGGCATCCTCACCCAGATCCCGCACGAGCTCTACACCGAGGTCTGCGACTTCGACCTGCCCGACGCTGGCGCCTACGCCACCGGCATCGCCTTCCTGCCCGCCGACGCCGCCGACCGCGCCGACGCCGTCGCGCGCATCGACGCCATCGTCGCCGACGAGGGCCTGACCGTCCTCGGCTGGCGCGAACTGCCCTTCGAACCGCAGTACTGCGGCCCCGCCGCGCGCGAGGCCATGCCCTCCTTCGGCCAGCTCTTCGTCGCGGGCACCCCCGGCACCCCCACCGAGGCCCTCACCGGCATCGCCCTGGAGCGCTACGCCTACTGCGTCCGCAAGCGCGCCGAGCACGAGACCGACGTCTACTTCCCGAGCCTGTCCCCGCGCACCATCGCCTACAAGGGCATGCTCACCACCCCGCAGCTGGAGCCGTTCTTCCCCGACCTGTCCGACCGGCGCTACACCTCCGGCCTGGCCCTGGTCCACTCCCGGTTCTCCACCAACACCTTCCCGTCCTGGCCGCTCGCCCACCCGTTCCGCTACGTCGCGCACAACGGCGAGATCAACACCGTCAAGGGCAACCGGAACATGATGCGGGCGCGCGAGGCCAAGCTCGCCACCGACCTCATCCCCGGCGACCTCGACCGGATCTTCCCCATCGTCGACCCCGACGACTCCGACACCGCCTCGCTCGACGACGCCCTCGAACTGCTCCACCTGGGCGGACGCTCGCTCCCGCACGCGGTGCTCATGATGGTCCCCGAACCCTGGGAGAACCACACCGAGATGGACCCGGCCGTCCGGGCCTTCTACGAGTTCCACTCCACCCTCATGGAGCCCTGGGACGGACCCGCCTCGGTCACCTTCACCGACGGCACCGTCGTCGGCGCCGTCCTCGACCGCAACGGACTGCGCCCCGGCCGCTACTGGGTCACCGACGACGGCCTCGTCGTCCTGGCCAGCGAGGCCGGCGTCCTCGACATCGACCCGGCCGCCGTCGTCCGCAAGGGACGCCTCCAGCCCGGCCGCATCTTCGTCGTGGACACCGACCAGGGCCGCATCATCGAGGACGAGGAGATCAAGGCCGAACTCGCCGCCGAACACCCCTACCAGGAGTGGATCGACGCCGGCCTCGTCCGCCTCGGCGACCTGCCCGACGCGGAGCCCGCCCCGGTCACCGAACTCAACCTCGCCCAGCAGGTGTTCGGCTACACCGAGGAGGAACTGCGCGTCATCCTCACCCCGATGGCCCGCACCGGCGCCGAACCCATCGGATCCATGGGCACCGACACCCCCGTCGCCGCCCTCTCCGCACGGTCCCGCCAGCTCTTCGACTACTTCTCGCAGAACTTCGCGCAGGTCACCAACCCGCCGCTGGACGCCATCCGCGAGGAGATGGTCACCAGCCTCAACACCCTGCTCGGAGCCGAGGGCAACCTCCTCAAGGCCGAAGTGGGCGACACCCGGCGCCTCGTCCTGCCCACACCCGTGGTCGACCAGGCCCAACTCGCCGCCATCGTCGAGGCCGGCACCGCCAACCCCGCCCTGCGCACCTTCGCCGTCGACGGCACCTACCCCGTCGACGGCGGCGGCGACGCGCTCTCCGAACGCCTCGACCAGATCAACGCCGAGGTGTCCCAGGCCATCGCCGACGGCGCCCGCATCCTCGTGCTCAGCGACCGCCGCGCCGACGCCACACGCGCGCCCGTCCCGTCGCTGCTGCTCACCGGCTCCGTCCACCACCACCTCGTGCGCGAGAAGACCCGCACCGAGGTCGGCCTGCTCATCGAGGCCGCCGACGTGCGCGAATGCCACCACGTCGCGCTCCTCATCGGCTACGGCGCCTCGGCCGTCAACCCGTACCTGGCCCTGGCCACCGTCCAGGACCTCGTCGAACGCGGCGTCATCGGCGGCATCGACGCCGACCAGGCCGTCCGCAACACCGTCAAGGCGTTCGGCAAGGGCGTCCTGAAGATCATGTCCAAGATCGGCGTGTCCACGGTCAGCTCCTACACCGGCGCGCAGATCTTCGAGGCCCTCGGCCTCGGACAGGACGTCATCGACCGGTGCTTCACCGGCACCACCTCCCGCCTGGGCGGCGTCGGCTTCGACGTCCTCGCCGAGGAGGTCGCCATCCGCCACCGCCGCGCCCACGCCGCCAACGGCAACGCCCACCGGCGCCTGGAGGTCGGCGGCGAGTACCAGTGGCGCCGCGAGGGCGAACCGCACCTGTTCAACCCCGAGACCGTCTTCAAGCTCCAGCACTCCACCCGCACCCGCCGGTACGAGATCTTCAAGGAGTACACCTCCAAGATCGACGACCAGTCGCGGGAGCTCATGACCCTGCGCGGACTCTTCCGCCTCAAGGAGGGCGTGCGCGAGCCCGTCCCCGTCGACGAGGTCGAGCCCGTCTCCGCCATCGTCAAGCGCTTCTCCACCGGCGCCATGTCCTACGGCTCCATCTCCGCCGAGGCACACGAGACCCTCGCCATCGCGATGAACCGCCTCGGCGGCAAGTCCAACACCGGCGAGGGCGGCGAGGACCCCGCCCGCTTCACCCCGGACGCCAACGGCGACCTGCGCCGCAGCGCCATCAAGCAGGTGGCCTCCGGCCGGTTCGGCGTGACCTCGCACTACCTCACCAACGCCGACGACATCCAGATCAAGATGGCCCAGGGCGCCAAGCCCGGCGAGGGCGGCCAGCTGCCCGGCCACAAGGTCTACCCGTGGGTGGCGCAGACCCGCCACTCCACCCCCGGCGTCGGGCTCATCTCCCCGCCGCCGCACCACGACATCTACTCCATCGAGGACCTCGCCCAGCTCATCCACGACCTCAAGAACGCGAACCCCTCCGCGCGGGTCCACGTCAAGCTGGTCTCCGAGGCGGGCGTCGGCACCGTCGCCGCCGGCGTGTCCAAGGCGCACGCCGACGTCGTGCTCATCTCCGGCCACGACGGCGGCACCGGAGCCTCCCCGCTCACCTCGCTCAAGCACGCGGGCACCCCCTGGGAACTCGGCCTCGCCGAAACCCAGCAGACCCTGCTGCTCAACGGACTGCGCGACCGCATCGTCGTCCAGGCCGACGGCCAGATGAAGACCGGCCGCGACGTCGTCATCGCCGCCCTGCTCGGCGCCGAGGAGTTCGGCTTCGCCACCGCGCCCCTCGTCGTCTCCGGCTGCGTCATGATGCGCGTGTGCCACCTCGACACCTGCCCCGTCGGCGTCGCCACCCAGAACCCGGCACTGCGCGAACGCTTCTCCGGCAAGGCCGAGTACGTCGTCAACTTCTTCGAGTTCATCGCCCAGGAGGTCCGCGAGTACCTCGCCCAGCTCGGCTTCCGCAGCCTCGACGAGGCCATCGGCTCCGTCGACCTGCTCGACACCACCGAGGCCGTCGACCACTGGAAGGCCCAGGGCCTGGACCTGTCGCCGATCCTGCACGAGGTCGAACCCTGGGCGGGCGACCACCGGCTCCAGACCCGCGGCCAGGACCACGGCCTGGAGAAGGCCCTGGACAACACCCTCATCCAGCTCGCCGAGGGAGCCCTGGACTTCGCCCAGCCGGTCACGCTCGAACTGCCCGTGCGCAACGTCAACCGCACCGTCGGCACCATGCTCGGCCACGAGGTCACCAGGCGCCACGGCGCCGACGGCCTGCCCGAGAACACCATCGACATCACCTTCACCGGCTCCGCGGGCCAGTCCTTCGGCGCGTTCGTCCCCAAGGGCGTCACCCTCCGGCTCGAAGGCGACGCCAACGACTACGTCGGCAAGGGGCTCTCCGGCGGCCGCCTCATCGTCCGCCCCGACCGGTCCTCCCAGCTCGTCGCCGAGGACCACATCATCGCGGGCAACGTCATCGGCTACGGCGCCACCTCCGGCGAGATCCTCCTGCGCGGCGTCGCCGGCGAACGCTTCTGCGTCCGCAACTCCGGCGCCACCGCCGTCGTCGAGGGCATCGGCGACCACGGCTGCGAGTACATGACCGGCGGCCGCGCCGTCATCCTCGGCCGCACCGGCCGCAACTTCGCCGCGGGCATGTCCGGAGGCGTCGCCTACGTCCTCGACCTCGACCACCACCGGGTCAACCCCGAGATGGTCGAGATCGAACCGCTCACCGACGAGGACCGCACCTTCCTCACCGGCGTCCTCACCCGCCACCGCGACGAGACCGGCTCCGCCGTCGCCGGGCGACTCCTCGCCGACGGCCCCGCCGCCCTCGACCGCATCGCCAAGGTGATGCCGCGCGACTACAAGCGGGTCCTGCTCGCCCAGGCCGAGGCCGAACGCGACGGGCGCGACGTCAACGAGGCCGTCATGGCCTCCGCGCAGTCCTGAGCGTCAGCGAACACGAAAGGAGGAACACACACCATGGCTGACCCCAAGGGTTTCCTGAAGATCACCGAACGCGAACTGCCCGCCCACCGCCCGGTGGACGTGCGCATCCAGGACTGGCGCGAGGTCCACGAGGACTTCGACCGGGGCACCGTCACCAAGCAGGCCTCGCGCTGCATGGACTGCGGCATCCCCTTCTGCCACAACGGCTGCCCGCTCGGCAACCTCATCCCCGAGTGGAACAACCTCGTCTACACCCACGACTGGGCCGAGGCGATCGAACGCCTGCACGCCACCAACAACTTCCCGGAGTTCACCGGACGGCTCTGCCCCGCCCCCTGTGAATCCGCGTGCGTGCTCGGCATCAACCAGCCCGCCGTCACCATCAAGAACGTCGAGGTCTCCATCATCGACCGCGCGTGGGAGGAGGGCTGGGTCAAGCCCCTGCCCCCCACCACCCGCACCGGCAAGAAGGTCGCCGTCGTCGGCTCCGGCCCCGCCGGACTCGCCGCCGCACAGCAGCTCACCCGCGCCGGACACGACGTCACCGTCTACGAACGGGCCGACCGCGTCGGCGGCCTCCTCCGCTACGGCATCCCCGAGTTCAAGATGGAGAAGCGGCACATCGACCGCCGCCTCGCCCAGATGACCGCCGAGGGCACCGCCTTCCGCACCGGCGTCGACGTCGGCGTGGACATCACCGTCGACCGACTCCGCGCCGACCACGACGCCGTCGTCCTCACGGGCGGGGCCACCGCATGGCGCGACCTGCCCGCCACCGGCCGCCACCTCGGCGGCATCCACCAGGCCATGGAATACCTGCCCCTGGCCAACAGGGTCCAGGAAGGCGACTACGACACACCGCCCATCACCGCCGAGGGCAAGCACGTCGTCGTCATCGGCGGCGGCGACACCGGCGCCGACTGCGTCGGCACCGCCCACCGCCAGGGCGCCGCCTCCGTCACCCAGCTCGAGATCATGCCCAAGCCGCCCGCCAAGCGGCCCGACCACCAGCCGTGGCCCACCATGCCCATGCTGTACAAGGTCACCAGCGCGCACGAGGAGGGCGGCAAGCGGATCTACTCCGTCAACACCCTCGAATTCCTCGGCGACGACAACGGCGACGTCCGCGCCCTCAAGCTCGTCGAGGTCAAGCGCACCGACAAGGGCTTCGAACCCGTCGAGGGCACCGAACGCGAGATCCCCGCCGACCTCGTCACCCTCGCCATGGGCTTCGTCGGCCCCCAGAAGGAGGGCATGATCGAACAGCTCGGCGTCGAACTCGACGGACGCGGCAACGTCGTCCGCGACGCCGACTACCAGACCACCGTCGACGGCGTCTTCTGCGCCGGGGACATGGGACGAGGCCAGTCCCTCATCGTCTGGGCCATCGCCGAGGGCCGCTCCGCCGCCGCCGGAGTCGACCGCTACCTCACCCAGACCACCACCCTGCCGGTCGCCATCCCGCCGACCGAACGACCCCTGGTCTGACCCACCCGCGGGGGGGGGGGGGGGGGGGGGGGGGGGGGGGGCGGGGGCGGGCCGCCCCCCCCCCCGGCGGCGAGCAGACACGACCCCCCACAAAAAAGC
>NZ_JBITHK010000005.1:184121-378774 GCF_044457925.1 Nocardiopsis sp. NPDC050513 | reverse complement strand
TCGCCCGCCCCCCCCCCCGCCGCGCCCGCCCCCCCCCCCCCCCCCCCCCCCCCCCCCCCCGCCCCCCCCCCCCCCCCCCCCCCCCCCCCCCCCCCCCCCCCCCCCCCCCCCCCCCCCCCCCCGCCCCCGCCCGGGGACCCGCCCCCAGACCCGGAACACGCTCCACCACACCATCGGCGACGCCGCCGCGGCGACCCACACGGCGGTGCCCGCCCGCGTCACCCTCCCCGCCCCGCGCCCTCCCCGGACTCCGCCAGACACACACGCCGCCACCGGCGTAAAGATCGCATATATTGCACGGCCGACTATTCTCCGCGACGACCCCCCGGTCGTACCGTCGAAGACATGAGCGTTGTGACCTGGGACGCATACCACGCCGCGGAGCACTTCACGATGCGCACCGCGCGCCTCATCGACCGCCACCGCTTCGCCTACCACTTCCAGAGCGGACCCACCGCCCCCATCCGCTCCACCCTGGCCGCCTACCGCAACCTCGACGGCGGCTACGGCAACGGCATCGATCCCGACATGCGCGGCCACGCCAGCCAGCCCGGCGGCGTCGCGATCGCCCTGCGCTACCTCGACGAGCTCGGCCCCGTCCCGCACAGCATCGGCGCGGGAGTCTGCCAGTTCCTCACCAACGTCTGCGGCCCCGACGGCAGCGTCCCCCACGTCCTGCCCACCATCCGCCACACCGAGGCCGCCCCCTGGCTCCTGGAGACCGAGGACTTCACCGGACGCCTCGACATCACCGCCCTCATCTGCGGATACCTCCACAAACACCACATCACCCACCACTGGCGCGACACCGCCACCGCCTACTGCTGGAAGCGCGTCGACGCCCTCGCCTGGACCGAACCGCTCGAGGCCATCGGCGTGTGCACCTTCCTCCAGTACGCCCCCAACCGCACCCGCGCCATCCAGGCCCTCAACCGCATGTCCACCATGATCCGCGCCGTCATCGACGTCCACCCGCGCGCCGAGGACCACGTCCACACACCACTCGACCTGGCCCCCCACCCCCACCACATCGCGCGCCCCCTCTTCACCGACGCCGAGATCAACCGCAGCCTCGACGTCTTCGAGGAGCAACAGCGCGCCGACGGAGGCTGGAACGCCACCTCGAGACACTGGGACCCCGCCGCCACCCTCGAACACGAGGGCATGCGCACCATCCAACGCCTGCGCGTCCTGCGCGCCTACGGACGCGTCGGCACCTACCTGCCCCAACCCCGCCAGGACAGGTGAGTCACCCCAGCGCCAGGAACCGCACCCCGGCCGCCGCCAGCGCCTCCCCGTCAGCGCTCCCGTCCGAGCGGCCGGTCACCGCGCGCACGGCCCGCACCATCACGGCCGCCTCGGACCACACCCCCGGAAACACCCGCTCCAGAGCCGCCCGGTCCGCCGCGCCGAACACCAACCGCACCACCACATCCAACGCCGGCCGCGTCGTCCACGGCTCCCGCCCGAGCGCGTCCGCCACATCCCAGCCGTGCAACACCGCCTCCACCAGCCGCGTCACCAGGAAGTCCGTCAACGACATCGGATCACCGTGCCGTGTGAACACCCGACGACCACCGTCCTCGGCCGCCAGGCGCTCCCTCAACGCCGCCCAGCCCCCACGCAGCGCCCGGCCAGCCTCCCCCGCGTCCGCCCGCCGCCCCGCCGCCTCCACCGCCGACCGCACCCGCTCCGCGTTCACCTCCGGCGAGAACCGCGCGTCCGGCGCGTAGTACCCCGCGGCCGAGACCGGAACCGACCCGTCCTCCTCCGGCGCCGGCCCCGCCAGCATGGCGTCCACCCGCACGATCGCATTCACCGTGTGCGCCGCCAACGCCGCCACATCCCACGGCACGCACCGGGTCGCCGCGACCGCCTCAGCCTCCGACAACCCCTCCAGAACCCCCGCCAGCGCCGCCGTCTCCGACCCCAAAGCCGCCACGACACCTTCGTACGCGAACACCACGCACCCACCCCCGACCGAACCCGACCCGTACCGCCCGAACGCTACCGAAACCCGCCCCAACAGCCAGAACCCGACCCCTGACCACCCCGCCCGCGTTCGCCCCACCGCAGCCAGACATACGTCCATTCGCAACCTGGTTTAGACCACTGCACCCCACCAACCCTCTAGAGTTGTGCACGTGACACGTCGAGCAAAGATCGTCGCGACCCTCGGTCCCGCCACCTCGAGCCCGGAAGTCCTCCGCAGGCTCGTCGACGCCGGACTGGACGTAGCGCGACTCAACCTCAGCCACGGAACCCACGACGACCACAGCGCCAACCTCGCCAACGTGCGAGCCGCCGCTGAGGCCGCACAACGATCGGTCGGCGTCCTCGCCGACCTGCAGGGACCCAAGATCCGCCTCGGCACCTTCGCCGACGGACCCCACGAACTCGCCCCCGGCGACGAGTTCACCATCACCACCGACGACATCCCCGGCGACGCCACCCGCGTCTCCACCACCTACAAGGGACTCCCCGGCGACGTCCGCCCCGGAGACCGCGTCCTCATCGACGACGGCCGCGTCGTGCTGGAATGCACCAAGACCACCAGCACCGACGTCCACACCCGCGTCATCTACGGCGGCGCCGTCTCCAACAGCAAGGGACTCAACCTCCCCGGCGTCGCCGTCAGCGTCCCCGCCCTCACCGACAAGGACGAGGCCGACCTGCGCTGGGCGCTCCGCAACGGCGTCGACATGGTCGCCCTCTCCTTCGTCCGCAGCCCCGCGGACGCCGAGGAGTGCCACCGCATCATGGACGAGGAGGGCGTCACCGTCCCCCTCATCGCCAAGATCGAGAAGCCCCAGGCCGTCGAACGCCTCCACGACATCATCGAGGTCTTCGACGCCGTCATGGTCGCCCGCGGCGACCTCGGCGTCGAACTCCCCCTCGAGAACGTCCCCATGGTGCAGAAGCGCGCCATCGAACGCTGCCGCGACAAGGCCAAACCGGTCATCGTCGCCACGCAGATGCTCGAATCCATGATCGGAGCCCCCCGGCCCACCCGCGCCGAGGCCTCCGACGTCGCCAACGCCGTCCTCGACGGCGCCGACGCCGTCATGCTCTCCGGCGAGACCAGCGTCGGACAGTACCCCGTCGAGACCGTCGAGACCATGGCGCGCATCGTCGCCGCCGCCGAACAGGAATCCCTCCGCGCCTCGCACATCCTCACCCGGGTGCCCGAGACCACCGGAGGAGCGATCGCCCGCGCCGCCGCCGAGATCGGAGCCACCGTCGGCGCCAAGGCACTCGTCGCCTTCACCATGTCCGGCGAGACCGCACGACGCCTCGCCCGCTACCGGTCGCCCATCCCCCTCATGGCCTTCAGCACCGAGGCCAGCACCCGGGGCCTGCTCTCCCTCGTCTGGGGCGTGGAGACCAACCTCGTGCCGTGGGTCGACAACACCGACGACATGGTCCGCCAGGTGGAGGCCGAACTCCTCCAGCTCGGCGAGTACACCAAGGGCGACAAGGTCGTCATCGTCGCGGGCAGCCCGCCCGGAACCGTGGGGTCCACCAACTCCCTGCGCGTCCACAAACTCGGTGACGCCGTCGCGCTGAACCCGCAGTAACACCGGAGCGCCCACGAGGCGCCCGCACACGGGCCGCATCAGGTCCGGCCCGGAGGACGGCGAACGAGCCGCGCCGACCATCCGGGCCAGGACCGGTGCGGCCGACGCGTACCAGGCAGAGCACGCACCAGGGAACGGACGCGTACGAGACAGCCGCCGCCCACCGGGCAGCCCCGGAGCCCCGCCTACTGCTCCTGGCCGCTGGCCACCCCGCCCTCGGAGATCACCCGCTCCAACGGCATGTCCCACGGCAACAGGTTCCACGGACTCCGCGGATCCTCGGTCAACAGCCCCAACGCCGTCCACACCCGGTCGGCGCCCCCGTACTCACCCTCCACACCGCGCTCCGGCCACAACAGGTACCCCGCGTGGAAGGCCACCGACAACTGGTGCCACGACGAGTACCGGCGCTGGAGATCGGAGGCCACCCGGCGCAACAGCGTCTGCGTCTCCACCGGCGACAACCAGTCCAGCGACGCCCCGGCGCACGCCAGACGGATCACGTGCACCGACTTCCACCACTGGAACGCGCCGATGATCACCGTCTCGTCCGCCTCGGGGGCGTCGGCCACCGCGCGCAACCGGTCGATCTGCTCCGGGGTCAACCGCACGTTCGCCCCCGTGGAGTGACCGCCCTGGTCCTGGGGCAGCCGCGACTTCGCGACGCCCGCGCACAGGTCGACCACCAGGTCGAGGGAGGGCCCGGAGTGCAGTTCCTCCTGGAGCCCGTCGACCGCCGCGAGCAGGGACTCGCGGTCGGTCGCCCCCCACTGCCGCTCCAGCACGCGGCGGTAGCGGCGGCGCAGCGACGGCCGGGCCACCACGTCCCAGGGCTCGGCGAGCGCGACCCGGAACGGCGCCGCGACGGCGGCGGCCCACCGCTCGGTGCTCAGGGGGGCGTCGGGGTCCTTGGTGCGGACCGCCGGGGACTCGCGCGATCCGATGACCAGTTCGGCGAAGGAACCGGCGACCAGGGCGACCACGGGGAGGAAGGCCCAGCCGGGTTGGCCGACGGCGACGAGGACGACGATGAGGAGGGCGACGGGGGTCAGCAGCCAGGGCAGGCGGCGCCGGGACCCCCAGGCCACGACGACCCAGGCGCCGATGACGAGTGCTCCGATCACCCCGGCCACCGCGGTCAGCACCCGCTGCTCCTCTCCTGGAATCCGGTCTGCGTATCAAGGATCGGGGACGTCGGGGGCGAACGGCGACCGAACCCACGGGTTGTACCCAGGTTGTGGCCGTGATGTGACCCCTTCGGCCCGGATGCCCCGGCATAAAGTGACAAAGGGCCCAAGTGGGGTCGAACTGGCTGGGTAGATACCAAGGTTCTGGCCGGAACCCTCACGGCCCCGCACCAGGTCAGTACTTCGGTCCCACGAACGCGTCCATGCGGGCGACGGCGTCCTTCCGCGAGATGGAGACCACGGTCTGGTCGTGTATCCCGGTCTGGACCTTGACGTGGCTCCTCCACGCGACATCGAGGCGGTCGAGCGTCGCGGTCAAGAGGCCGACGATGTCCGTCGACGCGTTGGTGAAGTGGTAACGGGGGTACTCGTAGACCTTCACACGGCTCTCGGGAAGCTTCTTGCGAATCCGATTGACGACCCTGCACCCGTCGGAGTGGATGAGACCTCGAACAAACGTTTCGGGCTGTTCGTCGACGATCTCCTGTTGCCATCCCGCCAAGGCGATGGTCCGGTGGTGTTTCTTCCCAGGGCCGTGCTGGGGGAACAGGCAGGGCCAGTGCTTCCAGTCTCCGTAGACCTCCGTGCACCCCGTACTGGGCGTCGTGCGCACAGCACGGTCGGGGCGGACCCTGGTGATGCTCGACGAGCACTCTTCGACGAGCCCGGGCCACGAGTCGGAGCAGAGGATCCTCAGACGCAGGACGCCCCGGCTGCCGTCACCGGCGGGGGTGATGCAACCGTCCCCGAGATAGAGGCCGAGGAGATAGCTGTAGGCCTCCGTGTCAGCGGGGGGTCGCGGGATGGGTTCGCACAGCGGGCACGATGAGTCGCGGTGTTTGTCGATCAGGGACGGATCGGTGCGCCAGGTGCGCAGCGTCGCCCGGTTGATGCCGAGACGTCGACTGACCTCGCTGTAGGAGATCCCGGAGTTCAGCATGTCCACCGCTGAGCGGCGGATGTGAGGTGCGTACATGGCGTGAAGCATTGCTCACGCATACGACAAACGATGACCCTGGGTGATTTGCCCGTTACATGTGAAAAGCCACCCTTGCGGGTGGCTCTCGGTGCCCCGAGTGGGATTCGAACCCACACTGTATCGTGTTTGAGACGACTCGCTCTACCGTTGGCGTATCGGGGCATTCTGCCTAAAACGGACACTGGATCGGTCTGTGCGGCTCGATCGTTCTGGCGATGCCACCCCAACCGTGACGTCACGATTGGTACGCATTGCCGGTCCCGACGTCCAGCATCCTAGCGGATCTCGGTAACCTCGTGTACGTGACGAGGACGCAGAGCCGCGTGGTGATCGCGGAAGACGAGGCCCTGATCCGCCTGGACCTCAAGGAGATGCTGGAAGAGGACGGGTACGCCGTCGTCGGCGAGGCCGGCGACGGTGAGACCGCCATCCGGCTTGCCCGGGAGCTGAAGCCGGATCTGGTGATCACCGACATCAAGATGCCGGTGCTCGACGGCCTGTCCGCCGCCGAGCGCATCGCGGGGGAGCGGATCGCGCCGGTCGTGATCCTCACCGCCTTCTCCCAGCGCGAGCTGGTCGAGCGGGCGCGTGAGGCCGGGGCCATGGCCTACCTGGTCAAGCCCTTCACCAAGTCGGACCTGGTGCCGGCGATCGAGATGGCCACCTCCCGCTACGCCGAACTGGCCGCGCTGGAGTCGGAGGTCAGCAGCCTCCAGGATCGTCTGGAGACCCGCAAGCTGGTCGAACAGGCCAAGGGTCTGCTCCAGAGCCGCCACGGGATGAGTGAGCCCGAGGCGTTCCGGTGGATCCAGAAGAACTCCATGGACCGCCGACTGACGATGCGCAAGGTCGCGGAGACGGTCGTCGAGACGCTCGGCGGCAAGCAGGACTGAGCCGCCTCAGTCCGACGGGCCGCACGGGGGCCGCACCCAGACCGGGTGCGGCCCCCTTCTGTCGTCCTGAGCACGCCTGGTGGAGGAAACGTGCAGATCAGCTGGTGTTCGCGGCGAAAACCAGACAGTCGTTCAGGGTCAACCGGGTGGACGTACCGGTTCGATCTCGGTTTCACACAATGGGGTGACGGTTGGGTCACGTGGCTTAAGCAGTGCTGAATGACCAGGCTAAATCGGGCTAAACTCGCCGCACCGAACAGCAAAGGACAACGGTGTCGAATGCGCGCATTCGGCATCGCCAACCTCAGATGCGCAAGGAGCGCGCGTGCGCACACGTCTCGTGACCGTGCTGCTCGCCCTGATCACCGCCATCCTGGTGATCCCCGGGCCAGCGGCGACGGCAGACGAACAGGGCGGTGAGGCGCTGCACGGTCAGATCAGCCACCCGGACGACCGGGATCAAGGTGTCGAGGGCATCGGGATCACCGTCTTCCAGGGGGATGACGAGATCGGGGCGAGCGAGACCGACCCTGATGGAATGTGGGAAGTGGAACTGCCCGGACCGGGTGAGTACCGCGTCGTGGTGGACCAGGAGTCCATCCCCAGCGAGTTCGCCGTACGAGAGACGTCGCTCGTGGTCGACGGTGAGGCCGAGGTCGAGGTGGAGGCGGATGACCGCCGCCCTCTGATCATCGCGCTGGTACCGGCCGGCGGTGAGGCCGACGGGGGTTCGCCCAGTCCCTCGGAGGAGGAGACGGAGGGCTCCGGCGAGGAGGGCGACGCCCCGGCCGACGACGAGTCGATCGCGGTGGGCGACAGCGGCGGTTCCTTCGGGGAGCGGCTGGCCCAGCTCACGGTCTCGGGTGTTCTGTTCGGCCTGGTGATCGCGGTGTCCGCGATCGGCCTGTCGCTGATCTTCGGCACCACGAAGCTGATCAACTTCTCGCACGGCGACATGGTCACGTTCGGCGCGATGATGGCCATGCTGTTCAGCACGGGCGCGGCGGGTATGGGCAACGCCCTGCTGGCGATCTTCGCCGGTCTGGGCGGGGCGATCCTGTTGGGCGTGTTCGCCGAGGGCCGGTTGGCGCGGACGGGGCTGATCGTCGCGCAGTGGGTGTCGATCTTCGCCGGTCTGGCGCTGGCGACGCTGCTGGGCGTGCTGGGCGACAGTGTGGGCTGGCAGCTTCCGCTGTGGGCGGCGACGGTGGTCGCGGTCCTGATGGGCGCGGTGCTGGGCGGGTCGATGGAGCGGTACGTGTGGCGTCCGCTGCGGCACCGCAACGTCGCGATGATCCAGATGTTCATCGTGTCGATCGGTCTGGCGCTGATCCTGCGCCACGTGATCCTGGTGCTCTTCGGGGCGCGCCGCGAGCGGTACGCCGGTTTCCAGATCCAGGAACTGGTGGAGCTCGGGCCGGTGTCGCTGCCGCCGCGTGACCTGGTGGTCATGGGTGTGGCGCTGGTGGTGCTGGTGGGTGTGGCCTGCCTGTTGCAGTTCACCCGCATCGGCAAGGCGATGCGCGCGGTGTCGGACAACCGGGACCTGGCGGAGTCGTCGGGTATCGACGTGGACCGGGTGACCCTGTACGTGTGGGGTCTGGGCGGTGCGCTGGCGTCGCTGGGCGGTGTGCTCTTCGGTCTGAACCAGGTGGTCGACTACGAGATGGGCTTCCGCCTGCTGCTGCTGATGTTCGCGGCGGTGATCCTCGGCGGCCTGGGGACGGCCTACGGGGCGATGGTCGGCGGTCTGGCCGTCGGCCTGGTGGCGGTGCTGTCCACCCTGTGGTTCCCGTCCCAGCTCATGCAGGCATGGGCTCTGGCCCTGATGATCCTCATGCTCCTGGTCAGGCCGCAGGGTCTGCTCGGTCGGCGTGAACGGGTCGGCTAGGAGAGGTAGACGATGGATATCCTTTCGATCCTCGCCGATTCGACCCGATCGGCGATCGGTCCGGTGGCGGCGATCTACGCGGTCGCGGCGATCGGTCTCAATCTGCACTTCGGTTACACGGGGTTGCTGAACTTCGGCCAGGTCGGCTTCATGCTGGTGGGCGCCTACGGTGTCGGGATCAGCGTGGCGGTGTTCGACCTGCCGCTGTCGGTGGGCGTCCTCGTGGGGTTGGCCTGTGCGGTGGCGTTGGCGCTGCTGCTGGGCATCCCCACGCTGCGGTTGCGCGAGGACTATCTGGCGATCACGACGATCGCGGCGGCGGAGGTGTTGCGCCTGTTGTACCGGGCGGAGTTCGCCGATCCGCTGACGAGCAGCGTGTACGGGTTGCAGAACCTGGCGGGGGACTTCCGTGCCCTGAATCCGTTCGACGCGAGCCGGTTCTACACGCTGGGTCCGGTGTCGTACAACGGCAACCACCTGTGGGTGTTGGTGGTGACGTGGTCGCTGGTGCTGCTGCTGGCGGGGTTGACCTGGTTGTTGATGCACAGCCCGTGGGGCCGTGTGATCAAGGGCATCCGGGAGGACGAGGACGCGGTCCGCAGCCTGGGCAAGAACGTGTTCGCGTACAAGATGCAGGTGCTGGTGCTGGGCGGTCTGATCGGTGCGCTGGCCGGGGCGATCCTGGCCGTGTACCAGGCGTCGATCGCGCCGGACCAGTTCAAGCCGCAGGTGACGTTCTTCCTGTGGGTGATCCTGCTGCTCGGCGGCGCCGGTCGGGTGTTCGGTCCGGTGCTGGGTTCGATGGCGTTCTGGTTCCTGATGACCTTCACCGACGGTGTGCTCAAGGGGTTCGGGGCGATGGGTTGGCTGCCGTTCCTGAGCGGGCCCGACTACGGTGCGCTCCAGTTGGCCTTCGCGGGTCTGATGCTGGTGGTGTTGATCGTCTTCCGGCCGCAGGGCCTCATCGGCGACCGCAAGGAGATGCTGGTCAATGTCAAGTGACGAGGTGAACCCCGTGACGGTCGACCGGATGGCCGGTGCGGAGCCGGAGCCGGGGTCGGGCAAGTCCGATCCGATCCTGGTGGCGGACCGGGTGCGCCGTTCGTTCGGTGGTCTGACGGCGGTGGACGTGCGGCACCTGGAGGTGCAGCGCGGGACGATCACGGCGTTGATCGGTCCGAACGGCGCCGGTAAGTCGACGCTGTTCAATCTGCTGACCGGGTTCGACCGGGTCGACGCGGGTCGGTGGACGTTCGAGGGCCAGGCGATCAACGGGCGCAAGGGCCACCAGGTCGCGAAGGCCGGGATGGTGCGGACGTTCCAGTTGACGAAGGCGCTCACGCGGATGTCGGTGCTCGACAACATGTTGTTGGGGGCGACCGGGCAGCTGGGTGAGCGGATGGCGGGTGCGTTCCTGCGGCCGGTGTGGCGGCGTCAGGAGCGGGAGAACACCGAGCGTGCTCTGCTGCTGTTGGAGCGGTTCAAGCTCATCGACAAGCGCGACGAGATCGCGGGCGCGCTCTCGGGCGGTCAGCGCAAGCTGCTGGAGATGGCGCGTGCGTTGATGACGGATCCGAGCATGATCATGCTGGACGAGCCGATGGCGGGTGTGAACCCGGCGTTGGTGCAGTCCCTGTTGGGTCACATCACGGCGCTGCGGGACGAGGGCAAGACGGTCCTGTTCGTGGAGCACGACATGGACGTGATCATGGGGATCAGTGACTGGATCGTCGTGTTGGCGCAGGGGCAGGTGATCGCCGAGGGGCGTCCTTCGGACATCCGCTCGAACCAGCAGGTGATCGACGCCTACCTGGGTGCCCAGGAGGTCGACGCGGACGAGGCCCGGGGGAGTGGTGATGACTGAGAACGACGACCTGGGGCCGGTGGAGGTTCCGGCGGGGGCCGAGGAGGCCGCGGTCTTCGAGCAGCACCGTGAGGAGGTGCTGGAGCACGCGAGGTCGGAGGCGGCCGAGGAGGTGGGCGGTCCCGGGGACTACCTGCTGTTGGCGAAGGAGCTGGTGGCCGGGTACGTGCCCGGGGTGAACATCCTCAACGGGTGCACGCTGACGCTCACCGAGGGTGAGGTCGTGGCGATCATCGGTCCGAACGGCGCCGGTAAGTCGACGCTGGTCAAGACGGTGTTCGGGTTGATCCCGGTGCGGTCGGGTTCGTTGACGCTGCGGGGTTCGGACATCGCGGGTCTGGCGGCGCACAGCCTGGTGGAGCGGGGGGTGGGGTACGTGCCGCAGACGCGGAACGTGTTCCCCTCGCTGACGATCGAGGAGAACCTCCAGATGGGGGCGTTCCTGCGGCCGAAGGCGTTCGCCGAGCGGTTCACGGTGGTGGCGGATCTGTTCCCGCTGCTGGGGAAGCGTCGGAAGGCCAAGGCCGGGTCGCTGTCGGGCGGTGAGCGGCAGATGGTGGCCATGGGCCGGGCGTTGATGATGGATCCGTCGGTGCTGTTGTTGGACGAGCCGACGGCGGGTCTGTCGCCGATCTACCAGGAGGAGGTCTTCCAGCGGGTGAAGGAGGTCAACTCCACGGGTGTCTCGGTGATCATGGTGGAGCAGAACGCCCGCCGGTGCCTGCAGATCTGTGACCGCGGGTACGTGCTGGACCAGGGGCGCAACGCGTACACGGGTACGGGGCGCGACCTGTTGAACGATCCGAACGTGATCGAGCTGTACCTGGGGACGCTCGCGAAGGGCTGATCCGGGGGGGTTCCCTGGTGGGGGGCGGGGTCTGTGGACTCCGCCCCCCGTTCGTGTGTGCGGGGGCGGTGCGGGCGGTCGGTGCGGTGGGCTCTGGGGCGGGGCCCTGGTCTGGAGGGGAGGTGCCCTCGGCCGTCGGCGGGCGGGGCGGTCTGGGGGCGCGGGCGGGATCGGGGTGTGCCGGGGCTGGGCGGGTGGGGCGGGGCTGGCCGTGAGCGGGCTCGGGGGCGCCCTGGTGGGACCTGAAGCGCGGGGCTCGGCGGGTGGGGCGGGGGCGTGGCGCTGGACCGGTCCCGGAGACGTCTGGGACAGGACCGGGCTGGGCGTGGGGGAGTTCTCGGGCCGGGGGCCCACGGTCACGCGGCCCGGCCGGGTGGGGCCCGTGCGGAGGCCGCCGGTGGTGGGCCGGGCGGTGCCCCGGGCACACGGGAAGGCGCCCCGGGACGGTGTCCCGAGGCGCCTCGTGGTGTTCACGGCGTCGTCGCGGCCGGGCGGGGGGCGTCCGCGACGGTGGGCGGGCTACTCCTCGACGGAGTACTCCTCGTATCCGGCCGTCTCGTAGCCTTCCTCGCCGAAGCGGAAGATCTGGAAGGTGGCGGAGGTCGGGTCGCCGTTCTCGTCCCAGTCGATGTTGCCGCTCACACCCTGGTAGTTGATCTCCTCGCCCTCGGCGAGCAGGTCACGGCACTCGGAGAAGCTGCCGCACTCGGTGCCGTCGGGGCTGGTCACGCTGCCCAGCTCGGCGGAGTAGTCGGCGGGGTCGGCGCTCTCGGCGGCCTCGGCGGCCAGGGCGATCGCGGTGACGCAGTCGAAGACCTGCGGGGCGAACTGGTAGACCTCGAGGTCGGGGGCGAACTCGGCCAGGCCCTCGTTGAACTCGGGGTTGTCGGCGCCGGGAGCGACACCGGTGATGCCGGTGACGATGTCGGGGTTGCTCTCGTCGACGGTGCTGCCGAGCTCGGGCGAGTTGAGGCCGTCGGTGATGTAGAGCTGGTCGCCCTCCACGCCGCTCTCCAGGAGCGAGGCCAGCACCTGGCCGCCCTCCTCGAAGGAGATGAGCGCGATCGCGTCGGGGTCTTCGCTGGTCACGTTGTCGACGACGCCGGAGAAGTTGGTGGCGTCGGGGTCGTAGGTCTCGGTGACGACGACCTCGGCGCCGAGCGCCTCGAGTTCGCTCTGGAGGCCGCCCATGTAGCCGGAGCCGTAGTCGTCGGCGCGGGCGACGATGCCGACGGTGACGTGGCCGTCGTCCACGATCTGGCGGGCCATGACCGGGCCGGAGAGGAGGTCGCTGGGCGCGGTGCGGTAGTAGAGGCCGTTGTCCTCGATGCTGGTGAGGTCGGGCGCGGTGTTGGACCCGGAGCACTGGACGATGCCCGCGCTGGTGATGGTGTCGTAGGACGCCTGGGTCATGGAGGAGGCGGCGGCGCCGATGACGGCGTTGACGCCGTCGCCGACGAGGGCGTTGGCGGCCTCGTTGGCCTGGGCGGCGTCGCCGGCCTCGTCACCCTCGACGAGGGCGGGGACCTCGGTGCCGAGGAGGCCGCCGGCCTCGTTGATCTCGGAGATGGCGTACTGGGCGCCGCTGAGCTGGGGCGGGCCGAGGAAGGCGAGCGCGCCGGTCTGGGGGTAGAGGATGCCGAAGGTGAAGGCCTCGCCTCCGCCGCCGCTGCCTTCACCGTCGCTCTCTCCGCCGTTGCCACACGCGGTGAGTCCGAGTACCAGGGCCGCGGTCGCGGCTGTGAGGCCTAGCAGCTTCTTGCTTGCCATGGTCGTGGTCAACTCCGTTCAACGGACGAAGCACGGGCTGCGTGGCGCAGACGTGCGGTGGTGCGAATGCGTCCTGTATGCCCGCGTTGTATGGCATTGCTTAATCAGGAGCGTTAGCGGAGCTTAATCATGGAAGTGAGCGGCGTGGAAGTACGGTTCGGGCGTTGGTGCCGACTCGCCGTCAGGCTGTTATGGCTCTGTAGTCATCCCTGCTCGTCAGGGCTGTGACGTTGGACGGACGGCCCTGTTTCAGTGATCGCGGGGTGGCGATGTGTCGTGGCCGGTGGGCACGACGAGGCCCGGCCGTCGAGGTACGCGGTGCCGTGTGGGGGCGTTCGGTGCCGTCGTCGACCGGGCCTGGTGACGTCTTCGGTGTGCCGGGTGGGTTCGGCTTCGGGTTCGGCGCGGTCCGGAGCGCGCCTGTCCGGACCACGGCGCTCCCGTGGCCGGGGCTCGGTCGGGTCCGCCTCTTCGGCGGGCCCGTCCTGGGTCAGGAGCTGGGGAGCTCGCGCAGCATGCAGGTCAGCCGGGAGGTGCACACCTTCGTGCCGTTCTCGTCGGTGATGGTGATGTCCCAGGTGGCGAGGGTGCGGCCGAGGTGCACGGGTGTGGCGACGCCGGTCACGTGGCCCTCGGTGGCGGAGCGGTGGTGGGTGGCGTTGATCTCGATGCCCACCGCGACGCGGCCGAACTGGGACGCGTGGATGGTGGAGCCGATCGATCCGAGGGACTCGGCCAGGACGCAGGAGGCGCCGCCGTGCAGGAGGCCGAAGGGCTGTTCGTTGCCCTGGACGGGCATCCGCCCGACCACGCGGTCGGCGGAGGCCTCGGTGACCTCGATGCCCATGCGGTCGGCGAGGGCGCCCATGGTGATGGTGCCCTCGTCGAACTGGGTGCGCAGGGACTCGATGTCTGTGGACATGGTGGTGCCTTCCGGTCCGGTGGGGTGCCCGAGTGGGGCGGTCGTGCGCGGCTCGGTCGCCGATCTCCTGGTGATGGCCGCGGATTGTCTGGTGCGCATCTTAGGATTCACCTGTGGTGACCAAGCGAGAGACCCCCGACCAGAATTCCCGTGCCGGCGCTGGGGCGGGCAGCGATTCCCCCGCGGCGGGCGGTGGCCGACGGCCCCGCCTGTTGCTCCTGGACGGCCACTCGATGGCCTTCCGGGCGTTCTTCGCGCTGCCGGTGGAGAAGTTCGGAACGAGCACCGGTCAGTCGACCAACGCCATCTACGGCTTCACGTCGATGCTGGTCAAGCTGTTGCGGGACGAGGATCCCACGCACGTGGCGGTGGCGTGGGACCTGTCGGGGCCCACGTTCCGGCACGAGGAGTACGCCGAGTACAAGGACGGGCGGTCCGAGACGCCCGAGGCGTTCCCGTCGCAGGTGCCGCTCACCCAGGACCTGATGCGGTTGATGGGGGTGGCGAACCTGTCGGCTCCGGGGTTCGAGGCCGACGACGTGATCGCCACGCTCGCGTACCGGGGCGGCGAGGCGGGGATGGAGGTGCTGATCGCCTCCGGGGACCGGGACGCCTTCCAGTTGGTGACGCAGGACTGCACGGTGCTGTACCCGGGCAAGAGCCTGTCGGACCTCAAGCGCATGACCCCGGAGGCCGTCGAGGAGAAGTACGCCGTCTCGCCGGAGCGGTACCGGGACCTGGCCGCGCTGGTGGGGGAGAAGGCGGACAACCTGCCGGGTGTGCCGGGGGTGGGGCCCAAGACGGCGGCGAAGTGGATCGCCAAGTACGGGTCGTTGGACGAGCTGGTCGCCCATGTGGACGAGATCACCGGCAAGGCGGGCCAGAACCTGCGCGACCACCTGGACGACGTGCTGCGCAACCAGCGGCTGAACCGGCTGGCGACCGACGTCGACCTGGGGGTGGGCGTCGACGATCTGGTGATCGCGGAGGCGGACCGGGCGGGGATCGACGCGCTGTTCGACAACCTGGAGTTCGCGTCGAACCTGCGTGAGCGCCTGTACGCGGTGATCCGGGTCGGAGAGCCGGAGGGCGGCGCCGAGGCCGAGGCGGCGGAAGGGTTCTCCGTGGACGTCACCGCCGCCGGGACGGGCGGGGTGGCGGCGTGGCTGACCGAGCACGCGGCGGCCGACACGCTGACCGCCGAGGCGCCCGCGGGCCTGGCGGTCGACGGCGTGTGGGGGCAGGGGACCGGTCGGGTCGACGCCCTGGCAGTGTGCGTGCCGTCGGGCGCCGCGCTGTACGTGGACCCCGAGGTCCTGGACGCGGCGGACACCGACGCGCTGTCGGCGTTCCTGGCGGACCGGGCGCTCCCCAAGGTCGTGCACGAGTACAAGGGCGCCCTGCTGGCGTTGGGCGCGCACGGGTGGTCCCTGGACGGGGTGGTCAGCGACACGGCGCTGGCGGCCTATCTGGCGCAGCCGGGGCAGCGGCGGTTCGATCTCGCCGACCTGTGCCGCAGGTACCTGGGCCGGGAGCTGGAGGAGGACACCGACGGCGCGCAGCTGGCCCTGGACCTGGGAGACGGCGGTGACGCGGCGGGCGGCCGTCAGCGCCTGCTGGCGGTGCGGGCCGCGGCCACCCGTGATCTGGCCGGGGTGTTGGCGGCGGAGTTGGACAAGCGCGGCGGCGCGCATCTGCTGAGCGAGGTGGAGCTGCCGCTGGTGGACGTGCTGGCGCGGTTGGAGCGGGCGGGGATCGCCGCCGACCTGGAGTACCTGGAGGGGCTGCAGGGGGAGTTCGCGGCGGCGGCGCGCGGCGCGGTGGAGCGGGCGCACGAGATCGTGGGCCGCGATTTCAACCTGGGCTCGCCCAAGCAGCTCCAGCAGGTGCTGTTCGAGGAGTTGGGGCTGCCCCGGACCAAGAAGATCAAGACGGGGTACACGACCGACGCGGACGCGTTGGCGTGGCTGGCGACGCAGACCGACAACGAGCTGCCGGGCGTGCTGTTGCACCACCGGGACCAGACCAAGCTCAGGACGACGGTCGAGGGCCTGATCAAGACGGTCGCCGACGACGGCCGGATCCACACGACGTTCAACCAGACGGTGGCGGCGACGGGACGGTTGAGCTCGACCGACCCCAACCTCCAGAACATCCCGGTGCGCACGGACGTGGGGCGGCGGATCCGGCGGGCGTTCGTGGTCGGGGAGGGCTTCGAGGAGCTGCTCACCGCCGACTACAGTCAGATCGAGCTGCGGATCATGGCGCACCTGTCGGGGGAGCGGGCGCTGATCGACGCGTTCAACAGCGGTTACGACTTCCACGCGCACATGGCGGCCCAGGTGTTCGGCATCGGGGTCGACGAGGTGGACGGCGAGAAGCGGTCCCGGATCAAGGCGATGAGCTACGGGCTCGCCTACGGGTTGAGCGCGTACGGGCTGTCGCAGCAGCTGGGGATCGCGCCGGACGAGGCGAAGAAGCTGATGGAGGACTACTTCGCGCAGTTCGGCGGGGTGCGCGACTACCTGCGCTCGGTCGTGGACGACGCCCGCAAGGCCGGGTACACCGAGACCATCCTGGGGCGGCGGCGGTACCTGCCGGACCTGACGAGCGACAACCGGCAGCGTCGGGAGATGGCGGAGCGGATGGCGCTCAACGCCCCGATCCAGGGGTCTGCGGCGGACATCATCAAGGTGGCGATGCTCCAGGTGGACGCGGCGCTGACCGAGGGCGGGCTCGCCTCGCGGGTGCTGCTCCAGGTGCACGACGAGCTGGTGGTGGAGGTGGCGTCGGGCGAGCGGGAACGGGTGGAAAACCTCGTGACGCACGAGATGAGCACGGCGTACGATCTGCGCGTCCCGTTGGCCGTGTCGGTCGGTAGCGGGCAGAACTGGCACGACGCCGCGCACTAGGTGAACTGACCACGGAGGTCGGTGACGCGGGCGGCGGAGGGCCGCCGGGTGCGCCCTTGCGCCGCCGGGTGTGCCCTTGCGCCGCCGGGTGCGCCGCTACGCCGCCGGGTGTAGCCCTTGCGCCGCCGGGTGCGCCGCTACGCCGCCGGGTGTAGCCCTTGCGCCGCCGGGTGCGCCGCTGGGTGCGCCCCTACGAGGAGGGAGGTGATCGCCATGACGGACGGTTTGACGATCGGTTCGGTCACGGTGCCGGCCGACGCGTTGGTGTGGCGGTTCTCCCGTTCCTCGGGGCCGGGTGGCCAGCACGTCAACACGTCCGACACGCGCGTGTCGCTGTCGCTGGACGTGGCCTCGTGCGGCGCGCTGGGCGCGACACGCCGTGAGCGCGCCCTGGAGAGATTGGACGGGCGCCTGGTCGACGGGGTGCTGACGGTGTCGGTGCAGACGCACCGGTCCCAGGCGCGCAACCGGGCCGAGGCACGCGAACGGATGGCGGCCCTGCTGGCGGAGGCCATGGCGCCGCCGACCCGGAAGCGTCGGGCCACGCGGCCGAGCCGGGCGTCCCGTCAGCGGCGTCTGGACGCCAAGCGGCGCCGCGGCGACGTCAAGCGCTCGCGGTCGCGGCCTTCCTGGGAGTGAGGCCGGTTCCGGCCCGGGGCGGTGTCGGGGTGGGTTGCGGTGTGGTGTCGGGGTGGGTTCCGGGGTCGGTGTCGGGGTGGGTTCCGGGGTCGATTTGAGGAACTTTTCTGTCGCTTGTCCGCTACGTTCCGCGTCCATGGCCGTGCGGTGGGGACACCGCCTCGGACATGGGGCGGCGTGTAGTTGATCTTGACCACCATGCTCGGGTAAATTGCCGCCAACTCGGCCTTCGTCGGGTTGGCGGTCCTGGGTTCCGATTGACCAGGACGCCCATGTCTCATATTCTGGCCGGAGCGTTGTGGGTTCGTGCGGGCGTCTGTCGTCCCCGGTTCGGGGATCGGCGATCGCACCGCTTCGGTCAACACTCTGGACCCGGCGGCCAGTGGCCACGGACGGTTTCGCCTTCCGTGCTCCTGGTTCACTCTTCTGGATGACGGATCGACGGGCTCGAACTCGCGGCGTGCCCAATTTCTGAACCTGTCCGTATCCGGAGTCCACCCACAAATGACGAGCAGCACCGAGGCCACCTCGACACCCCAGGTAGCGGTCAACGACATCGGGTCCGAGGAAGCCTTCCTCGCGGCGATCGACGAGACCATCAAGTACTTCAACGACGGTGACATTGTCGAGGGCACCATCGTGAAGGTCGATCGAGACGAGGTCTTGCTCGACATCGGTTACAAGACCGAGGGTGTGATCCCGTCCCGGGAGCTCTCGATCAAGCACGACGTCGACCCTGGTGAGGTTGTCGCCGTCGGCGACCAGGTCGAGGCCCTCGTCCTCCAGAAGGAGGACAAGGAGGGTCGTCTCATCCTGTCCAAGAAGCGCGCCCAGTACGAGCGCGCCTGGGGCACGATCGAGAAGATCAAGGAAGAGGACGGCGTCGTCACCGGTACCGTCATCGAGGTCGTCAAGGGCGGCCTCATCCTCGACATCGGTCTGCGCGGCTTCCTGCCCGCCTCCCTGGTCGAGATGCGTCGCGTCCGCGACCTCCAGCCCTACGTCGGGCGTGAGCTCGAGGCCAAGATCATCGAGCTGGACAAGAACCGCAACAACGTGGTCCTGTCCCGCCGCGCCTGGCTCGAGCAGACGCAGTCCGAGGTTCGCCAGACGTTCCTCAACACCCTGCAGAAGGGTCAGATCCGCAAGGGCGTCGTCTCCTCGATCGTCAACTTCGGTGCGTTCGTGGACCTGGGCGGCGTCGACGGTCTGGTGCACGTCTCCGAGCTGTCCTGGAAGCACATCGACCACCCGAGCGAGGTCGTCGAGGTCGGCCAGGAGGTCACCGTCGAGGTCCTCGACGTGGACATGGAGCGCGAGCGCGTCTCCCTGTCGCTCAAGGCGACCCAGGAAGACCCGTGGCAGCAGTTCGCCCGGACCCACCAGATCGGCCAGGTCGTCCCCGGCAAGGTCACCAAGCTGGTTCCGTTCGGTGCGTTCGTGCGCGTCGAGGAGGGCATCGAGGGCCTGGTCCACATCTCCGAGCTGGCCGAGCGCCACGTGGAGGTGCCCGAGCAGGTCGTCCAGGTCGGCACCGAGATCTTCGTCAAGATCATCGACATCGACCTCGACCGCCGCCGCATCAGCCTCTCGCTGAAGCAGGCCAACGAGGCCGTCGAGCCCGGTCAGGTGGACTTCGACCCCACGCTCTACGGCATGGCCGCGGAGTACGACGAGCAGGGCAACTACAAGTACCCCGAGGGCTTCGACCCCGACAGCGGCGAGTGGCTCGACGGCTTCGAGGCTCAGCGCGACGAGTGGGAGCGCAGCTACGCCGAGGCGCAGTCCCGCTTCGAGGCGCACCGCAAGCAGGTGGAGGAGGCGCGCGCGGCCGAGGCCGACGCCGCCAACGCTCCTGCCGAGGAGGCCGAGGAGGAGTACACCGGCAGCCAGGGCGGCACCACGTCCGGCACGGAGTCGACCAGCGGTGCTCTGGCTTCGGACGAGGCGCTTGCCGCGCTGCGTGAGAAGCTCGCGGGCGGCGAGGCCTAGTCCGGTCGGGTTTGATCGGTCGGGTTTGGCCGGTCGGGTTGTGTCGGTCAGGTTTGGCTGGTCGGGTTTGATCGGTCGGGTTTGGCTGGTCGGGTTGTGTCGGACCGGGACTGGTCAGGACGGCCACGTGGTCGACCTGGGTGGTCCGGCCGGGGGTTCCTGTGGCCCCTGTGCGGTCATGCGACTGTGAGGTCCTGAGGATCCACTGACAGCCCCGAAGGGCCGTCCCCGCAAGGGGGCGGCCCTTCGTCGTGCCTGGTTGGCTGGAGACGGCGCTGGAGTTGGAGCTGGTCCTGGATCGCTGGTGGTGGTCGGGTTTTCGGTCGACCTTGTGGCTTGGCGGGGTGAGTGCGTTGTCGGCGGATCCCCTGTGGTGGGGCGCCCGCGACGGTGGCCCTCGAACCCCCTGTGGCCAGGCGCGCGGGGGACGCTCTGCCCAACCCCCTTGTGGTCCTGTACCGGTCAGGCCTCCCCAACCCCCCTGTAGCCGAGCAGGACAGGGATGCTTTGCCCAACCCCCCTGTGGTTGGGCGGGCGGGGAGGGTGTAGACCCCCTTTCCGGTGACGGGTGTGCGGACCGGTGTGGGGCTTGGGGCGGGTGTTGGCTGGACCGTCCACCCCCCGCTCCTGGGGTCGGGGGTGTCATCACTTCGGAATCACGTTCCCACGTGGTGGCCGCCTTCTGCATATCTGTGGACCGTCCGGGGTGACCGTAGGTGAGGGACCTCGCCCTCCGGAACGAATTCGCTGCGCGAACACGCCCTCCGGACGAGCCACACCCCCACCGGTGACCGGGGAGCCAGAACACCACACCCAACCCCCTGTGGACCCGAGAACCGGTCGACGCAACCCCTCTTCGGTGACCGGGGTGGGAGCGTTCGTGGTGAACCCCCTGTGGTCGGCCGACCAGGCCTGGGGTTTCGGGCGGGTGAAGGGCGGTGTGTGGAAGACTCGGCCCAGGAGGAGGCGACGTGATCGACATCCACCAGGCCACCCGCGAGGACGCGGGCGAGATCCTGACGCTCCAGCGTGCGGCGTTCGTCGACGAGGCGCAGGCGTACGGTGACCCGTTCATCCTGCCGCTGACCGAGGGGCTGGAGCGGATCGAGCGGCTGCTGGGGAAGGAGGACGCACTCGTTCTCAAGGCGGTCCTCGGCACGCGGATCGTCGGAGCGGTGCGTGCGAGCGTGGCCGGTTCCCACGGGGTGGTCGGCCGTCTGGCCGTCGCCCCGGACCTGAGGCGGCGCGGGATCGCCCGAGCCCTGCTCACGCGGGTGGAGCAGGAGCTGCGGGCCGGGTTCCCGGAGGTGACCGCGTTGACTCTGTTCACGGGAGCCCAGAGCGTCGACCGCCTGTACCGGGAACGGGGGTATGCGGAGACGCATCGGGAAAGGGTGGCCGAGCACCTGGTCATGGTGCACATGCGCAAGGAGTTGGTGGAGCCGTGCTGACAGTGGGACTCACCGGGGGGATCGGTTCTGGAAAGAGCGCCGTCTCAGCGGAGCTGGCCCGTCTGGGCGCGACGGTCATCGACGCGGATCTCATCGCGCGCGAGGTGGTCGAACCCGGGACGGAGGGCCTCGCCGAGGTCGTCGCGGAGTTCGGCGAGGGCGTGCTCACCCCCGAGGGGCGCCTGGACCGCGCGAGGCTCGGGGAGATCGTCTTCGCGGACGAGGACTCCTTGGGGCGGCTGAACGCGATCGTCCATCCCCGTGTGGGCAAGCGCAGTACCGAGTTGATGGAGCGGGCCCGGGCGGAGGGCGTCCGGGTCGTGGTCTATGACGTGCCCCTGTTGGTGGAGAACGGTCTGGGGCCCCTCTACGACGTGGTGGTCGTGGTGGACACACCGGACGAGGCGCGGGTCGAGCGGGTGGCCGCTGACCGGGGGATGCCCCGTGAGCAGGTCTGGGCGCGGATCCGGGCGCAGGCGGACCGCGAGAGCCGTCTGGCCGCCGCGGATCTGGTGGTGGACAACTCGGGTACGCGCGAGGAGCTGGTGGCGCGGGTCGGGGAGCTGTGGGACGCGCTGGTGGCGCGGGAACGTCAGGGGTGGTCGGTAGCGTAGGAGGCAGAGGCGGCTTCTTGAGGAGTGGGGACATGCGACCGGTCAGCGACATCAAGCGCAGTGAGGCACCGTTCGAGGTCGTCTCGGACATGACCCCCGCGGGTGACCAGCCGGCGGCGATCGCCGAGATCGCGCGGCGTGTGCGGGCGGGTGACCCGCACACGGTCCTGCTCGGCGCGACCGGTACGGGTAAGACGGCGACCGTGGCGTGGACGGTGGAGCAGCTCCAGCGGCCCACGCTGGTGATGCAGCCGAACAAGACTCTGGCGGCGCAGTTCGCGAACGAGCTGCGGCAGATGATGCCGAACAACGCGGTCGAGTACTTCGTGTCGTACTACGACTACTACCAGCCCGAGGCGTACGTCCCGCAGAGCGACACCTACATCGAGAAGGACTCGTCGATCAACGACGAGGTGGAGCGGCTGCGGCACTCGGCGACCAACTCGCTGCTCACGCGCAGGGACGTGGTGGTGGTGGCGTCGGTGTCGTGCATCTACGGTCTGGGAACGCCGCAGGAGTACGTGGACCGGATGGCGCAGCTGTCGGTGGGCATGGAGGTGGAGCGCGACGAGCTGCTGCGCCGGTTGGTGCAGATGCAGTACTCGCGGAACGACACCGCGTTCACGCGGGGCACGTTCCGGGTGCGCGGTGACACCATCGAGATCATCCCGGTGTACGAGGAGCTGGCGATCCGCATCGAGATGTTCGGTGACGAGGTCGAGCGGCTGATGACCCTGCACCCGTTGACCGGCGAGGTGCTGGGCGAGAGCCAGGAGATGTTCATCTTCCCGGCGTCGCACTACGTGGCCGGTGAGGAGCGCACGGAGCGGGCGATCGCCTCGATCGAGTCGGAGCTGGGTGGGCGGCTGGCCGAGTTGGAGGGCCAGGGCAAGCTGTTGGAGGCGCAGCGGCTGCGCATGCGCACGACGCACGACCTGGAGATGATGCGGCAGCTGGGGTCGTGTTCGGGGATCGAGAACTACTCGCGGCACTTCGACGGCCGGGAGGAGGGGAGCCCGCCGAACACGCTGCTGGACTACTTCCCCGAGGACTTCCTGCTGGTGCTGGACGAGTCGCACGTGACGGTGCCGCAGATCGGCGCGATGTACGAGGGCGACGCGGCGCGCAAGCGGACGCTGGTCGACCACGGGTTCCGGCTGCCGTCGGCGCTGGACAACCGGCCGCTGAAGTGGGAGGAGTTCACCGAGCGGATCGGGCAGTCGGTGTACCTGTCGGCGACGCCGGGCCGGTACGAGCTGCGCCAGAGCGGCGGCGACGTGGTGGAGCAGGTCATCCGACCGACGGGTCTGGTCGACCCGGAGGTCCTGGTCAAGCCGACCGACGGGCAGATCGACGACCTGGTGCACGAGATCCGTGTGCGTGCCGAGCGCCAGGAGCGGGTGCTGGTCACGACGCTGACCAAGAAGATGGCCGAGGATCTGACGGACTACTTCGCCGAGCTGGGCATCCGGGTGCGCTACCTGCACAGCGAGGTGGACACCCTGCGGCGGGTGGAGCTGCTGCGTGAGCTGCGTGTGGGCGAGTTCGACGTGCTGGTGGGCATCAACCTCCTGCGTGAGGGCCTTGACCTGCCCGAGGTGTCGCTGGTGGCGATCCTGGACGCGGACAAGGAGGGGTTCCTGCGCTCGGAGACCTCGCTGATCCAGACGATCGGCCGTGCGGCGCGGAACGTCGCCGGACAGGTGCACATGTACGCGGACAACGTGACCGACTCGATGCGGGCGGCCATCGAGGAGACCAACCGGCGCCGGGACAAGCAGGTGGCCTACAACGCCGAGCACGGTATCGACCCGACGCCGCTGCGCAAGCAGATCGCGGACATCCTCGACTCGCTGAACAGGGAGGACGTCGACACCGAGGAGCTCATGGCGACCGGGTACCGTAAGGGCGAGACGGCGCCGGTGCCCGCGCTGGGCGGCCGTGACACCACGAACATGCCGCGTGCGGAGCTGGCCGGGCTGATCGACCAGTTGAGCGCCCAGATGCACCAGGCCGCGGCCGATCTCCAGTTCGAGCTGGCGGCGCGGCTGCGGGATGAGATCGGTGAGCTGAAGCGGGAGCTGCGGGGCATGGACGCCGCAGGGGTGAAGTAGCTCCGACGAGGTCTCGGTACGGGAACGTTCCCGCAACGGAAGGGTCGCGTGGTTACCTTCGCGTGACATACCCTTGGGGTCATTGTCGTACATACCGGCCCATCCGGTCGCGGGGGAGTCCATGAAGGTTCGGCTGTTGGCAACGACGGGTGTCCTCCTGATCGGAGCCTCCTCCCTGGTCGGCTGCGCCCAGGCGCGCGGCGGCTCCGAACTGCCCGACCCGCTGCCGGTGGGCGCCGACGCGCAGCCCAGCCCGGTCAGCGACGAGGACACCCTGGTCGTGTCCGACGACGGCGCCCAGGTCCACCAGAACTGCGACGACCGTGAGATCGTGGTCACCGCGGACGACGCCGTCGTCGTCCTGGACGGCCCGTGCGGCCTGGTCAAGGCCTCCGGGCGGAACACCACCGTCGACGTCGGCTCGGCGGTCCGGATCGTGCTGGTGGGCGTGGACAACACGGTCTCCTTCGCCTCGGGCGACCCCGAGGTGATCAACCACGGACGCAACACCGCGGTGGCCCAGGGCGGGGTGGCGAGCGCCGCGCCGATCCGCTCCGGCGGCGTCGTGTCCTCGGATTGACCGCCCCGACACCCGGGAGCGACTCTCCATCGGTTACCGTGGTGCGCGTCCGTGCCCGAGGAGAAGGCGGGTGCGGGCGACGGATCGGACGGGCACACCTACGCGGAGTGAATTCTCGGAGTCCGTTGGTCGTTCGACGCCCCCGGTCAGGGGACTGGGCGGTACGGTCGACCAATCCCCGGGCCGGCAGGGCCGGGTGGCCCGACGGACGGGTGGGGAGCGCTTCGGGCGAGAGACCCGCTAGGGGAGGGGTGGATGAGCGGTTATGTGGCGCGGGTGCGGCACGACGAGTCGCCCGGAGGCGACCTCGGTCTGGACCCGCTGGTACGGTCCGCCGCCCAGCGCTGGGCCGCCACCGACCCCCTGCTGCCCGAGCCCGTCGGCTTCGCCCCCGGCTCCTCGCCGCTCGTGACGGTCAGCGACGAGGAGGGCAACACCGTCGCCGCCGGAAGCATGCACTACACCTGGTACCAGCCCGGTGAGGTCGGCCGGATCTGGGGCGTGCCCGACCAGCACTGGCTGACCCCCATCGTCGGCGGCCCCGACCCCGGCCGCGCCCTGGACTCCCTCCTGACCAGTTGGCGCGACCAGCTGGAGGAGCTGCCGACCGGCACCGGTTCGGAGTCGGCCGCGCTCGTGAGCTGGCCCGCCCGCGACGTGTGCGGCATCATCCCGCTCCAGCGGCACGGCCTGCAGCCCTACACGGTCCTGGCCGCCCGTCAGCGCCGCCGCGGGGTGCCCCCGTCCCTGCCGCCGCGCGACGTGACCATCCGTCTGGCCGACCGCAGCGACCTCACCCAGGTCGTGGCGCTCCTGATGGAGGAGCACCGCTACGAGCAGCACTTCGGCGGGGTGTTCCTCCAGCCGGACACCGCCGAGCAGACCCGCGAGGTCGCGGCGCGGGCGCTGAACCGGTCCCGTTCGTGGATCTGGCTGGCCGAACGGCGCGGCCGGGCGGTCGGCCTTCTGTGGGTGTCGCCGCCCGAGCGGTCCCGGTGGGCCAAGTCGCTGGTGAACGCGCGCCCGATCGCGCACATCGGCTACGGGGTGGTGACCGCCGCCGAGCGCGGCAACGGGATCGGGACGGCCCTGGTCGGCCAGGCCCACCAGGCGTTGGACAGCCACGGTGTGGGCGTGTCCGTGCTCAACTACGCGGCGATGAACCCGCTGTCCGGCCCGTTCTGGCACCGGATGGGGTACCGCCCGGTGTGGACGACCTGGGAGGTCCGCCCCGCGCTGGCCCTGCGCTGACCTCCGCCGGGGGTGGCCTGGGTCACCCCGGCGGAGGGGGCTCCACTAGCCTGTGGGCGTGGGACGCGACGGTGCGTGGAGAGGTGGGCCGATGGCCGTGGAGGAGCGTGCGCCCGGGGGCGCCGAACACGTGGAGATCGTCGAGGTGGGCCCGCGTGACGGCCTCCAGAACGAGGACACGGTGCTGTCGGTGGAGGACCGGATCGAGCTGATCGACCGGGCGGTGGACACCGGTGTGCGGCGGATCGAGGCGGTCAGTTTCGTCAACCCCAGGCGGGTGCCGCAGATGGCGGGGGCCGAGGAGGTCATGGCGGGCGTGCGCCGGGCGCCGGGGGTCTCGCACATCGGTCTGGTGCTCAACCGGCGCGGTCTGGAGCGCGCGGTGGCCGCGAAGGTGTCGGAGGTGAACGTCGCGGTGCCCGCCACGGACGGGTTCTGCGTCCGCAACCAGGGGTGCACGGTCGACGAGATGCTGGACGCGCTGGCGGCCATCGACGCCGATCTGGCCGGGACGGGGATCCCGCTGAGCGTGACCGTCTCGACGGCGTTCGGCTGCCCCTTCGACGGCGAGGTCGCCCCGGAGCGGGTGGTCGAGGTGGTCCGGCGGATCGCCGGGACGGGTGCGGTGGAGATCGCCCTGGCCGACACGATCGGGGTGGGTGTGCCGCGCCAGGTGACCGAGCTGGTGGAGGCGGTGGGCCGGGTCGCGGACGGGCGGAGGCTGCGCTGCCACTTCCACAACACCCGTAACACCGGTTATGCGAACGCCCTCGCGGCGGTCGACGCGGGCGTGCGGGTGCTCGACTCCAGTCTGGGCGGCTTCGGCGGTTGCCCGTTCGCTCCCGCGGCGACCGGCAACATCGCCACCGAGGACCTGCTGTACATGCTGCACCGCAGCGGGCTGCGCACGGGCGTGGACCTCGGGGAGGCGGCGGCGCTGGGCGCGTGGTTGGGTGAGCGCCTGGACAAGCGGCCGCCCGCCTACCTGGGGCGTGCTGGAGGTTTTCCGGGTTGAGGGGGCGACCCGTGATTGGGTTCAGGGTTTCCTGAATTCATAGATTCTTGTACTCTGGAGGCATGCTGCGCATCGCCTCCGAGATCGACGCCCTGGCCCGGTTCGGCCGCGCCCTGGCTGACCCCATCCGCTGCCGGGTCCTGCTCGCCCTGCGGGACGGCCCCGCCCACCCCGCCGAACTGGCCGAGGAACTGGACATCGGCCGCACCCGGCTGTCCAACCACCTGGCCTGCCTGCGTGACTGCGGACTGGTCGTCACCGTCCCCGTCGGCCGCCGGATCCGGTACGAACTGGCCGACCCCCGGCTCTCCCACGCCCTCGACGACCTGCGCGCCGCCGTCATCGCCGTGGAGTCCGACCGGCGCTGCGACGGCGAGGACGAGACGGGGTGTGACGCGTGAGCGCCGACGCCTCCGCCCGGGTCGACGGCGCCGCCGCCGACCCCCGCCGCCGTGCCGTCCTGACCCGCCGGATCCGTCTCCTGGTCGCGGCGACCATCGGCTACAACCTCGTCGAGGCCGCCGTGGCGATCTCGGCCGGGCACGTCGCCTCCTCGGCCGCGCTCATGGGGTTCGGTCTGGACTCCCTCGTGGAGGTCTCCTCCGCCGCCGCGGTCGCCTGGCAGTTCTCGGCCCGCGAGGAGGCGGTGCGCCGTGCCCGTGAGACCCGGGCCATGCGCGTCATCGCGGTCGCCTTCTTCGCGCTGGCGGCCTACGTCGCCGTCGAGGCGGTGCGAGCCCTGCTCGGCGCGAACGAGGCCGAGCCGTCCACGGTGGGGATCGTGCTGGCGGCGCTGTCCGTGGTCGTCATGCCGGTCCTGTCACTGGCCCAGCGCCGGGCCGGGCGCGCTCTGGGTTCGGCCACGGCCGTCGCGGACTCCAAGCAGACGCTGCTGTGCGCCTACCTGTCGGCCGCCCTGCTCGTCGGGCTCGTGCTCAACGCCGCTCTCGGGTGGGCGTGGGTGGACCCGGTCGTGGCGCTGCTCATCGCCGCCGTGGCCGTCAGGGAGGGCCGTGCGGCCTGGCGGGGGGACGCCTGCTGCGCTCCCAGCGGACTGGCCGCGGTGGCCGGGCCCGCCGACGGCGGTGCGGACGAGGACGCGTGCGGTTGCGCGCCCGGGTGCTCCTGCTGTTCCTGAGCGGGTCGGGCGCCGACCGGCGGCGTGCCCTGACGGGCCGCCACGGCGGGGGTCCGGGGGATCGGAGCAGGTCGCGGGCGGAACACGCGCGCGATAACCGGCGTTCGCAGGTGTAGGAGCACGGGGGGCCTGTTATCCTGGTGCCCCGTGGAGTCCGACGGACCGGGCAGAGGATCGCTACCGCCCGGCACCGGACCACCGCACGGCCGCTCAGTTCGCCCGAGCCCGCCGTAGCCACTCAACCCACGGGAGCATCACTTTGGCAGCCGCCGCGAGTACCAAGCACATTTTCGTTACTGGCGGCGTCGCCTCCAGTCTTGGCAAGGGGCTCACCGCCTCCAGCCTGGGCCGACTCCTGAAGTCGCGGGGCCTTCGGGTCACCATGCAGAAGCTGGACCCCTACCTCAACGTCGACCCGGGGACCATGAACCCCTTCCAGCACGGTGAGGTCTTCGTCACGGACGACGGAGCCGAGACCGACCTCGACGTCGGCCACTACGAGCGGTTCCTCGACACCGAGCTGTCCGCCTCGGCCAACGTCACCACCGGCCAGATCTACTCCAGTGTCATCGCCAAGGAGCGCCAGGGCGCCTACCTCGGTGACACCGTCCAGGTCATCCCGCACATCACCAACGAGATCAAGTCGCGCATCTACGCGATGGACGCGCCCGACGTCGACATCGTCATCACCGAGATCGGCGGCACGGTCGGCGACATCGAGTCGCAGCCCTTCCTGGAGGCGGTCCGCCAGATCCGCCACGAGATCGGCCGGGACAACTGCTTCTTCCTCCACGTGTCCCTCATCCCGTTCCTCGGCCCGTCCGGCGAGATGAAGACCAAGCCCACCCAGCACTCCGTGGCCGCCCTGCGCAGCATCGGCATCCAGCCGGACGCGATCGTGTGCCGCTCGGACCGCCCGATCACGCAGAGCCTGAAGTCCAAGATCAGCCTCATGTGCGACGTGGACGAGGCCGGTGTCGTCTCCACCCCCGACGCCCCGTCGATCTACGACATCCCCAAGGTGCTGCACCGCGAGGGTCTGGACGCCTACGTCGTCCGGCGCCTCGGCATGCCCTTCCGCGACGTGGACTGGACCGAGTGGGACGAGCTGCTGCACCGCGTGCACCAGCCCGACCACGAGGTCACCATCGCCATGGTGGGCAAGTACATCGACCTGCCCGACGCCTACCTGTCCGTCAGCGAGGCGCTGCGCGCGGGCGGGTTCGCCGCCAACACCCGGGTGAACATCCGCTGGGTGGCCAGCGACAACTGCGCCAGCCCCTCCGGCGCCGCTGCCGAGCTCGACGGCGCCGACGGCGTCCTCATCCCGGGCGGCTTCGGCGTGCGCGGGATCGAGGGCAAGCTCGGCGCCATCCGCTACGCCCGCGAGAACCGCGTGCCGCTGCTGGGCATCTGCCTGGGGCTCCAGGGCTTGGTCATCGAGTACGCGCGCAACGTGCTCGGTCTGGAGGGCGCCAACAGCACGGAGTTCGACGACAAGGCCGTCGACCCGGTCATCGCGACCATGGCGGACCAGACCGACGTCGTGTCCGGCGAGCGCGACATGGGCGGCACCATGCGCCTGGGCCTGTACCCCGCGGACCTGGGCGAGGGCACCCTGGCGCGGGAGCTGTACGACGGCGAGCAGCAGGTCTCCGAGCGGCACCGCCACCGCTTCGAGGTCAACAACGCCTACCGGCCCAAGCTGGAGGAGGCGGGCCTGGTGTTCTCCGGTCTGTCCCCTGATGGCAAGCTGGTGGAGTACGTCGAACTGCCCCGGGAGACGCACCCGTTCTTCGTCGCGACGCAGGCGCACCCGGAGCTGCGCTCCCGCCCGACCAAGGCCCACCCGCTCTTCCGCGGCCTGATCTCGGCCGCCCTGGAGTACCGGGAGTCCTGACGCGGAGTCGGGAGGGGCACGAGCCTGAGAGGCGAGCACATGGCCAGTGACACCCACCCGGCGCGCGCTGTCACGGGGGCGGACGCGAAGATCGCGGACGCCCCCGCGTCGTGGCCGGTGGAACGGTCGGAGGAGCGCTTCCGGGGCCCCAAGTGCGGGATGCGCACGGACTGGGTGCGGATGCCCGGCGCGCACGGCGAGGGCACCGCGGTCGTGGCCCGCGACTACATGGAGCACCCGGGCGCCGCCGCCGTCCTGGCACTGGACGGGGACGGGCGGGTGCTGCTCCAGCGCCAGTACCGCCACGCCACGCGCCACACGATGTGGGAGCTGCCCGCCGGGATGATCGACGTGGCGGGCGAGGGGCCGCTGGCCACGGCCCGGCGCGAGCTGGTCGAGGAGGCCGGACTGCGGGCGGGCGAGTGGTACGAGCTGCCCGGGTTCTTCCCCACGCCCGGTTTCTCCGCCGAGCGGATCCACCTGTTCCTGGCGCGTGGACTGTCGGAGGTGCCGACGGAGGAGATCGACTTCGTCCGCGAGCACGAGGAGGCCGAACTGGTGGCCGAGTGGGTGCCGTTGGAGGAGGCGGTGCGGCTGGTGATGGACGGCGCTCTGCGCAACGGCGCGACCGTCATCGGCATCCTGGCCGCGAGCGCGGCCGCGGGCGACGGCTTCGCGTCCCTGCGCCGCGTCCGCTGACCGTGGCCGACGATCTGGACGGCGCGGTGTCCCCCGCCCCCGGGGCGGTCGACCCGTTGGCGCGGGTGCGGACCGCCTTCCTGGACCACCTGTCCGCCGAGCGCGCGCTGGCGGACAACACCCTGGTGGCCTACCGGCGTGACCTGGCCCGCTACGCCGCGCATCTGGCCGGTCGGGGCGTGACCGACCCGGCCGGGATCGGGAGCGGGCACGTCGCGGACTTCCTGAGGGCCCTGCGCGAGGGCGGCGACGGCCACCCGCCGCTCAGCGCGGCCTCGGCCGGACGCGCGCTGGCCGCCGTGCGCGGGCTGCACCGGTTCGCCGTGCGCGAGGGATGGACGCGGACCGACCCGGCGGCGGAGGTGGCCCCGCCCGTGCCTCCGATGCGGCTGCCCAAGGCGGTCTCGCTGGAGTGCGTGGAGCGCCTGCTGGCCGCCGCCGGTTCCGGGGAGGCCCCGGGGACGGGTGACCGTGCGACGCTGCTCGCCCTGCGCGACCGCGCGCTTCTGGAGGTGCTGTACGGCACCGGAGCGCGGATCTCCGAGGCGGTGGGGCTGGACGTGGACGACGTCGGAGACGCCGTCGACGGGGACGAGGCCGTCGGGCTGGTGCGATTCCGGGGCAAGGGCGGCCGGGAGCGGGTGGTTCCGCTCGGCTCGTACGCCCGCGGGGCGCTGGGCGCCTACCTGGTGCGGGCCAGGCCCGTGCTGGCGGCGTCGGGGCGGGGCGGGGCGGGTGCCGGGCCGAAGGCGTCCGGTGAGGGTGGTGGGCGACGAAGTGGGGAGTACCGCGGCCGAAGGCCGTCCGTTGAGGGTGGTGGTGGGCGACGAAGTGGGGAGTACCGCGGCCGAAGGCCGTCCGTTGAGGGTGGTGGTGGGCGACGGGCGGGCGTGTTCCTGAACGCGCGCGGAGGCCGCCTGACCCGGCAGGGAGGCTGGGCGGTGCTCAGGGCCGTCGCCGACCGGGCGGGGGTCGAGGGTGTGTCCCCGCACACGTTGCGCCACTCCTTCGCGACGCACCTGTTGGACGGCGGCGCCGACATCCGGGTCGTGCAGGAGCTGCTGGGACACAGTTCGGTCACCACCACGCAGGTGTACACGCTGGTGACGGTGGACCGCCTGCGCGAGGTGTACGCCGCCAGCCACCCGAGGGCGCGCCGGTGAACCGCGCCGGAGGGGAGCGGGCAGGGGCGCGAACGCCCCTGATTCGCCGCGATCATGTTGAAGTGCGTCGTGTCGTCGTTCTAGAGTCGCCGCACAGAGGTACGTTGCTGTCGACATATTGAGTTTCCGACGGCGGCCGGGCGCGGGTGAGTCACCCTCCTCGCGGCCGTGGCCGGTCCGTGGGGGAGGTCAAGGGTTGTGAACTGGGAGAACGACGCGGCTGCGAACACCGCACCCGTCGGTGGGCAGGACCCCACCGACCCGGTGAGCAACCCCTGGGGGACGACACGCAACACGGGGGCGGAACTGCACACCAAGAGACCGGAGTACCAGTATCCGGTGCCGGAGCCGCTGGACGAACACGGCCCGGCACGAATCGTAGCACTGTGTAATCAGAAGGGTGGGGTCGGCAAGACCACCACCACCATCAACCTCGGTGCGGCCATCGCCGAGTACGGCAGACGGGTGCTGCTGGTCGACTTCGACCCGCAGGGCGCGCTCTCGGTCGGCCTGGGCCGACTCGACCCGCGCGAGCTGGACCTGACCGTCTACAACCTGCTCATGCAGCGCGACGTGGCGGTCGAGGACGTCCTGCTCAAGACCGACATCGACGGCCTGGACCTCATCCCGAGCAACATCGACCTGTCCGCCGCCGAGGTCCAGCTGGTCGGCGAGGTCGCCCGCGAGCAGATGCTCGGCCGCGCGCTGCGACCGGTGATCGACGACTACGACGTCGTGCTCATCGACTGCCAGCCGTCGCTCGGCCTGCTCACCGTCAACGCGCTCACCGCCGCCGACGGTGTCATCGTGCCGCTGGAGTGCGAGTTCTTCGCGCTGCGCGGAGTGGCGCTGCTCATGGACACCATCCAGAAGGTCCAGGAACGCCTGAACGAGAGCCTGGTCATCGACGGTTTCCTCGGCACCATGTACGACCCGCGCACGCTGCACGCGCGCGAGGTGCTCTCCACGATCGTCGACGGGTTCGGCGACAAGGTCTACGGCACGGTCATCAACCGGACCGTGCGCTTCCCGGACGCCACCGTCGCGGGGGAGCCCATCACCAGGTTCGACTCCTCCTCGGCGGGCGCCAACGCCTACCGGGATCTGGCCAAGGAGGTGCTGGCGAGGTGGCCTCTCAGCGGTCACGGCGTGTGACCCTGCCCGGGGCGGACGAGCTGTTCTTCCGCCCCTCCGGCACCGAACCGGAGTCGGATCCGCCGCCGACCGGACGCCAGCGCACGGCACCCGGGTACGAGGACCGGGACGACGCGGCCGAACACGGAGCCAGGAGCACGGGCGGCGCCTCGCGGGGAACCGCGAAGGCGCGCCGCGCGCCCAAGCCGAGCGGCCGCCAGCGCCACGACGAGAAGATCACCGTGTACGTCTCCGGCGCCGAGCTCCTGGCGCTGGAGCAGACGCGACTGTCGCTGCGCGCCGAGCACGGACTGTCGGCCGACCGCGGCCGTCTGGTCCGCGAGGCCGTCGCGGTGCTGCTCGCCGACTTCGAGGAGCACGGTTCGTCGAGCATGCTCGTGCGCAGGCTGAGCGAGGACTGAGCGAGGACTGAGCGCCCGGACCCGGCGTGGGGGAGCGCCGGGCCGGTCGCGGTGTCACCGGCGGGGCCTGGCCGGTGACACCCTTGTACGCATGAGTGAGACGACGTGGAGCCGCGGCCATGGCGGCTGACCAGGAGGCGCACCCACCCCCGGAGGAGACCGGGGAGGGGGATCCGCGCGCCTTCCAGGTGCACCTGGACAACTTCGAGGGCCCCTTCGACCTGCTGCTGGCGCTGATCTCCAAGCACAAACTGGACATCACCGAGGTGGCGCTGTCGCGGGTCACCGACGAGTTCATCGCCCACATCCGGGAGCACGGCGAGGAGTGGGACCTGGACCAGGCCAGCAACTTCCTGCTGGTCGCCGCGACCCTGCTGGACCTGAAGGCGGCCCGGCTGCTGCCCCGGGGCGACGTCGAGGACGAGGCCGACCTGGCCCTGCTGGAGGCCCGGGACCTGCTGTTCGCAAGGTTGCTGCAGTACCGCGCCTACAAGGAGGTCGCGGCGGTGATGAGCGAGCGCATGGTGTCGCAGGGCCGGCGGTACGCGCGGGCGGTCCCGTTGGAGGAGAGGTTCGCGTCGTTGCGGCCGGAGGTGTTCTTCCGGCTGGGACCGCAGGAGTTCGCGGCGCTGGCCGGGCGGGTGTTCACCCCCAAGGAGCCGCCGAGCGTGCCGGTCACGCACATCCACCAGACCAAGACGTCGGTCAAGGAGCAGGGCGAGCTCGTCGTGGCGGCCCTGCGCGAGCACGGGACGCTCACGTTCGCCGAGCTCACCGAGGGGTGTACCGGTACCTTCGAGGTCGTCGCGCGGTTCCTCGCCCTGCTGGAGCTGTACCGGGCCTCGAACGTCGGCTTCGACCAGCCCGAACCGCTGGGCGCGTTGTCGGTGACGTGGACCGGCGGCCAGGGCGAGGTCCGGGTGGAGACCGACTACGACGACGCGGTGGACGAGGAGGAGAGGGAATGAGCGCGGAGCACACGGCCGGTGTGGGGGATGTCTCGGCGCCGCCCACGCTGCGTCGGGACCTCGAGGCGGTGCTCATGGTGGTGGACCAGCCGGTGTCCGAGTACGACCTGGCGCGCGCCCTGGACCTGCCCGTGGAGGTGGTCGCCCGGACCCTGGAGGAGTTGTCCGGGGAATACACCGAGCAGGGGAGGGGTTTCGACCTGCGTGCGGTGGCCGAGGGCTGGCGTGTGTACACGCGGCCCGAGTGCGCCGACGTCGTCGAGCACTTCCTCCGGGAGGGGCAGGAGGTGCGGCTCACCCAGGCCGCCCTGGAGACGATGGCGGTCGTTGCCTACCGGCAGCCGGTCTCCCGTGGCAGGGTCTCCGCAGTCCGCGGTGTCAACTGCGACGGAGTTATGCGTACCCTCGTATTGAGGGGGCTGATCGAAGAGGCCGGACACGATCCTGAATCCGGCGCACTGCTGTATCGGACCACCTCCTATTTCCTGGAACGGTTGGGCCTGCGCGGCCTCGACGAACTGCCTGATCTGGCGCCGTTCCTCCCCGACGACATCGAAGGTCTAGACGACACCGGTGAGCACACCCAATGACAGTTCCCGCGGTGCGCGGGACGACGCCCCGCGCGGTGAGCGCGGCGACCACGACGACAACCGCCGGCGAGGCGGACGAGGCCCCCACGACCGGGGCCACCGCGGCGGAGGCGACCGCTCCTTCCGCCGCGACGACAGGGACCGCGGCGGATACCGCGGTCGGGATGACCGACGCCCGTACGGCCGCGACGAACGTGACTCCCGGGGCCCGCGCGGCGACCGGGGCGGTTTCGGCGGCCGGGACGGGCGTGACGACCGGGGCGACCGGCGTTCGTTCGGCCGTGACGACCGTGATTCCCGGGGCCCGCGCGGCGACCGTGAACACGGTGGTTTCCGCGGTGGCCGTGATGACCGCGACCGTGGTGGGTTCCGCGGGTCGCGTGACAACCGGGGCCCGCGTGACGGCCGTGGTTTCGGTGACCGGGACCGGCGTGACGACCGGGGCGACCGGCGTTCGTTCGGCCGTGACGACCGTGATTCCCGGGGCCCGCGCGGCGACCGGGGCGGCTTCGGCGGTCGCGATGACCGGCGTTCGGGCGGCTTCCGGGGTTCCCGCGACGACCGTGAGCGCGGTGGTTTCCGCGGTGGCCGTGATGACCGTGACCGTGGTGGGTTCCGCGGGTCGCGTGACGACCGGGGTCCGCGTGACGGCCGTGGTTTCGGTGACCGGGACCGGCGCGATGACCGCGGCGACCGGCGTTCGTTCGGCCGCGACGACCGGGGCCCGCGCGGCGACCGTGAACACGGTGGTTTCCGGGATTCACGCGGTGACCGGGGCGGTTTCGGCGGCCGGGACGGGCGTGACGACCGCGGTGACCGGCGTTCGTTCGGCCGTGACGACCGTGACTTCCGGGGCCCGCGCGGCGACCGTGAGCGCGGTGGTTTCCGCGGTGGCCGTGATGACCGCGACCGTGGTGGGTTCCGCGGGTCGCGTGACGACCGGGGCCCGCGCGGCGACCGGGGCGGCTTCGGCGGTCGCGACGACCGGCGTTCGGGCGGTTTCCGGGGTTCCCGGGACGACCGTGGACCGCGTGACGACCGGGGCCGTGGCGGCTTCGGTGACCGTGACCGCCACAAGGCCCGTAGCGCTGCCCCGGACAAGGGCGACCGCCGTCCGCGGGGAGGCTCCGAGAGCCGGGGCCCGGCATCGTCCGGTGGCGTCAAGAGCGAGTCGCAGCTGTCCAAGGCCGCGCGCGAGCGCCTGGCGGCCCTGCGCGCCGACTTCGACCCCAAGGACGAGGACCGTCCCGCCGAGGACCGCGACACCTACACCGACGTTCCCGACGGCATCCGCCTCCAGAAGGCGCTCGCCGCGGCCGGCGTCGCCAGTCGCCGCGCCAGCGAGGAGATGATCGCGGCCGGTCGGGTCAGCGTCGACGGGCAGGTCGTCCGCCGGTTCGGCGCCCGGGTCGACCCCGAGTCCTCGGAGATCCGCGTCGACGGCATGCGTGTCGTCACGGCCCCCGACAAGCTGTACTTCGCGCTCAACAAGCCGCGCGGCGTGGTCAGCACCATGTGGGACCCCGAGGGCCGTCCGACTCTGGCCGACTACACCGGCCAGACCGACGAGCGCATCTTCCACGTGGGCCGGCTGGACACCGAGACCGAGGGTCTGATCCTGCTCACCAACGACGGCGAGCTCGCCAACCGGCTCACGCACCCGCGCTACAAGGTCGTCAAGACCTACATCGCCAAGGTGCCGGGTCCGGTCCCGCACAGCGTGGTCAGGGAGATCCGCGGCGGTGTGGAGCTGGAGGACGGCCCGGTCGAGGTCGACTCCTTCCGGGTCGTCGACAACGACGCTCCCAAGGCCATGGTGGAGATCCGCCTGCACGAGGGGCGCAAGCACATCGTCCGCCGGCTGATGGAGGCCGTCGGCCACCCGGTCGCGGACCTGGCGCGCACCCAGGTCGGCCCGATCGACCTCAACGCCCTGAAGCTGGGCACGATGCGGGCGCTGACCTCGCGAGAGGTGAGCGAACTCTACGAGGCCGCGGGCCTGTAGATACAGTTGACGGCGGTCGTCGCCCCGGCTCCGGTTCCGGGCGGCGGCCGCCGTCTCCGTGTCCGGGGGCGGCCCCGGGTACGACGACGAGGCGGGAACGAACGTGGCGGTACGGGCCATCCGCGGTGCGGTGCAGGTCGACGCGGACGAACGCGATCAGGTGGTGGAGGCCACCGCTGAACTGGTCTCCGAGGTGATGAGGCGCAACGGGCTGGAGACCGACGACGTCATCAGCGTGCTGTTCACCGCCACGCCTGACCTGACCAGTGAGTTCCCGGCGCTGGCCGCGCGCCGGATCGGTTTTTCGGACGTCCCGCTGATGTGCGCCGCCGAGATCGACGTGCCGCACGCCCTCCCGCGCGTGGTGCGGCTGATGGCGCACGTGGCGACCGAACGCCCGCGCTCGGAGATCCAGCACGTCTACCTGCGCGGGGCCCAGGCGCTGCGCCTGGACATCGCGCAGTAGACGTCGGGACGCCCCGGCGCCGGGGCCGTAGTCTGGATGAAGGCGGGCATTCGTGGAGGAGCGGGCGGACGTGGACGACAGCAGGGGTGCGGGCGGAACCGCCCGGCACCGGCCGGAGGTGCGCCGCGTGACGGTGATCGGCTCCGGCCTCATCGGGACGTCGATAGCGCTGGCACTGCGCGCGCGCGACGTGGACGTCGCCCTGTCCGACCCGGACGCCGCCTCCCTGCGCCTGGCGTGCGACCTGGGCGCGGGCCGACCGCTGGGCGAGTCGGAGGCGGGGCCCGCCGACGTCGCGGTGATCGCGGCTCCCCCCGCCGTCATCCCGGCGGTCCTGCGCGACGCCCAGGACCGCGGGCTGGCGCACGTGTACACCGACGCCGCGAGCGTCAAGGCCAGCGTGGTGGCCGGAGCGGACCGGCTCGGCTGCGACATGGCCACCTTCGTGCCGGGCCACCCCATGGGCGGACGTGAGAAGCACGGCCCGGGCGCCGCCCGCGCCGACCTCTTCCTGGGCCGTTCCTGGGCGCTGTGTCCCACCGGGAAGGCGGACACCGCGGCCGTCGCCGCCGTCGCCGAGGTGGCGCGGCTGTGCGGGGCCGACCCCCTGGTGCTGGACGCCGCCGCGCACGACCGCGCCGTGGCGCTGGTGTCGCACGCCCCGCACGTGGCCTCGTCCGCGGTGGCGGCCCGTCTCCTGGACGCGGACGACACCGCCCTCACGCTGGCGGGTCAGGGTGTCCGCGACGTCACCCGGGTGGCCGGGGGCGACCCGGCCATGTGGACCGAGATCCTCACCCACAACGCCGTCCCGGTCGCCGAGGTCCTGGCGGACATGGCGGCCGACCTGGCCGCGACGGCGGACGCCCTCCGCACGCTCGGCGCGGTGCCGGACACCTCGTCCGAGGCGCCGCTCGCGCCGGTCCGCGACGTCCTGGCCCGGGGGCGCGGCGGACAGGGGCGCATCCCGGGCAAGCACGGCGAGGCGCGGCGGCCCTCCTACACGGTGGTGCCCGTGGTCATCCCGGACGAGCCGGGGGCGCTGGGCCGCCTGTTCGCGGCGGCGGCGGAGGCGGGGGTCAACATCGAGGACGTGCGGATCGAGCACACGCCGGGGCTGCCGCTGGGTGTGTGCCAGCTGTACGTGCTGCCCGAGGGGGAGGGCACGCTCTCGCGGGCGCTGGCGGACGGCGGCTGGTCGGTCCATCCGGGCCTGTGATCCGGGTCCCGGGCGCCGGTGGGCGTACCGGACCGCGTGCGCGCACGGGTACGCTGGGGCGTCGGCAGAAGTGAACGTACGCGGGAGTCAGGTCCAGTGAGCGCGCAGGGCAGTACCGAGGGCATCGTCATCGCGATCGACGGTCCCTCCGGGTCGGGCAAGTCGAGCACGTCGAAAGGCGTGGCCAAGGCGCGCGACCTGCGGTACCTCGACACGGGCGCCATGTACCGGGCACTGACCTGGTGGATGCTGGACAACGGTGTGGACGTGCACGACGCCGCCGCGGTGGCGTCGTCCGTGGGGCGTCCGGTGATCACGATGGGCACCGACCCGTCGGCGCCGACCGTGACCGTGGACGGCCGTGACGTGGCCGCCGAGATCCGGGGCAAGGACGTGACCGGGAACGTCTCGGCCGTGTCCGCCGTTCCCGAGGCACGTGACCTGCTGGTGCGTACCCAGAGGGAGATCATCGCGGCCGCCAGGGCCGAGAGCGCGGGCATCGTCGTGGAGGGCCGTGACATCACGACGGTCGTCGCGCCGGAAGCCCCTGTCAAGCTCTTCCTGACCGCCAGCGCCGAGGCCCGCGCCCATCGCCGCAGCAGGGAGGTCCGGACCAGCGACGTCGCCGGGACCCAGGCCGACCTGGCCCGGCGGGACCGGTTGGACTCCAGCCGGGCGCACTCGCCGCTGACGCGGACCGACTCGGCGACCGAGCTCGACACCACCGGGCTGACCCTGGACGAGGTCGTCGCGCTGGTCGTCAAGCTCGTGGACGAGGCACGGGACCGGTAGGTCCGCCGACGCCATCACACGGGCGCCGCGGGCGCCCGTGCCATCACGTCCGACTCCGCGCCCTCGGGCCGGGTCGGGCGACCATGTCGAGTCCTCGCGGCACGCGTCCTGGGCGCGCGGGGACCCAGTACCGGGAGCAGCAGATGACAGACTTCGACGTCTCCGATGTCGGCTACGAGGGCGAGGGGGGCGCGGAGGCCGCCCCCGCGCCCGTGGTCGCCGTGGTCGGCCGCCCCAACGTGGGCAAGTCCAGCCTCGTCAACCGGATCCTCGGCCGCCGTGAGGCCGTCGTGGAGGACGTTCCGGGCGTGACCCGCGACCGGGTCGCCTACGACGCCGAGTGGCAGAACACCAGGTTCACCCTGGTCGACACCGGCGGCTGGGAGACCAGCGTGAGCGGCCTGGCCGCCATGGTCGCCCGGCAGGCCGAGTACGCCGCGCAGACCGCCGACGTGATCCTGTTCGTCGTCGACGCGACCGTGGGCATCACCGACGCCGACGCCGCCGTCACACGGGTCCTGCGGAGCACCAAGCGCCCCGTCGTGCTCGCCGCCAACAAGGTGGACGGCGGGATGCAGGAGGCGGACGCGCTGGCGTTGTGGAACCTGGGCGTCGGGGAGCCCTACCCGATCAGCGCCTTGCACGGCCGGGGCACCGGTGACCTGCTGGACGCCGTCGTGGCCGCCTTCCCCGAACAGCCCGAGGGAGGGGCCGAGACCGACGACGAGGGGGGCCCGCGCCGGATCGCGCTGCTGGGGCGCCCCAACGTCGGCAAGTCCAGCCTGCTCAACCGGCTGGCCGACGAGGACCGGGTGGTCGTGGACTCGGTGGCCGGTACCACGCGCGACGCGGTCGACGAGCTGATCGAGCTCGGCGGCCAGACCTGGAAGTTCATCGACACCGCCGGTATCCGCCGCCGGTACCGCGCCCTCCAGGGCGCCGACTACTACGCGACGATGCGCACCGGGACCGCGCTGGAGCGCGCCGAGGTCGCCGTCGTGCTGATGGACGTCAGCGAGCCCCTGGCCGAGCAGGACATCCGGGTGGTGGAGCAGGTCGTCGAGGCCGGTCGCGGTCTGGTGCTGGCGTTCAACAAGTGGGACGTCCTCGACGACGAGCGCCGCGTCTACCTGGAGAAGGAGATCGACCGCCAGCTGGCGCGGGTTTCCTGGGCGCCGCGGGTGAACATCTCCGCCAAGACCGGTCGCCACATGGAGAAGCTGGTCCCGGCGATCGAGACGAGCCTGAGCGGGTGGGAACAGCGGATCCCGACGGGCCAGCTGAACAACTGGCTCAAGGAGTTGGTGGCGGCCACCCCGCCGCCGGTGCGCGGCGGCAAGCAGCCCAAGATCCTGTTCGGGACCCAGGCGGGCGCGCGTCCGCCGCACTTCATCCTGTTCACGACCGGGTTCCTGGAGGACAACTACCGGCGCTTCATCGAGCGGCGCCTGCGGGAGGACTTCGGGTTCGAGGGGTCGCCGGTGCACATCAGCATGCGCATCCGCGAGAAGAAGAACGGAGCGGTGGGGCGCGCCTCGAAGGGCAGCGTGCGTCCGGACCGCAAGCCGCGCGGTCGACGCTAGACCGCGTCCGTGTGCGGGGGCCGTCCGATCCGGGCGGCCCCCGCGCCGTGTCCGCTCCCGTCCGGTCAGGCCAGGCGGTGCACGCCGCCCGGGGCGGCCAGCGCGGTGTCACCCGTCGGCCGCGGGCGGGGCGGGTTCGGGCCGCGGGCCGGGCGGCGCGGCGGCTCGGGGATGGCCGGGGCCCCGGGCAGGGGCCGGTTCGTGCTCTCCCGCATCCGCCACACCACCACGAGCCCCGCCGCACCGGCGCACATCACCGGCCACGCGGGTGCGTAGAGGTCGCCGGTGACGTCGACCAGTGCCTCCGACACCAGCGGTGTCGTGCCGCCGAACAGTGCCACCGACACGTTGAAGCTGATCGCCAGCGCGCCGTAGCGGACGCTGGTGGGGAAGAACGACGGGAGGGTGGCAGGTGCGGTGCCGGAGAAGTGGACCAGGGTGAGGGCCAGCAGCACCACGCCCGCGGCGATCGGTACCAGCCCGTCCCGCTGCATCAGCCAGAACGCCGGCAGGGGCAGGGCGAGCGAGCACACGCACCCGGACAGCAGGACGGGGCGGCGTCCGACGCGGTCGCTGAGACGGCCGACCACGGTGACCGAGCACAGCATGAGGACCATCGCCGCCAGGGTCAGGACGAGACCGAGGGCGGTACCGATGCCGAGCTCGGTGTCGAGGTAGGTCGGCAGGTAGGCGGTGACCGTGTAGTTGTTGACGTTGAACACCATCACCAGGCCCGCGCACAGCACCATGGCGCGCCACTGGTCGACGACGGTCGCGCGGAACTGGCCCGCGCGTCGCGCGCCGTGCGCGTCGCGGGCGAACCCGCCGGCGTTGTGGGTGAAGACGGGAGTGTCGTCGAGGCGCAGGCGCAGGTAGAGGCCGGTGGCACCCAGGGGAAGGGCGAGGAGGAACGGGATTCGCCAGCCCCAGGCCAGCATGGCGTCGGAGCCGAGGGCGAGGGTGAGCGCGGTGACGGCGGCGGCGCCGCCCACGTAGCCGCTGACCGTGCCGAACTCCAGCCAGGAGGCCAGGAATCCTCGGCGGCGGTCGGGCGCGTACTCGGCGATGAAGGTCGTCGCTCCGCCGTACTCGCCGCCGGTGGAGAAGCCCTGGAGCATGCGGGCGGTCAGCAGGAGGAGCGGTGCGGCGACGCCGATGGCGGCGGCGGAGGGGATGAGCCCGATCGAGAGAGTGCTCACCGACATGAGCAGCATGGTGACGGTGAGAACGTGTTTGCGGCCGATCCGGTCGCCGAGGGGCCCGAAGAACATCCCGCCGACCGGGCGGACGAGGAAGGCGGCGGCGAACGTGGTGAAGGTGGCGACGAGTTGGACGCCCGGGGTCTGCGACGGGTAGAAGACCGCGCCGATCGTGACGGCGAGGTAGCTGTAGACGCCGAAGTCGTACCACTCGGTCGCGTTGCCGATCGCGGACGCGGCGACGGCCCTGCGGGTCGTCCGGTGGTCGGTGGACAGCGTCGGTCGGCGGCCGTCCTGCTCGTCGGTCACGATCCCTCCCCGTGCTCCCCCTCTCCGAGTATCGCTGAGGGTGCCGCCTCGGGTGCTCTCCGTGGTCTACTGGTGTGCCTCGCGTGGCGTGGGTCGGGGGCTCGGGCGGTACCGTGACGGGAGGAGCGGAGGGGTGGCATGCGCAGGGTGCTGATCAGTTCGTGTCTGGTGGGCCGGAAGGTCCGCTACGACGGGCGCGCCAAGACCGTCGCGGACGAGGTGCTCGTGCGGTGGCGTGAGGAGGGGCGGCTGGTCCCGCACTGCCCGGAGGTCGCGGGTGGGCTGCCGGTCCCGAGGCCGCCCGCCGAGATCGAGCCCGGGGCGACCGCCGCCGACGTGCTCGCGGGCGCGGCGCGCATCCTCACCCCCGGGGGCGAGGACGTGACCGAGGCGTTCGTCGCCGGTGCGCGTTCGGCCCTGGCCACCGCCCGCGCGCGCGACGTGGCCGTGGCGGTGCTCAAGGAGGGCAGCCCGTCCTGCGGCGGTCGCGTGGTCTACGACGGGACCTTCAGCGGGCGGCGGGTTCCGGGCGAGGGCGTCACCGCGCGGCTGCTGCGCGACCACGGCGTCGCGGTGTTCGGCGAGGACGACCTCGCCCGGGCGCGCGCGTACCTGGACGGACTGGACGAGGGCTGACGCCTCTCCGCGAGGGGTGTCCACGACCGCGGGATCGGCCCGCGCCGCGTGGGGTGTCCCCGGGTCGGGTGCGACGTGGCGCGGGTGGCGGGCGCGGCACCCGTACCGTGGTGCGAGCCGCCCGGGAAGTACGGTAGGGTTTCACCCGTTGGCGGTGCCGGAGACGGTGTCCGGCCGACGGTACGGGACGTAGCGCAGTTTGGCAGCGCACTTGACTGGGGGTCAAGGGGTCGTGGGTTCAAATCCCGCCGTCCCGACAGACGAAGGGCGCTCACCCGTGTGAGCGCCCTTTCCTCATGGGTCACCGGCGTGCTCGCCCCTTCCACGCGGACGTCCGCTCAGGATCTCCGGGCGCCGGGGCGGTGGAGTCATCCCGCTTTGCCGCGATGCTGGGGCTGTCGGCGAGCTTGAGCCAGACGACGCCGCCGATGATCACGGCCAGCCAGAGCGCGCGGACCAGCGTGAGCGTCTCGTCGAAGAACACGGGCCCGAGGGCCGCGGCGCCGACGGCTCCGATCCCAGCCCAGACCGCGTAACCGATCCCGACATCGATCCGTTTCAGGGCGACGCTGAGGGAGAACAGCGTCAGCAGGAAGAAGACCACGGCGGAGATCGACCATCCGATGACGGTGAATCCGGCGCTGCCGCCGACGCTGAGGGCGTAGCCTACCTCGAAGACTCCGGCGAGGAGCAGTACCGACCATGCTCCCGCGTTGCTGTCGGTGGTGGGGTGTGTGGTGGTCATTCGTTCGTCTCTTCTCCGGTGGTGGGCGAGTGGGGGTGCGGCGGCTGTCAGGCGGCCCCGCTGAGCTGGAGCCCAGCGACGCCGACGATGACAATGAGGACGCCGATCAGCTTCTTCCAGCTCAGGCGCTGTCCGAGGAACAGGGCGCCCACGACGACGATCCCGACGCCCGCGACCGAGGTCCAGATCGCGTAGCCGACGCCGACGTCGAACGTGATCAGTGCCAGGCTGAGGAAGAAGGTCGCGATCGCGCCGCTGACCAGCGTGGCGGCGGTCCACCATCCTCGGGTGAAGCCCTTCGCGTTGGTCGCGGCGAGTGCGACCGCGACTTCGAAGATCACGGCGATTCCCAGGTAGAGCCAGCTCATGGTGAGTTCCTTTCGATGCGGGGGCGGCAGGGCCGCGTGACGCCTGGTGCCGCGAGTCATGGTCATTATAGCTGCATGCACATACATGTATTTGGTCGCGGGCGTGGGTCCACCCCGTCCCTCGCCGTCGTCAGGGCGAGACTGCCCGCCCGATGGCGGTGAGTGCCCGCTCCAGCCCGTGCGCGTCCCCGTGCGGGTCGTGCGCCGCAGCGTTCCCCAGCAGCCGGGCCAGGCGTTCCTCGAAGGGGGCGCGGGCCGCCCGGAGCAGGGCCTCCCCTTCCTCGGTGATCACCGCGTACACCCCACGACCGTCGTCGGAGCACACGTCCCTGCGCGCCAGGCCTCTCGCCTCCAGGCGCGACACCAGCCGCGTGGTGGAGCTCTGGGTCAGGTTGACCCTGTGGGCGAGGTCGTTCACCCGCAGCTCCTTGTCCGGTGACTGGCTCAGGTGCGCGATCGCCCGGAACTCGGTGAGTCCGACCCCGTGGTGTTCCGTGAGCCACGTGCCCAGACCCGCGTCCACCGCCGCGACGAAGGCGGCGACGCGCGACCAGTCCGAGCTCACGCCGTGGCCCGCGGCGCCTTCCAGGGAAGAAGTGTGCATGTGCATGCAATTAAAGTAGCAGGCGACGGACGGCCCCGCAAGGGCTTGGGCGGATCGGGCCCCATGGGCGCGTGACGTCGCGAGGGGCGCATGACGGCTGCCGTGGGCGTCCGCGATCGATGTACGCGTACTTCCCGCGCGTTCGGGCCGGGAGTGCGGCGACGGGGTCGCCGGCCGCGGGCCCGTTCGTCGCGTTCCCGCGGGATGCGGGGGAGTCGAACCCGGTGCCGGCCCCGCGACACCCGAGGGCGGCCGCGCGTCCCCGGCGGCGAACCCCTCACCCGTTATAACCGAAGTGCCGCACGCGAAGTGACTCTTCGGATACGAACGGAAAGGGCGCCCATGTCGACGAGGACAGCCGCCTCCCTCCACACGAACCGCGCGTCCTGGCTGCACAGGATCCGCTACGCCGTGCGCCATCCGGGCCGCATCCTGCCGTACGCGCGGCGCGGCGCACGGGACCTGCGCCTGAGAATGATCCACAGGGACCACGTCGCCTACTACCGCGCGGTGATGGCCTCCGACACCGCGCGCGACCCGAAGGCCGCCGTGGGCAGCCGCAGCGAGGAGCGGTGGCTCGCGCTCGGCAGGATGCAGTTCGACTACCTGGTCGAGCACGGGCTGCGGCCGGAACACCGGCTCCTGGACATCGGGTGCGGGAACCTGAGGGCGGGATGGCACTTCATCGCGTACCTGGACGAGGGCGGCTACTACGGGATCGACATCTCCCCCGACATCATGATCGAGGCGAAGAAGGCACTGGTCGAACGCGGGCTCCAGGCCAAGCTGCCCCACCTGACCGTCACCCGGGACCTCACCTTCGACTTCCTGCCCGACCACCACTTCGACGTGGTCCACGCGCACAGCGTCTTCTCGCACTCGCCCGTCGAGGTGATCGACGAGTGCCTGGCCCACGTGGGACGCGTCCTCGCCCCCGGAGGCTTCTTCGACTTCACCTTCGACCGCACCGAGGGGACGGAGCACCACGTCCTGCGGGAGGACTTCTACTACCGGACGAGCACGCTCCTCTCCCTGGCGGAGCGGCACGGGCTCACCGCCCGGTTCATGGAGGACTGGGAGGAACGGCCGCACGGGCAGTCCAAGATCCGCGTCACCGCGCGGGCCTGACGCCGGAGGCGAGGACGCCCCGCGGCGGCGGCCGGAGCCGGGTCAGCCGCGCCCCGCGTGCTCCGGCCGCTCCGGGCGCAGCCCGGCCAGGGCCACCGCCGCCAGTCCCACGGTGAGGACGGCGCACACCCACCCCACGGTCGAGAAGGCCGTCGCGAAGGCCGTGCGCGCGGCCGAGGCCACCGCTTCGGCGGCCTCGGGCGGCAGTCCTTCGGCGGCCTCGTGGGCCGCCCCGATCCCCTCCCTCGCCGACGCGGCCGTCCCGGCGGCCAGACCGTCCGGCAGCAGGTCGTCCACGCGCAGCCGGTAGACCGCGTTCGCCAGGCTGCCCATGACCGCGATGCCGAGCGCCACCCCGAGCTCCCCGCCGGTCTCCGACAGTGCCGCCGCCGCGCCGGTGCGCTCCTCGGGCGCGGACGGCACCACGAGGTCGGTCGTCAGCACCGTCGTCGGGCTCAGTCCGAGCACGGCGAGGGCGCCGCCCGTCACCAGCGGCCACAGCGGACCGGCCGGATCGGCTCCGGTCAGGATGAGGTACCCGACCAGGGAGAGCGCCGCGCCTCCGGTCACCACGGCCGACGCTCCCCGACGGGAGGCCAGGGCGGGCGCGGCCAGCGATCCGATGATCGCGGCCAGGGCTATGGGAGCGGTGAGCAGACCCGCGCGCAGCGGGGACATCCCGGCGGCGGACTGCAGGAACTGCGGGACCAGGAAGTTCACCGCGGTGACGGTGAAGACGCCCACGACGAGCAGGGCGAGCGCGGAGCGCAAGGTCCGGGACCGGAACAGGGCGGGGTCCACCAGCGGGGAGGCGACGACGCGCTGCCGGCGGACGAAGACGGCGCCCAGGACGACTCCCCCGGCGAGGACCGCCGCGTCGACGGCCTCCGGACCCGGGCTGACCAGCGCCTTGAGCCCGTACACCAGGCAGAGCACGGCCGCGATCGACAGGACGACGCCGGCCGCGTCGATCCGGGCGCTGGACGGGGAGCGGCTCTCCGGGAGCAGGAAGGGGCCGAGGAGGACCGCGACCGCCATGATCGGAACGGCGACGAGGAACACGGCGCCCCACCGGAACGCTTCCAGCAGGGCGCCGCCGACGAGCGGGCCCAGGGCCACGCCGACGGAGAACGTCGTCATCCACACCGCGACGGCGGTCGTGCGCTGGCGTTCGTCGCGGAACATCGTGCGGATGAGGGCGAGCGTGGACGGCATGAGGGAGGCGCCCGCCGCTCCCAGGGCGGCGCGCGCCGCGATGAGCGCGAGGGGGTCGCTGGCCAGCGCCGCCCACAGCGACGCGGCGGCGAAGGCGGCCGACCCGATGAGCAGGAGGCGCCTGCGGCCGATGCGGTCACCGATCGAGCCCATGGTGACGAGCAGGCCGGCGATCGCGAAGCCGTAGACGTCCATCGCCCACAGCCACTGGGCGGGCGTGGGGTCGAGGTCGGCCTCGATGTGGGGAGCCGCCAGGAACAGGACGCTCGTGTCGATGGCCAGGACGAACAGCGGCAGGGTCAGCAGTCCGAGTCCGAGCCACTGGCGCCGCGTCGCTCGTGCGGGTACGTGGGTCGGCATGGTTGTCCTCCGCGTTCAGTTTCGATACGATACGGATCGAATCGGATCCTAGGTCGGGAGGGACGGGGAGTCAATGGGTCAGCGCTCCGTCGCGGGAGGACGGCCCCGCGACACGCACATCGACGCGGCGGTGCTGGACGCGGTGTCCGACCTCCTGGAGGAGGACGGATACCGGAGCCTGGCGATCGAGAAGGCGGCCCGCCGTGCCGGGGTGAGCAAGGCGGCGGTCTACCGGCGCTGGCCCAACCGCCAACTGCTCGTCCTCGCGGAGTTGGAGCGGCGCATGGGTGCGGTCGAGCCGCCCCGGACCGGGTGCACGCTGTGCGACCTGGACGAGGCGCTCTCCCTCTTCGCCCGGACCTTTCGCTGTATGGGCCCGGAGTTCCTCACCCCGCTGCTCGCCGACTGCTCCGGCGACGAGGACCTGCACCGCCGGTTCATGGAGACGCTCTTCGACCCGCCGCGGGCCGCGGTCCGCGACACCCTGGAGCGGGCACGCGACCGGGGCGACCTGCGCGAGGACGTCGATCTGACCCTGGCGGTCGACACCCTGGCCTCCCTGATCCACTACCGGTTGCTCTTCGGGCACGCGCCCGTCGACGGTCAGGAGACGGGACGGGCGGTGGACGTCCTGTTGCGGGGCCTCGCGCGTGACTTCGCGGCGTTGGAGGCCGAGGCCGAGGCGCACGCCGGGGCCTCGCACGGCGGCTAGGGCGGCTCGGGGGCGTGCGCCGCTGGTTCGGGCAGCCGTCCGAAGAGGACGGTGGCCAGGATCGGGTTGACGAGTCCGCCGCCGAGTCCGGCCACGCCCCACACGGCCGCGGTCAACCGGAGCGGCGCGTCCAGGGTGAGCCGGACGGCCGTGCTCAACTCCGGGACCTCGGTGTCCAGGTGTTCGGGCAGGTGGAGGTCCGTGTGCGGACGCGCCACCGGGTGGCCTGGTCGGGCGGTCGACTCGCCGGAGGGGCCCCGGTTCCGTAGGGTGAGCACCGCTGTTCCGGCGTTCCTCCAGGTCACGGTGGCGTGCGCACCGAGCTGCTCGGATATTCCCGGCATTAGGCATATGGCGCCCGAATCTCGTATGGTCTGCGGAGTACCCCTCGCCCCACAGGCACCATTCCGCGAGCCGACGTGCGCGGAGGGAGACGGATCCCGGCCCCCGACCTCCTCACCCACGCGCGGGTTCGCCAGCGGTACCACCCATGGAGCTGACATGACTCGCATCCCCGGATCGCCCTCCGCCCGACCCCCGCGCGGCGCGCGCCTCGTCGCGGCCGCCCTGTGCGCGGCGGCGGTCGTCGTCCCCCAGGCCGCCCACGCGGACCCCGAGGACCTGGACATCGACGAGCTCAACGCCCGTGCCGAGGACTTGGAGCAGACCTACGACGGCGAACTCCTCCAGTTCGAGGAGATCGAGGAGCGCGCCGAGCGGGCCGAGGAGGACCTGGCGGAGGTCGAGGAGGAGCTGGAGCGGTCCCGGTCCGGTGTCGCGCGGATCGCCGCCGGGCAGTACATGGGCACCGCGTTCGACCCCGCGCTGGACGTCGTGTTCAGCAGCGAGCCCGAGGACTTCTTCACGGACGTGGCCATGGTCGAGCAGCTCGGCCGGAACCAGGCCGGGCAGATCTCCCACCTGGTCGCCCTGCAGGAGGAGCGCACGGAGATCGCGAGCGAGGCCGAGGAGGAGCTCGCCGAGGCCCAGGAGCTCATCGAGGACCTGGAGGGGCAGCGCGACGAGGTCGAGGCCCTCATCGAGGAGTACGAGGCCCAGCAGGTCCCCGAGGCGCCCGCGACGCCGGCCACCGGGAGCATTCCCGACAGCGTGCGCGGCTGGGGTTTCGACGGGGCGACCCCGCGCATGGCGGCCATCCGCGACGAGGTGATCCTCAACGTGGGCGTCCCCTACGAGGTCGGGTGCGCCCGCAACAGCAACGACGACCACGGGTCGGGGCAGGCCTGCGACTTCATGGTCTCCGTCATCGGCACCCACCCCTCGGGCGGGAACCGGAGCGTGGGCAACCAGATCGCCCAGTACGCGATCGACAACGTCGACCGGCTCGGCGTCAAGTACGTCATCTGGGAGCAGCGGATCTGGCACGCGCAGAACCGCCAGTGGGTCGCGATGAACGACCGCGGCAGCGTCACCGAGAACCACTACGACCACGTGCACATCTCGTCGTACTGACCGTGCGGGGCGCGGCCGGGTGTGGTCCGCCGGGAGCCGGGTAGCGGTCTCTACAGGAGCCGTTCGACGAACGCGGTCGCGTCCGGCCCGGCCGGACGCGCCGCGCCGCGGGAGGGGGAGCCCGCCATGGCCGAGCACGAGGTGGCCGTGGAGACGGCCGGGGTGTCACTCGGAGGGAACCTGGCCGTGCCCGAGGCGCCCGCGGGCGTGGTGGTCTTCGCCCACGGGACCGGCAGTTCGCGGCACAGCCCCCGCAACCGCCTGGTGGCCTCCGTCCTCCAGGAGAGCGGGTTCGCGACGCTGCTGTTCGACCTGCTGACCGAGGCCGAGGAGCGGATCGACCGGATCACCGCGGAGCAGCGCTTCGACATCGACCTGCTGACGGGGCGCCTGTCGGGCGCGGTGGCCTGGCTCGGCGGGCGCGAGGAGACACGGGAACTGCCGGTCGGTCTGTTCGGGGCGAGCACGGGGGCCGCCGCCGCGCTGAGGACCGCCGCGGACCACCCGGACCTGGTCGGTTCGGTCGTGTCCCGAGGGGGCCGCCCCGACCTCGCGGGAGCGGCGCTCACCCGGGTGCGCGCACCGGTCCTGCTCGTGGTCGGGGGAGCCGACCGGCAGGTGCTCGCGCTCAACGAGATCGCCGCCCGGAGGCTCGGCGGGCCGCACGAGGTGCACGTCGTCCCGTACGCCACGCACCTGTTCGAGGAGCCCGGGACGCTCGACCAGGTGGCCGACGCGGCCGCGGACTGGTTCGCCCGCACTCTGGGCGCGCGGGACGCCGACGACGCGGTGGAGCGGTGAGCCCCGCCGCACGCGCCCCTGCGGGCCGCCGACCGGTCCGAGCGCCCTGGGGGATGCGATAGGGTTTCACCTGTTGGCGGCGCCGGAAGCGGTGTCCGGCCGACGGTACGGGACGTAGCGCAGTTTGGCAGCGCACTTGACTGGGGGTCAAGGGGTCGTGGGTTCAAATCCCGCCGTCCCGACAGAGAAGTAGCAGGTCAGAGAGAGGTTCGCTGGGTGGCGGGCCTCTTTCTCCGTTCTCGGTGGGGTCGGGTGGGCCGTTAGCCCACGTCGTGCAGGATGGCGTCCATCGCTGTGGCGGCTGACCGGCGTACCGGCCGGAGTTGGTGGCGGTAGACGCGCTCTGTCGTGTCGGTCCCGTCGTGGCCGACCAAGAGCGGGATCTCTTCGATGCTGACGCCGTGGTCGGAGAGCAGGGACACGAAGGTGTGGCGCAGTTCGCGCGCTGTCCATTCGTTCTGGTTGAGTCCTGCTTTTCTCATTATGGTGCGGAGGTCCCGTAGGACGTTGTAGTGGTCCAGCGGTGTCCCGTGCCTGGTGCAGAACACCAGGTCGTTGTCCTGCCACAGCTCGGCGGCCGCCAGCCGTTCGCGGACCTGCATCACCCGATGGGCGTTGATGGCTTTGACGGCGATGCTGGGCAGTTCAGGGAGTGCCGTGACCGTCGGGTCTTGTTGTCCCCGTCACCGCGTACCGACGTCATACGTGGATCGTGGGAACGTTGCCGCCGGTGTCGACCTGGTCCCACGTCAGGGCGCGGATCTCCTCTGTTCGTGCGCCGATGACGATCGAGAGCACCAGGTAGGCGTACCACCTTGTGCTCTTGGCCGTGCGGAGGACCGCGACGGCCTGTTCCAACGTCATCGACTTGGATGGCCTGCCGGGCTCGTCGCCCTTGAGCCTGTCCCGCTGGTCGAATCGGGCCAGTTCGGCGACGTTGCGGGCGACCATCTCTTGTATCTGCGCGTACCGGATGGCGCGCTCCAACAGGTTGAGCACCAGCCGCAGCGTGCGCGACGACAGGTGTTCCCTCCGTCCCCGCAGCCACGCCAGGACGTCGGCCGCCCGCAGCTCTGCCAGCAGGTACCGGCCGAGGTACGGGGTGATGTGCGTGAAGGCGAGCCGTGTGTAGTTGTCCTGAGTATTGGGGTCCAGGTCCGTGATCTGGTCCCGCAGGAACTCCGCGACGCAGTCGGCGACGGTGTAGCGGGCGGGGGAGTCGACCCCCTGGTCCAGCTCTTCGAGGACCGTGGACAGCTTGTCGTAGAGGGTGTTCTTGTTCTTGCTGCTGACCTTCTTGACCTGGTAGCGGCCGGTGTGCGGGTCCTGCCGGAGGCGGATCTCCGCGCGCCAGAGCTTCTTGGTCCGGTCGAAGTAGACCGAGACGTCGGGCCGGTCGGTCAGGGATGCCCTGGTGGGCTTGCATGGCGTCCTGGGCACCACTCCTCGTCTTTCCCGGGAACGGTCCCGTACAGCCTAGGCCGGTGCTTGGTCCTCTATGAGCTGGTTGACGTAGCCCTCCAGAGCCGAACGAGGAATGAGCCGCCGACGCCCGACACGGACCGAGGGGAGTTGCCCGGTGGCGATGAGCTTCTTGACGGTGGTTCGCCCCAGACTCAGGGCCTGTGCTGCTTCCTCGACCGAGTACGCGACCTTCTCACCCACTGGCACTGCCTCCCATCGTGGTTGCTGCTCTCATCTACTGGTTGCGGTCGAGAAGGCCCTTCGGGGCCATGTGCTCGGGGGTCGTGTCGGGATCGTTGCGTACGCAGGGCGTGAGCGGACAGCGGTGAGCCCCGCCGCTGGCGCGCGGCGGGGCTCCTTTGCGTGCGGATCAGGGCTTCCAGTTCACGGCGCGTTCCACGACGTAGGGCTCCAGATTGCTCACGGTCGCTCCGCACGTGTGGTGGCGCTGGATCTCGACCAAGGCCGAAGCGATCAGGATCGCGCTACGGCGGGCATCGACCTCGGTGTCCCCGCTGGGGATGACCCGGCGCACGTGGTGGCACTGCGCTCCATCCACGTTGTGGACGAGTCCGACGACGTAGGTGCGTGCCAGACGCCGAAGCGCGACCATGCGGGGGATGGGCTGCCGGAACCGGCAGCGGACCCGGGTTCCCTCGGAGTCCGTGGCCTCCGCCTGGAAGGTGATGGACCTCCAGTCCTCGGCGACTTGGGTCACCTTGGCGTTCATGGATCGTGCCCATGATTCGAGCACCGCGCGATTCTTGGCAGTGAACGTGGTGGTGTCGCTCATCGCTCCTCCCGCATCGCCAGGTAGCAGCGGGTGAGATCGGCGAGTTCGTCGAACTCACCGGGCTGGTGCTGCGTACGCGAGACCCAAGTCAGCGCATCCACACTCTGACGCTGATGGGGTGAGCGGGGCGTTCGGCGGGGGAGGGGTGGGGGCGTTCCGCGGCGGTCGTGTCGTCCCTGCGGACCGGACAATGGTCGTGTCAGCATCGCCCAGAAACGGGCGATAGTGTGCGTCATGTCAGCGCTCCTGGTCAGGGCCGTGCCCCCGGACGCCTCATCCGCGTCGCGGGGGTCGATTCGTTGCCTGACGCTAGGTCGCCGGACATGACTCAGGGGGCACAAAGTGTGCCCCCTGCCGTCGATCGGTGGCTAAGCGAGAATGCCGATCTTGTCAGCCAGTGTGTTCGCTTGCTCTCGCCGCTCCCGTTGCCGGGAATCCAGCTCTTCGAGAATCATGCGACGTGCGTACCCGTTGTACCTGATCGTTTCCGGCGCCGCCTCGTGTGCCTCAGCGAGGACGCGAAGGGCTTCGCCCGGTTGGGCGTCCAGGTGGAAGGCGCGTGCCCTTTCGATCTGGTGCCGTGCCCGTCGCGGGCGCGAGGGAATGACGTCCGACGCCGTTCGCGCGGCCTGGCGTACGCTCTCGCCGCCATTGCGCAGTTCGACCGCCACGGTGACAGCGTGGGCACCCATGATCGCCTGGGAGAACGACGTCACCGGGTGGTAGTAGGAGCCGGGGAGCCGGTCAGCGACATGTTGGGCGGTGTCCCAATGCCGCCATGCGTTTCCGGTCTCACCGCGCCGTGCGGCGGTGTATCCGGCCTCGAACTGCAATGCACCCCAGATTGCGAGCACGTCATCCGTGCCGTCCGCGAGGCTGCTGCTCAACAGCCGTGTGGTGTTCGTGGTGACCACGTCGGCCGCATCCCAGTCGCCGGCGTCCCGGTGAGCTTGGGCCATGAGCCAGGCGGAGACGCCCAACGCGTGCGGGTCGCCCGATTCCTGGGCAGCGACCACACTTCGCTCGCACACACGCCACAGGAGGCTCTGTGCGGGTTGGTAGGCGATGAAGAACTGCGTGAGCGCGTACACCTCCGACAGCACTGCCTGAGCCGCACATCGCGTCGGTCCGTCATCCGCTTGTAGCACAGCGAGTTGAGCGTCCTCGATCAGCCCGGGAAGGAGATCGCCCAGCACTTCACGGTGGTTGGGCGCGGAGTGCCGTGCGCTCCATGCCCGCGACAAACGGGCCTTGAGGTGGGCGACCGGAGGAGCGGGACGCGAGGTGACCGTGGGGAAGGCATTGATCGCCGCTCGCACGGCCGGAAGGTGAGCGTGCCCGGGGCCGGTGAACAGCTCGACAGGGACAGACTGCTCACCTGTCAGTTCCGAAAGGTCGCGGATACGCAGGGCTTCCGCAAGCCGGAGCAGGATGGGTAGCTTGGGGGTTCCCAAACGCCCGTTCTCCAGGGCCTTCACCCACGACGCGGACCGGCCGACCAGGCCGCCGAGGACTTCGCGGGTCATGCCTCGTCTGGTGCGGTTGAGCTTGAGCCGGGTACCGAAGGGGACTTCGATCTCGTGCGGGTCCGGAGTGCCGTCGAGGGGCATGGCGCCGTCCTTCCCTGGTCAGGTCGCGGTTCCCAGGCTACGGCTCAGACTCCTGCTGGGACAGGGCTTCCAAGAGGTTGCTGGATGCGTCCTTCTTTCTTTGTCACTGCGTGAAGGTGCGACCTCACCGGTCAGTCGGCCCCTCGGTCGGTCGCCCGAGGGGCCACTATGACTGGCCGAGGTTTGCGCACGTCGTTTCCCAGTTCAGAGGACGTTCCACCCTGGTCAGTGTCCCTCCCGACATGTGGTGTCGTTGCCTCAACACTGTAGCGACTGGAAAGAGATCAATAAAAAAATGACTCCAGGGGTTTTTCAGAATTATTGGGTTTCCTTAGTGTCTTCTAGGGATTCAATCAGGCGGTTTCCGATGTCTCGGCATTTTGTTTGGTTTTTAAATAGTGGTTGCGGATATGAGTCCGGATAGTGGGCTGCCACTATTGACAAGAGCTGCGATGTGGCTATTTCTGTGACAGTGCGAATATTTTCGGTTGTGAATGGCAAGTTGAAGTCGTGTGTCGACTTGACTTTCTTAAGCTCCAGGAAGTGCATTATAGCCCAGAGCAAGAGTCGGTTCCCATGTACGACGATCAATCGATCTCGACCATCGGTATCTTCTCGCTTTGCTTCTAGGGCTCGATCGACCTCACGCATCAGTTCTACTGCGATCCAGATTTGCGAACCGGAAACGGACGGATTAAATAGGGCTTTGTAGGGAGGTCGGGTGGTATCCTCCCAAAGTCGACTGATTTCGCGTTTGGCAAGTACTGTTTCATTGATCCCCTGTGCGCATGCAAGGGCAATTGTTGCATCTGTCAGGTCGCATCCCTTAAGTGGGTCCGTGACAGTCTCGCCGGAGCGATAGGCATACCGTAGGCCGGATACTGCAAATTCCATCCTGTAGCGTTCTTGTTCTGGGTCAAGTGCTACAAATTCTCGCCCACCGACCCTATTTTGTGTGTTTGTTCTCCTCGTTACCAGGCGGGCAAAATCTCCATCTGGATCCTCCACCGTGACGAACCTGATAAATACATCCGCAGATTCTAGGAGTTCGGGAGTGTTTGTGGCAGCTCTTGCGAGAGAACTCACGGTCTGGGCACCATTTACCACGCTGGAGCGCCGGAAAGTGAAGTTTCCGGATTTCTGGTTAACGTGTGGCGATTTATCAAAAGTTTCGGAGATTACTGTGATTCCGTTGCTAAAGAACCAGAATCGGGAAGGATCCTCCTGGGCGGTGCTGGTAATCGCTTCGTTGATGTCAGTGCCAGAAAGTGCCCCGCGAATATTACGTGAGAAAAGCAGGTTTCCGTGATCCTGGTACCACTTGACAACTTCCTGCGCTGATGCAGTGCCGTAGTAAGCGACGTAGTGACCTTCTTGGTATATTCCCCAATTCCTGAGATTCACATCAAGGTCAATTTGAGCATTGCCAAGTGATGCAATGCTTGAATATACACGTTCTTGGTTGAGGTAGGTCCAGTTGGCGATCTCGGTGGCATCGTTCATCTGGCCACAAAAGTTATCTAGGGCACTCTTCTGTTGCTCTTCCAAATCATGTGTCCCTGTTGTTGCGAGTATCAATTCAAGTCGCGTTCCAGGGTGAAATAGAATATCCTCGATTTCGGATCGTCGGTCAACTATTGGCCCACCGAATCCAGACCAGTCATTATTTACTAGAAGCCTAACTCCGTCAATAAATTTTAGAACATCGCCCAGTTCGATTCCGCTATTTGCGCTTCCAGTCCATTTGCTCTGAACAATTACTAGCGTCGATCGATCTGCCGCGTAGGCAATCCCATCGATCCCTCCGTCCTTGGAGTGGTCGGTTACTGAAAGTCCCGCTGTGCGATCCGGCAAGCCCGTTCGCTCGGACAAAGTCAGTGCGGCAACCGCCCTGGAGAGCTTGTGGTGTTCCTGTTGGGCTCCGGAGAAATCGAGGTGAGGAAAGAACCTTTCTTCGAGGTATCGCTGGATTTGGGCCAAGTGGAGTCCGCTCATGTGCCAATCATATACACGCGCCTATGGTGGGAAGCCTGGCTCGCGGTGATTCCTGGCGACCGACCTGTGTTAGGTGGTCAGGTGCGAAAAGTTGTGTCCGGTTTGAAGCTGTGGGGTAGGCGACGGTCGTTGGGTGGGGTGGAGGTGGGGTTGGGAGAGGGGCGCCCGCGGGCGCCCCTCGGTGACCGTTCCCGTCCTCTGGTGGCCTGGGCTTGCGTCCTGGCCTGCGGGTTTGTGTTGTCTGGTGACCTTCGATGACCCCGGACGGCCACGGTGGGTGTGACTGGGGGTCAAGGGGTCGTGGGTTCAAATCCCGCCGTCCCGACAGATGAGGGGCGTTCACGCAGGTGAGCGCCCCTTGCGCGTGTCCGGGCCCCGCGCACGCCGACACCGGCCCCGACGCGGACGTCGGGGTGGGTTCGGCGCGCCCGTCACCGCCCGCGGCACAGCGGGCCGGGGCGGAGCGCTCGCCTCGCGCCGGGGGGCGCGGCGGTCGGGACCGGGGTCGATGACCCGCGGATGACCTCTCGCGCAACCGGGCCCGTCGCGGTCGGCGCCCGTCCGGTGTGCCCGGGGAATCCCCCGTCGAACTCTTGGCGACGCCCAGGGGAAGTCCTCCCGACGCGTACGCGACTCCCCGCCGCCCTAGCGGGACGTGGGCGCTTCACCGGCGGTTCGGCAAGGCCCTGACCTGCCCTGTCTCCCGGGGGCGGTGCTCTGGCGCACGGCGTTGGCCGCGGCGCCGGACGTCTGCCGGACCCCCGGTGCGCTGACTAGGGTCCTGCCATGAGCCAGCTCAGCACATCGCTTCTGCACGTCTCCATGCTCGTCGGCAATCTCGCCCTGGTGGGGGTCGCGGTCAGGGTCAGGAAGAGCCGCGACGAGATCCGGGGCAACACGGAACTGACACGGCAGATCGACCGGGATGTCACGCGGATCGCGGGCACCCTGCGTCGCCAGGAGCAGGAGAGAGCACGCGTCGAGCGCGCCCGGGTCCGGCCGCCGGGCATCAAGGCGGCGGTCGCCGCCGGAGCGGGTCGCCGCCGCACCGGAACCGCGGCGGCGACCGTGCGGAGCACCGTCCTCCGTGCGGACGTCGCGCGCAGGCGGACGTCCGCGAACCCGGCGGGCGGCAAGAGCCCCCGGCTCTGACACGGGCGGACTCGCGCGCGTCGCGCACCGGCCGCCCGGAGCGCTCACGCGGTCCGGTCCTCCTCGCGCTCCAACGCGAGCACCAGCATGGTGATCATGCGGGTGGCGGCCTCCCACTGTTCCGCCGTCAGGTCGGGGAACCTCTCCCGTGGCAGCGGTGTGGACTCGATCTCCCACGCGACGTCGCCCAGCGGGATGTCGGTGCCCCGGATCCGCAGCCCCGACAGGGGCCGGCGGCCGGCGCCCGGCGGCGTGAAGCGCGAACCGTACTCGATGTTGGCGACGCAGCCGAGATCGTCCGGGCTGTGGGAACCCTGGGACAGGAGAGCGCGCGCGACGTCGCGGGTGAGCTCTTCCGCGTCCGCCGCGGGGTCCGCGTCCAGCAGGGTACGGATGAGACGTGAGCGGGCTTCGGGGTTCGCCATGGGGCGATGATACGGACGACGGCGTGGCGGCCCCAGGACCGGGACGGCTTCCCCGTCGCCGCCCGGAGCGGAGCGCACCGACGCCGGGCCCGCGGTCCTGGCACGCAACCACGCGGTCGTGCCGACGGTGCTGGCGCCGGCGGTCGTCGGCGCGGCCGGCCACGCGTTCTGGACCTACCGGTCGACCGTGCCGTTGGTCCGGGACGCCGACCATCCGCCGCGCAGGTGGTCGCGCAGCGCGCACGCCACCCGCGCCATGAGCGCGTCGGCCTCGGGCTGCACGACCGCCGACACCTCGGACTCGGTGAGGGCGGCCACGGCGAACGCCTGCCCGTCCTCGTGCTCCACGACGCCGATCTCATGGCGCAGGTGGAGCAGGGTCCCCGTCTTGGAGGACCACCGCGTGGAGTCGGAGGAGAAGTCGGGCGCCAACCGGTGCCGCAGCATGTTGGCGCCCATCAGCTCCCTCACGCGCGCGGCCACCTCGACCGGGATCCCCGACGGCGTCCACAGCGCCGCCAGCAGGTCGACGCACGACCGCGCGGACGCGGCGTTGGTCCGGGTGACGTCGAGCTGGGGGACCGGGTGCCCGCGCCCGGCGGTGCCCGCCCTGATCGCCAGCGCGTGCGCGAGGTGGGCGTCCGCCGGGTCCAGGTGGTCCTCGGGCGTCTCCCGGAGCTCGCGGATCGCGTGCCGCACGGTGACGCCGCCGATCCCGAACTCCCGCAGCACGCGGGCCACGTCCGCGGGCGGCACCCTCTCGAACAGCAGGTTGGTCGCCTTGTTGTCGCTCAGGCAGAGGCTGAGGTAGACGAGGTCCTCGACGGCGATCCGGACCGGGTGGCGGAACCGGCTGAGCCCGAACGGTCCCGCGACCCCCACGTCCTCGGGACGGACCTCCACCGGTTCCGCGCCGTCGAGCTCGCCCCGCCGCACCAGTTCCAGCACGGCGATGGCGAGGGGCACCTTGACCACGGAGGACGTGGGGTACTCCAGGTCGGGTTCGATCCCGATCTCCCGTCCGTCGGCCAGGTCCCGGACCAGGAACGATCCGCGCAGGCCGCCCTCGTCGAGCTCCCCGCGCAACTCCCGTACCAGGGTCGTGTCGCTCATCCGCCGTACTCCTCCGTCGCCCGGGCGCCCAGACAGCGCGCGATGTCCTCGCCCAGGGTCTCGCGGATCCGCTCCGCCTCGTCCCCCGTGACGGCCCGCAGATCGTAGCCGCGCACGAGCCGCGGCCCTCCGAGCGGTCGCCAGTGCAGTCCCAGCTCGGCCGCCTGGGCGCGTGAGCACAGGAGGAGGTCGTGCGACCCGAACACCTCCGCCGCGGCCGCGGTCAGGGCCGAAGCGACCGCGACCTGCGCCGGGCGCAGCCCGACCGTGTCGCGCACGCGCAGGATCCGGTCCCGCAGGTGCGGCACGTCGTCCTCGGGTTGGATCCAGACCCGCCGGGGCGGCGTCCGGTCCGTCCGGCCGACCCGCAGCGACTCCAGGTGGACCGTCCTGGCGCGCGGCTCGTCGGCGCCCGCCAGGCCGAGAGGCACCGTCCACCGCGCCTCGTCCTCGGGCACCTCGGTGACCGCCGCGCGCACCTGCTGCGTGCGCAGCAACTCCGCCCTCCGCTCCGGGGCCGCCGGGTGGAAGTCCAGGTGCAGCCCGCCGCGGCGCGCCGCCGCGTCCAGCCGGGCCAGGTCCCGGGTGGCGCACATGTCGGGGACGGCCAGCCGCACGGGGGCCAGCCTGGCGCGCTCCGCGTCGTGCTCCATCGCCTCGGCCAGTTCGACCAGGCGCCGGGCCGACGGCAGCATGTCCCGGCCGAACTGGGTCAGGGCGGCCCCGCGGGTCGACCGGTCGAAAAGTCGCGCGCCCAGGTGCCGTTCCAGGGCGGCGATCCGGCGGCTTGCGACGGGCTGCGGGACGCGTGCCGCGGCCGCGCCGAGGGTGAAGCTGCCGCGGTCGCTCACGCTGACGAACGCCCGGCAGGCGCCGACGAGGTCCATGGCCGCACAGTATGCCGGAAACGCATGGAAGGCGTCGTTCGCGTCTTGGACAGTATGGTTCTGACTGGGTGAGACTTCCGCGTACGGGCCCCCGCGGGGATGTGCGTGTGCGCGCGGCACGCACGCCCCGGACGCCGCCGGACGGCGGCGGGGCCCGGTCCATCGGCAGACCCCACCCCAGGGGAAGGAAGGCGTACACGCCATGTCGCATCACCTCTCTCGTTTCGTCGGCACCGCGGCTGTCGCCGCGCTGGCGCTCGTCCCGCTGGTCGGCTGCGCGACGACCGGCGAGGCCGCTCCCCACGGCGCCGCGTCGCCGTCGTCCGCGCCGTCGGCCTCGGAGGAGTACACGGAGCGGTTCGCCGCCCTGGAGGAGCGCTACGACGCCCGGCTCGGCGTCTTCGCGGTCGACACCGGGACGGAGGAGACGCTCGCCCACAACGCCGACGACCGGTTCGCCTACGCCTCCACGCACAAGGCGTTCTCGGCCGCGGCGGTGCTGCGGCGGAGTTCGGACGAGGACCTGGAGCGGGTCGTCACCTACTCGGAGGAGGACCTGCAGGAGCACGCCCCGGTCGCGGAGGAGAACCTCGAGACCGGGCTGACGCTGCTGGAGGTCTGCGACGCCGCCGTCCGCTACAGCGACAACACCGCCGCGAACCTGCTCTTCGACGAGCTGGGCGGACCGAGCGGCCTGCAGGAGGAACTCCGGGAGGTCGGTGACGACGTGACGCACGTCGACCGCGTGGAACCCGACCTCAGCGAGGGTGCGCCGGGCGACATCCGCGACACCAGCACGCCGCGCGCCATGGCCGCCACGCTGCGCGCGTACACCCTCGGCGACGTCCTGCCGGAGGACCGGCGGGCGATCCTCGTCGACATGCTCCAGCGCAACCTCACGGGCGACACCGTGATCCGGGCCGGCGTCCCCGACGACTGGACGGTGGGCGACAAGACCGGCACGGCCGGATACGGCGGTCGCAACGACATCGCGGTGCTCTGGCCGCCGGAGGGCGACCCGATCGTCCTGGCGGTGATGAGCAGCCGTGACACCGAGGGCGCCGAGCGCGACGACGCGCTGATCGCCGACGCCGCCGCGATCGTGGTCGAGGCGATGGGGTAGGGCGTGTCAGGCGGACGCGCGCTGACGGCGTCCGCGGCGGTCCCGCGCCCGGGTGCGGTCACAGCGCCCGGGCGCGCTCCCTGAGGAGTCGGACCGCCTCGGCGACGGCGGGTCGGCGTGACGTGCCCTCCCGCCAGAGCACGGACACGCCGCGGACGGGGGCGGGGTCCAGCGGACGCACCACCACGGAGTCGGGAACGGGACCCCGGCCCAGACGCGGGACCAGGGCGATGCCCAGCCCGGCCTCGACCAACGCGACCTGGGTCTGGAACTCGCCCACCAGGTGCGCGACGTCGGGCTCCACCCCCGCCGCGCGCAGGGTGCGCATCAGCCAGCCGTGGCACACCGTCCCCGGCGGCTGGCAGATCCAGCGGGCGGTGGCGACGTCCTCGCGGCTCAGGACCGGGAGCCCCGCGAGCGGGTGGGCGGGGGGCAGCAGGACGTCGCACACGTCCTGTCCGAGGCCCAGCCGGGTCACCCCCTCCGGGACGGACATCGGCGCGTTGTCCCAGTCGTGCACCACGGCCAGGTCCACGACCCCCTGGGCGACCATGCGCGGGGTGGCGTGCGGGTCCTCCTCGATCAGCCGCGGATCGAGCGCGGGATGGGCCGCCGCCAGGTCCGCCAGCACACCGGGCAGCAGCCCGCGCGCGGCGGTGGCGAACGCGGCCACGGTCAGCCTCCCGCTGGGCTTTCCGCGCCGCTCCTCCAACGCGACCTCGGCCTCCTCCACCAGGGACAGCATCCGGGCCGCCGTGTCCACGAGCAGGTCCGCGGCGTCGGTGAGCACGACCCCGCGCCCCCGCCGCTCCAGGAGGGTGGCGCCGGTCTCGCGTTCGAGTTTGGCCACCTGTTGGGAGATGGCCGAGGGGGTGTAGCCGAGCGCCTCGGCGGCGGCGCCGACGGAGCCGTGGACGCGCACGGCGTGCAGGGCGCGGAGCCTGGACAGGTCGAGCACGGGACCGCCTTCGCGTGGGAGTACGCGGACAATGTAGCAACGCTGAATCCAACCGTGCAGGAATCTTCGCTGGTGCTGAATCCACGGTGTCGGCATCATCGGATCCATGCGTCCCGTTCACATCGCCCTCGCCGTGCTCGTCGCGGCGGTGTGGGGGGTCAACTTCGTCGTCATCGAGGTCGGCCTCGACCACTTCCCGCCGCTGCTGTTCTCCGCCCTGCGCTTCCTCGTGGCGGCGGTCCCGGCGGTGTTCCTCGTGCGCCGCCCGGGCGTCGCGCTCAGGTGGATCGTCCTGGTGGGGCTGCTCCTGGGGGTGGCGAAGTTCGGCCTCGTCTTCACCGGGATGCACCTGGGCATGCCCGCCGGACTGACCTCGCTCGTCCTCCAGGTCCAGGCCGTGTTCACCGCGCTCCTGGCCGTGGTGTTCCTGCGGGAGCGGTTGGGGCCGTGGCGCTACGCGGGCATGGCGGTGGCGTTGGGCGGGATCGGGGTGGCCGCCTACGACCAGGGCGCCTCGGGGCCGATGACCGCGTTCCTCATGGTGGTGGGAGCCGCCGCGTTCTGGGGCCTGGCCAACGTCGTCACCCGCCGCGCCGCTCCTCCGGACGCCCTGAGCTGGATGGTCTGGGTCAGCCTGGTTCCGCCGCTCCCGCTGTTCGCGCTCTCCCTGCTCGTCGAGGGCCCCGAGGCCGGTCTGGCGGCGCTGCGGGGGCTGGACGCGGCGGGCGCGGGCACGATCGTCTTCGTGGCCTGGATCGCCACGGTGTTCGGATTCGGCGCCTGGGGGTTCCTGCTGGGCCGCTACGACGCGTCGGCGGTGGCGCCGTTCTCGCTGCTGGTTCCGGCGTTCGGCATGGCCTCGTCGGCGCTGCTGCTGGGGGAGGAGTTCACCCCGCTGAGCTGGATCGCCGCCGTCCTCCTGGTGGGCGGGGTCGCCCTGACCTCGCTCACCGGCCGCGCGCCGAGGTCCGCACCAGCCGCCGCCTCCGCCTGCGGGCCCGAGCACGGCCCCAGACCCGGTCCCGACGGCGCCACCGGCTCCGCCCCTCCGCCTGGCGGCTTCCGGCGCGCCGCCCCGTCCGCGTCCTCCGACCGCCCACCGACCGATCACCCCCCGGGGACCCGGACGGGCGCCGACGCGGTCCGGATGCCCCCACCGCCAACGTAACCTGCCTTCGGAGGAGAAGACATGGCCGAAGCCGCATACGACGTACTGGTGGTCGGCGGGGCGGGGGTGGACACGATCGTCCGGGTCGGCTCCCTGGCGCTGCCCGAGGCCGACTCGTTGCCCGTGCCCCCGGTCCACGACTACGTGGGGCACACGGGCAACGGGGTGGCGCTCGGCTGCCACGCACTGGGACTGACCACGAAGTTCATCGACTTCCTGGGAGACGACCTCCAGGGGCGGATGGTCCTGGAGAACTACACCGAGCGCGGGCTCGACTTCAGCCACGTCGTCTCGCCGCACGGCACCCCGCGCGGTGTCAACCTCGTGGACGCCCGGGGACGGAGGTTCTCCTTCTACGACAGCCGCCACGCGCCGGACCTGCGGCTGCCCCGCGACTTCTACCTTCCGTTCGTCGAGCGCGCCCGGCACGTGCACATGTCGATCACGAACCACAACCGCGACATGTACGCGGACCTGGAGCGCCTGGGCGTGGGCACGTCCACCGACCTGCACGACTGGGACGGCGAGGAGCCCCACCACCTCGACTACGCCCTGCGCTCCGACCTGGTCTTCCTCAGCGCCGCCGCCGTCCACGGCCGGGAGGCGTCCGTGATGCGCCGGATCGCCGGGGACGGCCGCGCCCGCCTGGTCGTCGCCATGGACGGGGCGGACGGCTGCCGCGTCCTGGCACGCGGGGAGGCCGAGCCCCGGCACTTCCCCGCCGTGCGGCCCGAGCGTCCGGTCGTCGACACCAACGGAGCCGGCGACTCCTTCGTCGCGGCCTTCCTCCACACCCGTCTCGGCGGGGGTTCCGTGGAGGAGTGCGTGCGGGCCGGGTCGGTCGCCGGAGCGTTCGCCTGCACCAGCGCCGGCACGCACACCGAGTTCGTCGACGCGGCCACCCTCGAACGCCTGTCCCGGGCGGCCGCCGGTCCGGCCGTGCCCTAGGGTGGGCCGCTGGGAGGGCAGGGAACGACATGAGACTCGAACACCGCGGGGGGACGCGCGTCCTGGGAGAGGCGGTCGGCGGGTGCTGAGACTGCGGGGCCGGGAGTACGGTCCGGACGCGACGCTGGTCATGGCGATCGTGAACCGGACCCGGGACTCCTTCTACGACAACGGCGCCACCTGGGACGACGCGCCCGCGTTCGAGCGCGTGCGCGCGGTCGTGGCCGAGGGCGCCGACATCGTCGACATCGGCGGGGTCAAGGCCGGGCCCGGCGACGAAGTCGACGCCGAGGAGGAGAGACGCCGCACGGTGGACTTCGTGGCGGCCGTCCGCGCCGAGTTCCCCGACCTGGTCATCAGCGTCGACACCTGGCGCGCGTCGGTGGGCCGCGCCGTCTGCGAGGCCGGGGCCGACCTGCTCAACGACGCCTGGGGCGGCCACGACCCGGAGCTGGCCGGGGTCGCCGCCGAGTTCGGCGTGGGCCTGGTGTGCACCCACACCGGCGGACTCACCCCCCGGACCGGCCCCCTGCGTCCCTCCTACGACGACGTCGTGCGCGCCGCGGTCGACGAGACCGTGGCGCTCGCCGAGCGCGCCGTGGCGCTGGGCGTGGATCCGCGCTCGGTGCTCATCGACCCGGCGCACGACTTCAACAAGAACACCTGGCACTCGCTGGAGCTCACGCGCAGGCTCGACGAGATGACCGCCACCGGGTGGCCGGTGCTGGTCGCGCTCTCCAACAAGGACTTCGTCGGCGAGACCCTCGACCTGCCGGTGGGGGAGCGGCTGACCGGAACCCTCGCCGCCACCGCCGTGTGCGCCTGGCACGGAGCCCAGGTCTACCGGGTCCACGAGGTGACCCCGACCCGGCAGGTGCTCGACATGGTCTCCGCCATCCGGGGCGTGACGCCTCCGGCCCGGACGGTGCGGGGGCTGGCGTGAGGAGGAACGCGTGATCGTCGCGACCGCGGTGTGCCCGCACCCGCCCCTGCTGCTGCGGGAGCTCACCGGCGCCCAGGACCCCGCGGCCGACCTGCGCGGGGTCTGCGAGTCGGGGGTGGCCGCCCTGCTGGCGACCCCCCGGCTGGACGTGGTCGTCGTCGTGGGCGGCGCCGACACCTCCCGCGACCGGGTGACGGGGCGGGTTCCCGTGCGCGTCTACGGCGGTGACGCCCCGGTGCTCGCCGACGGGGACGCCGAGTCCGCCGAGGATCCCGCGCCCCTGCCGCTGAGCCTGGGCGTCGCGCGGCGCCTGCTCGCCGCGGTCGGCGCCGACGTCCCCGTGGAGACGGCCACCGTCGCCTGGGACGCCCCGCCGGAGGAGGTCGACCGCGTCGCCCGTGCGGTCGCCGGGCGGGCCGACCGGGTCGGCCTGCTGGTCATGGGCGACGGCGGAGCCCGCTGGGGGGTGTACGCCCCCGGGCACCTGGACACGGCCCCGGTCGACGTCGACGAGGTCGTGCGCCGGGCCCTGGCGGACGGCGACACCGGCGCTCTCACGGTCCTCGACGCGGACCAGGCCGCGGCGCAGCGGGTGTCCGGGCGCGCCGCGCTCCAGGTGATGGCCTCGGCCGTGGCACTCGGCGGGGCCAGCGTGGGGTCGGAGCTCCTGTACGCCGACGCCCCCTTCGGCGTCACCTACTTCGTGGCGGTGTGGTCGTGCGCCTCCTCCTGAACGACGTCGCGCCCGGCGTGGCCGAGCCCGGCGACACCCTGGGCCCCGACGACCTGGACCGGCTCTACGCCTACCCCGATGCGACCGGGCGCCCGTGGGTGCGGGCGAACATGGTGGCGACCCTGGACGGCGCCGCGGCGGGCAACGACGGCCGGACCGGGTCCATCAACACCGACGCCGACCTCGTCGTCTACACCCTCCTGCGCGACCTGGCCGACGTGGTCCTGGTCGGAGCGGGGACGGCCCGTACCGAGGGCTACCGGCGCATCCCCGCCCGCTCGGCCCGCTACCGGGAGCGCGCCGCCGCCGAGGGGCGGCCGACCTGCCCGGTCACCGCCGTGGTCAGCGGGGCGGCCCAGGTGCCGCCGCTGCTCGCCGCCGACGAACCGGGCCACGGCGACGCCCTCCTGGTCACCTGCGCGGGCGCGGGCACGGAGGCGCTCGACCGGGCGCGCCGCGTCCTGGGACCCGACCGCGTGATCGTGGTCGGCGGGGACACCGTGGACCTGCCCGCCGCCGTCGCCGCGCTGCACGCCCGCGGCCTGTCGCGGATCCTGTGCGAGGGCGGACCCCGCCTGCTCAGGGACGTGGCCGCGGCCGACGCGCTCGACGAACTGTGCCTGACCGTGGTCCCGCTCCTGGCGGCGGGCGTGCAGCAGCGCGTGACCGCGGGCGCCGGTGTGGACCGGAGGCTGGTGCCCAGGCTGGTGGTCGAACAGGACGGCACCCTGCTGCACCGGTGGACGCGCCCCTAGAGCGGGCGCTCACGACTCGGGGCGCGCCGCCCGCTCCTCGGCGACCGCCAGCATCCGTTCCTGGCGGTCCACCACGGCGGGCCGTTCGGTGAGCGCGACGGCCTGGGCGGCCCGGCGCCGACCCTGGCGCGTGGCCAGGGCGACGGCCGCCGAGCGCCGCATGCCCACGGCCGCACCCTCGTCGGCGAGCGCGCGCCGCACCCGGCGGCGGTGGGCGTGCCGCACCAGGACGTACACGGCCATGGTGCTGCCGAAGATGAGCGCGACCTTCACCAGCACGGCGGCCAACCCCTGGCCGAACAGCGGTGAGTCGAGCAGCCAGTGCTGGGCGACGGCGAGCAGCACGAGCAGCGCCGCCCCCGCCGCGCGCCGCCGGTCGGGCCGCCAACCGTCGGCGGCCAGCAGCCCGACGGCGGTCCCGGCCACGGCCGACATCGCCCAGTGCGATCCCAGACCGGTGAGGCCGACGCGCACGACGGTCGTCGTCATGACCGACAGCGCCGGAGCGGTGGCGCCGGACTGGGTGATGGCCTGGAACCCGTAGATGACGTTCTCCGTGACCTCGAACCCGAGTCCGACGAGGGCTCCGAGCACGAATCCGTCGACGGGGCCGCGCAGCGCGTTCGGGAGGACGACCGCGACCAGGACGATCCCCGCGAGCTTGAGCAGCTCCTCGTTGACCGGCGCGGTCAGCGCCGCGCCCCAGACACCCGTCGCCTCCAGTCCCAGGACGTTGTTCCAGATCCCGCTGAGACCGCCGTTGGCGACGATCCCGGCCCCCGTGGCGGCGGTCAGCCCCCACACGGCGGCGGCCACGCTGGCGGTCGGGTCGGGCGGGCGCACCGGGCGGATCTGGCGCAGGATCCAGAACCCGAACGCGAACGTCGCCACCGCCAGGGCCAGGGCGAGCGCCGAGGCCCACGGGAAGACGAGGACGCGCACGGAGAGCTGGGCGACCAGGACAGCGAGACCCGCCAGACAGGCCAGCGCGAACACGGCGGCGCCCACGAGGGCGGGCAGCCGGGTGCCGGGCGGGTGCTGGCCGGCGAACGCGTGGGTGCGGGCCGCGTGTTCGGCCGGGTTCCGCCGACCGCGACCGGCGGTCGCGTCGCGGGGTTCGCGCGGCGCGTGGTTCATGCGGACTCCTCCTCCGTGAACACCACCGAGCGCACGGCGTCTCCGACCGCGGCCAGGTCCGCCGGGGTGGCGTCCGCCCCGGCCAGGACCATCTCCACGGCGAACGCACCGTCGGGCGAGGGGTAGACGGCGGCCACCCCCTCCTCGCCGCCGAGCAGGGGGCCCGTCAGCCCCGGAGTGCCGTCGTCGGCGGCCACGGGCTCGGGGCCGCCCAGGCGCGCGGCGGGGTCGTCGACGCGCACGATCCGGCCCAGCCCGTGCCAGAGGTCGGTGGCGCTGGGCGGCGTCTCCTGCGCGGGGACGACGGACCGGACGGCCAGCTCGACCGGGCCCCGGGTGAACAGGTGCGTCCGGTCGGCCGCGCTGGAGTCGGGGTGCAGCGTCCATCCGCCCTGGTCCAGGGTGAGCGCCGCCTCGTATCCGCCCTCGGCGCCGATCCGGATCGCCTGACCGGCTCGGACGGCCTCGGTGTCCGGAAGGATCGCGTTCAGCAGCGGCCAGACGGTGACCAGCAGGGCGACCACCGCCGTGGCCGCGCCCAACGGGATCCAGGCGCTCCGCGCGGGCAGCGGCGGCGCCGCGCCGGGATCCCGCTCGTCCGTGTCCGCCATGGCGCCCCCTCCGCGTCCGCCGCTCCGTGCCACTCCAGCGAAACACCCGGGTGTGCGCGGGGAGCGGAGGAGAGGGGGACTTGGCGCACGTTTGCTCGGATTTCACCTGTCCGGGGACGGGTCAGCCCGGAGCGGCGACCGCGACCGGCGGGTTGGCGCGGGAGTACTCGGGCTCCCCGGGGGAGAGGAGTCCCGCGCGCGGAGTGGCGACGACCTCCGCCACCGAGAACTCGACCGACCGCCGGGCTCCGGGCGAGTCGTCCGCCCAGCGGACCCGGGCCGTGCCCGTGATCTGGAGCAGGTCACCGGTCTCCCAGTCGGGGACGAGCAGTCCGGCGCGGCCGTCGACCCAGAGGTTGCCCAGGGTCATGAACATGGCGTTGCCGACGTAGTCCGGCCAACTGATCAGGCGCGGCGAGTGGACCGACACGAACCCGGGGTTGCCGCCCCGGTGGCTGGCGTCGGCCGCGCCTGTGTCGCTGGCGGTCGCCACGAAGAAGGTGTCGGCCCGGCGCAGGAGCCCTTGCTGGTCGGCGCTCAGCCGGTCGCCGTGGCGCGGGGTGACGTCGTCCGCCGGGACGGCGGGCTCCAGCGTCCGCCGCTGGATGTACTTGGGGCAGTTGGCGTAGACCTGGTCGGCGGCCAGCCGCAGCCCCGTGGAACCGACGCGGCGCGCCGTGCCGTTGACCCGCATGCGGCGCCGGGCGGCCGGGTCGAGCGCGATCGCGCCGACCTGGACGGGTCGGCCGTCGAACACCCCGGACAGCGGGTCGCCCGCGCGGGGGACGGCGTCGACGCCGACGGTGCGGTCGTCCTCGGCCCGCAGGAACCCGGGCGCGCCGGTGAGCGGCGACGCCCACACGCGCCCGCGCGCGTCGGCCGCGCCCACGACGAGAAGGCGCTGCGCGGCGAGGAACCGCGCGGCGACGGCGGGGACGGAGTCGCGGATCGACCGGCCCGCGTGGTCGGCCGCCTCGGGCAGCCCGCTGCGGCGCTGGACCGCCCGCTCCCCCCGGTGGTAGGTGGACATGGAGACGTCGCTTCCTTCCGTGGAGGGCGCGGCGCCCCGAGGGCGGGGCGCCGCGCGTGTGTGGGCTGTCGAGCGTCTAGAAGAAACCGCAGGTCGGGGCGGCGGCTACGGGAGCCTCGGCGTCCTCGGCGCCGGTGGGGGTGTAGATCTCCAGGCGGATGCCGTCGGGGTCGTGGAAGAACACCCCGCCGGAGGAGGCGCCCTCGCCGTGCGGGACCACGCCGTCGTAGGCGAACTCGACGGCCGCGTCCAGGAGCCGCGCCTCGACGGCACGGACCTCGTCGACCGTCTCCACCTGGAAGGCCAGGTGGTGCAGGCCCGCGGTGTCCGTGCGGAACCGGTCCGTGCTCTGCCGCCACAGCGTCAGCACGAGCTGCCCGTCCTGACCGAGGAAGGCGAACTCGCGGCCCCGCTCCTCGCCACGGCCAAGCACCTCGAATCCGAGGACGCGTCCGTAGAAGTCCAGGGAACGCGCGATGTCGGTGACGTTCAGACCGACGTGTCCGGTCTTCATGCCGGTGCGTGCCATGGCACACCTCTCCGCTCGTGGATCCGCCCGGTCGGTGTAACCGGCGAAAGTGACTTTAGGGGTTAGTCGGAGGGTGTGCAACCCCTGAAATCGTGTTCACTGGTTAGGTGGCTTCCTGGTACGATCCGGGCGGTCCGGCGCACCCGGACCGACGACGCACGGAGCGGGGGACGATGGCCTCAACGGTCGGTAGGCGGCGGCCGCTCGTCGGCGAACCGGTCGCCATGGACCTGCTCAACACACGCTGGGTGGAGGGCGCGACCGTCCGCGACCTGCTCGACGGCGTGGAGGGGCTGCGCCAGTGGCTCGGCGAGGCGGGCCTGGACGCGCGGTTCGACGCCGACCCCGCCACGCTGGAGCGGGTGCTGCTCGTCCGCGACGCCCTGGCCGTCCTGGTGGACGCGCCCGCCGACGCCGGGGCCGCGGGGCGGCTCAACGAGGTCCTCGCCCACGGCGCCGAGCGCAGGGTGCTGCGCGACGGCGTGCCGACGGTCAGCGTCGAGTTCGACGATCCGTCCTGGGGCCCCGCCTGGACCGCGGCCGCCGGCTACCTCGACCTGCTCGTCTCAGCGGACCGCGTCCGCGGATGCGCCAACCCCGCCTGCGTCCTGCACTTCTTCGACACGTCCAGGAACGGGACGCGCCGCTGGTGCTCCATGGCCGGGTGCGGGAACCGGGCCAAGGCCGCGCGGCACCACGCCCGCGCCAGGGGAGCGGAGAACACCTGACCGGCCGCGGTCACGCTCCGGGCGGGCCCCGGTCGTCGGGAGGGGGCTCGTCGTCCTCGCGACCGCTCCAGCGGTCCCGTTCTCCGGGCTCCTCCCATCCGGTCGGATACCGCCGTCCGTCCGGCCTCTCGTTCCAGTAGTCCGGAGAGCGCACGTTCCGCCGCGCGCGTGCCTCCTCCAGGCTGAGGAGCGCGATGGCCAGAAGGATCAGCACGACCGGGACGGCCAGTGCCGCCAGCACGCCGATCAGCCATCCGAGTGTCGGCCACTCCATAGCTCCCTCCCCCCGTTCGGGAGACGCGCCTTGGGTACCCGGTCTTCCCCGGGACAAACTCCGGCCGTGTTTCCGCGCCGTGCGCGGCGGGTAGCCAGACCTACATCCCCGGCACGACGTCCAGGGAGGAGACCGGACCATGAACACACGCTCCCGGGACGCGGCCCCGCGCTATCCCGACCCGATGCCGCCGGATCCGTTCCCTCCGTCACCCGTGCCCACGCCCCCGCCCGCCCCGGAGCCGCCGAGGCCGCCCGGCCCCGTCCCCGAACCGCCGGGGCCCGAGCCCGAGCCGGAACCGGCCTGAGTTCCCGGGGCGTGCCGGGAACCGCACGCCCCGGAGATGTCAGTCGCCCTCCTCCTCGTCCGCCCCGCCTCCGGCTCGGACCGCAGTGCGCCGATCCGCGGAGCCGACGTCGACCACGGGGTCTGCGCACGGGCCGCTCAGGCCGAGGCCTCCGTCAGCCGCGCCGACTCGTCCCCGGTCAACTCCAGACCGACGACCGGAAGCAGGTCCTCCAGCTGGGCCAGGTCGCGGGCGCTCGCGATCGCCGACGTCACGCCCGGACGGTCGGCCAGCCACGCCAGGGCGACGGCCGCCGGGGCCGTGCCGCGCTCGGCCGCGACCGCGTCCAGGGCCGCCAGCACGCGTTCGCCGCGCGGCCCGTCCAGGTAGGCGCGGGCACGGGCCGCGCGGGGGCTGTCCACGTCGGGGCCGTCCGGCCGGTACTTGCCGGTGAGGAAGCCCTTGGCCAGGCCGAAGTACGGCAGCAGGGCCAGGCCCCGTTCCCGCGCGAGGGGGACCAGGTCGGCCTCGATGCCGCGCTCCACCAGGTTGTAGTGCGGCTGCACGCACACCGGGGCGTGCAGGCCGCGGGCCGCGCACGCGTCCAGCCATTCCCGGATCCGGTCGGGGCTGTGGTTGGACAGTCCGATGTGCCGGATGGCTCCCTCGTCGACCAGGGACGAGAAGGCCTCCGCGCTCTCGGCCACCGGGGTGTCGGGGTCGTCGAAGTGCGCGTAGTACAGGTCGATCGTGTCCGTGCCCAGTCGCTTGAGCGAGGCGTGCGCCGCCGCGCGGACGTTGGCGCCGGACAGGCCGCGGAACTCGGGGTGCTGGCTGACCTTGGTCGCGATGACCAGGTCGTCGCGGCGCCCGCGCGCGTGCAGCCAGGCGCCGATGACGGTCTCCGACTCGCCGCCGCTGTGGCCCTCGGCCCAGGCGGAGTAGGAGTCCGCGGTGTCGACGATGTTCCCCCCGACCGCCGTGTAGGCGTCCAGGATCCGGAACGCGGCGGCCTCGTCGGCGGTCCACCCGAAGACGTTGCCGCCCAGGCAGAGCCGGGAGACGCGGAGGTCGGACCGGCCGAGCGGCCGGAGTCTGGTGTCGTTCATATTCACCGTTCTCGCTTGGGGGGCGGTGGTCGCGGTCAGGCTAGGGCACGCGGGGCCCGACGGCCAGGTATGTCCGGGGGAGCGGCGGCGGTAGGCGGCGCGGACCCGTCACCGGAGCGTTCCCGTGTGGGACATCCCACCTGCTGGCCCGCGCGGAACGTAATTTCCTACCAAAAGAGTGGGATAGCCTCGTCATGGGATGACCACACCTAAAGGTGTCCCGGCATACGGGAGGCCGGAGCCCCACCGGCCCCGGACCCCTCCTCGGTCCGCCAGCCCGCGATCACGAAGGAGCGCACCATGCGCATGACCCCGACCGTCATCGGCGCCGCCGCCGTCACCCTGGCGCTCTCCGCCTGCGGTGCTCCCAGCGAGCAGGCCGCCAGCGAGGCCGCGGAGGCCGGGGCGCTCCGGATCGGGGTGAGCCCGGTGCCGCACGGGGACATCCTCGCCTTCATCGACGAGAACCTCGCCGAGGAGGCCGGTCTGGACCTGGAGATCGAGGAGATCTCGGACTACAACACCCCCAACGCCGCCCTGGCCGAGGGTGAGCTGGACGCCAACTACTTCCAGCACCGCGCCTTCCTCGCCGAGTGGCAGGAGAACGGCCCCGACGCCGAGTTCGCCTACGTCACCGACGTGCACATCGAGCGGCTCGGGCTGTACTCGGAGAGCGTCGAGTCCGTCGACGACCTGCCCGAGGGCGCGGAGATCGCGGTCCCCAACGACCCGGCCAACCTCAACCGCGCACTGCGCATCCTCGAGGCCGAGGGGCTCGTGACCGTCGACCCGGAGGCCGGGGAGACCGCCACCGAGAACGACATCGCCGACAACCCGCGGGACCTCGTCGTCACCCCGCTGGAGGCCGCCCAGCTCCCGCGCTCGATCGCCGACGTGGACGCCGCGATCGTCAACGGCAACTACGCCATCGAGGCCGGGCTGACCGAGGACGCCAACGTCCTGGCCTGGGAGCCCGAGGGCGAGGACTACGTCGAGACCTACGCCAACGGCCTGGTGACCCTGGCGGAGAACGCCGGGGACGAGCGGATCCTCCAGCTGGTGGAGCTCCTGCACGACGAGCGCGTCCTGGAGTACATCGAGAGCACCTGGCAGGGTGTCGTCCTCCCGGTCGACGCCGACGGCGCGGTCGTCGGGTCCGCGGCCCCCGCCGCCGAGTAACGGCCACGGGCGCGTCGCGCCCCACCGTGCCCCCCGCGAGGGTGGCGGAGTTCCCCGGCTCCGCCACCCTCGTCCCGTGTTCCGGGAATGCCAGCGCGTGTGACACAGATCACTGTGGCGTGGTCGGCGCGCACGGCGTGCGGGCGGGCTCGTGCGATGCGTGGCCCGCTCTCGGGGTGTCGTCCTCGCCAACCTGCCTGACCTGCGGTTTTCTTCGAGGGTGAGGTCGCTCGGGCTGGCCGCCGCGGGTCGTTCGGGCTGGTCGCCGCCGCCGTGGCCCTCCTCTCGGCCTGGTTCCACAAAACCTACTTATTAAGTAGAGTTTCGTCAGACCTCGACAACGGCCGGAAAGGGGCCCCACATGCGACCGCCCTCGCGCCCGACGGGAGCGCTCGCGGCCTGCGTGGCCCTGGCCATGGCCGTCACCGGCTGCGGTGCGCTCGCGGAGGACGACGGGCCCTCCCTGACACTCGGCTACTTCCCCAACATCACCCACGCCCCGGCCCTGGTCGGCGTGGAGCGGGGAACCCTCGACGACGCCCTCGGCGACGGCGTCGCCTTCGACACCCGGGTCTTCAACGCGGGCCCGGACGCGATCAACGCCGTGTTCTCCGGGGAGGTCGACGCCGCCTTCGTCGGTCCCAACCCCGCCGTGAACGGCTGGGCCCAGTCCGAGGGACAGGCGCTGCACGTCATCGCCGGAGCGGCCTCCGGCGGTGCGGGCCTGGTCACCCGCGAGGACATCGAGACCGTCGAGGACCTGCGCGGCGCCACCGTCGCCAGCCCGCAGCTCGGCAACACCCAGGACGTGGCCCTGCGCTCGTTCGCGGCCGACCAGGGCTGGGACGTGGACACCGCCGGAGGCGGCGACCTGTCCATCCTCCCGCAGGCGCCCGCGGAGATCGTGGACGCCTTCGACCTCGGCGAGATCGACGGCGCCTGGCTGCCCGAGCCGCACCTGAGCCGCCTGCTCACCCGCGACGACGCCCACCTGCTCGTCGACGAGGCCGACACCTGGACCGAGACCGACGGCGCCTTCGTCACCGCGCACCTGGTGGTCAGCGCCGATTTCCTCGACCGCGAACCCGACCTGGTCGAGGACCTCCTGCGCGGCCACGTGGCGACCGTGGACTGGATCAACGCCCACCCCGACGAGGCCCAGCGGACGGTCAACGACCATCTGGAGGCGATCACCGGCTCCCGGCTGCCGGACGAGATCACCTCCGCGGCGTTCGACCGGATCACCTTCACCGTCGACCCCGTCGCCCCGTCGCTGTTCACCGGAGCCGAGCGCGCCGAGGCCGCCGGCCTGCTCGAACCCGTCGACCTGACCGGAATCTACGCCCTGGACCCGCTCGACGCCGTCCTCGCCGAGGACGGCCGCGACCCGGTCTCCGGGCTGGAAGGCTGATGAGGCCCATGACCACCATCACCGACACCCCGACGCGCGTCAGCGCCGTGGAGGTCGACACGATCTCCAAGGTCTTCGGGACGGGCACGGGCGCCGTGACCGCCATCGACGGCATGTCCGTCTCCGTCGGCCAGCACGAGTTCCTGTCGATCGTGGGCGCCTCGGGATGCGGGAAGAGCACCCTGCTCTCCCTGGTGGCCGGGCTGGACCGCCCGACCACCGGGAGCGTGGACACGGCGGGCCACAAGGTGGCGATGATGTTCCAGGAGGCCGCGCTGTTCCCGTGGCTCACCGTGGGCGCCAACATCGAGGTCCCCATGAAGGTCAACGGAGTGCCCCGCGCCGTGCGCCGCGAACGCGTCGCCGAACTCCTGGAGCTGGTCCGGCTCACCGGCTTCGCGCGCAAGCGCCCCCACGAGCTCTCGGGCGGTATGCGCCAGCGCGTGGCCATGGCCCGCGCCCTGGCCCAGGACGCCGACGTCCTGCTCATGGACGAACCCTTCGGCGCCCTGGACGCCATGACCCGGGACATCCTCCACGACGAACTGGAGCGGATCTGGCAGGAGCGGCGGCTCACCGTCCTGTTCGTCACGCACAACGTCCGGGAGGCGGTGCGCCTGGGCGACCGGGTGGTCCTGCTCTCCAGCCGCCCCGGCCGGGTGATCGACGAGTTCCCGGTGGAGGGCGAGCGGCCCCGCCGGATCGACTCGGCGCTGATCGCCGGGCAGGCCGCGGTCATCACCGACCGACTCCGCCAGGAGGTCTCGCGCCATGCCTGACAGCGACACCCGGGACCGTCAGGTCCAGGGCCTCGACGCGCTCGAACTCCAGCCGGAGCGCGACGCGCGCGGCGCGGGCGAGGTGGCGCGCCGGATCTGGTCGTCCGCCTGGCCGAAGCTCGCCGCCGTGGCGGTGGTGCTCGTCGCCTGGCAGGCGGTCGTCTGGTCCGGATGGCGGTCGGAGTGGGTCTTCCCCGGCCCGGACCGGGTGCTGCCCGTCCTGTTCGCGGAGGTCGCCACCGCGGAGTTCTGGGAGGCCGTGGGCGTCACCATGCGGCGCGCGCTGACGGGATTCGCCCTGGCGCTGGTGGTCGGTGTCATCGTCGGTCTGGCGGTGGCCCAGGTGCGCGCGCTGCGGGTGGCGATCGGCTCGCTGATCACCGGCCTCCAGACGATGCCGTCCATCGTGTGGTTCCCGTTCGCGATGCTGCTGTACGGCATCAGCGAGTCGGCGATCATGTTCGTGATCGTCCTCGGCGCCGCGCCGTCCATCGCGGGCGGACTGGTCTCGGGGATCGACTACGTGTCGCCGTCGCTGCTGCGGGCCGGACAGGTCATGGGGCTGCGCGGGATCCAGCGGTACCGGCTGCTCATCGTGCCCGCGGCTCTGCCGATGTTCGTCGGCGGACTCAAGCAGGGGTGGGCGTTCGCCTGGCGCTCGCTCATGGCCGGAGAGCTGCTCGTCATCATCAACCAGCAGAACTCCATCGGCTGGGCGCTGAGCCAGGCCCGCCAGCTCAACGACGCCGAGCGTCTGCTGAGCTACGTCGTCATCGTGCTGGTCGTCGGCATCCTCATCGACGTGTTCTTCACCTGGGCGGACCGCTCGCTGCGGCGCCGCTGGGGGCTGGCAGCGGCCTGAGCGGGCGGCCGGTACCCCGGCCCCTCCACGACACACGGCCGCCGCCGCGCGAGTCCAGCGCGGCGGCGGCCGTCGTCGGTGTCCCGTGCCCGGCCGGGAGACCCCGGCCACCGGGGCCCTCGGGTCCCCGTCAGGCGGCGTCCTCGGCGCCGGTCTCGGCACGCAGACCGATGGACGCGGCACCCGCCAGCAGGGCGCTCTCGTCGTTGAGCGAGGTGTCTCCGGTGGCCCCGGCGGCGCCCAGCAGAGAGCCCCGGGCGTCACGGATGAACACGCCGCCGGGGACGCTGAGCAGCCGCCCCTGGGCCAGGGCCGCGACCGAGGTGAAGAACTCGGGGGAGGACTCCGCGCGGGCGGCGATCGCCCGGTTGTTCATCCCGAGCCCGAGCACGCCCCAGGCCTTGGCCACGGCGAGGTCCGGACGGAGCAGACCCGAGCCGTCCTGCCGGGCCAGGGCGACGAGGACGCCGCCCGGGTCGAGGACGGCGACGGTCAGCGGCTGGAGGTCGTTCTCGGCCGCGTACTCCACGGCGCCGTCGATCAGTCCCTGAGCCTGCTCCAAAGTGATGGCCACCAGGCGCGTTCCCTTCGTTCGGGTCTCCCGGCGGGAGACGTCGGCGTCGTGCCACCCACGGAGGGTCCGAGGATCCCCGCGCGCTCCCCGGGTACCGGGTGCTCGGCCCGGCGCCCGAGGGGTGTGATGGCCACCACACGAGGCTAATGTTCGCTCAACCGGTAGTGAATATGGGAAAGCGCCTGATTCGCCCCTCGGGAGGCGGGTCGCCTTCGTGGGAAGCTCCAGGGCCCGTGGTCCGGAGCTTCGCACCAGCACCGGCGGTCGGACCGGTTCCGCGCTCAGGGCGTGCCGAGCGCGCGGACGGGCTCGGCCGCGCGGGTGTCGTAGCGTTCGCGCGCCTCGGTGATCTCGTCCATGTGCTCCTCGGCCCACTCGCGGATGGCGCCCATGAGCACACCCAGGTTCCGGCCGAGCGGCGTCAGGGAGTACTCCACCTGGGGCGGGGTGGTGGGGAACACCCGCCGGTCCACGAGTCCGGCGCGCTCCAGGTCGCGCAGCGTCCGGGTGAGCATCTTCTGGGTGATGCCGTCCAGACGGCGGCGCAGCTCCCCGAACCGCATGGGTCCGCCCGAGAGCGCGCCCGCGACGAGGCACACCCACTTGCTGGACAGCAGGTCGAGGACGTTGCGTGACGCGCAGTCGCGGAGGTAGGCATCCGCGCCGCCGTGTTCTCGCAGGTCAAGGGTGGTATGCATGGGGTACCTACCAGACTTTCACGTGCCTTCTATACAGCGGGTACCTTATCCGGAAGTCTGGGGCCCATGACAGAGCAGATGCGAATCGTCCGGCAGCGCGAGCTCGGCGGCCCCGAGGTCCTGGAGATCGCCCGCGTGCCCGTCCCCGAACCCGGCGGCACCCGGATCCAGGTGCGCGTGCACGCCGCCGGCCTCAACCCCGCCGACTGGAAGGTCCGCCAGCACGGGTACTGGCTCACGCCCCCGTTCGCCCACGGGTGGGACGTCTCGGGTGTGGTCACCGCCGTCTCCCCGGGCGTGAACCGGTTCGCGGTCGGCGACGAGGTCTACGGGATGCCGAACTTCCCGGACACGCCCGGCACCCACGCCGACTACGTGACCGCCCCCTCCCGCCACTTCGCGCGCAAGCCCGCCAGTCTCGACCACGTCGAGGCCGCGGCCCTGCCGCTGGCCGCGCTCACCGCGTGGCAGGCCCTCGTCGACACCGCCGGGGTCGCACAGGGACAGCGCGTCCTCGTGCACGCCGCCGCGGGCGGGGTCGGCCACCTGGCGGTCCAGATCGCCAAGGCGAGGGGCGCCCACGTCATCGGCACGGCCAGCGCGGCCAAGCACGACATGCTGCGCGGGCTGGGCGCCGACGAACTCGTGGACTACACCTCCGTCGACTTCGCCGAGACCGTCCGCGGCGTCGACGCGGTCGTCGACGCCGTCGGAGGCGACTACCTGGAGCGCTCGCTGCGCACGCTGCGTCCGGGCGGGGTCTACGTCGGACTGCCGAACCCCCTCGAACTGGACCGGATCGCGGAGGCGGCCGCCGCCGTCGGCGTGCGCGGCACCACGGTCAACGTCGAGCCCGACCACGCCGCGCTGGAGGAGATCGCCGCGCTGGCGGACGCGGGGAGGCTCCGTCCGGTCGTGAGCCAGACCTTCCCGCTGGAGGACGTCGCCAAGGCGCACGAGCACGGCGAGACCGGACGCACCACGGGCAAGGTGGTCCTCACCCTCGTCTGACGCCGCGCGGGCACGGACGCCCCGCGCGCCGTCGGCGGGCCGCGCGGGGCGTCGGCGCCTGTCCGCGCTCAGGAGTGCACGAGCGGCGTGTCCACCAGGTGTTCGGCGAGGAACCAGGCCTGGAGCTCGTTGGTGCGGATGACGTCGGAGACCAGCACGTCGTTGGTGCCGTCGTCCCCGTTCTCCTGGCACCGGGCGGCCGCGTCGTGGCAGTCCTCCAGGATGGTCTCGTGCGCCTCCAACAGGCGGGACAGCATCGCCGGGACCTCCTCCACGCCGTTGGGCGGGCGCGGGATGTTGGTGATCTCGGCGACGTGCCGCGGGTCCCCGATGGCCACGCCGCCGAGGGTCTGGACGCGCTCGGCCATGGTGTCCACGAGCGCGGTCTGCTCGCCGGCGTGTTTGTCCATCAACTGGTGCAGCTGGTAGAAGGTGTGACCGCGCATCAGCCAGTGGTGCTTCTTGTAGAGCGCGTGCAGGATCTGCGTGTCCGCGAGGACCTGGTTGAGCCGCTGGCACGAGTACATGCGCGTGTTGTAGGACATGCCCACCGGGAGCTGGCGGACGGTGCCGTACTCCTGGATCTCGTTCCCCTTCTGGTGCAGCCACGGCTGGCTGCTCCGGGGTTTGGGCGTCGTGCTCGCGCGCTCTCGGGTGGTCACGGCTGGATTCCCCCTCCGGGTCGGGTCGCTCGGAGCGCGTACGGACGTGCTCCGCCTGCCAGTCTCGGACACGGACCGTCGCCGGAGGAGAAAGCACACACCATCCCGAGGCAAGGCTTTCGCGTCGCCGCGGCCGGTCAGGGGGTGTCGAACCGGACCGGCAGCGCGAACAGGCCGTGCATGATCACGCTCGGCCACCAGCGCAGCTCCTCACCCGGCACGGCGAGCCGCAGCCCGGGCAGCCGGTCCAGGACCGCCTCGACCGCCACGCGTGCCTCCATCCTGGCGAGCCGGGCGCCGACGCAGTAGTGGGCGCCGTGCCCGAAGGCCAGGTGCGACGCGCCGCGCCCGGGGTCGAACACGTCCGGGTCGTCGTAGCGCTCGGGGTCGCGGCCCGCCGACAGCAGCGACACCAGTACGGGTTCGCCCGCCGCGAGCCCGACCCCGCCGAGGGCGGTCGCGGTCCGGGGGAAGCGCCAGGTCGCGTTCTGGAGGGGGCTCTCCAGCCGCAGCGCCTCCTCGACGGCCGGAGCGACCAGGTCGCGGTCCCGCCGCAGCCGCTCCAGGTGCTCCGGGTTCCGCAGCAGGGACAGGAGCAGGTTGCCGATCAGCGCGACGGTGGTCTCGTGCCCCGCGACCAGCAGCAGGAAGGCGGTGGAGGTGACCTCGTCGCGGGTGAGCCGGCCCTCGCGGTGCGCCTCCACCAGGTCCCCGAGCAGGTCGTCCGAGGGGGTGGCGAGGCGCACGTCGACCAGATGGCCGAGGTAGTCGTCGAACCAGTCCGTGGTGGCGCCGATCGCCGCGATCTCCTCCGGGGCGGAGGCGTCGATCACCGCGGCGCGGCGGTGGAACTCGGCCCTGTCCTCGGGCGGGACCCCGAGGATGTCGCAGATGATCGCGATCGGCAGCGGGTAGGCCAGGTCCCGCACCAGGTCGGGATCGGGGACGGCGGTGATCCGGTCGAGCAGGTCGGCGGTGACGCGCTCGGCGCTCTCCACCAGGGTCCGCACCCGGCGCGGGGTGAAGGCGCCCGCGGTCACCCCGCGCAGGCGCGCGTGGTCGGCGCCGTCCGCGTTGACCATGCTGCGCACCAGGCTGGGCCGGTGGTCGAAGGGCAGGCCCATCCCGGACCTGCGCCACACCTCGTTGCCCCGGGCCGGGTCCTTGAGCATGTCGGGGTCGGCCAGGACCGCGCGGACGTCCTCGTGGCGGGTGACCAGCCACGCCCAGGCCCCGCCGGGCAGATCGATCCGGTGCACGGGGGAGTGCTCGCGCAACCACCGGTAGGCGGGGTGGGGGTCCGCCTCGAAGGCCGGACCGTGCGGGAGAGGGGGTGGGGAGGCGGACATGCCCTGCCTTTCGTGCCGAACGGGGATCCCAGCGGTCCTACCCGGAGTCCGCGGCGGGCGAACCGTCCTCACCGCGCGATGGCGCAGGCGGTCTCCAGGACGAACCGGGGCCAGGGCCGGTGGGGGTCGTGACCCGTCAGCTCGCGTACCCGGCGCAGCCGGTACCGCAGCGTCTGGGGGTGCACGTGCAGGGCGTCGGCCGCCGTCGTCGCGGCACCGGCGCGGAAGTAGGCGCGCAGCGTCTCCAGCAGGTGGGCGCGGCCGTCCGCCAGCAGCGGCCCCAGAACCGTGCGCCGGACCGTCTCCGGCGTGGTCGGACCGCCGTTGAGCAGGGCCAGGACGCACGCGTCGGCCTCCCCGAGCGGCCCGCCTCCGAACGCGTGCGGGGGAGCGGTCTCGACGGCCCCGTCGGCCAGGCGGTAGGCGGCCGACATGTCGGTGAGCGCGCGCGGCTCCAATACGCAGGCGCGCCAGGGGCGGTCTTCCAGCACCCCGGCCGCCCGCGCGGCGGCCCCGGCCGGGACCAGCAGCACCGCTCGTCCCGACCGCGTGGTCGCCAGCGCGTCGGGGCGGCCGACCGCCTCGACGAGGTCCATCGCCGCCGACACCGCGCCGCCCCGGGGCGGGTGCTCCTCGCCCGGACCGGGGTCGGCCACCACCAGGACGCCGGGGTCGGGAGGCGCGAGGCCGAGGGTGCGGGCCCGGTCGCGGATCGCGCCGAGTGAGGCCTGGCGGCCGATCAGCAGGTCGTCGAGGAACGCCCGGCGCGCCCGCTCGACGTCGGCGTCCAGGTGGCGGGCCGCCTCGGCGTGCCCCGCCGCCAGGTGCTCGGAGATCTGGTCGAGGGAGGTCAGCCACAGTTCGCTCAGAGCGAACACGTCGGTCGCCGTGACCCGGTCCCCGGCCTGCTCGGACACCAGGCGGACCGCGGCGGCGGACCCGACCCGGTGCGCCCGGACCACGGCCCCGATCGAGCGTCCGTCCGCCGCCCGCGCTCGGCCGATCTCCCGCAGCCGCTCCAGGTCCTCCGGCGGCAGGCGCACGCACCCGTCCGCCCACAGTTCCAGCGAGCGGGCCACCAGCCACCCGGCGATCGCGCGGACCTCCGCGAGCTGGGATCCGTGCAGTCCCCGGTAGGCGGGCACCTCCGCGTACACCTCGGCGACGATCCGGTCGACCAGGGCCGCGCGGTCCCTGGACAGCTCGGCGCTGACACGGGCGCGCTGCTCGCGGCCCATCGGCCCACCTCCCCTCCGGGACCGACCAGCGTAGCGGTCGGCGGCGGGGCCGTCGGTAAAAAGCCCGTGCGGCAGCGGGGCGGCTTCGGGCGGTGATCCGCGCCGACGTGGCAGTATGCGACCAGGGCGTGTCCGCCGCACACGCCCCACGGCACGGGGGTGCCGGTGGTGGAGACGAGGACGGGTCGGCCCGACGGGGGATGAGGCGAGATGACGGTTCCCGACGTTACTCTGGGTAACGGCGTGCGCATGCCGCAGTTGGGTTTCGGTGTGTGGCAGGTGTCCGACGACGCGGTCGTCGACGCCGTGACGACCGCTCTGGAGGCGGGGTACCGCAGCATCGACACGGCCGCCGCCTACGGCAACGAACGGGGGGTGGGCGAGGCGCTGAGCCGGTCGGAACTCGACCGCGAGGACGTGTTCGTCACCTCCAAGCTGGCCAACCCCGACCAGGGCTACGACCACACCCTGCGGGCGTTCGACGCGACCCTGGAGCGCATGCGCCTGGAGACGCTGGACCTCTACCTCATCCACTGGCCGCTGCCCCAACGGGACCTGTACGTGCCGACGTGGAAGGCGCTGGAGCGGCTCTACGCCGACGGCCGGGTCCGCGCCATCGGCGTGTGCAACTTCCAGGCGTCGCACCTGGAACGCGTCATGGAGGAGGGCGGCATCACGCCCATGGTCAACCAGATCGAACTGCACCCGCTGCTCATCCAGCGGCCGATGCGCGAGTTCGACGCCAAGCACAACATCATCACCGAGGCGTGGAGCCCCCTGGGCCAGGGCAAGCTCCTCGACCACCCGACGGTGGTCGCGATCGCCGAACAGCTCCAGCGCACCCCGGCCCAGGTGCTGCTGCGCTGGCACATCCAGCTCGGGAACGTGGTCATCCCCAAGTCGGTGACCCCCGAGCGGATCCGCTCCAACTTCCGGATCTTCGACTTCGAGCTCTCCGAGGCGGACATGGACCGCGTCACCGGGCTCGACGCGGGCAGCAGGTTCGGCCCCGACCCCGACGAGTTCGACGGCGAGTAGGCGCCCCGCCCCGGACGCGGTCGCCCGGCCCCGCTAGGACCCGCGCAGCTCGCGGCGCCTGCGCGCTCCGGTCAGCACGGCCTCGGGGCCCCTGCGGCGGATTCGGGCGACGTAGACGGCGCCCGCGACGAAGATCGCGGCGAACAGCGTCAGCGCGGCGACGAGGGCGACGACGGACAGCAGGAAAGTGATCGACATGCGCTCATCGTAGCCGCACGTCCGGCGGTGTCCCCCCAGAGGGAGCGCCGGTGCCGGACCGGCCGCGGCGGGCGCCACGTGAACGATGAGGGAACGCCGATGGACCGGACACCGCACCAACTCGTCAATCCGCTGTCTCTGGCCGAACCCGTGGGCTACTCCCACGCCCTCGTGGTCACTCCCGGCCGCACCGTCCACGTGGGCGGGCAGACCGCCCGGCGTCCCGACGGGGGGATCGTCGGCGACACGGTGGTGCAGCAGTTCGACCACGCGCTCGCCAACATGGTCGAGGCCCTGCGTGCGGCCGGGGCCGAGCCCGTGCACGTGGTCACCATGTGCGTGTACACCACGGCCGTGTCCGCCTACCGGGTCAACCTGGCGACCCTGGGGTCGGTCTACCGCCGCCACATGGGCCGCTACTACCCGCCGATGGCGGTGGTGGGCGTGACCGAGCTGCTGGAGGCCGAGGCCCTCGTGGAACTCGTCTGCACGGCCGTGATCCCCCACGCCGGCGACTCCGAGCTGCTGGAGGCGGCGGAGGCGCGGGAACTGGTCGAGGAGGTCGAGGACAGCCTGGTGGCGACCCCGTTCGTCACCGGGGTGCCCGAGCGGGCGTAGCGCCGGATCCGGCCGTGTAACCACACCGGTGGGTATACTCCCGGTCCAGCGTCATCGACACCACGGAGCCGGAGGAACACGCCCATGACCGCCACCGCCCCCGCGACCCGACCGCTCACGCCCGCGGCCCGCAGGATCCTGGAGGTCGCGAGCGAGCTGTTCTACGCGCGGGGCATCAACACGGTCGGCATGGAGCTGGTCGCCGATCGGGCCGGCGTCACCAAGAAGACCATCTACGACCGCTTCGGCTCCAAGCGGGACCTCGTCGTGGCCTATCTCCGCACCCGGGACGACCGCTGGCGCGCCTACCTCACCGACCACCTGGAGCGGGCCGCGACGCCCCGGGCGCGGGTGGTCGCCACCTTCGACGCCCTGCACGCGTGGATGGGCGAGGAGAACCCGCGCGGCTGCGCCATGGTCAACGCCTACACCGAACTGTCCGACCCCGAGCACCCGGGCAGGTCCGTGGCCGAGGGGCAGAAGCGCTGGCTGAGGGGCCTGCTGGCGGGGTTCGTCACCGAGGCGGGCGCGGCCGACCCCGAGGTCCTGGCCCACTCCCTCGCGATGCTGCACGAGGGGGCGGTCGTGGCGCGCAGCGTCCTGGGGGAGTCGCGGGCCGCCCTGACCGCGCGCGCCGCCGCCGAGACCCTCATGGCCGCGCACGGCGTCACCGACGACGTCCCCGCGGCCCCGGCCGCGGTCGCGGCCCCCTAGGGCCGTCGGAGCCTACTGGTAGCCGAGGCGCGAGAGCTCGACGGCGGCGACCGCGCTCACGTCCCCGTAGTCCTCGCGGGAGAGCCGGTCGCGCCACCGGCCCGCTGCCCAGTCCCGCTCGTCCATCAGCTCGGTGGCGGACACGCGCGCCCCGGTGAACTCGCGCAGGCGGCGCGCGGTCGCGATCTCCCCGCCCCGGACGTCCTCGTACCGCACGGTCAGGAGCTGGTCGGCGCCGATCTCCCGGCGCAGCCGCGCGTGCATGCGCACGGCACCCCGCCAGCGCATCGCGCACTTGGCGGCGTCGGAACCGTTCCGGAAGGCCTCCAGGTCCGGCTCCTCCTCCAACCCGAAGAAGTGGTTGGGGAACTCGTGGTCGATCGACATGAGCCCGGGCTTGAGCCAGGACAGGGCGCGTTCGTCGTCGAGCATGCCCGCGACCACGTCCCTGCCGTCCCTGATGACCTGTACGAACAGGGCGTCGGGAAAGGCCGCGTACAGGGCCTCCGCGCAGAACAGCAGGTCGGGGCTGGCGTCGCCGTAGCGCTGGGCGTCGGCGCTGTGCTCGCACGGTTCGGCGGAGGCGTTGGCCGGGACGCGCGCGTACGGACCGGGGCAGCGGGGGCACGTCAGGGGGGTGAGCTGCCAGGCCTCGGCGTAGGCCTCGCGCAGCAGGCTCGCCGTCCCCGACACCTTCTCCTGGGCGAGGGAGGGGCGGCGGGCGACGGCGTAGACGGCGTTGAGCACGCCGGAGGCGCCGGCGACGACGTGGAACCCCGGGGCGCGGGAGAGGGCGCGGGCGACGCCGGGGACCCCGGAGTGGGGGGCGCCCAGGACGAAGACGGGGCGCCGCACCGTGGTCCGGTTGACCACGAGGATGTAGGACGACTGCTTCATGACTGTGTCGATTTTGGCACCCTTCGCCCGTCTCGTGTGCATCGGCGGGGTATTTCGCCTCCGCGTCCCACAGGTTCCCCGAGGGTACGGGGTCCGTGCGACCCGCGCGCGCTCCGAAGGCAACTCCGGAGGCAAGAAGCGTCAAAGCCGCTGCAACAATGGGGCATGGCCTCCACGACCACGGATCCCGCGCCGCTCGCCGACCCCGAGGGCTTCGAGCGCGCCGCAGACCTGCTCGCCTCGGCCGGGCGCGTCACCGTGCTCACCGGCGCGGGCGTGTCCACCGACTCCGGCATCCCCGACTACCGGGGACCGAACGGGCTGTGGACCAAGGACCCCGCCGCCGAGGCCATGGCCGACTTCGACACCTACATGGGCGACGCCGACGTGCGCCGGCAGGTGTGGCTGCGGCGTCGGGACCACCGCGTGTGGACGGCCGAGCCCAACGCCGCGCACCGGGCGTTCGCCGACCTCGACGCCACCGGACGGCTCCGAGCGCTCGTCACCCAGAACATCGACGGGCTGCACCAGCGCGGTGGGCTGCCCGCCGACCGGGTGATCGAGGTGCACGGGACCATGCTGTGGGTGGTGTGCACGTCCTGCGGACTGCGCACCCCGAGCCCGGAGGTCCTGGCTCGGCTCGACGAGGAGTCCGACCCCCGGTGCCCGCAGTGCGGCGGCATCCAGAAGTCGGACACGATCTCCTTCGGACAGCGGCTGAACGCCGACGTCATCGAGCGGGCGGCCCGGGCCGCCCGGGAGTGCGGCGTGTTCCTGGCGGTGGGCACCTCGCTGACCGTGCACCCCGCCGCCGGTCTGTGCGACGTGGCGATGATGGCCCGGGCGAGCCTGGTCGTGGTCAACGCCGAGCCGACCCCCTACGACGACTTCGCCAGCGCGGTCCTGCGCGACCCGATCGGTACGGTCATCCCCGCCCTCGTGCGCCGGGTGACGGAGGCCGCCCGGAGTTGACGCCGCTCTCGGGCGCGGGCACCGGTCGGCGGACGTCCGAGCCCGGGCCGTCGCTGCCGCCGGGGGGCAGCTGCTCGGGGGCCGGAGTGCGCCCGGCGCCCCTGGAGCCGGACTGATCGTCGGTGTGCCGGGTGACGTGCTTCGGCCCGCGCTTCTTCCCGGTGGCCAGCGGCGCCGCGTCATAGGCCTGTCCTCCGGTCGTGTTCCGGTCCTTCCCGTCGGCGTCCACCGCAGGACCCCGGACGCCCCGCACGGCGTCCGGCTCCGAGCCCTGGGCCTGCTCGACGAGGCCCAGGACGTCGTTCACCCAGCCCGGGGAGACGTGCCCGCCGAGGGCCTCCAGGACGGCGGCGACCGTGTCCGTCCGGAGCGCGCCCCCGTGCACGACGGACTCCACGGCCCCGAGGTACCCCCGCAGGACACCGAGCAGGTCCTCCCGGAACTCGGTGTCCGGGGCGAGGAACGCCAGGTCCTCCGTCGCCTGGCGGAGCACCAGGAGTTCGATCCGTCCGAGCGACCGGGTCGACAGGAGGCGCCGGTAGGCCTCCAGACGTTCCCGCGGGGCGTGGGTGATCGGCTCCATCCGCAGCCGCAGGACCTCGTGGAGGTGGCTCCACGCCCTGTCGCCGTCCTCGTCCAGGAACCAGGTGCCCAGGTCGGTCGAGACGTGGCGCAGGTAGGGCAGCAGTCCGAGCGTGAACCGCGCCGCCGTCCCGTTGACCCGCATCGCCACCGATCGGAGCAGCCGTGACGTGACCGAGTCGAAGGGCGCGGTGATGCCGTAGGGGTCGGTCATGCTGGGCACGAACTCGGGGCGGGACCTGGCCCGGACTTCGAAGCCGATGCACTCGCCCACGTCGACGGGTGAGCCGTCCTCCAGGCCGATCACGGTGGTCTCACCCTCGTCGTGCCACCCCTGGAGGTGACGCACCCGCAGGGTCGACAGGATGCTGAACCACTCCGAGCCGGGCAGGGTCCGCCACGAGGTGGTCCTGCCCAGGAGGGCCTGGTCGGGTTCGGCGGCGTCGGGGAACAGCTCGCGGGCGTCCACGGGGTCCTCGCGCACGAGGCACAGCAGGATCACCAGGTTGCTGGTGTAGTTGGCCTCGCGAAGGACCAGGGGCAGCCGCACGGGCTCGTACCCGGGGTAGGACCGGTTGGGGGCCGGGAACCGGGCCTCCTGGAACAGTTCGACGAGGAGTCTCCCGTACTCCTCGCGCAGCCTCGGGTCCTCGGACAGGCGGCGTTCGAGCAGGTCCCGCAGGAAGTCGACGACCCGGTCGCGCCCCCCGTAGCTGGCGAAGGACGACAGCGCGTACAGCTCGCCGTCGTCGGTGCGCACGGCCCGGCCCCGGCGGCGGGAGGCGCGCGACCGCGCGTCGGCCGCCTCGTCCAACGCGTCCACCACCGCGCGCGCCACGAGGTACTCGCCGAAGGTGGAGTGCAGGAACTCGAACACGCTCGACGGTCCGTCCGAGGCCCTGGCCCGCGACTCGTGGACGAAGAAGAACCGCCCCAGCACCCGGGCGGCCGGGTCGATCCCCCCGTGCAGGTCGGCGTCCGCGGGGGAGACGACCGCGTCCGGCATGAGCACGGCGAGGTCCTGGTCGAGTTCGTCGGCGCTCACGCTCTGCCTGCGGCGGGTGAACATCGCCAGCGCGGCGACCTCCAGACGCCGGAGTTCGTCCTCCACGGCCTCCTCGAAGTCCGCCCGGCCCAGGCCGGAGCGGTGCTTGGTCACCTCACGGCGGGCGAACATCCGCAGCAGGCGGTCGTACAGCTCCGCGTCGGACAGGGTCTCCGAGGCGTGCCGGAGCGCGTTGCCCTCGGCGTCGTAGATGAGCAGCATCAACAGCAGCAGCGGCTGTTCGGCCAACTCCCGGTACCGGACCAGGGCCCGCGGGGTGAGCGGTTCCACTCCGGATGCGGTGAGGGAGCGGGCGTTGGCGCGGTTCCACACCTCCACCATGCGGGCGATGCGCGCGTCGTCGAACGGCTCCAGGCGCATCACCATCGTGCCGTCGGGGAAACGGGCGCGGTCGGCCACCACGGTGCGGCTGGTGACGATGACCGCCACCGGCTGGCCCAGCGCCTCCTGCCGCTGCTGGAACTCCTGGACCCGCTCCAGGTAGTCGGAGCGGTCGACGCCGGTCGCCTGGAGGAGCTCGTCGAAGCCGTCGAGGATCACGACCGGCAGCGCGCCGTCGGCGGAGTCGGCCAACTCCCGCCAGGACACCCGGGTGTGCAGCGCGGCGGCCAGACCGTCCTCGATCTGCACGTGGATGGGGGCGTTGGGCTGGACCGCGCGCAGCTCCACCCGCACCGGGAGGAAGTCGGCGGCGGGCAGGCGCGCCGCCAGCATCTCGGTGAACTTGGACTTGCCCGCGCCGGGGTGGCCGAGGATGACCGTGGGGGCCTCGGTGGCGAGCGGGTGGACGAGGTGGGCGGCGATGACCGGCTGGAGGTCGTCGAGCACCGGCAGCCGCGCCCACCACTCCTCGCTGGAGGGGGAACCGGAGTGCACCGCATGGGCGGCGCGTCCGCGCGGGGCGATGTAGGCGTCCTCCAGCGCGGGCAGCACGAGACCCGGAGGAGCGTCGTCGGACCGGAGCACGGGCTGGCGCAGCACCGCCCGGTACCCGGCGGCCAGCTCCCGGCGCCGCGCGTCGACGTCGCGGTGGGAGCTGATCTCCTCCAACCGCCGCCGCAGGTCGCCCAGCCCCGCGCCGAGGGCGCCGCGCGTGCGGTCGTGCTCGTGCAGGTGCGCCCACATCCCGAACTCGGGGACGTCGGCGGCCAGTCGCCGGTAGGACTCCGCGTACCGTTCGGCGGCGCGTTCGGGGACGAGCCCGCGCAGTCCGTCGACGACCTCGTCCGCCGCGGAGGCGCCGTCGTCCTCGGCGGCGGTGAGCGCGGTCAGCGCGGTGGTGAAGTCCCGGAGCAGGAAGTCCTGGAAGAAGCGGGGAGCCCAGCCGGATCCCAGGGACAGGGCCGGGGCGGACCCGGTGTGGGCGAGCACCCGGTCCATCAGCTCGGCCTGTTCGGCCCTGGTCAGCTTCAGGTCGGCGAGGGCGAAGGGGGCGTCCAGCTCCTCCAGCGACTCCTCCACCGCCTCGAAGAACGCCACGACGACCAGGATCTGGTGCGCGGCCTCGATCCGCTCGGTGCGCGACATCCGGCTGCGCCCCCGGATCTTGTCGCCGATGCCCTCGACGGCCTGGCGGCCCCGGCTCACCAGCTCGCCGCGCAGGCCGAAGAGGTCCGGCACCCCCAGGAGCCCCAGACCCCCGTCGGCCAGTTTCTCCGCCAGGTCGAGGACCTGTGAGTCGTTCTCGCCCAGGATGCGCAGGGCGTCGGCGTAGGTGAGCTGTCGGGCCAAGGGGGCACCGCCTCTCTCGCTGAGGGGGACATGACCGGACCCGGCGCCGTGTCGGGCGCCGGGTCCGCAGGTCAATGGGGGGTCGAGGGTCGGGCGTTCTCGTTCTCGGTGACTGTGTGACGTCCTAGGGCAGCTGCCAGTTCACCGGCTCCGCGCCCTGTTCCTGGAGCATGGCGTTGGTCCGGCTGAAGGGCTTGGAACCGAAGAAGCCGCTGCGCGCCGACAACGGGCTCGGATGGGCGGACTCCACGCACGGCACACCCGGCATCATCGGGCGCAGGTTGCGCGCGTCCCGGCCCCACAGGATGGCCACCAGCGGCTTGCCGCGCTCGGCCAGCGCCCGGATGGCCTGTTCGGTCACGGCCTCCCAGCCCTTGCCGCGGTGCGACCCGGCCTTGCCCGGCGCGACCGTCAGCACCCTGTTGAGCAGCAGCACGCCCTGCTCGGTCCACGGGGTGAGGTCGCCGTTGGAGGGCACGGGCGTGCCGATGTCCTCCTGCATCTCCTTGTAGATGTTGCGCAGGCTCGCTGGCAGGCGCACGTCCGGCGCCACGGAGAAGCTCAGCCCCACCGGGTTGCCCGGGGTGGGGTAGGGGTCCTGGCCCACGATGAGCACGCGCACGTCGTCGAACGGCTGCTGGAAGGCGCGCAGGACGTGCTCTCCGGCGGGCAGGTACGTCCGGCCCTCCGCGACCTCCTGGCGCAGGAAGTCGCCCATCGCGGCGATCTGCGGGGCGACCGGCTCCAGGGCCTTCGCCCAACCGCTGTCCATGATTTCGTTCAGATCCCTGCTCGGCATGGCCAGAACACTAGCGGCAGACGGCGACAACCACGGCCGCTTCGGACGATCCGCGGCCCGGGCGTGGAGGCGGCCCCGCCACGCGGTCAAGCCCCGGGAGGCGGATGACCACATCCGGCCACGAGGCGCTCACGGTCCGGCGCGGGCGATAACTTGGAGTCGCTGTCGCCACACCGGGAGCACGGGGCTCCACTGGGACTAGCGACAGGACGAGGTGAATCGACACGTGCGCGTCCGCCGCCTGGGGCTGCACGTCCCCGAACCCGCGGATCCACAGCCGACCCGGCGCCGCCCGACCTCCCGGCGCGGGTCGCCCTCCTCAGTCTAGGGAAGCCGCGCGGGCCGACGTCAGCGTCCGCCCGTGACCACTCTCCCCGATCTCACCGCGCGAGCCCTCACCGCGCCGTCGCCGCGTTCCAGCCACCTCGCCCGACGGCGCCCGGACACGGGAACCCCGCGTCCTCCTGCCCGGTGATCCACCCCAGCACGGTTCGTCCGCCACCACGGAGCGGCCGTCGCCCCTGACCACGTCGCCCCGCGCCCACGCCCGCGTCCGCGGCGTCGTGTTGCCTCGCCGTTGTGACCGCTGGCCGAAAACGCGCGAAACAGGAGGCGCCACCATGGTATCTTCCGTCCCCACTATCAGCGTGGCCGAATTCGAGGCCATTCCGCTCACCGTCAACTGCTCGGCCGTCTACGACAAAGGAGAACACCTCCTCGTCGGGGCGAGTCCGGGAAACGGGTATTTCACCCGTGAGCGCGTCGCCGCGCTCCTCACGTGGGCGCGGCGACGCTTCGACTCGGTCGACGTCGTCTACGCCGACCGGGAGGTCGACACGATGTTCGCCGCGCTCGGGTACGCCCCGGAACGGGCGCGCCGCCGCGCCGCCAAGGACATCCGCGCCCTGCGCAGGCGCATCCTCCAGGGGATCGAGCTCTCCGGTTCCGACGCGCGGTGCACGCCGCTGTCGGAGTTCGAGGGCGATTCCGCCTACCGCTCCCTCCGCGCCGACGCGGAACGGGCGATGCGGACCGATCCGGAATTCACCGGGGTCTGCGAGAACACGATCCGCCGGTTCCTCCGTCCCCGTTCCGGGGAGCAGGGTCCCACCGACGCGCAGATGGCGGCGGGAATGCGCTATCTGGCGCGCGAGATCCCGTTCTTCGTGGACACCCCCGCCATTCTCGGCGTCGGGTCCTCCGTGAGCTGCTACCACGTCGAAATGCCCCTGGCCCCCCTCCTCTTCGGCCGGACCGGCGGCCTGCGCGCCGCCGACACCCAGGCCTACGCCACCGTCCGGCCCCTGCCCGACAAGGACGTCCACTGATGACCATCGACCTGACCTTCCCCCTGTCCCGCGACGGGCGCACCGTACCCGTGGAGTGCTCGTGGCTGCGCGAGCACCGGCCCGTCGCCCGGGTCCGCACCATGACCGGGGACCCGGCGTGGCTCGTGAGCACCCACGCGCTGGCCACCGCCGTTCTGGAGGACGAGCGCTTCAGCCTCAGGGAGACCTCCCGGCCCGGGGCGCCGCGGCAGTACGCGCTGACCATCCCGCCCGAGGTCGTCAACAACATGGGCAACATCAACAGCGCCGGTCTGCGCGGCGCGGTCATGAAGGCGCTGCGTCCCACGGAGACGCTGGCCGAGTGGATGCTCGCCGAGGCGCACGCGCTGATCAACGGACTCGTCGGGCAGGGCCCGCCCGCCGACCTGCGCGACGGGTTCACCGACCCGTTCTCCGCCGCCCTGCACTGCAAGATCATCGGCGTGCCCGTCGGCGACTGGCGGCGGCTGATGCGGGGCATCGACGTGGCGTTCGTGACCAGCCCGGCCCCCTTCGAGGGCGCGGGGGCCAACTGGGACAAGGACCACGGCTACATGCTGGACCGACTGCGCTCCGGTCCCGGGCACGGGCTGCTCGGCCGGTTCGCGGAACTGCGCGACGCCGGGGAGGCCGACGACGAGCTGCTGGCCACGGTCGCCGTGTCACTGTTCGGCGCGGGCGCGGTCAGCACCTCGGCCTTCCTCCTGCACGCGATCCTCGCCCTCGCCGAGCGCCCCGAGCTGGTCCGGCGGCTGCACGAGAACCCCGAGGACGTGCCCAGGGCCGTCGACGAGTTCATGCGGTACAACCTCTCGATCGGCGACGCCCTGCCCCGCATCGCCACCGAGGACGTCCGGCTCGGCGACACCCTCGTCCGCGCGGGCGAGCTCGTGTTGGTCCTGGTCGAGGGCGCCAACCACGACCCTGCGGTGTTCGACCGCCCCGAGGTGATCGACATCGACCGTCCGACCAACCCGCACCTGGCCTTCGGCGGCGGGCGGCACTACTGCCCGGCGTCGGCGCTGGGGCGCGCCCACGCCGAGGCCGCCCTGACGGCGCTGGTCGCCCGGCTGCCCCGCCTGAGGATGGCCGTGCCCGCCGACCAGTTGGCCTGGCGGCCCGGGTTCATCAAGCGGCTGCCCGAACGGCTGCCCGTGCTGTGGTGACCCCGGCGCGCCGACGACACCGGGCCCGGACCGGGCTCCGGTGACGTGACCCGCCCCCGTGGCCGTGGACGGGCCGTCCGACGACGGCGGCCACGGGGGTTCCGGGCCGGTGCTCTGGACCGGCCCGTCCCGGTCGCGGATCCCGGGTCGGGCCGACCGGAGGACCCGGGTTCCGCGGCGGCGCGGCGGCTACTCCGCGCGCCAGCCGCCCTGGCGGTCGGCCAGGTTGAGCGCGGTGGTCACCAGGGGCACGTGGCTGAACGCCTGCGGGAAGTTGCCCACCTGCCGCCCGGTGTGCGGGTCGTACTCCTCGGCGAGCAGTCCCAGGTCGTTGCGCAGCGACAGCAGCCGCTCGAACAGCTCCTTGGCCTCGTCCTGGCGTCCGATCGACAGCAGGGCGTTGGCCATCCAGAAGCTGCACGCCAGGAAGGCGCCCTCGTCGCCGGGCAGTTTGTCGGCGGACGTCTCCAGGTCGGTGCGGTAGCGCAGCACGAACCCGTCGACCATGAGGTCCTTGCGGATCGCCTCGATGGTGCCGACGACGCGCGGGTCGTCGTAGGGCAGGAAGCCCACCTCGGGGATGAGCAGCAGCGCCGCGTCCAGCTCCTTGCTGCCGTAGTACTGGGTGAAGGTGTTGCGGTGGGGGTCGTAGCCGTACTCGCACACCTCGGCGTGGATGGTGTCGCGCAGGGCCCGCCACCGCTCGATCGGGCCCTCCTTGCCGAACTCCTCGATGCTGCGCACCGCCCGGTCGGCGGCCACCCACGCCATGACCTTGGAGTGCACGAAGTGCTGGCGCGGCCCGCGCACCTCCCACAGCCCCTCGTCGGGTTCGTCCCAGCACCACTCGAGGTAGTTGACCAGCGAGCGCTGGAGCCCCCACAGGTACTCGCCGCCGCGGATGTTGGACCGGCGGGCCAGGTGCAGCACGTCCATGACCTCGCCGTACACGTCGAGCTGGTACTGACCGACCGCCGCGTTGCCGATCCGCACCGGACGCGACGCCTCGTACCCCGGCAGCCAGTCGGCCTCCCACTCGGTGAGCCGCCGCTCCCCGCGGATGCCGTACATGATCTGCATCAGCTGCGGTTCGCCCGCCACGGCCCGGACCAGCCACTCACGCCAGGCGAGCGCCTCGTCCTTGTACCCGGAGCGGATCAGCGCCTCCAGCGTGATGGTGGCGTCCCGCAGCCAGCAGTAGCGGTAGTCCCAGTTGCGGACCCCGCCGATCTCCTCGGGCAGGGAGGTCGTGGGGGCGGCCACGATCCCGCCGGTCGGCTGGTAGGTCAGCGCCTTGAGCACGATGAGGGACCGCACGACCGCCTCGCGGTAGGGACCGTCGTAGGAGCACTGGTCGACCCACTTCTCCCAGAACCGCGCGGTCCGTGACAGGGCCTTCTCCGCGTCCAGGTGGTCGGACTCCTCCACCTGCGAGGGGTGCCAGGTCATGACGAACGGCACGCGCTGGCCCGCCGTCACGGTGAAGGAGGCGTCGTGCGTGAAGTTGTGGCCCTGGAGGGCGACGGGGGCGCTCAGCCAGATCGCGTCGGGTCCGGCGATGGCGACCAGTTCGGTTCCGGCGCGGTGCATCCACGGCACGACGTGGCCGTAGTCGAACCGGATCCGCATGGTGGTCTCCATCTGGACGGACCCGCTGATCCCCTCGACGATGCGCACGATGTGGGGTGCTCCGCCGCGCGGCGGCATGAAGTCGATGACCCGCACGCTTCCGGTGTCGGTGTCCCATTCCGACTCCAGGATCAGCGTTTCTCCCCGATACCTGCGCCGGGTGGCGTTGGGTTCGCCGTCGGCGGGCCGGAGCGCCCAACTGCCGTTCTGGTCGTCGCCGAGAAGGGCGGCGAAACAGGCGGAGGAATCGAAGTCCGGCAGACACGCCCAGTCGATAGAGCCGTCCCGACCGACAAGAGCGGCGGTCTGCATGTCGCCGATCAGTGCGTAGTCCTCAATCCAGCCGGGCACGCGGCTCACCCCCAACGCGTCGTCTTGGTCTGTGCGGTGGGCGCGAGAACCCGTGTGGGGACGGGGTGCGCCGCGCCTTCGCGGTCGCGCCGCGCACGCCCGTGTACGCGCCCCGTCGGGGGATCCACCGCCCGTCCCCGCACCGGTCGTGGCCCGGGGCTGGGAAAGGGCGCCGTTCGGGACATCGGCTCACCTCCCCGGACCGTCTGTCGCCACCCGTATACCCGGTTATGTGCCCAGGTGAGGGCAGGCTAAAGAGGCGGACCGAGGGAACCGGCCGACACCCGCTCCTTGTCGTTCACCGCGGTCACCATCTTCCACTCTTCAAGGGATGCGCGCTACCCGCGAGTGCACGTGCATCTGAACACGCGCGGAGTTATATGGCGAAATGTGGAGTTTCACGTTCCAGAAGTTATGACGCGGTGATCAATCACTGGTGACGGCCGGGCCAACGGTGAGGTGGCGACTGGATTGCCGGCCGTTCATCCGGTACCCGCATCATCGGCAGGAAGACCTGGGCGAGCGGGCCGATGGCCAGGGCGTAGACGATCGTGCCCACCCCCAGCGTCCCGCCGAGCAGGGTGCCGGTGATCACGACGACCACCTCGATCACCGTGCGGGCGAGCCGCACCGACCACCCCCGCTCGGCCAGTCCGGTCATCAGGCCGTCGCGCGGGCCCGGTCCGAGCCGGGCGCCGATGTAGCACCCGGTGGCCACCGCGCACACCAGTACCCCCAGCAGCAGCGTCGCCACCCGCAGGGCCAGCGGCCCGGGGGAGGGGAGCAGCCACAGGAACAGGTCCACGGTCGTGCCGACCACGACCACGTTGCTCAACGTGCCCAGGCCCGGCCGCTGCCGCAGGGGGATCCACAGGAGCATCAGCGCGGCTCCGACGATCACGCTCCATGTGCCGATCGACAGCCCGGTCCGCAGCGCCAAACCCTGGTGCAGGACGTCCCAGGGCATGGCGCCCAGCTCCGCCCGCACCAGCAGCGCGCCGCTGAGCCCGTACAGGGCCAGTCCCAGGTACAGCTGTGCCAGCCGTCGCGCCCGCGGCCGGGGCACGAGCCGGGCCAGCCGGTCCCGCGTCCTCACGGGGGTGGGCGCCTGGTCAGGGGAGTAGGGGCGGTCGGACAACAGGGATCTCCGTCTTCTCGTGGGGGGGGAACGCGTGGGCTCGTTCGATGGGGCCGCAAACGGTGCCACATCGGTATCGTGGCGGAGGTGGCGCTCATTCTGAAGCGCCAATCAGAACAACTGGCCCGAAACTCGGGCAGGGGGGAGGACGGCATGGCGAAGCAGGGCGGCCACCGTGGGGCCGATCGCGGCCCGACCGGAGGCGGCAGCCGGCGGATCAACGGCCGCCTCCTGGCCCGCCTCATCGGGGAGGCGCCGGTCGAGCGCCCCTTCTACCTGGCCATCGCCCGGGCCGTGAGCGGTCTGATCCTGGACGGCCGCGTCCCCACCAACACCCGTCTGCCCGCCGAGCGCGACCTGGCCGCGTCGCTCGGCGTCAGCCGCAACACCGTCACCGCCGCCTACGCCTGGCTGCGCGACAACCGCTTCCTGGACAGCCGCCAGGGCGCGGGCAGCTGGACCGTCCTCCCCGACACCGGCACCGGCGAGCTGGCGCCGTTCACCCCCGTCGCCGAGCACATCGACCTCGGGGTGGCCGCCCCGCCCGCGGTGGAGGGGCTGCGCGCCGCCTCCTTCCAGGCCGCCGAACAGCTCGCCGCGCACGTGGGCGGCCTCGGCTACTACCCCTACGGCCTGCCCGAACTGCGCCACGCGATCGCCCGCCGCTACGTCGAACGCGGCCTGCCCACCACCCCCGAGCAGATCTTCGTGACCAACGGCGCCCAGCAGGGCATCGCACTGGCCCTGGACCTGCTGCTCCAGCCCGGCGACGAGGTCCTCGTCGAGTCGCCGACCTATCCGCACGCGGTGGACGCCGCCCGCCGGACGGGCGCCCGGATCCGGACGGTCGGGGTGACCCCGCAGGGGTGGGACATGGAGTACCTGGCCGACGCCTTCCGCCAGTGGAAGCCGGGGCTGGCCTACCTCATCCCGGACTTCCAGAACCCCACGGGGGCGCTGATGGACGACGACGAGCGCGCCGTCCTGGTCCGCGAGGCGCGCCGGGCGGGCACCCACCTGGTCATCGACGAGTCCGTCGCCGAACTGGCCATCGACTCGGGCGACCTGCCCGCGCCGGTGGCAGTCCACGACACCGACGGCCGGGTGCTGACCATCGGCTCGGTGGCCAAGCTGTTGTGGGGCGGGCTGCGCGTGGGCTGGATCCGGACCACGCCGCCGATGGTGGCCCGGCTGATGTCGGCCCGCCAGCGTTTCGACCTGGCCGGGGCGGTGCTCGACCAGCTCACCGTCACCCACCTGCTGGCGGACGTGATGCGGGTGCGCGCCGAACGCAGCCGCCAGCTCCGGCGCAACCGGGACGCCCTGGTGCGCGCGCTGCGCGAACGCCTGCCCGACTGGCGGCCCAGCGTGCCCGGAGGCGGACTGGTGCTGTGGGCGACCCTGCCGCACCCGGTCGCTGGCGCGCTCGCCACCGCGGCGACCCGGCACGGGGTGCACCCGGCGGCCGGGCCGGTGTTCGGCGTGGACGGCACCCTGGAGCGGTACGTGCGCCTGGCCTACACCCAGCCGCCGGACGTGCTGGCGGACGCGGTGGACCGGTTGGCCGCCGCCTACGCCGAGACGCTCGCCCACCCCGTCCAGCCGCGCGGCCAGCTCTTCGTCTGAGCACCCCTGGGGCGGGCGTCACGCCCCGCGGGGATCATCCCCGGGGGTCGGGCACGAACCGGTGGGCGAACCGGATCACCTCGGCCAGCGCCTCGTCGCGGTTGGTCTCGTTGAACAGCTCGTGCCGGGCCTCGGGGAAGATGCGGACGGTCACGTCCGAGCCCGCGAGGGTGTCGACGCCCGCCCTGCTCCCGGCGAGCGGCACCAGGGCGTCGTCGGAACCGTGCAGCCACAGCAGCGGCATCGTCCCCACGCAGCCCGCCTCGCGGATCCGGTCGAGCTCGGTGAGCATCGCCTCGATCGTGGGCCGCTTGAACGGGCCGTGCCAGACCAGGTCGTCGGCGGCGTAGGCGGCGCCCACGCCGGGGTCCCTCGACAGCGTGTCCGGGTCGATGGGGATGTCCGGGATCTCCTCCAGCGCGCTGAGCGCCTCCAGGACCTCCCAGCGGCCGAGCACCGGGGACGACACGACCAGCGCGCGCGGCGCCTCGGGGTGGGTCTGGGCGTACCGGGCGGCGACCAGGCCGCCCATCGAGTGACCGATGAGGACCAGGGGAAGGGAGCGGTAGGCCGTGCGCGCCTGGGTGACGACGCGGTGCACGTCCTCCACCACCCCGGCGAAGTCGTCGATGAGCACGCGCTCGCCCGAGGAGCGGCCGTGCCCCCGGTGGTCGGCTCCGTACACCACCGCGCCCGCCTCGACCAGGTCCGCGGCCACGTTCTCGTAGCGTCCGAGGTGCTCGCCGTAGCCGTGCACCAGCACCGCCAGCCAGGTCGGTTCGCCCTCGGCGGGCGCCCACGCCCGTGCCGCCAGCTTCCCCGACCCGTCGGGTCCGCCGGCCAGGGCCCACTCGCGTGTGGTGATCACGGCGTTTCGCCTCCTCGTCTGCGACGATCTCTGGGAGGGACACCCTATGGGGGCGCGGCCGCGGCGCGCATGCGGAGGGGGCGGATATCGACGCCCGTGACGGGAGGGAAGCCGGGGTCGGCCCCGGCCCGGTCGTGCATCAGCCGCGTAACGATCCGCGCGTCGGTTCGTAGCCGCGTCCCAGGCGGGACGGCAGTCGTTCGTAGGCAGGAACGAAATACGGCATATAGGGCGATGTTATCTACTCCACAAGAAAGGTGATCTTCTACGCTTACCTCTGGGTACCCCTCGGACGGGAGCATCCGCGTACCACCCGTCCGGCAACACAGACTGGAGAGGGTGACGCGCGTGCTGGAGGACTCCTACGGGCGAGTGGCGACCGATCTCCGGGTGTCGCTCACCGACCGCTGCAACCTCAGATGCAGCTACTGCATGCCGCCCGAAGGCCTGGAATGGCTGCCCAAGCCCGAACTGCTCACCGACGACGAGGTGCTGCGGCTCATCCGCGTCGGCACCACCCGCCTCGGCATCACCGAGGTCCGCTTCACCGGCGGCGAACCCCTGCTCCGCCGCGGCCTGCCCGGACTGGTCGCCGGGACCACCGCGCTCACCCCCCGCCCGCAGACCGCCCTGACCACCAACGGCATCGGCTTGGCCCGCATGGCCCCCGCCCTGGCCGAGGCCGGGCTCGACCGCGTCAACGTCTCCCTCGACACCCTGCGCCACGACCGCTTCGAGAAGCTCGCCCGCAGGCGCCGCCTCCAGGACGTCCTGGACGGCATGGCCGGGGCGGCCGAGGCCGGGCTCACCCCCGTCAAGGTCAACGCGGTCCTCATGCGCGACGTCAACGACGACGAGGCGCCCGACCTCCTGCGGTACTGCATCGAGCACGGCTACGAGCTGCGGTTCATCGAGCAGATGCCGCTGGACGCCCAGCACGGCTGGCGCCGTGACACCATGGTCACCGCCGACGAGATCCTCGCGCGCCTGGAGGCCGACTTCTCCCTGGAGGCCGCCGACGCCGAAACCCGCGGCAGCGCCCCCGCCGAACTCTTCCACGTGCGCGGCGCCCGCTTCCCCGACGGGGAGCCGGCCACCGTCGGCGTGATCGGCTCCGTCACCCGGCCGTTCTGCGGGGCGTGCGACCGCGTGCGACTGACCGCCGACGGCCAGATCCGCAACTGCCTCTTCGCCCGCGAGGAGTCCGACCTGAGGGCCCTGCTGCGCGGCGGCGCGACCGACGAGGAGATCGCCGAGCGCTGGACGGCGGCCGTGGCCGCCAAGCTCCCCGGCCACGGCATCAACGACCCCTCCTTCCTCCAGCCGGCGCGCCCGATGTCGGCGATCGGCGGCTGACCACCCGGTAGGCACCCGGTCCGAGCGGGCACGACAGTGGAAGGGAGGAGCACGACCGCACCGGACCAGGAAGCCGTGGCCATGCCGAGAACGGACGCCGGTCACCGAACCACCGCGCACACGGCGGATCTGCGGGTCGAGGCGTGGGCGCCCACCCGCGAGGAGTGCGTCGCGCACGCCGTGGCCGCGGTGGTGGAGAGCGTCGTCGGCGCCGAGCCGCCGCCCGCGACGACGACCGTCGAACGCGACCTGCAGGGCGCGACCGACGCCGACCTCCTCGCCGCCGTGATCGACGAGGCCGTCTACCTCCTGGAGACCAGGGGGCTGCTCCCGTCCGCGACCGAGGCGCGGGCCACGCCGACCGGTCTCCGGGTGCGGTTCGCGATGGCCGACGCCGACACGGTCGAGGCCGTGGGCGCGGTCCCCAAGGCCGTCTCCCTGCACCAGCTGCGCTGCGAGCGCGGCCCGGAGGGATGGTGGTGCTCCGTGACCGTCGACGTCTGACATCCGGCTGGGAGCGGGCCCGACCGCACACCGCGGGCCCTCCGACGCACCCGGGAGCGCGCCATGCGCATCACCGAAGAGACCCCGTACCGGTTCCGTGTCGAACGCGAGGGAGGGATGCGGGTACCGGGCATCGTGTTCGCGTCGCGGCGGCTGCTGCCCGATCCCGCGGCCGACGAGTCACTGCACCAGGTGGCGAACGTGGCGACCCTGCCGGGCATCGTCGTCGCCTCCTACGCGATGCCGGACCTGCACTGGGGCTACGGCTTCCCCATCGGAGGCGTCGCCGCCACCGACGTGGCGGAGGCGGGGGTGGTCTCACCGGGCGGGGTGGGGTTCGACATCTCCTGCGGCGTCCGGCTCCTCGCCGCCGACCTCGACCGGGACGCGTTCGCGCCGCGGCGCGGCGCGGTCATGGACGCGCTCGACCACGCCGTCCCACGCGGCATGAAGCGCGGCAGCGTGTGGCCGATGTCCGACGCCGCGCAGCTCCGCGAGGTCCTCGAAGGCGGGGCCTGCCACGCGGTGGACAAGGGGCACGGCGTGCGGCGGGACCTGCTGCGGTGCGAGGACGGAGGCCGGATGGCGGACGCCGACCCGGGCGGGATCGGCCACCGGGCGGTCGAGCGCGGGCTCGGGCAGGTCGGCAGTCTCGGCTCGGGCAACCACTTCCTCGAGGTCCAGGCGGTCGACGAGGTCTACGACGCGCGGGCCGCGGAGGCGTTCGGGCTTCGGCGGCGCCAGGTCTGCGTCATGGTCCACACCGGATCGCGCGGGCTCGGCCACCAGGTCTGCTCCGACCAGGTGCGCGCGATGGAGGAGGCGATGGAGCGCTACGGCATCGCGGTGCCGGACCGCCAGCTCGCCTGCGTGCCGGTCGAGTCGGAGGAGGGGCGCGCCTACCTCGGGGCGATGGCGGCGGCGACCAATTTCGCGCGGGTCAACCGGCAACTGCTCGGAGAGGCCGCCCGCCGGGCCTTCGACGCCCACGCCGGCTGCCGGCTCGACCTCGTCTACGACGTGTCCCACAACCTCGCGATGGTGGAGACCCACGTCGTCGGCGGGCGGCGGCGCCGGCTGTGCGTGCACCGCAAGGGCGCCACCCGGGCGTGGCCGCCCGGCCACCCCGACCTGCCGGCCGAACTGGCCGACGTGGGACAGCCCACGCTCATCCCCGGCACGATGGGCACCGCCTCCTACGTCCTGGCCGGAGTCCCGGGCGGGCAGGCGTTCCACTCCACCTGCCACGGCGCGGGCCGGGTGATGAGCCGCCACGAGGCCGTGCGCACGGTGCGGGGCAGGCCGCTCAGGGACGATCTGGAGGCGCACGGGATCGCGGTGCGCGGCACGTCGTGGAAGGGACTGGCCGAGGAGGCGCCGTCCGCCTACAAGGACGTCGACGACGTGGTGGACGCCAGTGTCGGGGCGGGCTTGTGCCGCAAGGTGGCCCGGCTCGTGCCGCTGGGCGTCGTCAAGGGGTGAGCCCTCCGCCGCCGGAAAACCGGTTGCCGCCCGTTCCCGGCTCTGGCTTGATGTACCACGGCGAACGCGTGTTCGCCCCGCACAGGCCCGGTCGGGAAAGGGAGGTGGCCTGTCATGCCCTACACCGAGGTTTCCGGCGAACGCGTACCCATCCGCATGTGGGCGGACCCGGACCAGGTCGAGCCCCAGGCCATGGACCAGCTGCGCAACGTCACCCGGATGCCGTGGGTGCACGGCCTCGCCGTCATGCCGGACGTGCACTACGGCAAGGGCGCCACGGTCGGCTCCGTCATCGCGATGCGCGACGCCGTGAGCCCCGCGGCCGTCGGCGTCGACATCGGCTGCGGCATGACCGCCGTGCGCACGGACCTGACCGCGGAACGGCTGCCCGACGACCTCGGCCGCCTGCGCTCCGCCCTGGAGGCGGCGATCCCCGTCGGGTTCCACGCGCACGACGAGCCCGTCGACCCCACGACCGTGCCCGGCCTGCGCAGTGCGGACTGGGACAGCTTCTGGGCGGGCTTCGACGGCCTCGCCGAGTCCGTGCACCCGCGGCTGACCCGGGCCCGCCGCCAGATGGGCACGCTCGGCGGCGGCAACCACTTCCTGGAGGTGTGCCTCGACGACGACGGCACGGTCTGGCTCGTCCTGCACTCCGGGTCGCGCAACATCGGCAAGGAACTGGCCGACCACCACATCGGCACGGCGCGGTCGCTCTCGCACAACCAGGGACTGGTCGACCGCGACCTGGCGGTGTTCCTCGCCGGCACCCCCGAGATGGCCGCCTACCGCCGCGACCTGTTCTGGGCCCAGGACTACGCGCGGCGCAACCGCGACGTCATGATGGGCCTGGCGTGCGCGACACTGGCCGACCAGATCCCCGGCACCCGGTTCGGGCAGTGGATCTCCTGCCACCACAACTACGTGGCGGAGGAGACCTACGACGGCGTGGACGTGCTCGTCACCCGCAAGGGCGCCATCCGCGCGGGCAGGGGCGACCTCGGGATCATCCCCGGCAGCATGGCGACCGGCACGTACATCGTGCGCGGTCTGGGCAACCCGGAGTCGTTCAACTCCGCCTCGCACGGGGCGGGCCGCCGCATGAGCCGCAACAAGGCGCGCAAGACGTTCACCGCGGCGGACCTGGTGGAGCAGACCAGGGGCGTGGAGTGCCGCAAGGACCTCGGCGTCGTGGACGAGATCCCCGCCGCCTACAAGGACCTGGAGTCGGTGATCGAGGCCCAGACCGACCTGGTCGAGGTGGTCCACCGCCTGCGCCAGGTGGTGTGCGTCAAGGGCTGACCGGCGCCGGTCGGGCGGCGTGGTCCATCCTGGGAGGGTGAGCAGCACACCGTCAGGGGGAATCGACGCGGTCGTCCTCGCCGGAGGCGCCGCCCAGCGCATGGGCGGCGCCGACAAGCCCGGCCTGAGCGTCGCGGGGCGCACACTGCTGGAGCGGGTCGTCGACGCGGTCCGCGCCCACGACGCGGACGCCCGCGTCATCGTGGTCGGTCCGCCCCGGGAGAGCCCGCCCGCGCTCTACGTCCGCGAGGACCCGCCCGGGGCCGGACCCGTGCCCGCCCTGCGCGCCGGGCTGGCGCACGTGCGCGCGCCCCGGTTCGCGCTGCTCGCCGCGGACCTGCCGCGCCTGACCGCCGCCCACCTGGCCGAGCTCGCCGAGGCACTCGACGCGAGGGCCGAGGGAGCCGTGTACGTGGACGCGGGAGGCCGTGAGCAGTGGCTGACGGGGGTGTGGCGCACCGACGCCGTCCGCGCGGCGCTCGCCGACTACCGGGGCCGGTCCCTGCACCGCCTTCTCGGCCCGCTGGACCCGCGCCCGGTCGCGCTCGCCGACGACGGCGCGGAGTTCGACTGCGACACCCCCGAGGACCTCGCCCGCGCCCGCCGCGACCTCGAACGGGACGCCCCGACCGAGCCCTGAGCGCCGGAGACCCACCCCGTCTTCTCGGAGAATCCGGGCACGCCCGAAGGCGGCGAGCCGTCCGTCGGCGACGTGCGTGCGCACATCCCCGCGCCTTGCCGCCCACCGGACCGCCGCGGTTGCGGAACGCCGTGCCCGTGGTCCATGATGTCCGCCATGACGATCAGGAAGGGCGGTCTCCGCCCGGGCCGTTGAGCCCCGCCCAGCCGACGCACGCGTCGGCCACCCAGCTCCTCCAGTCGCTCGACCACCTCGCCCCAGACGTCCGCATGCGACGTCTGGCGCTCTACGCCCGCGACCACGCGGGCACCTCCCACCTCTCCGTGGTCCTCCGGCGACTCGACGCCGACGGTCACGCGCGAATCGCCCTGCACATGGCCATCGCCGCGCGCGACACCGCCACGGTCGCCCGCTACCTCGCCGGTCCCGACCACGCACTGCGCCGCGCCGCCCTGCGCGCGGTCCGCACCGTCCCGGTACCCGACGAGGCGGTCCTTCCCGTGGTGGAGGACGCCCCCACCGGCCTGCGCCGCGCCCTGTACCGCACCCTCTACGACGGACGCCGCACCGCGCTCGCCGAGCGGGTGCTCGACCGGGTCGGACACGAGTACGGTGACGCCGACGCCGCCGCTGTGCTCCCGGCCTGCCCGACGGCGGCGGTCGCGCGGCGCCTGCCCGACCTCGCCCACGCCGTGCGCTCCTGGCGACGGCTGGCCCGCCGACACCCGGACGCCCTCCTGGGCATGCTGTCCGACGTCGCCCCCCGCGAGGCCCTGACCCGCGACTGGCGACAGGCCCTGCGCGCCCTGGACCCGATCCGTCCCGAGGCCGTCGCGGAACTGCTGCGGCCGCTCGGGCCGTCCTTCGGCGTCCCGCACGCCAGCCGGGCGCTGCACGCCCGAGGTGACCACCGGTACTACCCGGCCCGCTATCCGGCACTGCCCGACGGGAGCCGGAGCATCCGGAGCCTCACCAGAACCATGGCCTACGACCCGGACACGGCCGGACGCGTCCTGCGGGCGATGCCCCTGTCGGTGCGGCGCCCGTACCTGGAGCGCTTCGTGGGGACCCGCCCCGCGCGGACCGGCGGGGGAGCCGTGCTCCACCTCGACCTGCTCCCACCGGAGCGTGCGGAAGCCGAGGCGCGCGAACTGGTGGAACGGATCAGGGAGGTCCAGTCCAGCCAGCCCCGGCACGCGGATCCGAACGCGGACCTGGACGTCATCGGGTTCCTGCCCTACGACGAGGCGGTCGGTCCCCTGTCGCGGGCGGCGTCCTCCGGCGACGCCGGTCGGCGGGCCAGGGGCCTGGCCGCGCTCGTGGCCGCCACGGCCAGGACCTGCGACACCGACCTGCTGCGCGGCGTGCTCGCCGACCGCGTCGCGCGGCTGCGTGCCGATCGCGACACCGTACGCCGGGAGCTGCTTCGGGCGCTGTGCGGGGTGCGTCCCCTGTCCCTGGCGCGGGCGGCAGGGCTCGTGGACGCCGGTACCCCGGCCGACACCGGGTCAGGGCAGGGAGGGGCCGTCCGAGGGGAGCCCCGGCACGGCGGTGCGGGAGCGCCCGGCACGGGCGTCCTCGACGGCCTCCTCGACCAGACCGTGACGGCCCGCGACACCTCCAGGGACACCCGACGGGCGCTGCGCGACCTGGCCGCGCGGATGCTGCGTCACCCGGACACCTCGCCGGACGGCGCCGTCCGGCGGTGGGGCGTGGAGGTGTACGCCCAGCTCGCCGAGGCGTTCGGCGCCGACGGGTTCGGCGAACCGGGCCGACCGAGGCGGGGGAGGCCCTGGTGGTCGCGCCCGAACAGGACCCGGCCGCCCGGAACCCGACCGGAGCCCCACCTCGACCAGGTCCTGCCGCCGGGCTGCGAGCACGACCTGTACCGGCGGCTCGTCCCGTACCTGGACGCGGCGCGCGGTCGGGGCGACAACGCGGTCGCGGCCCGTCTGGCGGACGAGCTGGGCGGCAGGGCCGGCCACCTGGGCGACGGGTTCCGCCACCGCCTGGTCGGCGTGTTCCTCGGGGACCCCGCTTCCGACGACGCGGAGCGGACCGCCCGGTTGTACCTGTCCGGGCGCGGCTCCCGCGCCTTCGAGCTCTTCTGCCGCGACTCCGAGGCCGTGGCCGTTCCCGTCGTGTGGCGGACCCTGGTCCGCACGGTGAGTCCCATGAGGATCGTCCGTCGCCTTGACCACGTGGGACCGCCCCAGCTACCCGACGGCCGAGCATGGGTGCCCGAGGTGACCGGAACCCTGGCCCGGAACTGGCCCGAGGCGGCACGCGCGTGGATCGCCGACCGCCTGGCGCACGTCGCGGCCGACCCCGGGTACACCCCCGACGACCGGGAAGCCGCCATCTCCCAGCTCGGCCGTCTCCCCGGTGCCGTCGACCTGCTCGCCCGCTTCCTGGCCGGTGACGACATCGTGGTGCGCGAGGCCGCCCTCAGCGCGCTCGGCGGCGGCGGCGAGCCCGAACGCGCGCTGCAGACGATCCTGGCCCACAGCGGCGGACCCCAGTCCAGGGCGGTCGGACCAGCGCTGTCGCGGTGCGCCGTGCGCGTGGCGCCGTCGCGCCTGGGACCGGTGCTCATCGCAACGCTGGAGGGTTCGGCCAGGGTGAGCGTTCGCAGGACCGCGGCCCGCCTGCTCGAACACCACCGCCCGCCGGGCGCGGTCGACGTGCTCGTGCGCTCGCTCGGCGCCGAGCGGCAGCACCGGGACGTGCGCGCGGCGGTCGCGGGCGCTCTCATGCGCGCCTGCGGCCATCCGTCCGCGCTGACCGCCCTGACCGAGCACGCTCCCGGCTTCACCGACGAGGAGACCCAGGCCGCCGTGCTCGGCGTCGACCCCCTCACGTGCCCTCGGGGCCTGCGCGCCGGGGCGGCGGCGGTGGTCGCTTCGCTCCCCGCGTCGGGGCGTCGCCGTCCGCGGTCGCTCCGGGCGGCGAACCGGTGGGCGCTGTGGCGGGAGGACGCGCTCGACGCGATCGTGGCGGCGGTGTGCGACCTGGACCGACCCTGGCAGCACACGGTGGGCGCGTTCGCCGAGATGACGCGGCGGGGGCAGGGGCGGGACCGCCTCGCCGAGGTCGCCGCCCGGCTGCTCGCGGCGGTTCCCGGGCCGGAGCACGGGGTCCCGGCGATCACCCGTCCCCGTGCGGACGGCGCCTACCACCGGCTGGCTGCGATCGTGTCGCTGCTGGTCCGGCTCCGCCACACGTCCGGCGAGGACGACACGCTGGTCGCCGGGCAGGTGGACGCCGTGCTGTCCGCGCTGGCCGAGCGCCCCGAGTGCGCTCACCTGGCCGCCCGACTCGTGGAGTCCGCGATCCGGAGCGCTGTCCGCCGCCCGGACGGGGCCCCGTCCGCGTCGTGGTTGGCTTCGCGTCTGTCGCTCGCCGCGCGGTTCCTGGCGGCGGCTCCCCGTAGGCGGGACCCGGACGTGCGGAGTCTCGTCACGACCGTGGTCGGCCACGGCGCCGACCCGGACGTGGCCCCGGAGTCGTTGGAGACCGTGCTGCGCACGATGCACGCGACGGCGGTCGGGGAGGAGGGACGCGCCCGGACGTCGATCGGCCTGCTGTACGTGGAGCTGGTCGGACGGATGGGTCGTACCACGGCGTGGGCCGAGCCCTGGCCCGAGCTGTTGACCCTGGCCGGGGAGATCGGTGACGACGCGGTACGGCACGAGGCCTGGCGGGTCGCGGTCGAGTGAACTCCGGGTGGGGGCGCGTGTCGGCGCGCCCCCACCGAACCGGCGCCCGGAGCGGTCAGCGCTCCCGGTACTCGTCCATGGGCACGACCTCGCGCAGGAAGCCCCGGACGTCGAGGAAGTCCGACAGGTACGCGCGGTGCTCGTCGCAGGCGGTCCACACCTTGCGGCGGTCCGGGGTGTGCAGTGCGGGGTTGTTCCACAGCAGCGCCCAGGCGGCGTCCGCGTGGCAGTCACGGCGGGAACAACGGGGCTCCACGGCCGGATTACCCAATTCTGACCCCCAGGGAATTTCACGGCTCGAATGGTCAAGCCACGGTCACGATCGGTCGTTCCCGCCGATGTCGGCGCGGACCGGTGCCGGCGGAGGGGAGAAAAGGGCGACGCCGGGTGGTTACGGGGGCAAACCACCCGGCGTCGCTCACGATGTTCCGACGGGGGCTCGAAACATCGCCGCGCGCTTCGACGGGGGACCGAAGCGCTAGAAACCAATGTACACCGAGGCCCCCCGGGGTACGTCAAGAGTGAGTTACGACGTTGTCTCGGGAGAGTCCCGCGGATCGAAGGTCTTAAGTCCCAGGTCAGGACTAATCTGGCAGTTTGCCCAGGATACGGTTCCTCGTGCGCGGGAACGGCGGTTCGGGCGGGTCAACCGCGTGCTGTGCGCCGGTGCGCGACACGCCCGGAAAGGGTCAAGGAAGAAGCGACGACCGGCCCCGCACTCGCCCGTGCGGCGGAGGCGTCCGGTGTGGCGGTCGGGGAACACGGGGAGGCAGGGACACGGGGGGTCGCGTCCACGCGACCGGACAACGGACAGCGCAGGGGGTCGCTCATGTCCCACCACACCTACCGCGTCACGGAGATCGTCGGAACCTCGCCGCAGGGGGTCGACCAGGCCATCCGCAACGGCATCGACCGCGCCGCGAACACACTCCGGGGGCTCGACTGGTTCGAGGTCACCGAGATCCGCGGGCACATCGAGGACGGCGTCGTCGCGCACTACCAGGTCGGTCTCAAGGTCGGGTTCCGCCTGGACGACTGAGCGGAGCGCCCCGCCGGGGTCCCGGGCACGCCGTCCGGGCCCCTCGGCGCGCTCCCGGCCCGGTTCGACACGCGGTCCGTGTCCGCCCCGCGATCAGCCGCCGGTTCCCCGTACGCCGGCCCGGTCCGCTGTCCGCTCAGTCCGCGTCCGCGGGTTCCTCCCCCCGCTGCACGTCGACGTGGACGTGGTCCAGGTGCCGCAGGATCTCGTTGTCGGAGTCGGTCTCGTAGTCGCGCCAGCCCAGCGACGGGTAGTAGGTGCTCCAGATGCGGTCGTCGAAGATGATCACGGCCACGTCGTAGTCCGGCGCGTGCGCGATCAGCCAGTGCGCCATGACCCATCCCGCGCGCCGGTTGTCCTCGCTGACCGGTCGGTAGAAGACGTCGATCGCCCGGCCCTCGTAGTGCGCGGAGTCGTCTCCGTGCCCGGTGTCGAAGCCGCCGGGGAAGTACCCGCCCAGGCTCAGACCGGTGAAGACGCCCTCCATGCCGACCCTGAGGCTCTCGGCCCGCGCGGTGAGTCCCGACGCCTCCAGCCCCTCCTGGACCTCCAGGCTCGGGTCGTTGGTGGAACGGCAGGTCAGCGAGGGTCCCGGAGTTCCCTCCGGCCCCTCCTCCAGCACGGTCATCACGGGCTCGGGAATGTCACCGGTGTCCGGCGCCTCGACAGGGGCGTCCTCCCCCTGGACGGCGACCGCCGCCGCGGTGGTCGCGCGTCGTGCCTGGTCCCGGTCCAGCGGGAACCGCTCCTCGCCCACCCACGCGGAGCACTCCGCCCCCCACGGCGCCGAGACGCCCTGACCGCCGGTCCGCTCCAGCACCCAGCGCGTGGTCATGACGACCACGGCGCTGAGCGCCACCAGGATCGCCACGGCGAGGATCAGACCGCCGCGGCGGCCGTTCGGCCGCGTCTCACCCGCCATCCCCCCACCCCTCCACGATCGAGCCGGGCCCGGACCCGGACCCGGCGCGGACACACCAGTAGTCGGTCAACCCCGAAGGCGTCGCGCGCATTTCCATCGTTGCCGACTCATTCCGTGAACTGTGCCGTCCGCTGGACCCGGCCGGAGCGGTGATGGGCTGGCGTGACCATCGCCCACCTGCGCCGTTACCGGACACATCGGTCGAACGCGAACGGCCTCCTTGGCCGGAACCGGCCAAGGAGGCCGCGCGTCGCGCGTCGGCCGGGGAGGGTCAGGGGCAGAGGGCGTCGAGGTCGCTGGCGTCGGTCCCGACCTGGCGACCGGGGTCGGCGGGGGAGGGCTCGTTCAACCCGGTGTACTCCTGCCACTCGGTGCGCCCGTCCTCCGGCGCGGTGTCCTCCACCAGGGCGTCCTCGCCCGACGGGGAGGCCGAGGGGGAGGGGTCGACGGGGAGTGCGTCGCCCCCGGCGTCCTGCCCGCCGATGGCGTCCGCGACCAGGGCCCGCACGGCCTCCCAGTCCGGGTTGGCCGTGTTCACCTGGGGCGGGGACAGCTGGAGGGTGCTCATCGAGCCGGTGCCGGCGATCCTGTCGGCCAGTTCGATGAACGCGGGGACCTTCGCTTGGGGGATGTCCGTGCTCAGCGTGCGCTCGGTCGCCCCCGCCAGCCGCCGGTAGCTGGTGAGGATGGTCGCGGGGTCGATCTGCTCGGCCACGTACTTGATCAGGCAGCCCTGGCGGCCCATCCGTCCGTAGTCGTCGGAGTTGACCCGGGAACGCCCGTACCACAGCGCCTCGTGGCCGTCGAGGCGGCGCAGCCCCGGCTCCAGGACGCCTCCGTGCACGCCGTAGGGGATCGGTTCCTCGATGAGGACCTCGATGCCGCCGACCGCGTCGATGAGGTCGCGGAAGCCCATCATGTCGACCATCGCGTAGTACCTGATGTCCAGGCCGACGTTGTACCCGATCACGGTCTTGAGGGTGTCCGCGGACGGGTCGGCCACGGTCGGGTTGATCGCCAGGACGTCCGGCTCCTCGGCGACCGTCTGGTAGACCTCGTTGAGCAGGTTGTCGAAGCCGTACGGCGCGGGATAGCGCTCCGCCAGCGCGCTGTCCGGCGGGAACTGGGCGTTCTCCAGGTTGCGGGGCAGGCCGATGAGCACGGTGTCACCGGTCTCGGTGTCCACGCTGGCGACCATCATCGAGTCGGTGCGCGCGCCGTACCGGTTCTCCGCCGCGTCGGCGCCCAGGAGCAGGACGTTGATCCGCTCCGCGCCGTTCCACGGGTCGGCGGCGTCGTGCGGTTCGTCGCCGGGCTGGGGAGCCCCGAAGACCGCGGACAGCGTCCGCTGCGTGGTGTACCCGCCGTGCAGGGCCAGGGCCGAGGGCAGCGCGACCGTCAGGCACAGGACGGCGACGACGGCGCCGCTGAGCAGGCGCCGTCCGACCGGGGCGTTCTCGGGGCGGGTGATCACCCAGGAGTGCACGATGATCGCCAGCCACAGCACCGTCACGACGAACACCGCGACCATGGCCCCCGTGAGCCAGCTGTTCTGCACGGCCAGGCTCGCCAGGACGGCCACCGCGCTGGTGTCGTGGGCGGCGATCCACACCGCCCAGCCCGCGACGGCGACGACGCCGAGCAGGTACACCCCCAGGATCACAGCGCCCGCTCGCCGGAGCCCCATCCGCAGGTGGGCGACGCCCGGCAGGGGCAGCGACGCGACGGTCCACAGCAGCGCACGCCCCGTGCCCGGTCGCGCGGGCGCCTCTTCCCGCTGGTCTTCTTCGGCTGCCACCGGCGATTCCTCTCCAGCCGAGGGGCGGCTCCGCCGCCCCCGTTCGGTCGCGCCCGCCACGGTCCCCGGGCGGTGGGCGCGCTCGCGGCGCCCGGGGGTCGACCCGGACGCCTCCGTCACGTAGACGATCCGAGGGCGCGTTCCGGTTCCGGCCGTGTTCGCGCCTTCGGACCGGTTGTACGGGCTGTTCCCGCTGCCGTGAGGGGGCACCCCTCGCACGCACGGTTCGCGCCCGTCAGTTCAGTGTGGCGCTTTGCCGGACTTGTGTGCGCGGCGGTCGCCTCAAGCGGGATGTTCTATACAAGTCTGTTATGTGGCGGGTAGGTCGCCGCTGGGGGGTTGGGCGGCGCTTTTGGGCCGATCAAAGGGGTGAAACAGCCGATTTCTTTCGTGATCAGTAGTGAACAGGCGCGACAGCTGCGATGATCTGGCCGCAGGAGGGGGCGCTGTCCGGGGGAAGGACGGCGTCATGGGAATGAAAGGCACCATCGTGCTCGATGCGGTTGACGCGGCGCTGATGCGCGCGTTGCAGGGGGACGGCAGAGCGACGTTCCAAGCACTGGCCGACGGGGTCGGCCTGTCCCGGACGGCCGTGCGTGCCCGAGTCCGTCAGCTCGTGCAGTCAGGGGCGATCAGGATCGTGGGCGTTCTGCACGCCGGGGTCGTCGGCATGGAAGTCCTCGGCCACGTGTCCTTCAGGGTCAGCGGGCCGGTGGGCCCGCTCATGGAGGCCCTGGACGAGCGTGAGGCCGTGACCTTCGCCGCGCACTCGGCGGGGCGCTTCCCCGCCGTGGCGCAGGTGCGGGTGGCCGACGACGGCGCGCTGACCAAGGAGTTGGCCGAGTTGCGCGCGCTGCCGGGGGTGGAGGGGGCCGAGGTGTTCCGCGCCAGCGCCGTGTTCAAGGACGCGCACAGCAGCGTGCGGGAGCTGCGGGACGTGGAGCTGGACGCCCTGGACTGGCGGCTGGTGCGCCAGCTGCTCCGGGACGGCCGGGCCTCGTACGCGGACCTGGCCCGCCAGGTGGGGCTGTCCCAGGCGGCGGCCCGTTCGCGTGTGGTGCGTCTGCTCAACTCGGGCGTCGTCCACGTCACGGCGATCGTGGAGCCGTCGGCGGTGGGCGCCAACGAACAACTCGGCTTCGGTCTGCGGTGCCGGGGGGCCGCCGAGACGGTCGGGGCCGCGCTGGCCAACATGCCCCGGGTGTCCTTCCTGGCCAGCGGCTTCGGGCGCTACGACGTCGTGGGGACGCTCACCGCTCCCGACCGCCACCACCTGGTGGAGTCCCTGGAGGCGGTCCGCGTCGCTCCGGGGGTCGCCCACGTGGAGACGTGGGACCACCTGTCGGTGCGCAAGGAGCGCCGCGGCGGCGAGCGGCCGGCGGGATGGGTGGCGGTCTGACGCCCGGACGCGCCCGGCCGGTGCGTGTCCGGGGGCGTCTGCGCGGGTCCGCGCGTCCGGCGCGGGCCCGAATGTAACCGCCGGTAACATTTTTACGTGTTTCCGGGGCGTATGTCTTGCGTCACGCTTAAGTTACCCGTGAGTATAGAGACGGGTCGGCCCGAGCCGACCGCACCAGGCGCGGGTGTAGTGGGAGGCTGACGTGGCGCTTGCGAGGACGTTGACGGCGGTGGGCACGGCGGCGCTGGCCAGGAACGGCGCACGGCCGTTCGGTACCCACCTGTTCTCTGTCTGGCCGGGGGCCGCGTTCGCCGCGACCGCCTTCCCGGTCCGCTGCGTCCCGGGGGACAACCTGGCCATCCACGTGGCCGTGGCCCAGGCCCCGACGGGGTCGGCACTGGTCGTGGACGTGGCGGGCGAACCGGAGTACGGGTACGTCGACGAGATCATCGCCGTGGCGGCGCGCACGCGCGGTGTCGTCGGCATCGTCCTGGACGGCTGTGTGCGCGACATCGCCGCCATCGCCCACAGCGAACTGCCCGTCTTCGGCGCGGGCGTCGCCGTGCGCGAGGCCGGTCACGAGGCCGGCGGCGCGGTCGGCCAGCAGATCAGCATGTCGGCCGCCGGCGGCCCCGGTCCCCTGCCGGTGCGCCGGGGCGACTGGATCGTCGCCGACGACGACGGCGTCGTGTGCCTGCCGCGCGGCCAGGTGAGCACGATCATCGCGGACACCGTCAGCGGCATCACGCGCGACCGCGCGCTCGTCGAGGCCGTGCACGCGGGCGAGAGCACCCTGGACCTCCTCGGCCTGGACCCCTCGCGGGTCGCGGGCTGGGACGGCGCGACCGACCACGGCGCGCAGCGCGGCGTCGGACGCGCGCGGTCCCGCGCGACCCGTCTCGACCAGGCCGTGCGCGGCGCGGAGGGCCGTCCGGCGGCGCGGCCGGGAGTCGCGGCGCCGCGACGGGTCGCGGGCGACGTCTACGGCGGAGAGTAGGGCCCGGCGGAGGCCGCGGCGGGGCGTGTCGCCCACGGTCCCGGGGAGCGAGGCGGCCCCACGGCTTCGGCTGTGCGGCGTGGCGGCGGCGTCAGGTGCGCGGCGGTCCCGCGGCGCCGGGTGAGGGCCCGGGTCCGGTCGGCGGGGGAGCGAACCGACCCGGGCCGTGACCCCGTGCGGCGGACGCGGTGAGAGGACGCCCTGGGGACCTCGTGGGTGGAGACCGGCGCGGTCTCACTCCTCGGTGAGGGAGAGCAGCTCGTCGATGTAGCAGGTCGCCTCGCGGGCGGCCGCGGTCGCGTCGGCGGCGCGCACGGCCTCGACCAGTTTGGAGTGGTCGATGCCCTCGGAGGCCGAGGACGGCTGCCCCGTGGCCTCGTCGTTCTGTTCGTAGGCGGTGTGCGCGATGCTCGCGTAGACCACCTGCGCGATGTCGTCGTACAGGTCGATGAGCAGGGTGTTGTGTGTGGCGTTCACCACCGCCCGGTGCAGTGTGAAGTCCGCCTCGACGAACGCGCTCATGTCGCGGGCCCGCCAGGCCTCCTCACGCAGGTCCATGGCGCGGTCGATGTCGGCCATGTCCTCGTCGGTGTGGCGCAGCGCGGCCAGGCGCGCGGCCTCGACCTCCAGTGCGCGGCGGACCTCCAGGTTCTCGCGCAGCCGGGAGCGCTCCAGACGGCGGCGCAGGGCCCCGCCCAGTTCGCTGGAGGCGCGCACGAAGGTCCCCGCGCCCTGGCGGATCTCCAGCAGGCCCGCGTGGGCGAGGGCGCGGACGGCCTCGCGGACGGTGTTGCGGCCGACCTCGAGCTGTTCGGAGAGCTCGGACTCGGTGGGGATGCGGTCGCCGACGCCCCATTCACCCGAGTCGATCTGCGCTCGTAACTGACTGATGACCTGGTCCACGAGACCGGTCCGGCGGGTCGAGGCGAGGGGCACGCGTTACCTCCTAGGGGCGGGTCGCCGGATGACAGGGCGAGTGTGCGTGTTCGGATCGGTTACGCGGGAGCTTAGACCAGTTGCGGCGAGGAATCGTCGGCGATCGGCAATGCGTTATCCTCATGAAGTACATTGGGTCATCCTATGAATCTGTGAGGCAGTTCGCATGAGCGCCGCACCAGCTCCCCCGACGACCTCGACGAGCGGTCACCCGACACGGGAGACCGCTCCTTCGCGTCCCCAGTGGACGGTTCCCCTGCTGGTCGCGGCCGGTATCGGGCTGGCCGCGCTCAACCTGCGCACCGCGATCACCAGCGTCGGCCCCGTGCTCGACGAGGTCACCGCGGGCCTGGGCATGACCGCCGTGGGCGCGGGCGTGCTCACCACGCTGCCCGTGCTGTGCTTCGCGCTGTTCGGCGGACTCGCCCCGACCCTCGCGCGCCGCCTGGGCGACCACCACCTCATGGTGTACGCGCTGGTGGCACTCGTGGTCGGCCTCACCGCGCGCGCCGTCGTCGGCGAGCCCCGGCTGTTCCTTGCGCTGAGCGTCGTCGCGTTGGCCGGTGGCGCGATAGGCAATGTCATCCTTCCCGCTCTCGTCAAGTACCACTTCCCCGACCGGGTCGGTCTGATGACGACGGTCTACACCACCGCGCTGGCGGTGGGGACCGCGGTCGCGGCGGCCGCCACCGTGCCGCTGGAGCGGGCCACGGGGGACTGGCGGATCGCCCTGGGCTCCTTCGCCGCGTTCGGCGTCGTGGCCCTCCTGCCGTGGCTCCTGGTCCTGCGCAACGGCCGGCGCGGCGGCCGCGGGGGCCGGGTCCTGGGCGTGCGGGACGTCCTGGGCACCGCCATCGGGTGGCAGAGCGTGCTGTACTTCGGGACGCAGTCCTCGATCGCCTACATCATGTTCGGCTGGTTCGCGCAGATGCTCCGCGACCAGGGCATGGACGCCCAGACCGCCGGACTGGCCCTGTCCTACCTGACCACCCTGGGCATCCCGATGTCCCTGGTCCTGCCCACGCTGCTCACCCGCGTGCGCGACCAGCGCCCCTTCGTCGGCGTCTTCGCCCTCGCCTACGTCGTCGGGATCGGCGGCATGTGGTTCGCCCCCATGTCCGGGGTGTGGATCTGGACGACCTTCATCGGTGTGGGCATGGGCAGCTTCGTCTACGCCCTGACCGTCTTCGCGCTGCGCACCCGCACCGGCGAGGGCACCGCCGCGATGTCGGCGTCCAGCCAGAGCCTGGGATACCTCATGGCGGGGGCCGGACCCTTCCTCTTCGGGCTGCTGCACGAACTGTCCGACGGCTGGCGCGCCCCCTTGCTCCTGGTGCTGGCCCTGGTCGCGGTGAACGCGGTCGTGGGCCTGCTGCTGGGCCGTCCCCGCTACCTGGAGGACGCCATCGCCGCCCGCTCGCGCGACTGAGGCGGGCGCACGGGGGCCTGGGCGCGGGCCCGAGCCGCCGCCTAGACGGGGAGCCAGTCGAGCCGTCCGATGAGGTGCACCGAGCCGACGAAGGCGACCACGTCGATGACCGTGTGCGCCACCACCAGGGGCATCACCCGCCCGTACCGGTGGTAGAACCAGCCGAAGACCGCGCCCATCACCAGGTTGCCGAAGAACATGCCCACGCCCTGGTAGAGGTGGTAGAAGGCGCGCAGGACCGAGCTGAGCAGGATCGCCCGCCACGGCGACCAGCCGAGCTGGCCCAGCCGGTGCAGCAGGTACCCGACCACGATCACCTCCTCCAGCACGCCGTTCTTGGCCGCCTGGAGCACCAGGACCAGGGTGTCCCACCAGTTGCCGTCGAGGGTGCTCGGGTCGATGGTGACCGTCAGGCCGAGCCGCCAGGACACCACGTACACCGCCAGCCCGCCCGAGCCGATCAGGGCGGCGAGCGCGGCGCCGCGCAGCAGGTCGGATCCGGGGCGGCGGACGTCGAAGCCCACCGTGCGGGCGTTCTCGCCGGTGCGGTGCAGGAGGTGGACGACGAGCAGGACGGGCGCGAGCGCGAACACCACGGCGTAGAGCTGGTAGGTCAGGTCCAGCCACGGCCGCTGGTCGGCGCGGGGACGCACCAGCGTCGCGGTCTGCTCCGCCAGGGACTCCGGCGCGGTCAGCACGCCGGCGAAGGAGATGGTCGCCGACACCGCGGCCGCGCCCAGGGACAGGGCCAGGACGCACAGGACCTCCCAGCGCAGCAGGCGCGGGGAGGGGAGGGCGGTGTCGGCGGCGGCCGCGGGCGCGTCGTCCGAGGTCGGTGCGGCGGGGTGGCGGGTCTCGTCAGTCACGGTGTCGACTCTAGGGCGTGTGCCGTGGACGCCGCCCGTCGCGAGCGGCCGGACCGGCGGACGCCCGCCGAACACGGGGAGGTACCGCGCCGGAGGCGTCGGTCGAGGGTGTCCCGCCCTTCCGCGGGGCTGCCCCTGGGCGGTGGCGGGAGACGGGTGGGCCGCCGGCCGCGCGCGTGTGACACGGACCGCGCGCGGGCCGACGGCCGGGGGGACGGTCGTCCCGCCCCGCCCCAGCCACGAAAGCGGGGAGGGACGACCGTCCGGGGAACGAAGACCAGCGTCAGTGAGCCGCTGAGAACTGGTCTTCCTCGGTGGAGCCGGTGAGAGCCGTGGTGCTGGCCTCGGGGGCGATGGTCGTGCTGATCGAGTCGAAGTAGCCGGTGCCGACCTCGCGCTGGTGGCGGGTGGCGGTGTAGCCCTGCGCCTCGGCGGCGAACTCGGCCTCCTGGAGCTCGACGTACGACGTCATGCCGTTCTGGGCGTAGCCCTTGGCCAGGTTGAACATCGAGTAGTTCAGGGAGTGGAAGCCCGCCAGCGTGATGAACTGGAACTTGTAGCCCATGTGGCCCAGCTCGCGCTGGAACTTCGCGATGGTCGCGTCGTCCAGGTGCCGCTTCCAGTTGAAGGACGGCGAGCAGTTGTAGGCGAGCATCTGGTCCGGGTACTCGGACTTGATGCGCTCGGCGAACTGGCGGGCGACCTCCAGGTCCGGGGTGGCGGTCTCCATCCACAGCAGGTCGGAGTGCGGGGCGTAGGCCAGACCGCGGGCCACGCAGGCCTCGACGCCGTTGCGGAAGCGGTAGAAGCCCTCGGCGGTGCGCTCGCCCGTGATGAAGGGGAGGTCGCGCTCGTCGATGTCGCTGGTGATCAGGGTCGCGGCCTGGGCGTCGGTCCGGGCGATGACCAGGCTCGGGACGCCCGCGACGTCGGCGGCCAGACGGGCGGAGTTCAGGGTCTTGACGTGCTGGCCGGTCGGGATGAGGACCTTGCCGCCCAGGTGGCCGCACTTCTTCTCGGAGGCCAGCTGGTCCTCCCAGTGCACGCCCGACGCGCCGGCGGCGATCATGGCCTTCATCAGCTCGTAGGCGTTGAGGACGCCGCCGAAGCCCGCCTCGGCGTCCGCGACGATCGGGGCCAGCCACTCGGGGGCGCTGTCGTCGCCCTCGGCCCAGGTGATCTGGTCGGCGCGCAGGAGCGCGTTGTTGATCCGCCGGACGACGGCCGGGACGGAGTTGGCCGGGTAGAGGCTCTGGTCGGGGTAGGTGTGGCCCGACAGGTTGGCGTCGGCCGCGACCTGCCAGCCGGAGAGGTAGATGGCCTTCAGGCCGGCGCGGACCTGCTGGACCGCCTGGTTGCCGGTGAGGGCGCCGAGGCTGTTGACGTAGTCCTCGGTGTGCAGCAGGTCCCAGAGGCGCTCGGCGCCGCGGCGGGCCAGGGTGTGCTCCTCGGTGACCGAGCCACGCAGCTTGACCACGTCGTCGGCGGAGTAGGTGCGCTCGATACCGGCCCACCGGGGGTTGGTCTCCCAGTCGCGCTGGAGTGCGGCGCTGGCTTCCTGACGTCGAGCGCTCGTGCCCATGTTCGATCCCGCCTTACGTGTAGTCCCCAAGGTGTTCGCACCGGTCGAGGGAGGTCCGGGCCAGGGCCGGGGGTGAGCCCTGGGCGGTAAGTTCCCCGCCGGTAACTATGATTCTTGGGCAAGATCAACGGGTTTTCCACCTAGATCTGTGCGAAGAAGCTTGATTCTTTCCGTACCATGAACGCATGGCGTACTTTGGTGCTGAAGAAATACCGTCTTTGACAGGTGACCTAGATCTCGTCACGTTCGGCCAGCGACTCCGTCATCTTCGCCGCGCGCGTGGAATGACCCTCTCCGACCTGGGAGAACGCGTCGGCCGGGCTCCCTCGCAGCTCTCGTTGCTGGAGAACGGCAAGCGCGAGCCCAAGCTCTCGCTCCTCACGTCCCTCGCCTCCGCCCTCAACGTCTCGGTCGAGGAGCTCCTGTCCAAGCAGCCCCCGAGCCGCCGCGCGCAGTTGGAGATCGCGGTCGAGGAGGCCCAGCGCGACTCCCTCTACCAGGGGCTCAACCTTCCGCACCTGAAGGTCGGCAAGCGGGTCCCCAACGACGTGCTCGAACACATCGTGGGCCTGTACGACGAGCTCAAGCGGCGCAGCGCCAAGCCGACCGCCACCCCCGAGGAGGCGCGCCGGGCCAACGCGGACCTGCGCCGCCAGATGCGCGAGCGCGGCAACTACTTCGAGCACATCGAGAAGGCGGCCGCCGAGACCCTCGCCGCCGTGAACTACACCGCGGGCGCCCTCTCCCAGGGCCAGATCCTGGCGATCGCCACCCACCACGGCTTCACCCTCAGATACGTGCAGGACCTGCCCCGCTCGGTGCGCTCCCTCACCGACCACGTCAACCGCCGCATCTACCTCAAGCGCGAGACGACCCTGGGCATGCACAGCCCCCGGACGATCCTGCTCCAGACGCTGGGCCACGTGATCCTGGGCCACCAGCAGCCGAAGGACTTCGGCGACTTCCTGCGCCAGCGCGTCGAGGCCAACTACTTCGCGGCGGCGGTCCTCATCCCCGAGTCCACCGCCGTCTCCTACCTCCAGGAGGCCAAACAGGCCCGCGACCTGTCGGTGGAGGACCTGCGCGACGTCTACTCCGTCTCCTACGAGATGGCCGCGCACCGGTTCACCAACCTGGCCCACCGCCACCTGGACCTGGTCTGCCACTTCATCCGCAACGACGAGACCGGCATCATCTACAAGGCCTACGAGAACGACGGCCTGGTCTTCCCCACCGACGACACCGGCGCGATCGAGGGCCAGCGCATGTGCCGCCAGTGGTCGGGGCGGCAGGTCTTCGCCTCGCCGGACCGCTACTCGATCTACTACCAGTACACCGACAAGCCCAACGGCACGCACTGGTGCGTGGCACACGTCGACCCCAGCCGGGAGCGCAACTTCGCGATCACGCTCGGCGTGCCCTACAAGGAGTCGCGCTGGTTCCGCGGCCGCGAGACCACCAACCGCACGCAGTCCAACTGCCCGACGGGGGAGTGCTGCGTCCGGCCGCCCGCCGACCTGGCCGCCCGCTGGGAGGGCAACGTCTGGCCCTCGGCGCGCGCCCACTCCCACGTGCTGTCCGCCCTGCCCTCGGGGACGTTCCCGGGCGTGGACGAGCACGACGTCTACACCTTCCTGGAGAAGCACGGCCGCGACTGAGCGGCCGGGACGGGGGGGGGGGGGGGGGGGGGGGGGGGGGGGGGGGGGGGGGGCCCCCCCCCCCCCCCCCGCTCGCGTGCGGCTCCGGTCGGGCCCGGCGCCGGGTGCTCCGCCGCCTGAGCCTCGTCCGGGTCAGTCGAACCGGGCGGGATCGCCCGCCGCGATGGACTCCGCGGGCACCGTCGGGTCGTGGAACGTCTCGTGGAGGGAGTCGGCGCGGCGATTGTGCCCGGACGGCGATGGCTGTTACCGTTGGTAACACATAACGGCCGACCCTCCTCCGGGAGGGACCACAGAAGGATGCACGCGCATGAGTGAGGCCACCGCGCCCGCCTTCAGCCTGGAACTGAGCGAGGACGTCCGCGACGTCCGGGACTGGACGCACGGGTTCGCCGCCGACGTCGTCCGCCCCGCCGCCGCCGCGTGGGACGAGCGGGAGGAGACGCCCTGGCCGATCATCCAGGAGGCCGCCAAGATCGGCCTGTACTCCCTCGACTTCTTCGCGAACCAGTGGCTGGAGCCGAGCGGCCTGGGCATCCCCGTCGCCTTCGAGGAGCTGTACTGGGGTGACCCGGGCATCGCCCTGGCGATCACCGGCACCGGCCTGGCCGCGGTGTCCGTGGCCGCCAACGGCACCCAGGAGCAGCTCCTGGAGTGGACGCCGCAGATGTTCGGCACGGCCGACGACGTCAAGCTCGCCGCCTTCTGCTCCTCCGAGCCCGACGCGGGCAGCGACGTGTCGGCGATCCGCACACGGGCGGTCTACGACCAGGCCAAGGACGAGTGGGTCCTCAACGGGACCAAGACGTGGGCCACCAACGGCGGCATCGCGGACATCCACGTGGTCGTCGCCTCGGTGGAGCCCGAGTTCGGCTCCCGGGGGCAGGCGACGTTCATCGTGCCGCCCGGGACGCCGGGGCTGAGCCAGGGGCAGAAGTTCGCCAAGCACGGCATCCGGGCCTCGCACACGGCCGAGGTCGTCCTGGAGGACGTGCGGGTCCCGGGATCGTGCCTGCTCGGGGGCAAGGACAAGCTCGACGAGCGCCTCGCCCGCGCCCGCGAGGGGCGGCGCTCCAAGGGACAGGCCGCGATGAAGACCTTCGAGGCCTCGCGTCCGACCGTCGGGGCGATGGCGGTCGGCTGCGCCCGGGCCGCGTACGAGTACGCGCTGGAGTACTCGACGCAGCGCGAGCAGTTCGGGCGTCCGATCGGTGACAACCAGGGCGTGGCCTTCCTCCTGGCCGAGATGGCCACCCGGATCGACGCCGCGCGCCTGTTGGTGTGGCGCGCCGCGTGGATGGCCCGCAACGACAAGGACTTCGACCGAGCCCAGGGCTCCATGAGCAAGCTGTACGCCAGCGAGACGGCCGTGTTCGTCACCCAGAACGCCGTGCGCATCCTGGGCGGGAACGGCTACACCCGCGAGTACCCGGTGGAGCGCTGGCACCGCGACGCGACCATCTTCACCATCTTCGAGGGCGCGAGCGAGATCCAGAAGCTCATCATCGGCCGGTCGATCACGGGCCTGCCCATTCGCTGAGGCCCCGCCGCGGGAACCCCGGGGGAATGGGGCCTCCGGGGGTTCCCACGTGTTTCCCCGACGGGTCAGCATACCCCGCACATGGTCGCGGATCGGGCCGCCGCTTGGTGAACACCGGGGGATTCCCCAGGTTTTCCATTCCCCGGCCGGTGCGGCTTTCCGACACCTTTGCCGTCAATGCGGCGCGCCCTGCTCCCGGCTTGTTCCATGTCGCCTTTCATTCGATGAATTCCCATGCCATGGCGTTGTTCAGCCAATACTGTCGGTGGTGTAACAGATGCCTTGCGTGTCCGGTCGGCGTGCGCTGAGGTGGAGGCTGCCATCAGAAGGCGCTGGTCCGTGCCTAGGGCAGCCCTGTGTGCGACGGGGCGCCACGAACAACCGTCTGAGGCCAATAGGCGGATGAAGCGGGTGCGGGCCAATGGATCGGGTGCGGATATTCCGCCCCGTTGCCGAAAGGGGTAATCCACATGCAGATGACCATCAAGCGCGTCCTCATCGCTGGTTTCGTTGCTCCGGCCGTGGCTCTGACCGCGCCGTCCGTCGCGTTGGCCGACTATGACTACCACCCCCCGAAGAAGAAGCACTCGGTCTCGATCAAGGACGTCGTCAAGAAGCACGGGGTCATCGAGGTCGACAACGAGGTGACGAGCACGAACGTCAACGTCAACGAGCTCACCAACGTGCAGGGCCAGCACCAGGACCAGGAGGTGGAGCAGGAGCAGGAGCAGGGCCAGGAGCAGGAGCAGGAGCAGGAACAGGAGCAGGACCAGCTCCAGGTTCAGGTTCAGGAGCAGGAGGGCCAGGACGCGACCGCCAGCTCCGATCAGCACCAGGACGCCAGCTCCGGCGCGGCCGCCAGCGCCGACCAGGAGCAGGAGCAGGAGGTCGAGCAGGAGCAGGAGCAGGGTCAGGGCCAGGAGCAGACCGGGATCGACCTCGGACGACCCGGCGGTGACAACGGCGGCGACAACGGCGACGACAACGGCGACGATGACTAGGGCATACGCCGCTCGCAGGGGCGAGTGGTCCGGTTAGGTCCGTGACGTCCACGGGCAACGGTCACCGGGTCACCCAGGGGGCCCGCTCGACATCCGGGCGGGCCCCTCCCTTGTCCAGGTCAGAGTCCATCGTGACGGGGTGGGCCGTCCGAAGCCACTCCGTCTCCGAAGAGGGAGACACGTATGAGGAAAGCCATCACCCGCCTTCTCGCCACCGGGGTCGCGGCCCCGGCCCTGGCCCTCGGCCCGGCGGCGATCGCCCTGGCCGACACGCACTTCGACGCGGCGGGAAGCGGTGCGGGGCCGCATGGCGCGGGCCAGTTCTGCACCTCGTCGAGTGCGAGCCCCGGGTACTACCCCAGATCCGGCTGCGGCGGCGGGGGCGGCGGCGGAGGCCGTCCGCACCCGGACACCCGCCCGGTGATCAACATCCACATCCACAACCACCTGGACGTGGACAACACCAACATCAACGACCTCGACAACACGCAGGAGCTGACGCAGGAACAGATCGGCTCGGGCGGCACGGGGCACGAGATCACCGAGCAGCAGATCCGCGGATAGACGGTCGACCGCCGAGGAAGTTCCCAGCCACGAGGCACGACGCGTCCGAGGGGGCGCCGACTCCGGCACAGCGCCGGGCGGCGCCCTTCGCCACGCCACCGGACGGAGGTTCCGCCGACCGTCCCGATCCCCGCTCCGGACCCCCGTCCAGAACGCGGTAGCGTGGCCCGGAGGCCCCCACGTGATGTTCCTGTGCGTCTATCTCGCCGCCGGCGCCGTGACCGCGCTGCTCTTCCACCTCGAGGCCGAACGCACGCTGGGCCCCGACCCCGGCCCCGAGTGCGCGCCGTGCCGCGACAACCACGCGTTCTTCACCGGGATCGTGGACAACCTGCCCGTCGTGACCCCCGCGACCTGGGGGCTGTCCCTCCTGGTGGCGGGTGCGGTCTGGCCGCTGTCCGTGTTCGCCGTGCTGGCCCCGGCCGGTCACCGGCCGTTCTGCCCGTCCCGGCGCGGAGGCCCCTGACGCTCAGGGGAAGCGGCGCGCGCCCGTCCCCTCCAGGCCCAGGACGTCGTCCGGGTTCGAGTAGGGGCACGCCGTCAGCGACAGGCATCCGCATCCGATACAGGAGGAGAACCGGTCCCGCAGCGCGGTCATCTCCTCGATGCGCCCGCTGAGTTCGTCGTACCACTGGCGCGAGATCCGGGCCCAGTCCCGCTTGGCGGGCAGTCCCTCCCGCGGCAGCTGGTCCAGCGCCTCCTTGATCCGGTCGAGCGAGACGCCCAGGCGCTGGGCCGTGCGGATGAACGCGATGATCCGCAACGTGTCACGACGGTACTCGCGCCGGTTCCCGGCCGTGCGGCGGCTGCGGATGAGCCCGAGGCTCTCGTAGTAGTGCAGCGCGGACACGGCGACCCCGGCCCGCTCGGCGACCTGTCCCGGCTTGAGCCACGTCAGGTCCGGATCCAGCTGCGGCACCCGCCACCTCCTCCACGCGCCTGGACGTCAGGTCGACTCGATGAAGTCTGCTGGGCATCGAACCGGTCACGCAAGCGGAGAGCGGGCGAGCGCGGCGACGGCGATCTCCGTGCGGGCCGGCATCCGGTGCCCGCGGGCGGTCGGGCGGTCAGCGCAGCAGGAAGAACACGACCATGGCCGCGGCGCCCAGCAGGGCGCCGACCCCGGCCTGCGCGGCGGTGTGAGACCGCAGCCGCACCCTGGACCAGCCGACCAGGAGCGCGAGCGGCCAGGCGACCGCGGCCCCGGCCCATCCGCCCAGAGCCGTCGCCGTGGTGGCGCCGACCGCCGCCGTCAGGGTGTGACCCGACACCTTCCAGGACCACCGGTCGGTGATCACCCACACCAGCACCAGCACGGCGCCCATGGTCGCGCCCAGGGCGACCAGGTCGGTCGGACCGCCGAGCGTGAGGACCAGGGCGGTGCCGACGCCCACCGACGCCGCCGCCACGACCATGGGCCACCGGCGGTGCGCGCGGTCGGGGACGTGGTGGTCGGCCCACCGGCCGGCGCGTACGCCCGCGACCACGAAGCCCATCGGGATCACGGCGGCGAACAGGACGAAGACGACCGACCACACGACCGCCTGCCACGCCGTCGCGGTCGAGTCCCACGCGACCGACGCGATGACCGCCGTGACGATGACCGCGGGCGCCAGCGCCTCGGAGACGATGCGGGCGGTCGTGTCGGCCCACCCGCGGGTGTCGGCGGTGTCGTCCATGCGCGGGGCTCCCGGGTTCGTGCCGCGTCGCGCTGACCCCCGGGGGCCGGACCGCGACCACGGGGTGGTCGGACACGAGGGTAGCCGCCCCCGCGGGAACGCGTCAGCGGCGATCCGACCGCCGGGTGGGCGACGCGCGGGGAGGGTTCCGTGCCCCGGCTCAGCCGGTGGCGGGGCGGGGGGCGAGGAGGCGCTCCGCCGCGTCGGCCGCCAGCCGCGCCGCGTCCCCGGGGATGCCCCGGCCGCTCCCCACGTGGCGGCGGACCAGGGCCAGGGGCAGTTCCACCACGGCCAGGGCGACCCGCTCCACCGCGCGGTCCTCCGGCTCGCCGGGCTCGCGCAGCCCCCGCGCCACCGCGGTGAGGAGCTCCCCGACCTCGGCGTTGGCCGAGCCCAGGCGCGCGCGGTCGGTCCCGGGCCACGCCGCCTCGTCGAAGTCGGCGGACCGGTACAGCAGGATGCGGGCCAGGTCCGGGTGGGACCCGCTCCACTCCAGCACGTACCGGGCGGTGTCCACCGCGGCGGTCAGGGGGTGCGGCGCGGACAGCGCGGCGCGGCACCCGTCCTGGAAGGACTCCAGGGCGTGCAGCCACACGGCGGCCAGGAGGGCGGGTCGGTTGGGGAAGCGGTGGTACAGCGATCCGCTGGGCGCTCCCGCGGCGCGCGCCACCGCCGCCATCGTCACCGCGGCCGGTCCGCCCTCGGCGGCCAGCGCGGCGGCGGCCGTCACCAGGTCGTCGGTACTGAAGCGTGCGGGCCTTCCCATGGTCGGACCCTATGCCCTATCCTTTTTTAGAGAGACCTCTCTAAAAGGAGTGCGCATGGCTGTCCGCAACCTTCACGAACGGCGTCTGCCGGTCGCTCCCGAGCGCGTGGGAGCCCTGATGGACGCGCTGTCCTCGCCGGACGACCCCCTCTGGCCGAGCGACGACTGGCCCGCGATGCGCCTGGACGGCCCGCTGGCCCCCGGAGCGAGGGGCGGTCACGGGCCCGTCCGCTACACGGTGGAGGAGTACGTCCCCGGGCGCCTGGTGCGCTTCCGGTTCGAGGCGCCGCGCGGGTTCGACGGGTTCCACGAGTTCACCGTCCGACCCGACGGTTCCGGAGGGGCGGTGCTGAGCCACCTCCTCACCATGAGCCTCCACGGTCCCGCCCACCTCGCCTGGCCCCTGGCCTTCCGCTGGTTCCACGACGCCCTTCTGGAGGACTGCCTCGACCGGGCCGAGCGCGCACTCACCGGCACCGTCCGCGCCCCGGCCCGCTGGAGCCCGTACGTGCGTCTGCTGCGCGCCCTCGTGTCGCGGAGCCCCGAGACGCGCCCGACCGGCCGGTCGGCACGAACCCGGGAGAGCACCTCTCCTACGCTGAGGACATGAACGACACTCCGGGCAACGGCGCCCCCACTCTCACCGTCCCCGCGCGGTTCAACGGACCGGACGGATCGGGCAACGGCGGCTACACCTCGGGCCTGCTCGCCACCCGCCTCACCGCCGAGGGCGGGCCCGCGGTCACCGTCACCCTCCGCACGCCGCCGCCCCTGGACCGGCCGCTCACCGTGGAGGGCGACCCCGCCACCGGCCTGCGCCTCACCGATCCCGAACGCGCCGACAAGGCGCATCTCGTGGCCGAGGCCCAGACCGCCGAACTCCCCGACCGCCCCGCCGTCCCCGGCGGCCCGGTGACCCCCGCCGAAGCCCAGGACGCCGAGAACCGCTACCCCGGCCTGGCCGAACACCCCTTCCCCCGCTGCTACAGCTGCGGCACCGCCCGCCCCGAGGGCGACGGCCTCCGTCTCTTCGCCGGATCCGTGCGCCCGGCCACCGGCCCCGACGGCCAGGGCAACACCGTCGCCTGCACCTGGACCCCGACCGCCGACCTCGGCGACGACTCCGGCGCCGTCACCCTGCCCCAGACCTGGGCGGCCCTCGACTGCCCCGGCGGGTGGTCCAGCGACGTCGTCGGCCGCCCCAGCGTCCTCGGCCGCTTCACCGCCCGCGTCGACCGCGCGCCGCGCGTGGGGCGCACGTACGTGGTGATGGGGTACCTGGAATCCGTCGACGGCCGCAAGACGCACACCGGCAGCGCCGTCTACGACGCCGGCGGCGAACTCCTCGCCCAAGCCCACGCGACCTGGATCGCGATCCGTACCTGATCTCCGCTTCACCAGCCGAAGCGCTACGGTGAACCCTTGTGGCGATCGACTTCACGCGGCGCACCGCCGTGACCAACACGACCGACGCCTCCGACACCCCCGAGTCGGAGGCGCCCACCCGTGGACGCGGCCGAGGCGGCCGGGGACGGGGCGGACGCGACCCCGAACGGCGCCGCGCCATCCTCGACGCCGCCGACCGCGTGATCCAGCGCGACGGCCCCGACGCCCCCATGCTCGCCATCGCCGCCGAGGCCGGGATCAGCAAGCCGATCCTCTACCGCCACTTCGGGGACAAGGGCGGCCTCTACCGGGCCCTCGCCCAGCGCCACGTCGACCCGCTCATCGAACGCATCCGCGCCGAGCTGCACGAGCACACCGACCTCGAGGTCCGCGCCCGTGCCACGGTCGGCGCCTACCTGTCGATGATCTCGCAGAACCTCAACCTCTACCGCTTCCTCATGGACCGGGCCACCGCCGAGGACCCCCGGACCCGCGGCGACCTGGGCCTCATGGTCCGCCGCCTGGGGGAGGAGCTCGCCGAGCAGCTGGTCAGCGAGGGCCGCCTCACCGGCCTCGCGCACGCCCAGATCGTCGCGCACGCCGTCGTGGGCATGGTCCAGGCCGCGGGCGAGTGGTGGTTGGAGCACCCCGAGGTCAGCGAGGAGGAGATCACCGACGACCTCACCGGAGCCGTCGTCGGCGCGATCCGGGGCGGTTCCTGAGCCCGTTCGCGCAATCCACTTGACCTGGAGCGCACTCCAGGCCCCATGCTCGTTCCCATGAGGGACTACTTCACACCCGGTGAGGTCGCCGAAAGGTTCGACCTCACACTCGACACCCTCCGCTACTACGAACGGGAGGGACTGCTGCGGCGGGTCGACCGCGCCCCCAGCGGTCACCGGCGCTACCGTGCCGACGACGTCGAACTCCTCGGCCTGATCCGCTGCCTGCGCGACACCGACATGCCCATCGCCCGGCTGCGCGAGTTCGCCGAGCTCGTCCAGGCGGGCGACCACACCGTCCACGACCGGCTGGACGTCCTCCAACGCCACCAGGACCGGCTGGACCAGCGCATCGCCGAGCTGCGCGCCAACCAGGCCGCCATCCAGCACAAGATCGACTACTACGTCGGCGTCCTCGCCGACCACGCCCCCCGACCGGTCGAGGAGACCTCCTGATGCGCCACACCACCATCGGCGACCGCCGCGTGAGCGCCCTGTGCCTGGGCGCGATGAAGTTCGGCAGCCAGACCGACGACGCCACCGCCTCCGCCCTGCTCGACCGGTTCGTCGAGGCCGGCGGGACCTTCGTGGACACCTCGAACAACTACCAGTTCTGGGTCGAGGGCTTCGAGGGCCACGAGAGCGAGACCTTCCTCGGGCGCTGGCGCCGTGAGCGCGGAGTCACCGACGAGGTGTTCGTCGCGACCAAGCTCGGCGCCATGCCGACCGTCCCCGGCACCGGCCTGGAGACGGCGGAGGGCCTGTCCGCCAAGGCCGTCGCCGCCTCCGCCGAACGCAGCCGCGAGCGCCTGGGCGTGGACCGGCTCGACGCCCTGTACGCGCACATCGAGGACCGGTCGGTGCCCATGGAGGAGACCATGGGCGCCTTCGCCGACCTCGTCGCCGGGGGCGCCGTCGGCGAACTCGGCCTGAGCAACCACCGCACCTGGCGTCTGGAGCGGGCCCGCGCCGTCGCCGAGTCCCGCGACTGGCCCCGCCCCCGGCTGCTCCAGTACCGGTACAGCTACCTCCAGCCCCGCCTGGACGTGCCGCTGACCGCGGCCGGCCACGTCCACGCCACCCCGGAACTGCTGGACTTCGTCCGTGCCGAGGCGGCCGAGGGGCGACCGTACACGCTGGTGGCCTACACGACCCTGCTGTGGGGCGCCTACACCCGCCCGGACAGGGAGCTCGAACGCGCCTACGACCACCCTGGGACGGCCGCCCGCACGGCCGTGCTCGGCGAGGTGGCCGCGGAGACCGGCGCCACGCGCAACCAGGTCGTCCTCGCCTGGCTCATGGACAGCGATCCGGCGGTCGTGCCCCTGGTCGGCGTGAGCACCCTGGCCCAGCTCGACGAGGCGATCGAGGCCACCGACCTGACCCTGACCAGGGACCAGTGGGAGCGCCTCGCCAACGCCGACCAGGGAGAACGGCACGGCACCGCGCAATAGGGCGAACAGGCTGTTTTCACCGACGGGTGACGGGATACCTTCCGTAGAGGCGGCGGGCGGCCGCGCCGCCTCGGTCCGCGCACCCGTGGGAGGGGCGAGTTGCCCGACGACACCTACCACCAGATCCACTTCGCCTGGGCCGAACCGACCCTCCTCGGCAGGATCGGTCCGGGCCCGGCCGCCTCGTCCTTCGCCGAGGACGATCAGCCCGCGTTGCGTTCGTGGCGCGACCGGCTGCTCCCGGCGCTCACCGCCGACTTCCGCGCGGCGCTGCCGGACATGGACCCCGCCGACCACCCCGAGACCCTCTGGGCCCGCGCCTACCCCGACGGGCGGGCCGCCCTCGTCTACCGGTGGCCCGGCGAGGTCCGCGACGCGCACGCCTGGGCGATCGTCGGTCCGGCACACGGACTGACGTTCCCCCGGGTGCTGTCGCTGCACGAGAACCCGCACACCAGGCCCGCCGCCACCCGCCCGCCCAGACCCGGGTGGACGACCATGGACGCCCTGCCGACCCCCGAGCCCTGGGATCGCACCGCCGCACCCGGGGCCGTGCGCACCCGCGACCGCCACGCCGCGGAGGCCGCCGTCTCCGGCGAACCGGTCCTCATCGGCGCCGTGGCCGCCGCGCTCGCCCGCCCCGACCTGCCGGTCCACATCGCCCTGGACCCCCGGCGCGCCGACCTGTGGCAGGCGGTCCAACTCCGCTTCCTGTGGGGTGTGCACCGCATCCTGCGCGACGTGCTCACCCCGCCCAGGGCCATCCCCGCCGCCGGGTGGAGCTGGTCCTTCTCCACCTACGACCCGGTCCTGGGCACGGGCGACGGCCAGCACGTGGCGTTCGGCCCGCCCACCGGCGGCGCCGGGTCGCCCTTCCTCCACCCGCCCGCACCCGAGTACCTCGCGGTGGCCGAGTCCCTCGTGACGATGCTGCGCGACGAGGGCGGCGACGTGCTCGCCGACCACCTGCGCGAACGCGGCGTGCCGGACGCGCCCACCTTCGCCGACCGCCGCGACCTGCTGTGCGACTGGCTCGACCCGAAGGCGCGAGCCCTGCCCGCGGAGCCGGGGCCGACGGACGACGCGGATCGTCCGGGACCGACGGACGGGCTGGTCCGGGGGGACTTCGCAGGGCCCTCAGCGGCGACCGGGACCGACGACGACCTCCCGGACCTGGACGACGTGCCCGAACCCGAATGGCTGCCCCCCGAGTACGAACCACCGGCCGATCTCCGTCTCGCGGACCCCCCGGAGTCCGGCGCCCGGTGGGAACCCGCCGACCCCGTGGAGTCCGCCAACATCCCCGAACCCGCCGACTCCGCACAACCCTTCGACCCCGCGGAACCCGCAGACCTCCCGGAACCCCTCGATCTGCCGGACCTCCCCGAGGTGGAGGCGCCGGAGATCGACGACCTGGCCGAACCGGCGTCCCCGCCGCTCTGGCCGCTGGCCGACCGGGAACCGCGTGCGACCACCTCCGCCCCCGAGGAGGCCCCGCCCCTGGGCCTGGCCCCCGACTACGCCACCGAGACCGCGCTGGACCCGGACGAGGTCGCCGTCGACGCGGACCCCGGCGACAACTGGCCGACCCAGTACGCCGACCTCCCTCTGGCCCGCCTGGAACGCTGGCACACCCGGCGCGGTCCCGAGGCCGCCCGCGTGGACGTCGTCGACGCGCGCGCCGCCGTCCGGGCCGAACGCGCCGAGCTCCAGAGGGTCCGCGGGGAACGCGACCGCTACCACGCCGAGGTACAGGACCTGCGCCGGGACGTCGCCCGCCTGGACCGGTCCTGGCTCGACACCGACCGGGACGAGCCCGCCGCCGAGCCGCCCAGACGTCGGCGCACGTGGGTGCCGGTCCTCCTGCTGGTGGTCGCGCTGGTCGTCGGTCTGGAGGCGGGCGCGCGCTCGGGCGTGGGCGTGGTCGATCTGCTCGCCCTCGTGTGGGGGCTGCTCCCGTTCGGCTGAGCGCCGATCGTCGCGGTGAGGTGCACCGCGGGGGGTTGGACGGAAACCATGCGCGCTCCGGGTCACCGAAGGGGGGTTGCGTCGACTGGTTCTCGGGTCCACTGGGGGTTGGGTGTGGTGTTTTCCTGCTCCGGTCACCGGTGGGGGTGTGGCTCGTCCGGAGGGCGTGTTCGCGGAGCGAATTCGTTCCGGAGGGCGAGGTCCCTCACCTAGGGTCACCCCGGACGGTCCACAGATATGCAGAAGGCGGTCACCGCCTGGGGGCGTGATTCCGAAGTGATGACACCCCCGGCCCCAGGAGCGGGGGGTGGACGGTTCAGGGAACACCGGCCCCAAGCCCCACACAGGTCCACACACCGGTCACCGCAGGGGGCTGGGGACACCCGACCACCCGGGTCACCGCAGGGGGTTCGCGGGCACACGCCTGGCCCGCTGAGCCACAGGGGGGTGGGGAAACCCTCCCCGCTGGCTCACTCGCAGGGGGTTGGGGAACCCTTCCCCATTCGCCCAGCCACAGGGGGACGCCCACAACCGGGAGCGTGACGTTCCGCCGCGGGGTCGTCCACCGTTCGCCGCGGGGTCGTCCACCGCGAAGGTGGGACCCCGGCTCGGACACGGAAGACCCGCTGTCCGCCATACGGGCCCTCAGACCCCGGACGCGTCCCGCAGGTCTGCCATAAGGACCTCGGCCACCCTCTCCTCGTGTACGGCGACACCGCGTGAGGCGATGGCCTCAGCCAGCTCCGCGTCCCATGGGACCGGGGTGACGCGGCCAGGGGGAGGACCCCCGTCGGCGCGGTCGAGCGCCGCCAGGTAGTCGCCGGTGCCCATCCGCCAGGGAAGCGCCCCGGTCCGGGCCATGACGTGCGCGGCGATCCGCAGACCCTCCCCATCGAAGTCTCCGTGGTAGCGCAGGACGGTCCCCACCCCTCGCCCTCCACCGCCGTCGGCGGACGGCTCCCGGTCACCGTGCCCTCCTTCGGCCAGCCGCCGCAGGAGCGTGACGGCCGCGCTGCCCGGCCACCCGGACACGCACACCAGCGGTGGACAGGCCGCACCGAGCCGCCGCTGAGCGAGAGCCAGGATCGAGGGGTTCTCCACCACATGCACCACGGGAGCGGGTTGGACCAGCTCCTCCGCCGCGGACAACTGGTCCAGGGTCACCGGGGTGGCCCGACCCGCGTTCGCCCACACCCGCAGGGCGGTCGCCAAAGGGCCGTCCCCCTCCGGGCGCAGCCCCAGGACCAGGACGGACGTGGAATGGGCGTCGCAGTCGACCCCGAACGCACCCCACAGGGCCCGCCGGTCCTGCGCGTTGGCGGGCGCCGGGGCGTCGCGCAGCACCGCCAACGCCCTCAGCACCAACCCCGGCAGCGCTTTCGTTCCGTCCAACGCGTGCGGGTCCCCGGTCGTGTCGGCGGCCAGCGCTGGGAGCGGGCGCCCGTCCGCCAGCGGTAGAGCCGCCAGGATGTCCAGGGCGTGCTCCAGCCGCCGCCGGAGCGCGGCCGTTCCCGCCCGGGGCACGCCGTCCGCGCGCAGCTGGTCGACCCAGCGCAGCAGTGCGGGCTGGTCGGCGATCACCGCGTGTCCCGCCAACCACGACCACAGCCGCTCGCGATCGTCCGCGGCGAGCACCCGAGCGCCGGCACGGTCGTCGATCGGACCGACGACCGCCTCCACGACCGTGCGGGCGTCCAGGTCCATCGGCGCCAGGGCCGCGTCCAGCCGGTCCAGACGCACGGTCGCGCGTGAACCGGGATAGGCCGCCAACCCCAGGAGGTCGGCGAGCGCCTCCCGGGCCGCCTCGTCCAGATCCCGCACGGTGACCGAACGGACCGCCGTGCCCGAGGACAACCGGTGGTGCACCTCCCGCCACAACGGGAGCAGAGCTTCCTCGCCCAGATGGGCGGGCACCTCGGTGCCGCTCACCCGACCGCCTCCCCCTCGAGCTCCTCTTCCTCGGAACTCTCCGCCCCGGTCCCCTCCGTCTCGGACTCCTCCAGCGCGGTCCCCGTCCACACCCACCGCGCGGTGGTCACCGCGTCGTCCTCCTCGTCCGGCTCGGCGGGGATGAGCTGGTGGATGGCGATGCCGTCGAGTTCGGCGTAGGTGCACCACTCGTGGTCGCTGGTCAGGACCAGGTCCAGGCCCAGGTCGACCAGCAGGGCGAAGATCTGGCCCCGGTTCGCGGTGTCCACGCCGACGAACACCTCGTCCAGGAGGATGAAGCGGGGCGCACCGGGATCGGTCGCGTAGTGGGCGGCCACCGCCGCGAACAGCGGCAGATGCAGCGCGATCGCCTTCTCCCCGCCCGACAGCTGCCCGTGGGCGCGCCGCGTCAGCGGCTTCCAGCCCGCACCGTCGTCCTTGTCCAGCTCGACGACGAACCGGTGCCAGGACGTGTAGTCCAGGACCTGGCTCAGGTGCTCCTCCCAGCTGGCCGCCGAGTCCTCCGACCGCGCGTCGTCGATCCGCTCCCGGAAGAACACGTGGAGCACATCGCGTTCGGCGTCGCTGAGCTGCCGAGGGTCGCGAACCAGCAGGTCACGTGCGTTCTGGGTGCCGGTCGGGGCGTCCGGAGCCACCTCCCACCTCAGCCGGACGGCGATCCGCGAGGCGGTGCGCACCCGGGCCAGCCGCTCGTTCATCGACGCCACGAGTCCGGTGGCCCTGCGCAACCGGTCGGCCAGGTGCCGCCGCGTGTCACCGGTCAGCACCCGGTCGAACAGCGCCCGCTCCTCCTCCGTGAGGTCGGACGAGCGCACCCGCTGTTCCTCGGCCAGCCTGGCGTGCAGGCCGCGCGCACCCACCCGGACTCCGTCCAGGAGCGCACTGACCTGCTGGACCTCGCCGTCGGGCAGCAGTTCCAGATAGGTGCGCCTGGCGAGGACGTCGCGGGCTCCGTGCACGGCCTCGGCGACCCTGGCACGGGCGGCGCTGATCCGCTCGGGGGCGTGGTCGGCCTTGTCCGAGGTGGCCGCCACCGTACGGGCCGCCTCCAGGGTGCCGCGCACCGTCGGCTCGTCGGGCAGGCTCACCGCCAGCCCCGAGTCCTCGTGCAGCGGAGTCCCCCACAGCGCGCGGAACCGGTCGGCGGCGGTGTCGCGCGCGGCGACGGCCTCCGTGCTCCTGTCCCGCAGGGTGCGGACCTCGCCCAGCAGCTCGCCGTGCTCGTGTTGCAGGGCGAGTTGCCGGGCACGCACGCCGGTCAGTTCCCGGCGCGTGTCGGTCAACCGCCGCTCGCACGCGGTGACCCGTTCCTGGACCCGCCGGTGCTCGACGCCCACCGTGGCGTCCAGCGCGGCCAGGCGGGACGTCAGACCCCTCCTGGTCGCCTCGGCCTCGTCCGCCGCCCGCTCAGCACGTGCCGCCTCCTCCCGCGTCCGTCCGGAGAGTTCCTGGACGCGGCGCAGCTCGTGCTCCGTCCCGAACTGGGACGCCTGCCCGTCGAGCCAGGTCTCCACGGCCTTGCCCAGCGACCTCAGCGCGGCACGGGACCCGTCCAGGGCATCCCGGTCGGCGGGCAGCCGGTGCCGGGCCGCGATTGCGTTCAGGTCCTGTTCGGCGGCGGACAACCGGGGCTCGTGGTCGGCCAGCCGACGCCGCCGCCGGTCGAGGCCGCCGCGGCGGTCCGCGATCCGCTCCTGCGCCGAACGCACATCCTGAGCCGACGCGCGCGTCCCGGTGTCGGCGGGCATCGCGGCCGTCTCCGCGTCGAGCCGTCGACGCCGTCCGTCCAGGACCTCCCGTTCCGCTTCGGCCTCGGCGCACTCGCGGTCGAGCGCCTCCCGCCGCTCGGTGAGCTCCGCGATGGCGCGTGCCCGGGCCCGCTCCCTGGCCAGGGAGCCGATGTGCGCGGGCTCGGCCTTGGACCAGTGCCCGTGCAGGGGACCCAACCGCCAGCGCCCGTCCGCGCCGACCCGGACCGGCGGTTCCGAATGGCGGTCGGAGGTCGCCGGGGAGTGCGCCGAGCCCGCTCCCCGGGAACGGTCGTCCAGCGAACCCGCGGTCGTGGAACGGGCGCTCGCCGGGCCCGCCGCCGCGGCGCGGGTGTCCGCCGAGCCCGAGTTCCCGGCACGGGCCTCCGACGACTCCGGGGCCGTGTAGGCGATCCCGGCCAGCAGCGACCGGACGCGGTCGGCGGGCACGGGGGCGTCCTCCTCGACGGTGAGGACGTCCAGGAGACTGGGGCCGGGCACCGGTCGGGCGATCGCGGCGCTCACGGTGTCCCTGAGCACGGCCCCCCTCAGCCCCGTGTCCCTGAGCCCGGCTCCCCTGAGCCCGGCTCCCCCGAGAAGGGTGTCGCCCACCACGTCGGCGGGCACGGTTCCGTCGGGCATCACCCAGGCGTCCAACAGCCCGGACGCCTCCAACGCCGCCTCCACACCGGCCTGCGCGTTCGCGGGAACCCCGTCGGCGAAGGCCACGAGCCGCCACAGCGGAGCGCCCGGGCGTCCCGACCGGTCGGCCGCCCGGGTTCGGGGAGCCGGGGGCGCGACCTCGTCCGCCGACTCCAGCTCCCTGATCCGTCCGGCGATCTCCGCGCGCACCGTCCCCGCTCGCTCGGCGCGCTGCACCGCGGCCTCCCGGAGGGCCGCGAGGGTCTCGCCGGCGCGCTGCCGTGCCGTGGCGACCAACGTGCGCGGACCGGCGCCGCTGTCCGGGGCGATCGAGCCGACCAGCTCCTCCGGAGCGTCCACGGGCAGTTCCACGCACCCGCGCGCCCAGACGGTCAGGGCTTCGGCGAACTCCTCCAGGGCGTCCCGGTGGGCGCGCGCGGCGCGTTCGCCCAACTGTTCGGCCTCGACGAGTTCCTCGGCCAGCTCACCCAGGTCCGTCTCCAGCTCCTCCCGGCGCCTGAGCCGCTCGTGGTACACACTCAGTGCCGCGAGCACCTCGTCGATCTGGAATCCCCGGTGCTCGACGGCGGCGCGCAACAGGTCGCGGACCCGGCCCACCGCCTCCGGACCCTCCGCGTCCAGTGCCTCGGCTCCCTCCCGGAGCAGACCCGCGGTGTCGGCCCGCTCGGCGGCCCGTACGGCGTCCGCGCGCGCGGTGCCCACGGCCCGCCGCCCTCGCGCCGCGACCTCCGACAGGGATCGCGTCTCCTCCGCCAGCCGGGCCGCCGCCTCCACGTGCCGTGTCGCCTCGGCCGCACGCGCGACGGCCTCCTCCCCGGCCGCGTCGACGCGCTCGCGGAGGTGTTCGATCCCCGCGCCCGCCTGGTAGGCCGCGCTGTCCTTGAGCCCTTGGAGCTCGGCGGACACGGTCTCGTACGTCTCGTTCAGCTCCTCCTCCCGCGCCCCCGACCGGGCGAGCTGTTCCTGAGCCTGCTCGGCCCGGCGGTCGGCCTCGCCCGCCTCACGGGCGCACCGGTCCATGTCGGTGGTCGCCGAGATGAGACCCGCCGCCGCGCCGCGCACTACCCGGGCGGCGTAGACGCGTTGGCGGTCGGCGAGGGCCTTGGCCGCGCGGACCTCCCCGTCCAGCTTCCGCAGCTCCTCGCGATGGCGGTCCAGCCGCTCGAAGCCGCCCGCGATGTCGGCGAGCTCGCCGCGGCCCAACGGCGGAAGGGCGCTGGAGAGCAGGGACGACAGCAGGCCGGGGTCGAGGCGTTCGGACAGCTTCGGAGTGCGCAGTTGGAGCAGCGCGGTGATCAGCGAGTCGTACCGGGCCTGGTCCAGGCGGGGATAGAGCAGTGAACGGACGGCGGAGCGGTACTCCTCCGGTCCCGGGTACACCGTCCCGGCACCCGTCTCCTCGACCGCCTCCTTGAGCTGCTTGACGGTCAGGGGCTGCTGTTCCGGGGTGAGCAGGGACAGGGTGTCGTCCACCCGCGCGGCGCAGGTGAAGTACGTCGCCCGGACGGAGGAGACGTCGCGGGTGGCCTGCAGACGCGCGCCCAGGGTCAGGTGGCCGGTCCCGTCGGGTCCGGGGCGTTCGAACTCCAGCCACACGTACCCCACCCGGGTCGCGCCCGGGTAGCCGTGCCCGATCATGTTCCAGTGCATGACCCGTTCACTGCCGCCGAAGGTCGAAAGCCGGTTCGGGCGCAGGCTCGCGTCCAACAGGAACGGCAGGAGCAGTTCCAGCGCTTTGGACTTCCCGGTGCCGTTGCGTCCGCGCAGCAACAACCTCCCGCGGTGGAAGGCCAGCGTCTCACGGTAGTACCGCCACACGTTGAGGATGCCCGCACGGCTGGGCCGCCAACGGCCCGCCCCGTGCTCGGTGAGGGATACGGTCATGCTCTCCTTCCGAAGGCGTCGCGGTCGACGGCGTAGCGATGGGCGGCGGGAAGCGGGCGGTAGGACACCGCGCCGGACGGTTCAGGGGGTTCGGCGCGGGCCAGCCCGTGGCCGACCAACACCTCCACGGCGGACTCGGCCAGACGCGCGGCACCGCCCTCGGAACGGAAACTCCGCGCCCAGGACGGGTTGCGCTCCAGCAATCCCTCCACCTCGTGGGCCAGCCCGGTCAGGGGCACCGGCCCGGCCGCGGCGAGCAGGACGTCGAGCAGCAGCAGGGCCGTCTGCTTCACGTGCCCCTCGCCGGGGAAGCGGTCGTCGGTGGCGATCGCGTCGGCGTCGACCAGCAGGTAGCCCTCCGCCCTCTCCTCCAGCCGGAACCCCGCCTCCTCGGCCGCGCGGCGCAGCAGACCCCTCCCCGTCAGCGTCGCCGCGTACTCGGCCTCGGCCGGGCTCAGGTCCGCCGTGTGGACGACCGGGTCGTCGAGCAGACGGCGCATCAGCCCGTGCCTGGCCCTGAGCAGACGCTGGTTGTGGGTGGGTCCCGAGCCGTCCCCGGAACCGGTCGGCTCCCCGTCCTCCGAGGGCCCGTAGCGCTCCTCCGCCAGCAGCGCCGACAGGTCGGGGCGCGCACCGCCCAGTCGCGACGGCGGTACCGGCGCGCTGAGCAGCCGGGCCAGCCGCGCGGTGTCGGCCCGGTAGAGCACCAGCGCGTCGGACCCCGCCAGGTAGGACTCGGTGGCGCCGTCCACCGCCGTGATCGCCCCGTACCGCTCCAGAAGCAGCAGAGCGTCCACCAGGGCGGCACGCTCGGCGCGGCGGGAGGAGTCGAAGTCGGCGATGTACTCCTCGGCGGCGCACGTGTGCGCCACCCGTTGGGCGAGCAGGCCGACGGTGGTCCGGTTGAGGACCGTCAGCTCCGCGGCGGCCAGGAAGAACAGTGTGTACCGACGCCGGTCGAACGGGGCGCCCGAGCCACGCGCGCGCAGCGCCGGGCGGGGCGCCGCCAGGTGGCCGCCGTCCTCCCGCACCTTGGCCAGCCGTGCGTATCCGTGCCGCGGTTCCACGGTCAGCGCCCAGCCGCAGAAGTAGTCGAACCAGGACGTCAGTTCGGTGCGCCTGCGACGGACCACGGTGAACGCCGCCTCGTCCATCTCGCGCGTCAGCAGGGGATGGGCGAGCATGGTGCGGATGCCCAGGGCCATCTCGTCCCTGGCCTGCGTCACCCTGCGGTTGGCGTGCCTGGCCGGACCCCTCACGCGTACCGCTCCCCGGTGCTCCCCGGCGCGCCGATCGACACGACGTGGTCGGGTCCGGTGAACACCCCGCGCGGCGTGCGCAGCCGTGCCGTGCGCCCGTCGGGCGGGGGCGACAGGACGATCTCCACGCGTCCGTCCGAGGTCAGGGCCCTGCGCGTGCCGTCGGCCAGGACGGGTTCGGACAGCGCCTGACCGAGCAGCGACAACAGGTGCTCGAAGAGCCCGTGCTCCAGTTCCCCGAACGCGGACAGCCGTGTCGGGCCGTCCGTGGCCAGCAGCCGCCGCGCCCGTTCGGCCTCCGCCCGCTGCGCCAGGGCCCGCTCCCGCCTGCGCCGGGCGGTGGCGGCCACGTCGCGGACCCTCGCCGTGCGCGCGACGCGCCCGGACCTGCCCGACGACCGCAGGGTCGGCGAGACCGGCACCGACCCGGCCTCCGCCCACGGGCTGCCCGGCGCGACCAGTTCGCCGTCCGCGTGACCCAGGACCGCGTGCCGGGCGGGCGACAGCCCGGTCAGGGCCGACCACAGACGCGGCAGATCCTCCTCCCGGGCGGCCCCGGCGCACCAGCGCGCCGCTGTGCGCAGGTCCTCCGCCGTGCTGGAGGCACGCCGCCGCGACTCGGTGATCCGCTCCAGCGCCTCCAGGAGGGCGCCGATCGCCCGCCGGGCCACCTCGTGCAGCCTCCGCACGCCCTCCTGTCCCTCGTCGGAGGGGGCGAACCACAACCGCAGCCCCGACCACCGGGCGCGCCTGCTCTCCCACCAGTCGGCCCGCACCTGATCGGTCGCGCTCGGCGGCAGGTTCGCCCCAGTCAGGGCCCGTTCCAGCAATCGGGGCACCCCGCGCTCCTCCACCCGGGCCAGCGCGTCGGCGATGGTGCGGGCGCGCTCCTCCAGGTGGTCGACGAACGCGTCGAGGTAGCCGACCGTGGCCTTCTTGACCTCGTGGAAGGTCTCCATGTCGGCGCCGTCGGCGCGCAGCAGCCGCTGGAGTTCGTTGTTGAACCGCTTGGTGTTGTCGCGCAGCGAGTCCAGATGCCCTTCCAGCTCCTGGAGGGTGGTGAAGACCCGGCTGTCCTCGCCCGGGTCGTCGTCCTTCATCAGCGCGTCGAGCGCGTCGAGCCGGTCGGCGACCGCGTCCAGTACAGCCGTCTGGAGGGCGCCGCTCTCCTTCAGCCGCGCGAGCACCACGCGTACCCCGGCGAACTCGGCCTCGCCGCGCACGGTGAGCGTGTACTGGACGTTCTTGCGCTCGAACTCCGCCGCCGTGGCGTAGGCCGCCGTGTAGCTCTGGGAGGCCTCCAGCAGATCCAGCCCCTCCAGGTGGCGCAGCGCCGACTCCACCTCGCCCTCCTCCACCGGCTCGGTGAAACCGGTGCCGGGCAGGCGGGCGTGCACCTCCTCCACCAGCAGCGCGGTCTCCAGGCGCTCGTTGGCGTCGTTGAACACGTGCAGGATCGCGAAGTACAGATCGCGGCGGCCGCCGGCGGTGAAGTCGAAGATCCGGGCGGGGAGCCGCTCGAAACCGTGCACCCGGCACCCCTCTCAGCATCGACGGACCACGCCGGTAACCACCGTACCGGCGCCGGGTTAGGAACCTTTCCCCTCACGGATCGGCCGAATGAGGCCACGCCACCCTCCGCGGATCGGGACAATGGGGGAGTGCGTGTCATCGAGGCCTTCTGGGAAGCGAACCGGCTCAGGGTGTGGGGTGTGGACTCCGAACTGTCCGCCACGACCACCTCACGCAAGCGCGTCCGGCCCCACCCCTACGCCCTGGGCCACGCGGAGCTCACCGAGGTGGTCGGTCCCGTTCCGCCGGGCTCCGTGCCCCCCGAACCGGACACGGCGGTCCTGCGCCTTCCCGGGATTCCCCGGCACCCGCTACCGCCGCCGGAGTTCCCGGCCATGGGCGGGGTACCGCGCCACCGGCCCGACCAGGTCGGGATCCGTCCCTGGCTCGTGTCCACCCTCGACCTGGCCGGACCCGACGCCCTGGCCCTGCTGCGCCGTGCCGACGCGCACCGAGCGAGCAGGTCGCTGCCCCACCTGGCGGTGCTGCTGGCGGCCGCCGAGGCCCTGGTCGACGCCCGTCGGATCATTCCGGGGCTGGTGGAGGAGACGGTCATCTCCAGCGACGGCGCGTTCTCCATGGTGGCGCCCCGTGCCCGTTGGCGGCCCCTGCTGGATCCGGCGGCCACGGCCTGGCTGCGCGCCCACGTCCAGGCGCTGCCGCCTCCGGCGCGCGCCCACCACGTCCCCGACCTGGGACCGGCCGAGGCGGGCGCCGACGCGATGGCCGACACTCTGGCGGCCCTGTGCGCCCTCGTCGACCTGGTCGCCCGCGAACGCCTGGCCCACCACACTGTCGACTCGCCGGGCCTTCCTCGTATCCAGCACCGGTGGCTCGACGCGCTCACCGCCGAGGACGGCGAACTGCGCCACGCCGGGCCGCTGCCGGGGCGTGAGGCCGTCCAGCTCGTCGACGACCTGGGGGAGTGGTTCGCCGCCGCCCATCGTTTCGCCGGGGCGATCCGGCTCACCTTCCGCCTCGTCGAACCCGCCCCCGAACCCGTCGTCGAGGTGGAGGAGGACCCCGACGCGGACACGGACGGGTCCGCGCACGAGGAGGCGGGGGCGGAGATCGCAGTCGGGCTGTACGTCCCCACCGACCGGCCCTGGCGGATGCAGATCTGGGTCCAGTCCGTCGAGGAGCCCTCCCTCATGGTGCCGCTCGACCGCCTCCGGGAGGGCGAGGGCGCCGACTGGCTGCCCCGCGATCCCGCGGAGCCCGTCGCCCGGGCCCTGACCCAGGCGGTGCGGGCCTGTCCGCCGCTGCTCCGAGCCCTGTCCGACGACCTCCCGGGCTCCCTGGAACTGACCCCGGGCGAAGCCTGCGACGTTCTGGCGCGGCATGCCACCGCCCTCGGCGAGGCCGGGTTCGGCGTGCTCCTGCCGCCCTGGGTCGGCGACGTCGGGGTCGGCACCAGACTCACCCTCTCCGAACACGGTCGGCACCGCTCGGAGAACGGCACCGGGATCGGTCAGACCCTGGTGGACTTCGACTACCGCGCCGCCGTCGGCGACGTCGACCTGAGCCCCGCCGAACTCACCGAGCTGGCCCGCCTCAAACGGCCGCTCGTCCGCCTGCGCGGAGAGTGGGCCCGTCTGGACCCGGAGCGCCTGCGCCGCGCCGCCGCCTACCTGTCGGGGAAGGCGTCCGGGTCCGTCCGGGTGGGTGAGGCCCTGCGCATGGCCCTGGTGCCGGAACCCGGCGCCCCCGACCTGGTCGGTGTCGACGCCGACGGGGATCTGGGCGCCCTGTTGGCCGGACGGGCCGAACAGGTCTTCACCCCCATGACCGAACCACCGGGCCTGGACGCCGAGCTGCGCCCGTACCAGCGGCGCGGCGCCGCGTGGCTGCGCTACCTCGACCGTCTCGGACTGGGCGCGGTCCTGGCCGACGACATGGGCCTGGGCAAGACCGTGCAGCTGCTCGCTCTCCTGGCCGACGAGCGTTCGGACACGGGCGACGGCGCCCGTGATCCGCGACCGGCGCCCACGCTGCTGGTCTGCCCGACCTCGGTGGTCGGCAACTGGCGCAAGGAGGCGGCCCGGTTCACCCCGAAACTACGGGTGCACGTGCACCACGGCACCGGCCGTCCCCGAGGGGATGAGCTGGCGCGGGTGGCGGACGAGGCGGACCTTGTCGTGACCACCTACGGCGTGATGCTGCGCGACGCCGAGGAGCTCTCGGCCCTGACCTGGGCGCGGGTGGTCTGCGACGAGGCCCAGCAGATCAAGAACTCCCGCACCAAGCAGGCCCGGGCGGCGCGCACGATCCCCGCCCCCGCCCGGATCGCCCTCACCGGAACCCCGGTGGAGAACCACCTGGGCGAACTGTGGTCGATCCTGGACTTCGCCAACCCCGGGCTGCTCGGGTCGCGCGAGGCCTTCGAGAAGGGCGTCGCGGCCGACATCGGGCGCGAACTCGCCACCGGCTCGGGGACGACCGCGGCGTCCTCGCTGCGCAGGGTCACCGCCCCGTTCGTCCTGCGCAGGCTCAAGACCGACGCCTCCATCATCTCCGATCTGCCCGCCAAACAGGAGATGCGGACCTGGTGCACGCTCACCCCCGAGCAGGCCTCGCTGTACAAGGCCACCGTCGACGAGATGACCGCGCTCGTCGACGAGGCCACCGGTATCCGGCGCAAGGGCCTGGTCCTGGCCACCATGACCAAGCTCAAGCAGGTGTGCAACCACCCCGCGCACCTGCTCGGGGACGGCTCGCGCCTGTCGGGACGCTCGGGCAAACTCGCCCAGCTGGAGCAGCTGCTCGCCGAGATGGCCGCCGAGGGCGACAAGGCGCTGTGCTTCACCCAGTACACCGAGTTCGGCTCCCGCCTCGCCCCCTATCTCGAAGGCAAACTGGACATGCCCGTCCTGTGGCTGCACGGCGGCACCCCCCGCACGAAGCGCGAGGCGATGGTCGAGCGGTTCCAGAGCGACGACGAACCCATGGTCTTCCTGCTCTCCCTGAAGGCGGCGGGCACCGGACTGAACCTGACCGCCGCCAACCAGGTCGTCCACTTCGACCGCTGGTGGAACCCGGCCGTGGAGGAACAGGCCACCGACCGCGCCTTCCGCATCGGACAGAAACGCAACGTGCAGGTCCGCAAGATGGTCTGCGTGGGCACCCTGGAGGAACGCGTCGACGAGCTGATCGAACACAAGAAGGGCCTGGCCGAGGCGGTCGTGGGCACCGGTGAGGACTGGCTGGGCGACATGAGCGTGGCCGAGCTGCGCGAGGTCGTGCGCCTGGCGCCCGAGGCGGTGGCCTGATGGGCGGCCGGGTCCCTGTCTGCGAGAGCTGGTGGGCGTGCCGCTTCCTCGACGGCGTGGCCGACGGCGATCCGGGCCGGTTGAACCGGGGCCGCGTCTACATGCGGCAGGGAGCGGTCGCCGAGGTCACCGTCGACGCGGACCGGGCCACGGTCAGCGCCGACGTCCGGGGGTCGCGTGCGCGCCCCTACCGGGTCTCCCTCGTCTACCAGACAGTCGAGGACCACCGCTGGGAGCGGATCCTGGACGACCTGTCCGGGGACCCGGACGCCGCCGCCGACCTCCTGGCCGGGGAGATGCCCGACCGGATCGAGGAGCTGTTCGCCCGCCATGGGGTGCGACTCTTCCCCGACTCCGTCGACGACCTCGAGCTCCGCTGCACGTGTCCGGACTGGGGCTACCCCTGCAAACACGTGGCCGCCGTCCTGTTCGCGTTCGCGTCCCTGCTCGACGAGGATCCGCTCCTGCTCCTGGCCTGGCTCGGCCGCACCGAGGAGGAGATCGTCGACGCGCTGGAGGGAGCCGGGGCCGGACCGGTGGGGGAGCTGTCCGTGGAGGTCATCCCGCTGTCCGAGCGCGTGGCCGACTTCTGGGCGGAGAGCGCCCCCGCGCGACTGGCGCCGCCGCGCCCCTTCGACCCGCTCGCGCACTGGGAGGGAGCCACCCCGGGTGTGGCGTCCCGCCTGACCCCCATCTACGAGCGGCTCGGCGGCGCTGACCGGTGTTGACGCGATACGGGTGAGTTCCGGCGAACACCGGGCCACGGCCGACCCCCAGGGCTAGCGTGGTGTCCATGGCTGACGACGCCCTGATGAGTGCCGTGCGTTCCCTGGACCTGCCCGACGGCGTTCTGCGCGACCTGGAGGAGTATCCGGAGGAGACCGGGGAGATCCTTCGGGAGGCCGTGGTGGGACTGTCCTCCCGCGGACGGGACGAGCAGGTCCGCCGCCTGCTGGAGGCGCTACGCGAACACCCGCCCACCCCGGAGGACGGCCAGTACGCCTCGATCGAACTGGTGCACCGGTTGCGGGAGAGCGGGGATGAGCGGGAGGCGGCCGAGGCCGACCGGATCACCACCGACCTGCTCCGGCCCGGGCATCTGGAGGAGGGACCCGCGGGCCTGTTCGCCGAGGACCTTCATAGCTGGGGGAGGTTGGCGGAGGCGCTGCGTTGTCTCAACATCGCCGCGCGCGGCTACCTCGCCCGAACGGTCGAGGACCTGGAGGAACTCGACGCGTTCACGCTCCAACCCCTGATCGCCCGCGCCAACGCGCGTCTGGAGTCCGGATTCCCCCTCGACGACCACGACCGGGTGGCGCTCGAAGCGGCCAGGGAGATGCTGGAGGAGAAGCCGGAGTGGGAGGAGGACGAACCCGACGGGGGTGTGGAGGTGCTCTACTCCCGTGACGTCCTCGACGAGGCCCGCGCCCGGGGGCTGCTCACGGGAGAGAGCGCCGAGCACGGGATCGACGCCTACTACCGCGCCGCCGAAGGGGTGATGCGGGAGGGGACGCGCGAACACCCGGGCACGCCGAGGCGGGTGGTCCTGCACGGCGTCGACGAGATCACGGCGTTCGCCGAACGCCGGGGCCTGGACCCGGCCGACCGAGAGACCCGCCTGGCCTGGGCGCGCACGGACGTCACCCCCGACGACCCGAGGCTGATCCCCTGGCCGCCCGAGCGCAACCGGCCGTGCTGGTGCGGATCGGGCCGCAAGTACAAGAAGTGCTGCGGATCGGCGGCCCGTCGCTGACGGTTCACCACCGCGGGAAGGGCGACTTCCGGCGCGCCGTCCGCGCCGTCCGCGCCGTCCGGGCCGTCCGGGCCATCCGCCAGAAGGCCGGTGTCCGCATGGCTGTGCCTGAACCCGCCACGGTAGCCCCTGCTCACACAGCGGGAACACCCTCGGCCCGAGCGCGGCGGCCCGTGCCTGATGCCGAAACCGGAACCCCGGGTTCCCGCCCTTCCCCGCTTCCCCCGGGTGCCGCCCCGGATCGGCGATCCCGGTAGCCTCGGTGCCGTTCGCCCCATCCCGCACCGAAGGAGAGAGGCTCCCATGTCGGAGGAGCTGTCCGTGCGCGTCGACGGTCACGTCGGCGTTCTGGAGATCCACCGCCCGCCCAACAACCACTTCTCCCTCGACGTGCTCACCGGGCTCGCCGACGCCTCGGAGAAACTGGTCGCCGAGGGGTGCCGCGCTCTCGTCTGGTGCTCGGAGGGCAAGAACTTCTGCGCGGGGATGGACTTCGCGGCGGACGGGGTCGGCCGGAGCCCGGTCCACACGCTCAGTGCCCTCTACGGCCAGGGGCTGCGCCTGTACTCACTGCCGGTCCCGGTGATCGCGGCGGTCCAGGGCGCCGCGGTGGGCGGCGGACTCGGTCTGGCCTGCGCCGCGGACTTCCGGGTGGCCTCGCCCGCCACGCGTTTCCACGCCAACTTCGGGCTGCTCGGCCTGCACCAGGGGTTCGGGCTGAGCGTCTCCCTGCCCCGCATCGTGGGCGGGCAGAAGGCCGCCGAGATGCTCTACACCGCCCGCCGGGTCCCGGGCGACGACGCGCACGCGATCGGTCTGGCCGACCACCTGGTCGAGGACGGACGGGTGCGGGAGGACGCACTGGAGTGGGCGCGTCAGATCGCCGCCCGCGCTCCGCTCGCGGTGCGGTCGATGAAGGCCACCATGCGCGCCGACCTGCTGGCCGCGCTGCCCGCCGCGCTGGAGCGCGAGATCGTCGAACAGACCCGCCTGATGGCCACCGAGGACCACGGGACCGGGGTCGCCGCCTCGCTGGAGCGCAGTACACCGGTGTTCACCGGCCGGTGAGGGTTCCCGCCGGTGGGGGCGGCCGCACCGTCCTCCTCCATCCCCCGCCCCACTTCCAGGGGTCCGAGCCTGGGCAGCCAGGACCCGGAGACGCTCTCGACCGGCCCGCTGCTCTGGACGGTGAGCCGCCGTAGCCTCCGCCAGCAGCGCGGTCTGCGGGTGCCGTCGGCGATGCTGAACACGTCCAGGATGGCGAAGCACAGGTCGCGGCGGCCGCGGCTGGCGACGTCGAGGATCCGGTCCGGGGGCCGCTCGAAGCCATGCGTTCCCCGGCTTCTCAGATGCTCTTCGACTGTGCCGAGCAGAGCGCCGGGGAGAAGGAGGACAGGAGCGCGTCGGACCGGCGAAAAGCCGTCAGGACCCACTCCTGGCACGGTTGCCGAGGTGGTGCGGGTGGAAGGCGCCCTTCGGCGCGGGAAGCCCATCGAGCGAGGAACCCACCTGCTCGACCTGTCCGTGCCCTGCTCGCGGGATCTCGCCCTCACCGCTCAGGTGGGTGACCCGGTTGGCGGTACCGGGTGTCACACGCGCTTTGTAGCATGAGTGCCCTTGGTGACGTTTCTCGCTCAAGGCATTGGTGTGCCTTTCCTCCTGATCCGCCTCGTGGCGTCAGGAGCGCATTCGTGGAGGTGACCGCTGTGACCACCGCCTACGTGTACGTGGGGGTCAAAGGCAGCCGCAACCTGGACACCGGTATCCGGAAATCGGTGTGGGGTTGGAAACCGGACGTCATCGTGGGGACGGATTACCACCCGGTGCTCCAGTCCCTCAAGGAGGGAGACCGGCTGTGCCTGGGACACCTCGGGCTCGGCCGTATCCAGGCCTCGGAGGCGCAGAGCAGGACGGTGCCCACACTGGTGGTCGCCCGCCTCACCGGCGGCCTCTACCAGGACGCGGAGAAGGTGTGGGACGACGAGGACGGAAAGACCTCCTACCCCTACCGGGTGCCCCTGGAGATCGAGGAGACCCGGTACGACGTCACCAGCGACGACATCGGCCCCGAGGGCATCGAGGCCCTGCGCATGTCCGCCATCAGGAACGGGACGCCCGAGCTTCCCGGGAGCAGGGAGTCCGTCATGGAGCGGGTGCTGGAGGAGGTGCTCGAGGAGTACGGCGGCGAACCGCTCGACGAGGAGGACCCCGAGGACAGCGCGAACCTCGACCTACCCTCCGCTCTGGACGTTCCCTCCTACACGCTCGCCCGACGGGAACAGAAGATCGTGCGGGCGAGGAAACTCGACGGGAGGACGGAGGTCCCCTGCGACCTGTGCCAGTTGCTGCTCCCCAAACGGCTGGTGCACACGGCCCACATCAAGCGCCGCAGCAGGAGCCTCCACCACGAGCGCAGGGATCTGAACAACGTCATGTTCGCCTGTGTGCTCGGCTGCGATTCCCTCTTCGAACACGGATACGTGTACGTGGCCTCCGACGGATCGATCCGTCCGTCGGACGCGGTCCGGGCCTCCGCGGACCTGTCGACCGCCGTCGGCCGGGTCGGAACGCGATGCTTGGCCTACAGCGACGCCAGTGCCCCGTACTTCGCCTGGCACCGCGAGAACATCGCCAACGTGAAAGGGCGCTGAGCCGCCCCAGGCCATGGCGGGCCCTCAACGTCCGACGAGGTCCGCCATGACCTCGCCGAGGCCTTCTCCTGCCTCCTGTGCCCGGCAGATGCCCTGCGCGTGGATCTGGAGCGCGTCCCGCGGGAGAAGGCCGACGTTGCCGGCGTTGATTCCGAGGGCTATCCGGTGGAGATGTCCCGGGCAAGGTCTCGGAGCACACCGAACCCGACTACCAGCCGTATGCATGTCTTCGCGGGAATCCGTGTCGGCGGTGCACGCTTACAGCCGGCCTCCGTTCGCGTCCAGGCGCGGGACGCCGAGCCGGGCGAAGAAGGCGTTCGTCTCGGGGTCCGTGGAGTACAGAACCGCGCCCTTCAGGCCTCTCGTGGCCAGGACCCGGTAGATCTTGCGCACGAGCTCGTCGAAGTTCCTTTCGGATTTGACCTGGGAGTCCTTGTTGGCTCTGGGGTCGGATGCCCATCCCTGCCCACGCCAGACGAGGTCGCCGCCGAAGATGACACCCGCGTAGTCGTACTCGAACCCCTGGGCGGTGTAGATACAGCCGATCTGTCCGAAACCGCCGGGGTCGGTCGCCCAGAGGTCCGAAGGGGGAATCCTTCCCAGTGGAGAGTCTGATTTGGCGTTCCACGGCCTGCGCCAGTCACCGATGACGACATCGTCCACCAGGCGGTGGTGCCGGGGGGCGCTCCACGGCCAGCAGAATCCGGCCGCGATCCTGGCCCCCGCGCCCTCCCGCGTCCTTCGCAGAAGGAAGTCCTCCATGCTCGAGGGGGTGGGTGCGACGCGCAGTTCGAAGTTCTCCAGGGGAGTCCACGGCTGGGGTCCGTCCTCCGGGTCCAAGCCGAGGAGCCGGTCGATCCAGTCGATGTACTCGGGCGCGCCTCCGCAGCGGAACTGGTGGCGGAGGTTGATCCTGTGGAAACCCAGACCCAGGTCGGCGGCGGCCTGACGGATGAGCTCGACCGATCCCACCTCCGAGGAGCGTACGACCTGTCGTTCGTCCAGGAGGAAGACCGGAACGCGCGCGGCCTCGATCAACTCCCTGACCTGGGGTCTCTTCGAGTTCTTCGCGGATTGTGCCCTGAGCCGGTGAGCTTCGTCCGCGATGATGACATTGATGTGGTTGCTGTTGACCTGGGAGAAGTTGTTGAAGTAGGCGAACTTCCTGCTGTCGGCATTCCGGCCTTGTGCGATGTTCTTTCTGAGCGTTCTCGTGAACGATCTGCTGCCGGTGGCGTGGACGGCGTCCACGCCTTGTGCGTTGAACGCACGCATCAGCTCGAGCGCGATCACGCTCTTGCCCGTGCCGGGGCCGCCCTCCACGACGATGACTTCCTTGTGCTGTTCCGAACGGGCCCGCTCGACCTGGGCTCGGACGTAGTCGTAGGCTTCGCGTTGTTCGTCCACGAGGGGGAAGACGGAGCGCCGCCCCAGACCTCTGGCGACGGAGGCCATCAGCGGCTCGGTCGACCGCACTGTCGCGGCGAGCAGCTCCTTCGCATGGGATTCGGATTTCTCCGGGGACAGGACGGAGCGTAGTTCCCGAATGAAGCGTTCCCGATCGTCGGCACCGTACATCCGTGTGTATCGGGGGTCCGGTTCCGCGTGGGGAAGCTCCGCGATGGAGATGCTCTCCAGCGTCTCCTTGTCCGCCTTGTGCAGGTTGGCGACACACCTCACCGAAGCTATCCGCAGCAGTGGGACGAAGCCGACCATCATCTGCCGGTACCCCCACGCCTGGTTGGCCGGGTGGACCTGCGCGTGTTCGGTGTAGTCGACGCGCACGAGCTCGGATCCCGGCTCGAGTCCCACCCGGGACCATTGCTTGTTCTCGACGATGACGACGGCCATGTCCCCGGTGCCCGGATATGAGCCGACGAGGGCCACGTCCATACGGGCGTCCGTGATGGGGAGCTTGAGTTCCAGGAGCATCTGGACATCGCCGAGTCCGGCCTCGGCGAGGAGTTCGGAGACATGGAGAATGCTGTTCTCCCAGGATCTGGCCTCACCGGGGCTCGGCGACCTCCCCGTCAGTCTGTACAGCTCCTTCGCCATTTCAGGGATGAGCCGTCCGCCCTCGAGGGTGTCTCTGACCTCGATGGCCGTCCCGCGGTAGAGGGGATTCAGACCCACTGACTCGTCCCTTCCCGGAGTGAACGTCGGTATATGACTGATTATGTCCAGGTTTACTGGAAGAATCTGCTCATACGTGACCTCAGAGGCGAAACGACCGTGAGTGCGAGAAGGGATGACCAGGTCATCGCACGAATGGGTCTGGGCAGATTCCACAGATTCATCCCGGCGGGAACACGGCGGTCAGGTCTCTGACACACTGCTGCGCATGGCACTCGACCGACAGCACATCCTCGGCCTCGCGTACGGAGCGCCGGATCGTCCGGGAAGAGAGCGGGAGACCGTCGGCTTCCGCTTCCGGGGGATCGATGCTGTGGCCGTCTGCCAGCCGGATGACGAGCAGCGGAGGCTGAGAGCCGCTCAAGACCGGAGCCTGGTGAGCCGTCTCGGCGTCTTCGAGGTCCTCCAGACACTGCCGCTCGGTGCGTGGATTCCCGTCGACTCCCTCACGGCGAGGGAGAGGGCGATCCTGCCGGCGGTGCCGCGATGGGCTCTTCGGCGGAGGAACCGTCACGTCCTGAGGCTCGCTGACGTCCCCGTCGATCTGGAGTTGGTCGTCGTCCCCGGCGAGAACTGGCAGGACGCGCTCGACCGCGCTCGCCACCTCGGTCCCGCCGCGCGGCGGATGGCTGTCTGCGACTCTGCGCCGGGCGATCCTGTCCCGGCGCTACTGGAAGCCGACTACCACGGTGTCGGCCTGGCCGTCGTGGACGGGAGCCGCCCGCGCACCCTCGTCGAGCCGCCGCCACGGTCTTCCGATGCGGTGGCCGCCCTGCGGTGGAGGCTCGCCGAGCACGTGTACATGGCCCTGCGCGAGCGGGAGCTCACCTGCGTTTCGTCGACCGCCCAGCCCAGTGGCGAAGCACTGAGGGTGCCCTGAACCGTGTGAAGCGCGTGCCGAGTCGCCCGTCGTACTCCCTGTGGCGGTCCACCGCATCAGAGCACAGCCGCGTCCATCTGTTCCGGGCCCCGGTCCGAGATCCGTCGTGCGCCAGGTAGGCCCACAGCTCCGACCAGACCGCCATGTTGTGCGCGCGGGCATCGGGCTCGTCCGCGGGGTCGTGCAACTCGCCCAGGGACCGTACCGGCGGCTGACGGTTCCGGTCGGCCGCCCATCCGGTACAGAACGCGCACGCGCACCACAGGAGTTCGTGGTCCGCGTACTCCGCGAGCCCTGATCCTCTCATCCAGTCCAACAGATGCGGGTTCAGGACGTTCGGGCTGCTGTCCTTCGGCTTCGGACTCCATGGCCTGCCCCATGGCAGCGGGGTGTAGCGGGTGGAGGAGGTGTCGCCGATGGAGGAGAACGACGCCCCGTGCACCATGGCGTCCACGCCCGCGAGGTCGGAGCGCAGAAGCGCTGTGTCAGGGCAGTGGGACACGATCGTCCGCAGGGCCTCCGCCTTCGCGACCGAGCTGACGGGGTTGCCCTTCCCTCCGAGGATGAGGGCCTTGGGCGTCCGCGTCCGCCGGAGGATCTCGACCAACGGCGTCGGATCCCCGGCCAGCCACGCCGCTTCCAACGGAAGGGCCAGGACCACGTTTCCCGTGTCCAGGTCATCGATACGCCGGGCCGCCTCCTTGATGGCGGTCTCACCGTCGGCATCGGCCCGGAAGAACCCGGACGGTGTCAGGACCAGTGTGGCGGGACTGCACGTGAGCAGGGCCAAGGCCTCCTCGAGGCTCGGTTCACCGAGGACACCCAGGCCGTCCAACGTGAAGGGGGCGTCGGGTGTGGCGATGTGGTCCTCGTACCTCGTGGGGTCGAGGACGGTGGGACAGTCGTGTCCGTGGATGCGGCGGAAATCGGACAGCCGGGACGCCGCCTTCCTGCCGGAGAAGACGACACCGCTGGCCGCCGCGGAGACACGACCCAAGGGGGAGTGCTTGGTGTCCTTCACGTGGAGGAGTATCCGGCCCCGAACCGGGGCCAGCGGGTCGGTGGGTGCGTTGTCGGGGGTCGGAGACGGGGTCTGCCCAGGGGGTGGGGGCACCGCTTCACCTCATGTGTCCGCGCGGGGAACTGTGCGTAGCGTTCCCTGACGGGCGCGGAACGGAGCATGAGTGTCCACATTCGGCCAGATTCGACTCCCTCGTCGCGCCGCGCGATGCGGCCGGATTCGGGACCGATGACCCCCATGCGTGTCGGGGGACGGCTCTATGCTGGGGACGCTGTACAGCACGGAACCGGGAAGGCGGAGCCGGATGGCGAACCGATGGTGGGGCAGGCCCTCGGAGTTCCCCTGGGAGCAGTCCGCCCTCGAACACGTCCGCGCGCACTTCCCCGACCGGGAGCCCTACCGGGCCTGGGCCGGGTTCACCTTCACCGCCCGCAACCAGCGCATCCGCGAGTGCGACCTGTTCGCCGTCACCCCCCGAGGGGTCTTCCTCGTCGAGATCAAGAGCCACCAGGGCCGGGCCGCCAACCACGGCAGCGAGTGGATCTTCACCAACGGGCACCGCAGGACCATCACCAACCCGCTGCATCTGACCGACCTGAAGGCCAAGGAGCTCAAGAGCCGCCTGCAGTGGGCGGTCGACAAACTCGGCCTGCGCGGAGTGAGGGTCCCCTTCATCGAGGCCGGTGTGTTCCTCTCCGACGAGGGCCTGCGCTGCGACTTCGACGAGGTGCAGAAGGCCAAGGTCTACGGCCGCGAGGGGCTGGAGCACCAGACTTCCCTGCCGGGCATCTGGAGCGGGCTCCTCGGCGCCCCGCAGAGCCAGGTCGACCCCGGCTTCCTCAAGAACGTCTCCCGACTCATGGAGACGATCGGGGTCATGCCCATGGACCGGGCGCTGACCCTGGGGGAGTACACCCTGGAGAAGCGGTCCTTCGACAGCGGGCCCACCTGGACCGACTACGAGGCCAGGCACCAGCGGTTGGGCGGCACCAGCCGGGTGCGCCTCTACCACTACGGCGAGACCGACAGCGAAGACGAACGCCGGTCGGTCGAGCGCGCCGCCAAACGCGAGTACATGTCCCTGGAGGGCATCTCGCACGAGGGCATCGTCAAGGCCGAGTACTTCGGGGTCATCGAGGAGTCGAGCAAGGACCTCGGCCCCGCGGTCGTCTTCCGGCACCACTCCTCCTGGCAGCGCCTGGACCACTTCATGGCCGAGCACGGGGACGGCCTCGACGTGGACACGCGGATGGAGATGGTCCGCCAGCTCGCCGAGGCGGTCAACCACGCCCACCGCAACCGCCTCTACCACCGCGCCCTGGCCGCCCGCAGCGTGTGGGTGGAGATGGACGGCGCCTACCCGCGCCTGTACATCGCCGACTGGCAGGTCGCCTCCCGGGAGAGCCTGCGGCTGCGCGGCGGCGTGCACACCCGACACACCTCCTCGAGCGCGGGCACCTCCCACCTGGAGGAGGTGCTGGGCGGGCGCGCGTTCGCCGCGCACGTCGAGAAGGCCGCCGAGGCCTACCTCGCCCCGGAGTTCCCCGACTACACGGGCCGCGCCGCCCCCCAGGACATCTTCGGCCTCGGGGCGCTGACCTACCTGGTCTTCACCGGCCGACCGCCGGGCCGCGACCGGAGCGAGCTGAGTCAGCGGATCCAGGAGCACGGCTGCCTGACCCCGGCGGCGATCAGCGACGACGTCGTGCCCCAGCTCGACACCCTCGTCCGCGAGTCCACCCGGCGCTCCCCCAGCGACCGGTTGGCCAACGTGCAGGCCTTCCTGCGCATGCTCGACCAGGTCGAGGAGTACCTGACCCTTCCCGAGACCATCACCGACCCCCTCGACGCCCGTCGCGGGGACGAGGTCGTCCAGGGCTGGAAGGTCCGTGAGGTCCTGGGCAAGGGGGCGACCGCCCGCGCCCTGCTCATGGGGCGCGACGGCCGCCCGGAGGAGGTCGTCTACAAGGTCGCCCTCAACCAGGAGTCCGCGGCCAAGGCCCTGCGCGCCGAGGCAGAGACCCTGCGCACCGTCGCCGGGAGCACCAGGATCGTGACGCTGGCCGCCACGGGCGACGAGAGCGCGTCCGGCGTCCTGGAGATCGGTGAGCGCACCATCCTGCCGCTGGAGCGCGCGGGGGAGAGCACTCTCGCCGACTACCTGTCCCGCCAGGGAGCCCTGGGCCCCGGCGAGCTGCTGGGCTTCGGGCGGCACCTGTTCGACGCGGTCGAGCACCTGGAGGAGCACGAGGTCTTCCACCGCGACATCAAACCCGCCAACCTCGGTGTCCGGGAGACCCGTAAACAGGGCCGGGCCCTGGTGCTGTTCGACTTCTCCCTGTCCCAGGCGTCCGTGGAGAGCGTCAGCGCGGGCACCCGCGGCTACCTCGACCCCTTCCTGGGGCGGGACCGCCCCTACGACGACGCGGCCGAGCGCTACGCGGTCGCCGTGACCCTGCACGAGATGGCCACCGGGGAGCTCCCGGTCTGGGACGACGACGGTGTGGGCCCGGAGTTCCTCGGCGACGACGTCGTGGTCCCCCGTCTGGCCGAGGAGGCCCTGCCCAAGCAGAGCCGCTCCGCCCTGGTGGCGTTCTTCCACCGGGCCCTGCACCGGGACCACCGGCAGCGCTTCGGCACGCTGGCCGACATGCGCGACGCCTGGGAGTCCGCCTTCCTCTCCGGATCGGTCACCGACCAGGTCGAGGAGAGCGAGGAGACCCGGCTGCGCAACGCCGGGGCCGCCACGCTGGACACGCCCCTGCACCTGGCTGGCCTCACACCGTTGGCGCTGGACGCGGCACAGCGCCTCCTGCGTTGCGACAAGGTCGGAGACCTGCTCAGCAAACCGGTCCGGGAGATCACCCACATGCGCGGTGTCCCCCTGGCCGTCCGCAACGAGCTGCGCAAGAGGGCCTCCGAGTGGCGCAGGCGCCTGGACGTGGCCGAGTACGCGGTCGCGACCCGGGCCAAGCTGCCGACCGGCGCCGGGGACGACGTCAAGCGCAACGCCGTCCTGGACCAGGTGATCCGCCAGTTCCTCCCGACCACCACCGACGCCAACCGGCAGTGGGTGCGCGTGGTGCGGGAGCTGGTCGGCATCCCGGAGGGGCGCAAGGGCCGCAAGCACTGGTGGCCCACCCGACGCGAGGTCGCCCGCACGCTGGGCATCCCTCGCTCCCTGGTGGACGAGAGCCTGCGACAGGCGCACACCTACTGGAGTAAGAACGCCTCCCTGCTGGGCTCGGTGCGCGACGACGTCGTGGACATCCTGGCCCGCAACAGCCGGGTCCGCGAGGTCGGACAGATCGCCGCCGAACTCCTCAGCCTGCGCGGCTCGTCCCTGGAGGGCGACGAACGCTCGGTCTACGCCCTGGCCGCCGTGCGTGTGGTCACCGAGTACGAGGAACAGCGCGTCGAGCAGCGGTTCGTGGTCCGCCGGTACGACCGCAGGGTGTTGGCCGCCCAGGTGATCGACGATGACCCCCGGGTGCCGGTCGAGGGCGACCTGTTCGACTACGCCGAACTCCTCGGGCTGCGCGCCGACGAACTCGTCTCCCTCGGCGACGCCGACCTCCTGCCCAGCCCCACCGCGGTCAGGGAGGCGCTGCGCGGAGTCGACGCTCCCGAGGGCATGGAGCCGTTCACCGACACCGCTCTGGTGCAGATCGCGGCGGCGGCGTCCGGCAACGCCGAGGCGACTCCGCGTCTGGAGCTCTACCCGGCCGACCTCGACCTGGAGCGTGCTCTGAGGATCACCCAGGCCGTCGGCTACCTGGGCAAGCCCGGAATCACTCCGGAACAGATCCAGGACCGGGTCCTGTCGCGGTTCCCGGCGCTGCCCAGGCCCGGCGAGAAGCGGTTGCGGGCGCTGCTCAGGCGGCGGCACCCCAAACTCCAGGAGACCCGGGTCGGCGGCACCGTGTGCTGGTACCTGGAGCCGGAGGTCACCACCTACCAGCCCTCCACGCACACCGGGCAGCACGAGCCGGACCTGGTCGACGCCGCATCCGTCGAGACGTGGAACCGCCTGGCGCGGGCCGTGGCGAGGGGCGGTTACCGGGCGGTCAAGACGTGGATGCCCGACACCGAGCGGGCGGCCCACGCGCTGGGGCGGATGCCCGGTGTGGTGCCCTTCGACGTCTCCGCCGAGTTCGTCCACGTCGTCGACGAGGTCATGGACGGCATGGGCAGCGCCCTGAACTGGGACATCCTGAGCGAGGCCGACAACAGCCGCCCCGAACCGTTCAACCGGATGCTCGCCGAGGTGTTCCGCCGCCTGGGCGACCGGGTGCGGGCGGCGGGGGCCGACGCGCCCTCCGGAGACGGCGTGGTGCTGCTGTACCGGGCGACCCCGCTGGCGCGCTACGAGCCGGGCCGCGCCCTGCTGGGCGCCCTGGTCCAGGAGGCCCGCGAGGCGAACCGCAGCCCGTACGGACTGTGGCTGCTGTGCCCGATGCGCGGACCGCAGGCCGTCGCCGCCCTGGACGGACGCTCCGCGGGCATCATCGGCGAGTCCGAGCAGGTGCTGCTGCCCAGGGGGTTCTCCGCGCCCGATGCGGCGTTGGTCTGAGGGCGGCTCTTCCCAGGGAGGGGGCTTCGGAGTCGGGTGACGCACCACCGACCCGCACCCCTCCGCGAGTGCTGCGCTTACGGGGAAGGCGTTCTTCCTGACCGCTAGAAGTTACTGGTGGTCGTCATCGTGTTGCTCGTCGTGGTGGGCGAGTGTACGCCGGCGCTCATGGGACGCCTCTCTTGTTCGTCCTTGTGGTATTCATGTGAAAAGTCATGCAGAGAGGCTTTGCTGATTTAAATACTCTTATGTCTCATATGTCCGGTGATCGTATCGATGTGGTCACGCATTATTGCAAGATATCCAGAAAGGGAGTCTAATGTCCGCGTTGATGCGTGCTGGAAGGTCAGGTGCATGGCGAAAGCGACAGAGGAATCCGCGCTCGCTGATCAGCTGAGGCAGTCGGGGGTCGGCGATGGTGTGGTGACCGCTCTCCAGGAGTGGCAGGAGAGCGACAGGACACAGATCACCTTCGACCGTTGGCTGACCTCCGGAAACAGCGGTGCGGCGTTGGCTCTCGTCGCTCTGTACGGACCTGTCTTCAAGGGCAAGGTCGTCATGAAGGTGTGCCCTCCGGGGGCTCTCAGCGGTGGTGAGCCGACCAGGCACAACAAAGCTCTCGACGACACCCCCGAGTTCGCGGAGCGGCATCTGGTCAAACAACCCGTCGGTCCCGTCAACGTGCCAGGTGGCGGAAAGGTGATGTTCCAGGAGGTCGCCGGGGGAAGCATCCGCAACGTCCGTCCGCTCTCCACCCATCGCGGCCGTGAACTACCGGAGTGTGTCGGCCTCGTGGCGGGTTCGGTCCTTGGCGAATGGAATCCCGCTCCTGCGGACTTTCGACGTATGACGCCCAGGGACTTCCTCAGGAGCCATCTCGGCACACGCTTGGGGGAGAACGGGCCTATTCGAGCACTGACTGGCCAGTTGGTGTTCGAGCCGTCGGGTGGGCGGATGCCGCTCTGGATCACCTTCGCGCGAGAAGAGGAGGTCGTCCCCAACATCGCGGCATGGCTTGACCTCTCCGACTGGCGGGGGCTCACCAACGGCCATGTGATGGCGATCCTCGGTCGGGCCCACGGGGATCTCCACGCCGACAACATCCTGGTACCGGTGGGAACAGCCGTCGAAGCCACGCAGTACAAGCTGATCGACCTTTCGGGGTACGAGCGTGAAGCACCGCTCTCCCGGGATCCCGCACACCTGACCCTGTCCCTCATCCTCAGGGAACTCCCGGAACTGACGGACAATCAGCGCGACGCGTTGGCCGAGTTCCTGGTCGATCCCGACGCGCGCCCCGAGGCGGGACTGCAGGTCCAGGGGCTGCTCAACCTCGCCAACGACATCGCCGAAGCTGGAGAGGAGTACGCCGAACGGCTGTCGATGCTCGATGACTGGCAGGACCAGTACCTGTTGTCGATCTCGGGGAACGCCCTGCTCTTCGCTCTCCGCTACACCACGGTCGAGGCGAGGGAGCGGGCGTGGTACTACAGGCTGTCCTGCAGCGCCTTGGGCCGGTTCCTCGCCCGGCACGATCTGCGTTCGCCCGACGTGCCCGCGCCTCGCTGCCATTTGGCACAGACGGCCGAGACCACGCCCGAGGTCTCGGCCGCCGTGGACCGTATGGTCGAGGCGTGCGACCGTTGGAGCTCCCGTCGGACGACCATCGCGGTGGTCAACTCGGCCTCCTTCTCCGAGGACACCTGTCGGAAGTTCGCCGAGCTCGGATGGAACCTGGTCGTCGAACTCAACCCGAACACCGACGTCGACGGTGGCTGGAAGGTCGCGACCTCTGCCGGGGACGGCCGGATCCACCGCCTTCTGTTGCCCGACCAGGACAAGATGTTCGGTCGCAACAGCACAACGTGGATTGCGGCTGCCGGAATCCGGGACGTGAACCCGATCTCGCCGGCCAAGGAGCTCCGACGTTGGCGCTCGACCTACCTGCCGTTCGTACGCGAGTCGCTTGCCGCACTCGATCGCCACTCCGGACGGCCCGCGACGGTCGTCTGTTTCGGTGAGGGCCGCAGCGCCGAACGCAGTCTGGTGGAGGCCTGCATCGACTCCCTCGGAGACCGGGTGCGGATCATCTCGGTCTCCATGGACGGCGCGGGCAGCCTTGATGAGTACGAGGCCGAACCCCTCACCTGCGCGCCCTCTGATCTCGTTGGCGCCCTGCCAACGCCTTCCGCCGCCGGGCAGGAGAGCCGTAGCCCCCGGATTCCCACGGAGAAGGGGACCATGGAAGTCCCCGGCGACCTGCTGTCCCGCTTTGAGGACACGGCCGTCCTGTTGCACTCCGGTGTGGGGATGGAGTCGGAAACCGGTGATTTCGAAGTGGGGGCCTTCTACCGTGGGCGTCCCATCACCTGGTTCGAGTTGGATCTCCAACTGGACCTACCGCGCCCGGCCACCGAGGAGTTCATCGGAAAGGTGCGCGGTGCCCTGGAACAGCGTGACACGCTGCGCATGATGCTCGGCCACGCACCCGGTGCCGGGGGGACGACCGTCGCCCGTCGGGTGGCGTGGACGCTCAAGGACGAGTTCCCCGCAGCCGTGGTCCGGGGCAGCAAGGATGACGCCGTCATCACGCAGTTGGTCTCTGACCTGGCCTCCGCGACCGGCAGCCCGGTTCTGCTCGTTCTCGAACTCTTTCCGGAGTCGTCCCAGCAGAGGCTGTACGAGTCGCTGCGTGCGACCAGTGTTCCAGTCGTCATGCTGATCACCACACGACGCGCCGAACCGGTGACCGGCGCCGCTGCCGGAGGCGCGCCGCAGTCCCCGTCCCAGCGGAGCCTGAGGATCGGGAGGATGAAGCAGAGCGAACGTATCGAGATGGCGCGGCACTTCGCCGAACTCGTTCCGGACCGGGAGGAGGCCCTTTTCGAACTGGCGACCCGCGAGACGGGGTACAACGTTCCCTTCTTCTTCGCCCTCACGGCCTTCAACAAGGACTTCGAGGGGTTGCCCGAGTACGTGGCCCAGTTCCTGGACCGGATCTCTGATGTCGACCGAGAGATCTGTGTACTGCTCGCACTGGCCCACCGTTTCAGTGGGGTAGCGGTACCGGCCGACCTCTTCGCCGACCTGCTCGGGGTGGCCCCATCCGACACTGTCGAACTGCGCAAACACGTCGATGACAGGCTGCTGCCACTACTCATCGAGGAAGAGGAGGGCATGTGGCGCCTGTCCCACAGCCTGATCGCCGAGGAGGTGCTTCGGCAACTGTTGGTGTCGGGTGCGGCGACGGGCCCCGAGGACTGGAAGGCAGCACTCCCCACCTGGTGCGCGAAGCTCATCACGCACGCGGGCACCGTCTTCCCGGACCAACTCCCCGACGACATGAAGACGCTCCTGGACCGTCTCTTCATCATGCGGGACGCCCCGGAGCGCGTGGACCTTCGTCAGGTCGGAACGTACACCGAACTCCTCGGGCAGATGTCGGCGCCGGGACGCAAGGAGTTGATGAGTACCCTCGTCGTGGCGTTCCCGAACGAGTCCCACTACTGGGGGCACTACGGTCGTCTTCTGTCCTACGACTCGCGGGATTTCAACAGTGCTCTGAAGGCTGTGGACAAGGCCCTTTCCCTGGGACCGAACGATCCTCGTCTGCATCACATGCGTGGAATGGTGTACCGCAACGAGATCAGCTCCGTCAGTGAGAATCGGATCTCCTACCAGCAAGAAGCGACGATCCGAGAAAAGAGGATTCTCGAACTCGCTGAATCCGCTCGTGAGTCGTTCGAGAAATCGTCCAATCTGGATGAGTCCAGTGAGTACGGTCACATCGCCCTGGCCCAGATGTGCATCAGGGTCATCGAGTTCGGCTTCAAGCAATCCAAAGCCAAGACCTGTTCCGAGTTTCTACAACGGTCGAACTCGGGAACGTACCGTGCGCTGTTGGAGGATGCCGAGGACGCTCTTGACGCGGTTCTGGAGATCCGTGGGTCCGACCGACTCTCGCGCATGGCCGAGGAGACCATGCTGGAACTCCGCCGGCTCTACGACGACTTCCAGGTGCTGTTGCAGGGGTGGCGGAACCTTCTGGACCGGCCCGACACCCACAAGCCCTCGGTCCGTCGTCGTCTCGTGCGCGCCTACCGTCAGCGGAACAACAGTTCCTGGAAATCAGCGTCGCAACGTGACATCCGCCAGGTGGTTGATCTTCTCAACGAGAACCTGACGGACGATCCCCGCGATTTCAGAAGTCTGCGCGAGTGGCTACAGGTGGCACGGTTTCTCCCTGCTTCCCTGGACAGGGCCGCGGACCATGTCAGCAACTGGGCGCGGATGGAACGCACGAGGGAGTCACTCTTCTATGACTACGTCCTCGCGTGTCTACGTGTACTCGAGGGCCAGGACTCGGCCATACGGGAGTACGAGGAGAAACTGAAACACTGCCGCGAGCGTACGTCGGGCTTCCCCAACCGTCACTCCACAGCCTATGAGTGGCTACGTGAAGGGTACGAGTTGGGACGACTGGTCGCCCACCGGGACCTGTGGGACTGGAACCGTCGTGAGGGTGATCCGCCGCCCCCCTACCTCACCCGCCTCAGGGGCCGTGTCTCCCAGATCACGAGCCGGGCATCGGGGACCATCGACTTCGGCCGGGGTATCCAGGCCTTCACCGTGCCGAACCGTGCGGGGCTGATCCGTGGAACGCACGAGAACTGGCCCGTTTCTGCCCTGATCGCCTTCCGATACGACGGTCCCGAGGCGTGGGCGGTCAAGCTGGAGAGGTCGTGACTGGTCGTCCTCGGCGTGGACGGCCCGAAGCCGAACCGTGTTCTTCGGGAAAGAGTCGGCTCGAACTGGACCACGTGGGCGCCATCGCGGTGTGGGGAAGCAGGGGGTCGGGTTCACTTCCGCGCACGCACCACCAGGGTTCCCGCGCTCTGATCGTGCAGGGCCTGGCCGCGCGGATCCGTTCGCGCGGCGAGTGATTCCAGGAGGGCAGCGAGATTCCCCAGCAGCGGGATCGTCTGCGGCAGCCCGAAGAAGGCCGTCCTGCCCGCCGCCTTCCTGTTCGAGAGCGGGCCATGGCCGCGTGCGTCCACGACCTTGATGCCCACGAGCATCTTGCCGAAGGTCGCGCCCCAGCACCGGAGGAACACCCAGTCGTAGAGGAACAGGAGCAGGCCCCACCAGAGGAAGAGGAAGGCGACGACCGTTCCGGCAATGATGTCCGTGGCGCGGTTCGACTCAGGGACGAATGACGCCACCGCCGCGGCACAGCAGACGGCTCCTAGCGCGAAGAGGAACACCAACACGTAGTCGACGGCCCTGGCGGCGAACCGCCCCCGCAGGTTGACGGACGGGGACGAGGGCGGTGCGGCGGAGGGTGCCGTCGGCGGCACCTGTGGAACCGGCGGTCGTGGACTGGCCGAGGCTCACCAGCAGCGCGCCGATCTCGGCCATGCCGACTCCGCGCGCTCCCGGTGGAGCATTCCCCGTCGGGAGAGGGACGACGTCGTGCACGTCGAGCAGGAGCAGCTCGCGCCTCAGGCGGCCCGCTAGCTCGTCCAGGCGCTGGGCCGGGGCCTCCTCATCACTGAGGAAGACCTGCATTGTTGTGTCCACCGGCATGTCCCTCCGCAGCGGCATGTCGGACACCCCCGTAGCTCAAGGCTCGATATATGTGATTCTGCTCCTTTTAATGTTAAAAGTGCAACGAAGTCTCTTGTGAGGGTGTAGTGGCACGGGTTGCCAGGGAAACCGTTTGCCGCGAAGACCGCCACGTCATCCGGCCCGCAACCCTTTTCGCGGAACCGGTTCATGATCGCTGAGCCGCACCGGTGGTAGAGGAGCCCGGTGCGGTCGTGGCCTATCGCGGCCACGGCGACCGAGGCGACCTGGGGCTTCCGCCTCGCCTTACCCTGTTCCTCCCGCTCCGCAGCCCGGCCGACTGGTGCCGCGTGCCCCTGCTCGCGGTCGGTGAGGAAGAGGGCCCGGTCAGTAGACCCGGGTGACCTCGCGGACGTCGGTGGAGACCAGGTAGTCCTTCGGGTCCAGGTCCATGGCCTCGCGTTCGGGGGAGTCCCAGTACCGGCGGTTGCGCTCGGCGAACGTCTCGGGGCCGTCGTAGGAGATCTCCCAGATGAAGTGGCGGCGTTCGCGGTCGATCCAGGCACCGCCGAGGGAGAAGCCGAACTTCAGGCGCAGGGGGACGATCTCCTCCTTCCAGCGTCGGACCCACTCGTCGAGCAGGCCCTCGCGGACGGTGTAGGTGCGTACCTGTGTGGTGGCGGGCACGGTGCTGCCTTTCCGGGGTGGTCGGTGCGGCTTCGGCCGTCCTGAGTGTTCCCGTCAAGGATGTGAGGGACGGCCAAGAGCGCGAAGCGCGTGTTGGATGTGGCTCTGTTCGCCTTAGCGGCGAGTGCCTACACGGGCGCGCACGAGCCAGCCGTCGCGTGCCTCTTCCAGGACCGGGGACAGCGCGCCGGCGCTGGGCCGATCGGCCTGTCGCCACTGGTGGACCCACCGCCGTACCTCCTGCCCGGAGGTGGTGTCCCCGGTGCTGAGCAGCCGACCGTCACCCAGCATCGCGGCGGCGCCTCCCGCGGAGGCGTGCCCCGGGGCCCAGCCGCGTGTGCCCAGGCCGAACATGCTCAGCCCTTCGGGGGCGGTCGCGTACAGGTAGGCGTGGAAGTCGGCGACCGGTTCCTCCGGGCCGAGCGGCGCCCCCTCCTCCAATCGAGCGCCGACGGCCAAGGCGTCCACCAGTGACCGCGCCCTCGCGGCGGCGTCCTCCCCGGTGATCCATGTGCCGCTGATCCACCACGGGTTCCCTTCCTCATCGGCGGTCTGTGCGTGCACGCCGCGCGGCGGCACCAGCCACTGGGTGAGTTCCTCGGGGTGCATCTCCACGTACCCTCCCGGCCACAGCCGCTCGGCCGTCAACCGTCCGTCGCGTGCGCGGTGGGCGCGCACGATCGCGGTGGCCCGGGGAAGCGGGGCGATCGTGACCGGGACGACCAGCGCCGCGCCCGGCACGCACTGGTCGGTCCAGGCCCGGTGCAGCAGGTCGCTGCTGGCCCAGGCCACGATCCGGTCGTAGGGGGCGTGGGCGGGTGCGCCCTCGGCCCCGTCACCGGTGACGACACGGATGTTGTCGGCGCCCCGCCGTGCGTGCAGGTCGCGTGCCCGGACGACCAGGTCGTCCACCACGTCCACGGAGACCACCGAGCCGCCCTCACCCACGAGCTCGCCCAGCAGGGCCCCGGAGAAACCGGACCCGGTGCCGATCTCCAGCACCCGCATCCCCGGGCGCACGTCCAGGCGCTCCAGCCCGGCGGTGATCGCCTCGGCCGAACTGCTCTGCCGGACGAGGCCGCCGTCCTCACGGTTGGTGTAGTACTCCTCCGGCACGGAGGCCAGGGCGTTCTGGATACGGTTTGTGGCCATCGGTTTCCTCATCCCTGGTCGTAGTGTTCTTCTCTTCGACATGGGGAGCCAGGGCTCTGTCGGCCCCGATACCCCCGAAGGCTCGGGTGGGCGTCGGCCGCACGGCGTCGGAAGCAACGTCGAGCAATGCCGTTGGCAGGGGTCCGGCGAAGGGCTTTGATGAGTTTCGAGGCCATGGAGCACCCCGGGTCCGCTCATGGTCTTCGCGCACACGACCACCTTCGACGTGAGGAGGCCGAGATGAACGACGACGGCAACAACTGACGACGCCGAGGACCGACATGACACGGGGTGGTGCGGACGAAGTTCGTCCGCACCACCCCTGCGGCGTATGTGTCCCCGGGGGTGTCAGCGGTCCGCGTTTCTGATGCGCTCCGCGAGACCCGCCAGCCAGGTGTCGTCGGCGCGCTCGTGGTCGTGGGAGGACAGGTAGCCCTGGTAGCGGTCGAAGTAGCCGTCGACGGGCGAGACCACCTCCCGCCAGTCCTCACCCGCGTTGCCGGCGGTTCCGTGCATGGGGAAGAGCTTGGCGTGGGCGTGGTCGACCCCGTAGCCCTCGTACATGATCCCGGTGCGCGCCACGTCGGGAAAGGTGGCGTCCAGGAGGCGGGCGACTTCGCGGGCAGCCAGGTGCAGGGCCGCGTATTCCTGGGGTTCCAGATCCACCACGTAGCTGGTGCGGTGGGCCTTGGGGATGACCACGGAGAACCCCTCCGTGTTGGGGAAGATCGACAGGAAGGCCACGTGTGAGGGGTCCTCCCAGATCCGGTGCGCGGGCGCGTTCCCGCTCACGATGCGGCAGAAGACACAGGCAGGGGTGGAAGGTGCGGTGTTCAACGGGCTCCTCGAAGTCGGTGCACGGCGGGTCGGACGCCGGCGCAGGCGGTGCAGTCGGGGGAGCGTTCGACGGGTTGCTCATCAAGGGCCAGCTCATGTGTCCACACGCCCATACGCCGGTTCAGGGACGCGGGTTCACCGAACCCGCCCAGGTGTCGTAGAACGTCCAGTGCCGCCAGAGACGAGGCGAGCATGTCGACCGGGCCGTTGGACGGCGCCTGGTAGCGACCGTTGACGCGTGTGATCAGCTCGCGCAGCTCTGGCTCGTCGGTGGGTGGCCGGGCGGTGAGCGTACGACAGTCCCAACAGCCCGTGACTCCGGGGATCACGAGCGGTCCCCACACCGCGATGTCGTTGACGTAGCAGGTGTTCAGCCAGACCCGTCCGGACGTGACGCAGTGCGCGTTGACCAGGTCGGTGAGGCCGGGGGAATCGGCCGAGACCAGGACCAGGTCGGCTTCGGGCAGGGCATCGAGACTTTCCTCGTCGGTGACTTCCCCGGTGATGGAACGAATACGGCATGTCGAATCGCGCCGCCGCAGCTCCCGGGCCAGCACCTCGGCCTTGGGCAGGTCGATATCGGCCTCGGCGAACAGGAACTGGCGGGTGAGGTTGCTCAGTTCGACGCGGTCGGAGTCCACCAGGGTCAGTTCTCCAACGCCGGCGGTGGCGAGCGCGGCGGCCACCAGGTTGCCGATCCCGCCGCAGCCGAGCAGGAGTACACGGGCCTGGGACAGCCGTTGCTGTACCTGATCGGCTTGAGCGCCGGACAGCTCGTAGAACAGGGCGTGCCGACTGTAACGGTCCGCGGGGTCGTAGGAGTGCGCGGAGATCAGATAGGAGTCGCGTTCCAACGTCAGCATCACCGCGTCGGCCAACGACCCGTCCACGCCGCACGACTGGGTGAGGAACGCCAGTGCCTCCGAACGTGTGCGCGGAGTCATGTGGTGATGGGCGAGTTGAACGAGCGGTTTCCAGAGCCGACGGTCGTTGATGGCCTGACGGATCGATCCGAAGCCCAGGAACAGGGTCTGCGCCTGGACGCCGATCCGTACGTAGGGGGCCAGGACACGCGGGGTCTCGGAGCGGTGGGCGCAAGGGTGCACGGATGAGCCGCCTTTCGACGAGGGACGTGATGGCCGGGGCGGGATTCCTTCGACCCTAGGACCGGCACTTCCGCCGAACCCGCAGGTTGCTCGGAATTGCTCGCGCGGCCTGTGGGAAGGCCTGGCGCCTGTCCTGCGATGCCGGGGAGACTGGACCTCCCCGTTCCCTCGGAGAGGATGCCCCCATGAGGTTGCACAAGATAGGGACCACGTCTCAGAACGGTGGTTGTCCCACGCTGTACGAGACCGACACCGGTGACATCGTGGTGCAGGGTGACCGGCTGACCGACCCCGAGGCTCTGGAACAGTTGACGGATGTGCTTGAGGGCGAGGAGTTCGTCGTCGTTCCCCGCGCTCTGTTGACACGCTTCGCCCCCAAGGAGTGAGATGAGCGAGATCATCAGCGGAGAGGCCTTCGACGACCTCTTCCGCCGATACCGCCACACCGCGTGGCGGCTGGAGACCCGCTCCTACTACGGCAAGCTCGACGAGGACCGCCCCTTCCAGGACTGGCTCGCGGGTAAGGATCCGGGCCTGGACTGGTTCACCCCCTGGCTGCGTATGGTGCGCGAGGAGTCGACCACCGGCAAGCGCATGGAGCGGGTCCGGCTCATCGACGACCCGCCCTCGGACTACCTGCGCTGGGAACTGTGGGGTACCCCCTACAACCTGGGCGTGGGGGAGGACATCCGCTATCTGCCGCGCGAGCACCCGATCGTCGCGGAGCTGCCCGACTTCGACTTCTGGGTCTTCGACAGCACCACTCTGGCCCGCCTGGAGTTCGACGGCGACCGGTTTCTCGGGGTGCGGCTCACTGAGGACCCCGGCCAGGTCCTGGCGGCGCTCCGGGCCCGGGACGCGGCCTGGCACCACGCGCTGACCTTCACCGAGTACATGGCGTCCAAGGCCGTATGACCGATTACCAGACCGCCCGTGTCTCGCTCGGTGTCCGCCTGCGCGAACTCCGTTCCGAGGGCGGGCTGTCCGGTCGCGAACTCTCCGCGCGCCTGGGCTGGCACCCCTCGAAGGTGTCGAGGCTGGAGCACGGAAAGCAGACCGCGAGCGTGGAGGATCTGCGCTCGTGGGCGCGGGTGTGCGGGCGTGCGGAAGCCGCCGAGGGACTGGTGGCGCAGCGGCGTTCTCTGGAGACCCACTACGCGAGCTGGCGCCGTCAACTGGCGGCCGGGCACGGGCCGCGTCAGTGGGCTTACGGTGAACTCGACGAGCGCACGCGCCGTTTTCGGATCTTCGAGTCGGCGTGCGTTCCCGGCCTTCTCCAGACCGCCGACTACGCCCGGTTCATGTTCCGTAGAGGGGTGCGCCTGCACCGCACACTCGACGACGGTGGCGAGGCGGTACGCGCGAGGATGGGCCGCCAGGGGATCCTCGACCTACCGGACAAGACCTTCCACATCCTGCTCTGGGAGCCCGCCCTGCGCCTTCGGCTGGGTTCGGAGGACGTGATGGCCGACCAGTTGACCCGTGTCATCGCGGAAATCATGCGGGGACGGGCGGAGATCGGAGTGATCCCGTTGCACACCGGCATGGACGTGGTTCCTTCCCACGGCTTCTGGATCTTCGACGACGACCAGGTCCTGGTGGAAACGATCGGTGCCGAGCTGTGCCTGACCGATGACGACGCGGTCGCCCCTTACCAGCGGGTGTTCGCGGAGTTGACGCGCTCAGCGGTGCGGGGCCCCGCAGCCGCCCGACTGGTGGAGGGAATCCGTCGTGACCTGGGGCGCTTCTCCGGCTAGTGATTGCCGCGATGACGCATCTATGCCGAACGGCAGGTTGACAGTCCTCACCGGTCCTGCCGTCTGACCGTTCGATCAGCGACCATCGCCCGATACGCCATGTTCGCCGACGCGGAGGAATCGATCGACATCACGGTCTACGCGGCTCCGTTCCGCCACGAACAGATTCCTGTCTGGAACGACCTGCTTTCGAGCACGGGCCGCACGGTGTGTACGCATTCGAGTGCTGATCGGTGATCCCGACTGCGACGCGCTCCGCATGCGGGGCCAGGAGGAGCGGTTCGGCCATGGGATCGAATCACGCTGCCGTCTGGCACAACTGCACGACCAGGCGCTACTCCGGACAGCGGGTATCCCTGTGGCGCAGCACTCCACCACGCTGTACGGCTCGGGGTACCGGGCCGACGACGACATGTACGTCGACACCCACCTCAACGGGGCCGACGCCTACGGCAATCCCCTGTTCCACCTGCGGCGTCATGGCGACGGCGGCCTGTTCGACGCCTACGCCCCCAGTGCGGACGCCGTATGGCGGACCTCCCAGTCTCTCAAGGAGTAGCCGGGTACGGCCTGTACCGAGTACTACGACGATCCGGCCGCGCCCACGCCGAACAGTCTGGTGGTGGCAGCCGGCGCCGCTGTTCTCGGCGAGGTGGGGCGCCTGTTGTTGCAGCGGCGGGTGGACAACGGGCTCTGGGTGATGTTCGGCAGGGCGATGGACGTGGCCGAGAGCCTGCCCGAGACCGCGGTTCGCGAGGTTCGGGAAGGGACTGGCCACGACGTGGAGGTCGCCGGGCTGGTGGACACCTGCACCGACGCCCGGCACATCATCGCCTGCAGCGATGGTGAGGTGCGCCGCCAGTTCAACGTGTGCTCTCGTGCTCGCCTCATCGGCGGCGTGCTTGCGGTGAGCGACGAGTCCCCCGAGGTGCGCTGGCTTCCTCCCAAGGAGCTGGAAGGTGTTCCGATGCACCACACCCAGCACCTGAGGGTGGAACACGCCCTCCACGGCAGTGCACCGTACCTTGGGTGAGATCCGCTCAGGCTGACTTCTGCCTGAGGACGAGAAACTCAGTGGTCTCGGCCGTCCCGGTGACCCACACGGGTCTCCTCACCGAGGCACGTCGGCGTCGCCGCCCTTTTCCAGGGACGAGGCGGCCGAAGATCGAGGGGGAGAGCGCCGACGGATGGCTGCCTCTTGACTCGACGCCCCGGCCCCGCGTGTTCGGGGCGGGGCGTCGACCGGATGAGTAGAGGGCCTACGGGCGGTCGGAACGGGTGGCGTTGAGGAAGGCGTCCCACTCGGTGCTGGGGAAGGGCAGGTGGCCACGGGAGGGGTTCTTCGAGTCCCGGACGGCCGCTCCGCAGGGGAGGTCAGCGACCTCGACGCAGTCTTGGTCTTGCGCGCTGTAGCTGCTCTTGCGGAAGGCCGTGGGGATGTGCGCGACCTCCACACATTCAGCGCGGTCACCACTGTAGCTGGACTTGAAGAAGGTCAGTCCGTCATTTCTGGTCATGCTGTTCGCTGGACTCCAAGATCTGCCGTAGGAACCGGACGCTCTCCTCGGTACGGAGAGCGGCAGCGTTCAGGTGGGAGAACACCGTCACATAGCGCTGCACGGATGCGCTCTCCTGAACGAAGAGGCTATCTGTCGAGGTCTCCGTGTAGACGATGCTCGGGTCCAGCTGACTCGGGAAGTCCAGTATGAAGAACGATCCGGACATGGCCGCGTGCATGCCTGCCTCGAAGGGGAGCACTTGGATGTTTACGTTGTGGCGCATGGCCATGTGTAGCAGGTGCTGTAGCTGCTCATCCATGACCTCTGGGCCACCCGCGTAACGATGGAATGCTGCTTCGTCGATCACGGCCCACAGGTGCACGGGGTTGTGTCTGGACAGGACATGCTGTCGATGGATGCGGGCATCCACGTTGCGGGTGACCTTTTCGTCGGTGTACGCGCCACCGCCTCGGAAGACTGCTTCGGCGTAGGCCGGGGTTTGAAGCAGGCCAGGGATGACCTGGCACTGGTACATGCGGATCATCGAGGCTTCGACCTCGAAGTCCGGTAGCGCATTGCCGCCAAAGACATCTTTGTAGCTGGACCACCAGCCCCGCTCCTTGGACTCTTGGGCAAGCTCTTGAAGGGCGGCGCGGACGTCGGCAGGTGCTTCGTAGAGATCCGCCAGAGCATCGATGTCCCTGGGCTTGATGCGGCGTGCCTCGGCTGACTCGATGTTGCTCAGTGTGGACTGAGGGACAGACGCCTGCTTGGCCGCGACGGAGAGCTTGAGTCCATGTGCTTCACGCAGGCGACGGAGCTCCCGAGCGAGCCTACGACGCCGCACAGTGGGGCTGATGGGGTGGTTCATATGGGGAGTCTACGCAGAAGTTGCTTCGAATATCGAGTTCTTCGTTGACATCTCGAATATCGGGGATGATGATGGAGGTGTAGTCAGTGATCGGCGCATCACTGAGCGTCGACAGCGTTCCTGCTGGTCAGGCTACGCCGTGCCCCTTCCCGCTGTCCGGGAAACGCGAAGGTCTCACCCCTGCGGGCACACCGAACCCCCGTCCGCTCCACGCACGCAAGGAGTCTGTTCGTCATGCCCGCAAGCGCCCCCATGCCCGTGCTGCCGGAGATCACCGTCTCCCTCAGCGAGCTCGTCCCGCCCCGCTGCCGCCACTACTTCAACCACCGGTCCGGTCGCCCCCACTACCGCACCCGCCGCTACGACTTCGGCTCCTCGCCCCAGTACATGCCGCTCGTCCGCGCGTTCCTCAACGCCTGCGCCGCCGGACAGGACGAGGACTACCGTTTCGTGTTCACCCTGCTCGGGTCGGAGCTCGCGAACAACGCGGTGCACCACTCGAAGTCGGGGGAGCGGTTCGGGTTCTACACCCTGCGGTGCGTGCGCCGCCGTGACGGCCTCCACCTCACCTGCCGTGACGAGGGAGCCAAGCGCACCCATACCCGGGGGAAGACGGACAGCCACTACCTGACCGCAGACCCCGCCGGTCTCGACCTCGACGCCGAATCCGGTCGCGGCCTGGCCCTGGTCGACGCCCTGGCCACCGACTGGGGCGACAACGGCTTCACCGGCCACCGCCAGGTGTGGTTCTTCCTCGCCTACGACCTGACCGGAAGCCGCTGGAACGACCCGCGTTAGCAGGCCACTCCGGCTCCCCGGCCACCAGTCAACACGACAGAACTGACACGGGCCCGAAAGAGCGATGCCGCGCTCTTCCGGGCCCACCGATCCCGACATCCAAACCGGCCAAGGTGAGAAAGCAGGATCAGTGACGCATCCTATCCCCGCACCCCGCCCACCCGTCGACGTTTTCTCCGACTCCGCCGCACGGCCCGGCACGGTCCCGGGTCCCTTCTGCGCGTCCTGCGCGCACCCCTCCTGCCGACGCGGTCGCGCCGCACGCCTGCCCCGCCTTGGCGGGCACCGCGCGGAGTTCGCTCGCGAGCACCTGCGCGCGGCCTCCGTTCAGTCGCGCTACCCCCATCTGGCCGTGTGGTTCGGGGAGTCCACGCTGTCCTACTGGGTGGCCGGGCCGGACGGACTCACCGAGGCCCCGAACCTCGGAGCCCTCCTACTCCTGGTCGGCCTCGTACAGGTCGGTGCCTGAATGGCTGTCGGGCCGGGTGGTGGTCATGTTCGAGTGTGACCACCACCCGGTGCCCTTCGCTGCGGCTCGGTGCCCGGATTGGCGGTAGAGGTTGAGGAATCGAAGTGCGAGCAGCATCCTCCAGACGGGACAATGAAGGAACCCTGTCCCTCTCGTCGTGTTGGGAGCCCTCGTGGTCGATCATGCGCAGCTACTGAAGGACTTGCAGAAGCAGGTGCGTCTGCTGGAGACAGATCTTCGGGAGCGCGGCGAGGACCCCACCGCGATCAAGGGCATCGGGCCGAACGGGCAACCGGAGACCTTCGACGCCTACCTGAAGCACGAGTACCAGCGAGCCCGAGACGCTGAGCGGACCGCGACCACCGAGGGTGAGTGGCGTGAGGGCCAGATCACCCAGGCCGCGGTGGCATGGGTGCTGTCCACGGTGTTCCTTCGCTTCTGTGAGGACAACGGACTCCTGGAGCAGCCTTTCATCACGGGGCCGAAGGACGAACGCGACCGGTACAGCGTTGCCCAGGAGTTGAAGGAAGCCTGGATTCTCCAGGGGCGGAGTGACAACCCCGATGCTCCCGAACGCACCGACCGGGACTGGTTGGAGCACGCCTTCGCGCAGATGAGCGTGTCCTCGGTCATGGCCGGGCTGTTTGACAAGAAGCACAACCCGATGTGGTCGATCACCCCGTCCCACCAGGCGGCCAGGGCGCTCATCGAGTTCTGGCGTGAGGTGGGGGAGGATGGTCACCTCGTCCATGACTTCACTGATCCCGAGTGGAACACCCGCTTCCTCGGTGACCTGTACCAGGACCTGTCCGAGGCGGCTCGGAAGACCTACGCGCTCCTCCAGACCCCGGAGTTCGTTGAGGAGTTCATCCTCGACTACACGCTGGAACCCGCGATTGAGGAGTTCGGACTCGATGGCAACCGCATCTACCAGGAAGACAACAAGGGATTCCGCCTGATCGACCCGACCTGTGGGTCAGGGCACTTCCTGCTGGGTGCTTTCCACCGTCTACTGAACAAGTGGCGCGAGGCCGAGCCTGGCGCATCTGACTGGGAACTAATTAGCCGCAGCCTGCGCAGTGTTCATGGCGTCGACAAGAACTCGTACGCGGTAGCGATCGCGCGATTTCGTCTGCTCATCTCCGCGATGAAGGAAGGTGGAATCACCTCCCTGGGCGCGAGCAACCCTGATTGGCCCATCGTTGTGGCCACTGGTGACTCCCTGATTCACGGTCGCGACGTTCCTGGGGCTAAGGATCACATTCCTGGGCTGGGTGGGGTGCACCGCTATTCGACCGAGGACTTTTACGAATTTTCGAAAGATCATGATCTCCTTGGAGCTCGAAGTTACCATGCGGTGGTTGGAAATCCGCCATACATTACAGTGAAGGATAAAAAGGAGAAGGGGAACTATAAGGAGAGCTATCCTTCATGCTCAGGGGCTTATGCTCTTTCTGTCCCGTTCGCGGAGAGGTTCTTCAATCTCGCTAGGCGTGCGGGTGCGAATGAACACGGCCCTGGATTCGTTGGGCAGATTACCGCAAACTCCTTCATGAAACGCGAGTTTGGCAAGAAGCTCATCGAAAGGTTCTTCAGAGATGACGTGAGGCTCACTCACATTCTCGACTCGTCCGGTGCTTATATTCCGGGGCATGGTACGCCGACGGTAATTCTCGTTGGGCGTAATACCACTAATAGCCACAAGGCGATTGTGCGCGTGCTTCTGGGGGTGCGTGGTGAGCCTTCTCAGCCTTCAATTGCGTCTGAAGGTCTTGTGTGGAACGCGTTGGTTAATCAGGTAGATCACGCTGGAAGTGAGTCCGAGTGGATGAGTTCGGTGGATCTTTCGTGGTCTTCGCTGAAGAGTCATCCATGGAGTCTCTCTGGTGGTGGGGCTGGCGAACTCTTTTCCGCTCTAAGTGGAAGTCGAAAGATTCGTGAGGTTGTCGCCCTGATTGGTAGGAGTGCGCACACTGGGAGCGATGAGTCCTACTTTGCGCCTGTGGGGACATGGCAGAGATTTTCTGTTGGATGCGGTGGAGTTAAGCCCCTCGTTGAAGGTGATGCAGTTCGTGATTGGGTTATCGATCATCGAACTGAAGCTCTATTCCCCTATGGGGATGACCTGAGGGCTTCACTTGAGGATCCATCGGTTGGCCGTATGCTATGGGTGCTTCGTCAAGATCTGCGCTCGCGCCAGGAGTTGGGTGGAAGTCATGAAGAAGTGGGTTTGACCTGGTATGAGTGGAGCAGGTGGCACCCCGAGCGGTTTCGTGTGGCTCTCGGGATCGGAATGTCCTTTGTGGCTACGCATAACCACTTCGTGCTTGACCGGGGTGGGAGGGTCTTCAAGCAATCGGCTCCGGTGGTCAAGTTGCCGGAGGGGGCTACGGAGAATCAGCACCTTGAGTTGTTGGGGGTGCTGAACTCGTCGGCGGCGTGCTTCTGGCTCAAACAGGTGAGTCAGCCCAAGGGAGGTGCAGACAACTCAAGTGGAGGTGGCAACCGGTGGGCACCTGAACCTTGGATCGAGCGATACGAGTTCACTGGAACCAAGCTCCAGAACTTCCCGCTTCCCCAGAAGCTTCCCCTTGTCCGTTCCAAGGAGCTTGACGCGCTCGCGCAGAAGCTCTCCGCCCTCGAACCCTCCGCCGTCGTGGAGTCGGCTGTACCAACCACAGAACTCCTCAAGGAAGCGAACGCCGAGTACATCGCCACTCGCCAGCGGATGATCGCTCTCCAGGAGGAACTCGACTGGGACGTTTACCATCGCTACAATCTCATCTCCGACGCCCAACTCGCTGAGCTGACGATCCCCGACACCGCCGACGTTCCCAAGATCAACCTGGGGGAGCGGGCCTTCGAGATCGTGCTCGCGCGCAAGCTGGCTGCCGGTGAGGAGAACACAAAATGGTTCTCTCATCACGCCTCTACACCCATTACGGAAATCCCCTCCCACTGGCCTGACGCCTACCAGCAGGTCGTCGCCAAGCGCATCGAACTCATCGAGTCCGACAAGAACATCAACATCCTCGAACGTCCCGAGTACAAGCGCCGCTGGCAGTCTGAACCCTGGGAGAAGAAGCAGAAGGCCGCACTCAAGTCCTGGCTGCTCGACAAGTGCGAGGACCGCCGCCTCTGGTTCACTACCGACGACCACGGCGACGAGCGCACCCGCCCGCTCTCCGTCCGTGCGCTGGCCAACCGGGTCCGCGACCTGTTCCCCGAGGCCGCCGAGGTCGCCGCGCTCTACGACTCCGACAAGGACTTCGGGCAGGTCATCGAGGAGATCACCAAGACCGAACACGTCCCCTACCTCGCGGCCCTGCGCTACAAGGAAACCGGCATGCGCAAGCGCACCGACTGGGAACACGTGTGGGACCTCCAGCGCCAAGAGGACAAGCTCAACGCCGACCTCGCCGAGGGCGAGCAGGAGAAGCGTCTCGACATCCCCGTCCCGCCCAAGTACACGTCCGCGGACTTCCGTAGGAGCGAGTACTGGTCCAACCGGGGCAAGCTCGACGTCCCCAAGGAGCGGTTCGTCTCCTACCCGGGTGCCGAGACCGACACCGACCCCACCCTCCTGCTCGGCTGGGCCGGATGGGACCACGCCCAGCAGGCCGACGCCCTGGCCACCCTCGCCCACGAACGCCGCGACGAACTGGGTTGGGGTAGTGAGGACACCCGCGACAGGATGGTGCCCCTTCTGGCCGGACTGCTCGAACTGCTGCCCTGGGTCGAGCAGTGGCACACCGAGACCGACGAGTACGGCGACACCCCCGCCGACCACGTCCGGGAGGACCTCACCGACCTGCGCAACGCCACCGGCGTCACCGATTCGGAGATGACCGACTGGCGGCCTCCGGCCCCTGCCCGGGGTCGGCGCAAGAAGTCCTGACCCCCACTCCTCACCCCGGGCTGGACGACGGCTCCGGCCCGGGGCCACATCCGGCCACACTCGGCCACCTTCCCTCGGACACCCCCGACAGCACCCGGGACGTCCCGACCTCCGGCCGGTGGCCGTACCGACACCGCACGCCACCCGCCTGACATGGGCGTTCCCTGCCACCGGAACACCCCTCTTTCCGCACCCCGCATGTCCGACCCGGGACCTTCGTCGGTGTGGAACCCCCACAGCCTGGGCATAGGCTGGAAACCCCTGATAGAACACATGGGAACCGCGTACCACGATCCTCCCGACGCCCCCACCGCACAGGGCGTCCCGGAGTCCGGCCCCGCGGCTTCCTTTCCCGGCATTCCCGCGCACCGCACCCTGATCCCCGGCCCGACCCGATGGCAGAAAGGCGCACTCTGGCGATGACGACCCCTCCCCCCGGTCCGGGCGGCACCGGCAACGGCCGCGTCATCAGCGACCTGATCGACATCCCCGAGGCCGTCCAGGACGGCGACCTGGTCGTCAAGCTCACCGAGAGCACCACCACCCGCCAGGCCCAGGCCATAGCCGAGTACGTGGTCACCCCCCAGCTCGCCGAGTGCTTCGACCAGGCGCTGGAGACCATCCGCTCCTCCGTCGCCGACGGCAAGTCCCAGGCCGCCTACCTGCACGGCTCCTTCGGCGCCGGTAAGAGCCACTTCCTCGCCGTGCTCTCCGCGATCCTCGACCACCACCCCGACGCGCGCGGCAAGCCCGGCCTGGCCGACATCCTCGCCAAGCACGACACCTGGCTCGCCGACAGGAAGTTCATCGAGGTCAAGGCCCACCTGGTCGAGGAGACCGTGTCCATCGAGGCCAACATCCTCGGCGGGTACGTGCGCCAGGTCCGCGCCGACCACCCGAACGCCCCCGTCCCGGCCGTCTACCGCGCCGACGGGCTGCTGGCGGACGCGCGCGAGCTGCGCGCCAACCTCGGGGACGACGCCTTCGTCGCCCAGCTCCCCGCCCGGGGCTCCACGTCCGACGACGGCCAGGGCAGCGGCGGCGCCGACGTGTGGGGCGCCTTCGGCGGCCCCGCCGCCTGGACCGCCGACACCCTCGACCAGGCGTTCGCCGTCCACCCCGAGAGCACCGACCCGGCCGAGCGCACCCTGCGCGAGGAACTGGTCAGCGCCCTGCTCGGCGGCCCGTTCAAGCGCTACGCCGCCAGCGTCGGCGACTCGGGGGACGCCTACCTCAGCATCGACGAGGGCCTGTCGGTCATCAGCCGCCACGCCAGGGAGCACCTGGGCTGTGACGCCGTCGTCCTGCTCCTGGACGAGCTGATCCTGCGTTTCACCGCCTTCATCGGCGACGAGGCGCGCATCAACGGCGAGATCCAGAAGATCGCCAAGCTCGTCGAGTCCTCCCACAGCCACCGGCCCGCCCCCATCATCAGCCTCGTGCCCCGCCAGCGCGACCTGCGCGACCTGGTCGGCCTCGGCGGCGGCACCGAGGGCATCTCCCAGACCATCAGCTACTGGGACGGCCGCTTCGGTCACATCAAGCTCGCCGACGCCAACCTCACCGAGGTGGTGCGCCACCGCCTCATCAGGCCGCGCGACGCCGCGGCGGCGGCCGAGATCGACGCCGCCTTCGAGCGGATGCGCAGCACCCGCGCCGAGGTGCGCGACACCCTCCTGGACAGCGACGGCGGCGCCGACACCAGCACCTGGGAGGACTTCCGCAACCTCTACCCGTTCAGCCCCGCCCTGCTGCACGTCATGGTGGACCTGTCCGGGGCGCTGCAACGCCAGCGCAGCGCGCTCAAGCTCCTCCTGCAACTGCTGGTCAACCACCGCACGACCCTGCCGGTCGGACAGATGGTGCCGCTCGGCGCGGTCTTCGACGTCCTCATCGAGGGGGAGTCCCGCCCCTTCAAGGACCAGCTCAGCGCCGAGTACGCCAAGATCAGCACCTTCTACCGCAACCGGGTGCGCCCCTGGCTGTTGGAGAAGCACCGGCTCACCGGGGCCGACACGGCCGGGCTGGACGTGCGCTCCCCGTTCCGCCGCGACGACCTGCTCGTCAAGACCCTGCTGCTGAGCGCGCTCACCCCCAACGTGCCCGCGCTGAAGGACCTGACCGCCGCGCGCGCCATCGCCCTCAACCAGGGCATCGTCAAGGCCCGCCGCACCGGCCAGGACGTCGCCGCCGTCACCCAGTTCTTCAAGGACATGGCCGCCCAGTTCGGCGAGGTGCGCGTCGGCGCCCAGTCCGCCAATCCCACCGTCTCGCTCAACCTGCTGCGCGTGGACACCGAGTCCCTCATGCGCAGCGCCTACCCGGCCGCCAACGACCCCGCCCTGCGCCACCTGTTCAAGCGCCTGCTCTGGGAGGAGCTGGGGCTGGACGAGGGCGCCGGACGCACCGCGGTCGTGTGGCGCGGCACCCAGCGCACGGTCGAGATCGCCTTCGGCAACGTGCGCTCGCCCGAGGACATGGACCGCGAGGACTTCCAGCCGCTGGTCGCCAACGCCGTGCGGGTCGTCGTCGACTACCCCTTCGACGAGGGCGACCACAACCCCACCGAGGACCGGCGACGGGTGCAGACGCTGCGCCAGGAGTTCACCGAACCGGTCGCCGGGCTGGTGTGGCTGCCCACCTTCCTGTCCCCGAACCGCATCGAGGACGCCCGCAGGATCCTCATGATGGAGTACCTCCTCCAGCCCGGCATCGTGGAGGAGAAGGCGCCCGACTGGAGCAGCGACGACCGCCGCGAGGCCCGCGCCCAGCTCGACAACCAGCGCAACCAGCTCACCAACCAGATCCGGTCCCTGCTGCGCGGCGCGTACGGCCTCGTCGAGGCCACCCCGAACAGCGGCGACTACGGCGCCCAGGCCGACCCGCACATCGAGCCGCTCCCGTCGTCGCTGTCCATCCCGCTGGAGGCGGGCAGCCAGTTCCCCGCGGCCCTGGAGCGCGTCACCTTCAAGCTGCTGGACCACCTGTACCCGGAGCACCCGGACCTGTCCAGCCCCACCGGCAGGGCCGCGGTGCGCCGCAGCGAGCTCAGCACCGTGCTCGCCGCCGTGGAGGCCGCCAAGGCCGACAGGCTCAACCGGTACGAGCCGCCCAAGACCGACCTGCCCGTGCTGCGGCGCATCGCCAACCCCCTGCACATCGCCACCGTCACCGAGGTGTTCGTGCTCCGCGACGACTGGGCGCGCAGGATCGACCGCTACGCCAGCATCGACCAGGCCACCACCACCGACGTCAACGTCGGCAAGCTCAAGGAGTGGATCCGCACCCGCGAGGACGGCCAGGGCCTGCCCGAGGACGTCGTCGACCTCATCGTGCAGGTCTACGCCGTCCAGAGCGACCGCGCCTGGATCCGGGGCGGCAAGCGCTACACCGGAGCGACCTTCGGCCAGATCGCCGGTGACATCGTGCTGCGCCGCCAGGAGCTGCCCTCCGAGGAGGACTTCGACCGGGCCAACGAACGCGCCGAGCGGATCTTCGGTCTCACCCGCCAGCCGCTGCGCAGCGCCCGCGCCGTCCAGCGACTGGCCGAGCAGCTCAAGGAGCAGGCCCGCCGCCTCCAGTCGGGCAGCGAACACCTGGTGGGGCAGCTCACCCGCCACGCTCAGGTGCTCGGACTGGACGACGACGCGCCCCGTCTGCGCACCGCCCGTGCGTGCGACGACCTCCTCGGCCGCCTGTGCGGACTGGCCGACGACACCGAACTCGTCAGCGCACTCGGACAGGCCGACCTGCCCGAGGAGGCCGGGGTGTACAAGATGGCCATGACCGGTGCCGGAAATCTGGCCAGCGCTCTGGACGCCGCACAGTGGGAGCTGCTGGAGGCCCTCGAACCCCTGGCCCGCGAAGGCGGCGAGCAGTCCGACCAGGCCGCCGGAATCCTCGACCGGCTCCAGGAGACCGCGCGCCACAACGAGAGCAGCAAGCGTCTGGCCACCGCGCTCAGCGCCGCCAACAGCGAGGCCGTCGCCCTGCTCGTGCGCAAGCCCTCCAAGGGCACCGAGGGCGAGGGGTCCGGCGGTGGGACCGGGACACGTGGGAACAACGGCACCGGCCCAGGGCCCCGGCCACAGGACGCCACCGCCTGGGCGCGCGTCGACTCCCACGACGACGTGGCCACCGTCGTCGCCAAGCTCCGCCGCGACCTCGGCATCCCCGAGGACAGGCCGATCCAGATCACCATCCGGGAGGCCGAGTGACCGCCGCCCGAGGCGCCGCCCACGCCCCCACCGCGCTCGGACGGGTGAACGCGGAGGCCGTCACCAGCGCCCTCCAGCGTGCCCTGGAGGCCGAACAGCGCCGGGTCGACAAGGGCCACCGGCCCTCCGCCGCCCGCGCCCTCGCCCTGTCCGCAGACCCCCGCTGGGAGGGCCCCGACACCCTCGCCGTCCGCCACGGCGACACGGACCTGACCGTGCGCGTCGCGGGCGCGGACAGCGTTCTGGCCATCGTGCGCGCACTCAGCCTGCTCGGTGAAGACGTCGACCACCTCGTCGTGCTCACCCCGATCGACCCCGCCGACTTCGGCGAGGCGCTGCTGGGCAGGTTCCTCGGTGAGGACGTCACCCGCCTGGGCGACTGGGAGCTGCTCGCCACCGACCTCAAGGTCACCGGGATCGACCCGCGTCTGTACTCGGGCCGGTGGAGCTGGCTCGCCCACACCCTGCGCGGCATCCGCGCCACCCGACAGCTGCGCCTGGGCACCGGCGTGCTCAAGCTCGAACAGGCCCTGTCCATCGCCGTCTCGGTGCGCTTCGGCCGCGAGCCCGGCGAGCAGGTCGACAGCGCCGCCCTCCTGGAGTGGACCCGCGACCCCCACGCCGTCGCCGCGTTCACCCGCCTGGGCGAGGACGAACGCGACGAGCTGCGCGCCGCCGCGGTCGAGGCCCTGGGCGCCGTCCCCCGGGTGCTGTTCACCCTCCTGGACCGCGGCCACGCCCTGGACGCCATCCCCGTCGGGCTGGCCCTGGGCGAGCTGGCCCGGGCGGCGCGCGACGACCGGCCCGGTGAGGAACAGCGACGCGGGGTCGCCAACAACGCCCTCATCCGGGCTCAGGAGCGCTACTTCGGACTGAGCCAGCCCGCCCCCCGGGACCTGGACGAGTTCGGCAAGGCGTGCGTCGCGGCGCTCCTGCGCCAGCTCGACCTGTCCGACCCCGCCCACGCCGACGGGACCGTCCGCCGCTCCGAGGAACTCCTCCACCAGCTGGACGCCGGCTCCGTCGCCGAGGCCAGCGGCCTGCTCGACGCCGGACTGCACAGCCGCATGGCCGACCTGGGCCGCGCCGTCGGGGTCGCCCTCGGCGACGGAGACGGGCCCGTCGGCGAGTCCCTGCCGCTCCCGCAGGACCTGCGCGAGGTGGAGGAGGCGCTGACCAGGCTGTCCGAACACCGCCGCCACGCCCCCGACAGCCGCTCCGGGCTGGTCGCCGTCAACGCGGTCCGACTCCTGCGCCGCCTGGCCGCCGGCACCGCCGCCCACCCCCTGGGGACGTCCGCGCCCACCACCACACGCGGCTGGGTCCACGCCCACGTGCGCGACACCGGGTGGGTGGACCGGGCCGCATCCCTCATCTGGCACCACCACACCGAGGTGCCCGTCCTCGACCAGGCCCTGGCCGCCCTCTACCACCGCGTCCGCGCGTGGCGGGCCCTCGTCGACGCCGAGTTCGCCGCCGTCGTCAACCGGTGGAACGGCGGACACTCGCCCACCGACGAACAGCCGCGCTCGGAGAACCTGCTCGCCCACTTCGCCCGTCCCCTCGCCACCGGGAACGCCCCCCTGGTCATCGTCCTGGACGGGATGAGCGCCGAGGTGGCGGTGCAGCTCGCCGAACACGTCAACGCGCGCGGTCGCCTCGTCGAGATCGGCCGCCAGGACGCGGAGGGCGCGCCGGCCCGGGCGGGCGCGCTGGCCACCGTCCCGTCCACGACCACCTGCTCCCGGGCCTCACTGCTCACGGGCACCCTCACCACCGGTAAGCAGGACACCGAACGCAAGGGGTTCCGCGACCTGTGGGCGAGTGCGGAGTTCGGCCGCCGCGACGCCGTGCTCTACCACCAGCGCGACCTGGAGGCCGGGGCCGGACAGCACCTGCCCACGCGGGTCCAGGCGCACCTGGAGGACACCGGCACCGTGGTCGGGGTCGTGCTCAACACCATCGACGACGCCCTGGCCAAGGGCCGGGAGGGCAACGACCCCACCTGGCGGCCGGAGCAGGTCGGCGCGCTCGCCTCCCTCCTCGACGCCGCCGCCCGGGTCGGGCGGCCCGTCCTGCTCACCTCCGACCACGGCCACGTGTGGGACCGCCGGGAGGCGCGCAAGACCCAGGCCGGGGAGTCCGCCCGGTACCGCACCGGGCAGCCCGGGGACGGCGAGGTCCTCGCCACCGGCGACCGGGTGCTCGTCGGTGACGGGAGCCTCGTGGTGCCCTACCGCGAGGACATCCGCTACACCGACCGCAAGGAGGGCTACCACGGCGGGTTCTCGGCCGCCGAGATGGTCATCCCCGTGTTGGCGTTCATCCCCGTGCTCGACCGGGCGCCCCAGGGGTGGTCCCTGCTCTCGTCCGCCGAGTTCGAACCCGCGTGGTGGTCCCAGCCGCTGGAGGGCACCGCCGCTCCCGCAGCCGAGCCCGGCGCGGAGTCCGCCGCCGTGCGCAAGGGACGGACCGCGGCGGGGACGTCCGCGCCCGACCGGGGCGCCGCGGGCGGGCGGCAGAGGGACACGGGCGCCGCACGACCGCGCCCGAAGAGCGTCCCGGACCAGACCCCCGCGCTCTTCGGGAACGAGGACCTGACCCCTGACAGCCTCGGCGCCAGGGTGACCGCGACGGCCGTGTTCGAGGCCAGCCTGGCGCGCGTGGCGAAGGCGCCGTCCGCGCGGGAGATCGGCGCGGTCATCGACGCCCTCGTCGCCGCGGGCGGCACACACCCGCGCCTGCCGGTCGGCGCCGCCGCCCGCGCCGCAGGCAAGTCCGAGGCCCCGCACCGGGCCGTGCGCTTCCTCAAGATGGTGAGCAAGGTCCTCAACGTCGAGTCCTACCCGGTCCTGACACTGACCGACGGCGACCGCGGCGCGGAACTCAACACGTCCCTGCTCCACCAGCAGTTCCTCAGCGAAGGGAGCTGATCGTGACCACCGTCAGCGCCGCCCGCCGCGACGACGTCGTCGGGGCCCTGCGCCGCGGCACCGTCCCGCACAGCGGCCTCGACCTGTTCGCCGTGGGCCTGGACCGCTTCACCCACGCCCTGGACCGGGAACTGGGCTCGGTCAGCGGCGGGGGCGCCGAGTTCAAGGCGGTCCGGGGCGAGTACGGGTCCGGCAAGACCTTCTTCGTCCGCTGGCTGGGGGAGCGGGCCAAACGCGCCAACTTCGCCGTCACCGAGATCCAGATCTCCGAGACCGAGACCCCGCTGCACCGGCTGGAGACCGTCTACCGGCGGCTGACCGAGCGCCTCACCACCGCCACCCAGCCGCCCAGCGCCCTGCGCGAGATCGTGGACAACTGGGTCTACGCCCTGGAGGAGGACGTCCTGGCCACCGGCGAGGTGGCCGAGGACGACGAGGAGGCGCTCGACGCGGCCGTCCTGGAGCTGCTGGAGCGGCGGCTGTCCGAGGTCGCCGCCGCCAACCCCGGGTTCGCCGCCGCCCTGCGCGGCTACCACCGGGCCCAGTCCGAGGGCGAACCCGCCATCGCCGAGGCGCTCATCGCCTGGCTCGGCGGGCAGCCCAACGTCGCGTCCGCCGCCAAACGCTACGCCGGGATCAAGGGCGACCTCGACCACTTCGGGGCCTTGGCCGCGCTCAAGGGGCTGCTCGTGCTGCTGCGCGACTGCGGCCACCCCGGGCTCCTCGTGGTCCTGGACGAGCTGGAGACCCTCCAGCGCGCCCGCACCGACACCCGGGAGAAGGGGCTCAACGCGCTGCGCCAGCTCCTGGACGAGATCGCTGACCGGCAGTTCCCCGGCCTGTACCTCGTCATCACCGGCACCCCCGCCTTCTTCGACGGCCCCCAGGGGGTCCAGCGCCTGGCGCCCCTGGCCCAGCGCCTGCACACCGACTTCCTGCCCGACCCGTCCCACGACAACCTCTACGCCAGCCAGGTCCGCCTCACCGGCTTCGACCTGGCCAAGCTGCACGAGCTGGGCGCGGCCGTCCGGGAACTCTACGCCGACGGCGCCGACGCCCCCCAGCGGGTGCGAGAGAAGGTCGACGACGGCTACCTGCTCGCCTTCGCCGAAGCCGTCGCCGGGGAGCTGGGCGGCCGGGTCGGCATCGCGCCCCGACTGTTCCTGCGCAAACTCGTGGACGTGATGGACCGGGTCGACCAGAACCCCGACTTCGACCCCCGCGCGCACTACCGCCTGACCGTCGGCGGGCACGAACTCACCGAGGTCGAACGCGGGTCCCACGTGCAGCGCGCAGCCAGCGCCGACGAGGTGGAACTGGACCTGTGAGCGACGCCCCCGAGGACCCCGGCGGGCCGGGGCCGAGCAGCCTCGACCTGCTCCACCCCACCCTGGCCCACCACGTCGTCAACACCCTCGGCTGGCCCGGGCTGCGTCCGCTGCAACGCGAGGCCCTGGCCCCGCTGATCGACGGCGACGACGCCGTCCTGCTCGCGCCCACCGCCGGAGGCAAGACCGAGGCGGCCCTGTTCCCCCTGCTCACGGCCATGGCCGGACGGTCGGGGGACGGGCTGTCGCTGCTGTACGTGTGCCCCATCAAGGCGCTGCTCAACAACCTGCTGCCCCGGGTCCAGGCCTACGCCGGGTGGATGGGGCGCACCGCCGAGCTCTGGCACGGGGACGTCACCTCGGCCGGACGCCAGCGCATCCTCCGGGGGCGTCCCGACATCCTGCTCACCACGCCGGAGTCCCTCGAGTCCATGCTGGTGAGCGTCAAGGTCGACCACCGGGCGTTCTTCGCGAACCTGCACGCCATCGTCGTGGACGAGGTGCACGCCTTCGCCGGTGACGACCGCGGATGGCACCTGCTGGCCGTCCTGGAGCGGCTCGGCCGGGTGGCCGGGCGTCCCATTCAGCGGGTGGGACTGTCCGCCACGGTCGGCAACCCCGACGACCTGCTCACCTGGCTCCAGGGTTCGGCGGCGGGGGAGAGACCGGGAAGGGTGGTCGCGCCCGGGGTGAACCCGCACAGGCCGGGCCACGTGCCCGACGAGCCGCCGCCCGGGGACGTCGAACTCGACTACGTCGGCTCCCTGACCAACGCCGCCAAGGTCGTCGCCTCCCTCCACCGGGGGGAGAAGCGCCTGGTGTTCTGCGACTCGCGCCAGTACGTGGAGGAACTCGGCCACGCCCTGAGGCGGTTGGGTGTGACCGCCTTCCTGTCCCACGCCTCCCTGTCCCTGGACGAGCGCCGCCGCGCCGAACAGGCCTTCGGCGAGGCCCGGGACTGCGTCATCGTCGCCACCAGCACCCTGGAACTGGGGATCGACGTCGGCGACCTGGACCGGGTCGTCCAGATCAACGCCCCCGGCGCCGTCGCCTCCTTCCTCCAGCGCATCGGCCGCACCGGGCGGCGTCGGGGCAGCATCCGCAACTGCCTGTTCCTGGCGGTCGACAAGGCCGGACTCCTGGACGCCGCCGGTCTCCTGCACCTGTGGGGACGGCACTGGGTGGAGCCCGTCGTCCCGCCCCCCGAACCACGGCACATCGTCGCCCAGCAGCTCCTGGCCCTGTGCCTGCAGGAGCCCGAGGTGGGCGCGCGGCTCTGGCCGGAGTGGTGGGGCGGCCTCGAACCCTTCCACCAGGGCGAGCCGATCGCCGCCCACCTGATCCGTGAGGGGTTCATCGACCTGGACGGCGGGCTGATGATGATCGGCCCCGAGGCCGAGAAGCGTTTCGGCCGCCGCCACTTCATGGGGCTGACCAGTGTCTTCACCGCACCGCCGCAGTTCACCGCGCTGAACGGGCGCACCGAGATCGGTCGGGTGGACCCCGCCCTGCTGGCGTCCGACGAGGAGCGGACCGGACCGCGTCGGCTGTTGTTGGCCGGGCGCACCTGGGTCGTCACATGGGTGGACTGGCGCAGGCAGCGGTGCTTCGTCGAACCCGTCGAGGGCGGCGGAGGCAAGGCCAGGTGGGACTCGGGCGGGCACCTGGGCTCCTTCTTCCACCTCACCCGCGCCGTGCGCGAGGTGCTCCTGGGAACCGATCCGCGGGTACTGCTCACCCGCAGGGCGGCCAACGCCCTGGCCGAGGCGCGTGAGGAACACATCGACCTCGTGCACCCCGGGGGATCGGTGATCGTGCGGTCCGAAGGGGGCGACCTGCGCTGGTGGACCTGGGCCGGCGCCCGGGCCAACCTCACCCTGATCGCCAGCCTCGGGAGCGCCTCCGACCCCAAGCAGCAGCCCAACGACGCCTGCCTGCGGCTCAACCCCGACCTGGACCCGCGCACCTGGGCGGCGGCCAAACAGGCCGCTCGGGAGAGCGTCACCCTGCCCACGGTGGCCGCGCGCGCCCTGGACGGGCTCAAGTTCAGCGACGCCCTGCCCGGGCACCTGGCCGAACGCACGCTGTCCGCCCGCCTCGCCGACGTGGACGGGGCCAGAACGCTGTTGGACGAACCCGCGCGGTTCGTCCGCCGGTGAGCGGCGGGAAGGGCGTGCGTCCGGGGTGACTCCATCCCCGCCTCACGGGCGCACGGACCCCGTCGCCGGTCCGGTTCGTGGAGGGGCGGGGAGCGCCGGGGGACTCCGGACGTCCTGGACGTGGTCGTTGCGCAGTCAGCCAGACCAGCCGTCGGCGCATTCCGGCCATTCTTCGCGTTCCACCCCGTGCCTCGGGCGAAATGTGGCATTGTGACCCACTGGCACCTCGGTATCGGACGACGATGAGGACGGGTGATCGTGGCAGCGGACGGCGACATCGACACCGGCCCCCGAACCCCTCGGGCGCGCTGCGAGGAGGCGGCGAAACGGATCATCCACGGGGCCGCGCTGACCGGGCGGTCGGCCTTCGCGCCGGAGCTGGAGTCCTGGACGCCGCGGGCGGTGGAGGAACTGGTCACCGGGTTCGTCGAACGCCCCGACGACTCGGGCGACGACTTCATGACCAAGCTCCGCAGGCAGTTGCGGGACGCCTCCGACGAGGCGGTGGTCCTGGCGGCGGAGCTGCTGTACCTGAACATGCTGCCGCTGTCCGGGGCGACGATCGGCGTCGCGCGCAAGCGGCAGATCCTGGGCGAGGTGCTCTCGTGGGCGCGGCGCGACGTGCGACTCCCCGAGGACTACGACGCGGCGCTCCCTGGCTTCATGAAGGGCGGCAGCGCGTTCCTCACCCTGAGGTGGGCCCAGTTCTCCTTCCTCATCCGCCTGGCCCGCGACCTGGCCGGGCGCGCACCGAGTGAACGCGAACGGCTGCTGTCCGACCCGTGGGCCTTCCGTCGTGCCGCCCAGGCGGTGCTGCCCGACGAGAAGGGCGGTCAGCGGGCACGCGCCCAGTACCACCTCCTGCTCTGGTTGGCCTTCCCCGACACCTTCGAGGCCATCGCCAGCGTGGAGCACAAGGAGCGCATCCGAGCGGCCTTCGCCGACCGGGTCGACGACGACGGCGGGGACCTCGACCGCGACCTGAGCGCGATCCGGGCGTCCCTGCAGGCGGAGTCGGACACGCACGTGTGGTTCTACGACGAGCCCTGGGCCGAGGTCTGGCGGTCCTCCGACGAGGCGCCCACGCAGCGGGGGTGGCTGGTTCGGGGTGCCAACGTCGGAGGCGTGGACCTGGTCCCGCAGTGGTTGGAGAAGGGCTTCTGCTCTCTGTCGTTCCACGAGGCCGACGAGATCCCGCCGGGAACCGCGGCGGCGCGGATGGACGAGATCCTCACCGCCGCCTATCCCGACGCCACCCGGGCCTCGCTGGTGCAGATCCGGTCCCAGCTCGACCAGTTCCTCAACCGCATGTCCGTGGGCGACCTCGTCGTCACCCTGGACCCCGACGGCGGGGTCCACGTCGGGACCGTGGCGTCCGCCGCCTACGACGACCCCTCCGAGGGACGTGACCGCGCCCGCAGGAGGCGCGTGCAGTGGGCGACGCCGACCCAGCACAGGGAGCACCTGTCGGAGAAGGCCCAGGGGGCGCTGCGGAGCCTGCGGACGGTCAACGAGATCACCCCGGTGGTCTCCGAGTTCGCCGAGATCGCGGGTCTGGGGGACCGGGTCTCGGAGGAGGTGCTCGCCGTGGACGTCACGGGCGAGATCCAGATCCCCCCGGTCACGGAGGACTTCGCGCGCCGGCTCCACATGCCCGGGGAATGGCTGCGGGAGACCGTCGAACTGCTCCAACGCAAGCGACAGATCATCCTCTACGGCCCGCCGGGGACCGGCAAGACGTACCTGGCGCGCAGGATCGCCGACCACGTGGCGGGCCCGGGCCGCACGGCGCTGGTGCAGTTCCACCCCTCCTACTCCTACGAGGACTTCGTCGCGGGCTTCCGGCCCAGGCAGAACAAGGACGGAACGATGGGGTTCGACCTCGTTCCGGGGCCGCTCACGCGCGTCGCCGAGGCGGCCAGGAAGGCGCCGTCCCAGCCCCATGTACTGGTCGTCGACGAGATCAACCGGGCCAACCTGCCCAAGGTGTTCGGGGAGCTCTACTTCCTGTTGGAGTACCGCGAGGAGCAGATCACGCTCCAATACGCCAGGGAGGACGACACGGGCTTCTCGTTGCCCGAGAACCTCTTCGTCATCGGCACCATGAACACCGTCGACCGCTCGGTCGCACTCGTGGACGCCGCCATGCGACGGCGCTTCGCCTTCCAGCGGCTGACGCCGGACCTGCCGCCGGTCGACGGCCTGCTGGGCTCCTGGCTCAGGAGCCGCGGTCTGCCGGAGGAGGCCGACCGGCTCCTGCGCGAACTCAACCGCAGGATCGGTGACCCCGACCGGTCCGTCGGACCCTCCTACCTGATGGTGGAGGGCATCGGCGGCGACGGCGTGCTCGACCGCGTCTGGCGAACCGAGATCCTGCCGCTGCTGGAGGACCAGGGACACGGCAGCGCTCGGGAGGTGGAGGCGGAGTTCGGCCTGGCCGCACTCCGCACGGGCATCGCGGCCTCCAACGGCCAGTGGCCTGGTGAGCGGGACGGCGGGCGGTGAGGCGGGAGCCGGTCGCCCAGCGGATCGTCCTCGACGAGACCGGTCCCGGGGCGGAGGTGCCGCTGTCGAGCACGCGGTTGGCGACCCTGCTCTCCCACCCGGGACTGGTCGAACTGGGACCGGGCACGGCTCCGGGCGCCTGGCGCGTGCGCGCGCGGCGCAGAGTCGCCTCGGTCCGTCTGGGCTCCGGTGAGGGAGCCGTGGATCTGCGGATCCGGCCCAAAGTCGGCGTCGAACGTCTGATGTACCTCCTCGGTTTCGCCGGATCGGGTGTCGACTGGCATGAGGATCCGCTGCCGGTCGGGACGTCCGACGAACTCGTGCCGGCGTTCGCCGCCGTCCTGGCGAAGACGGCCTCGGGGACCCTGCGCCAGGGCATACTGCGGGGGTATGTCGAGGTGGACGAGGACCTCGCCGTCGTGCGCGGCCGACTGCGCGCCGGAGACCAGATGCGCCGCCGGTTCGGGGCGCCGCTGCCCCTGGCCGTCACCCACGACGACTTCTCCGCCGACGTGGCCGAGAACCGGATCCTGCTCGCCGCGCTTCTCCTGCTCGCGCGGGCGCCGGACGTGCGCAGGGAGGACGCACGGGCCCTGCGCCGCCTCGCGGCGGGGCTGGACGGAGTGGCGCGGCTCGCCCCCGGCTCGGACCTGCCCCGGTGGCGCCCCAGCCGCCTCAACCGGCACTACGTTCGCGTGCTGAAGCTGGCGGAGACGGTCTTGGCGGGGTCCGTACCGGAACCCGGGGCACCGGGAGCGGGGATCGACCTGGACGGGATCGTGGTCAACATGGAACGGGTGTACGAGGACTTCCTCGCCGGAGCCCTGCGCGGAGTCCTCCGGCGCCGCGCCTTGGCGTGCTCCACCCGGGACTCGCACCACCGCCTCGACACGGCCGGTCGGGTACGGCTCGAACCGGACATCGTCGTCCACGCGTCGGGCGGGCCGCACAGTGTGGTCGACGCCAAGTACAAGGCCCTCGGGTCAGGGGGGCCTCCCAACGCGGACCTGTACCAGGTCGTGTCCTACTGCACCGCGCTGGGCCTGGCCCACGGGCACCTGGTCTACGCGGGGGGTACGGCCGCACGCGAGTCCTACCGCGTGGTCGGCGCTCCCATCACGGTCCACGTCCACGTCCTGGACACCGCTGGCACGGTCGCCGAACTGCGCACACGCGTCGAGCGCGTCGCGGACGCGGTGACCCGGAACGGCGCGGTGCCCTGACCCCGGACTCCGCGCACTCCCGTGCCGGAGGGTGTCGCTCCAGGTTCGGCTGGGTCCGCTCAGGCGCGAACGGGCCCGCCCCGCCCGCGCGCGTGTCGGCGGAGGCCGGTAGGTTCCCCGGGACGCCCCCACCGAACACGGAGACCCGCATGCCCTCGCCCCGCACCCACGAGTCCGTCTACTGCGAGGGGTGGGACCCCGCGACCGCGCGCCCCGTCGGGATCCTGGGCGCGGAGACCGCCCGGGCCCGCGACGCCGCCGGTGACCAGTACGCGGTGCTTGTCCGCGAGGCCGGGGGCGATCCGCTGGTCCTGCTGGAGATCGCCTGGTCGCACGGGCACTGCGGGGTCTGGCTGTTCGACGCCGACGGCGAGCGGCGGACCCACCACCGCTACGCGCGCCGGGAGGACGGCGAACTCGCGCTGACCCGCAGCCGACAGTGGCCGGACCCGTCCGCGGAGGCCGTCGGCGCGGACCCCGGCCTCGTCATGACCACCGTGGTGGTGATGAACGAGGAGTGGGCCGCCCACCACCACGACTACCTCGGCGGAGGGCGCACGACCGTCAACCGGCGGCCGGACGAGGACCTCGTGGCCGTCCTGACCCGACCGGCGCCGGGGTTCGGCCGCTGGGAGGGCCTGCTGGCACTGCACCCCCGGGTGGGCGACACGGCCGTCCGGCTGGGCGACGCCGGTGCCGAGCCCGACCCCGCGCCGGCGCCCGCGCCCTGGCGTCCGCCGGGGCCGCTCGCGCCGGTCGGCGTCGACGGACTCTTCCAGCCCGGGGGACACCACCGCGACGCGCAGTGGCGGGCCCCGGGCACGATCGAGGTGCACGACATCGGGACGGTGGCCCTGCCCACCGGGCGGGTCCTCGTCTGCGACCCCTCCGGACTGGGCTCGGTCACGGAGGAGCGGGCGCTGTCGGTCCCCCTGCCGCCGGGGGAGCATCCCGCGCGCCTCTCGGTGCTCCGTTCGGTCGGCCCCGAGAGGGAGTTCGCCCTGGTGGCGGGGGTGCGGATCGACGTCGCCGAGCTGGTGGGAACCCCGGTCGCCTCCTGGGAGATGGCCCTGCGGCCGGGCGAGGACTTCCAGGTCCTCGGCGAGGGCCAGTTCTTCGGCGTGCTGGTGGACGGCGGTAGCGGTGTGGTCAGCGTCTGCGACACGGCGTGCCTGCCCCGCCTCCAGGAGCTGTTCGGGTCCGCCGACCACGACCACAACCTCCTCATCGGCTACACGGAGGCGGAGCGGGCGCGCTTCGCGGAGCAGGACCGGAGCCTGCGGGAATCGGCCCGGGCGTTCCTGGACGCTCCGGGACGGAGTACGGCGCAGGCCTTCGCCGGAGCGCTCGGCGACTCCATGGCGGGGGAGCCGTACACCCGGCGGGGCGTGCGGGTGCTGCTGCGTCTGGCGCACGCGGTCGTCCACACCGAGGACCCCGGGCTTCCCGCCCCGGCGGACTCCGCGGTAGGGGCCACCGACACCAGCCCGTGGTCCAGGTCCCTGCGCGAACCGGTGAGCGGCGCGAACCTGGTGACCTTCCCCGCCGGGTACGGCGGCGACCCCTGCCCGGTGTGGTTGGGGCGATCCGCCGACGGCCGCGTCGCCGCCCTGGCCGTCGACACCCGCGTCGTCGACCGGCCGGGCGAGGCGTAGCTTTCGCCCAGGGGCTACGGAAGCGGGGTTCCGGGCGCGTACGCGTCCCACACGTGCCGGTAGGCGTCCGCGTAGTCCGGGTGGTTGTCCAGCCGGAAGCTCCCGCCCGTGTCGGCGTGGAAGTAGCACAGCCACGCCAGCCCGTGCTCGGCGTGCGCGCCGACCTCCGTGAACGACCGCATCCACGCGGCCTTGCGCTCCGGGGAGACCTCCCGGCGGGCGTGGTCCACCCCGAACTCGCCGACGCCGAAGGCCAGACCCTCCGCGTTCGCGTAGTCCAGCGCGGCCCGCACGTGTTCGACGGCCGACTCCTCCGGCGTGCCCTCCAGGTCGACGTAGGTGTCCACGGCCAGGAAGTCGGCCAGGTCCGGGATCGCGTACCCCAGCTCGTTCCGGGTGCGGATCCCCCAGTTCACCAGGCACGGGCCGATCCCGGCGAACCCCCCGACCTCCGTGTACGCCCGGTGCGCCGTCCGGTAGAGCGCGCGGTACTCTCCGGCCGACATGTCGTCCTGGGGTTCGTGGAAGGGGATCACCCACACGTTCGACCGGTCCGGGACGGACGCGAACAGTCGGACCAGCGCGCCGACGGTGGTCCACGGGCCCGGTTTGAACGACCACACCTGGGTCCGGACGCCGTTGTCGTGGCGCAGGTGCGACTCGTCGAACGAGCGGGGCACGTTCGGATCGAAGACGCGCCGCACCCGCAGGGGACGTTCCGTCATCTCCTCGGCCCGGTGGATGAGGTACGGCCAGGACGTGGCGGGGTAGCGCCACCCGACCGTCAGGCCGATCGGGGTCCCGGCGGCCGGCGGTCCGTCCGCAGGGGTGTCGGGTTCGCTCATGGCATTTCCCCCTGGGGGTGTTCTGGGGAACGGCCTGGAGGTGGCCCCTCATCCAGGATACGAATGGCTCGCCCGCCGGGCCATGGGCGGAGGACGGTCATTTCCGTTTCCATTTCTGGATGAATTCCGCATAACCGCGTATTCTTCCTGGCGGATCATGCGCTCCCGACGGTCCGGGTCGCCACGGCGCGCGACGGCGACCCGGCCGGAACCGTGATCCCTCCCGTCACTCCAGCCGCTTGAGCACCCGCGGCAGCCCACCCGTGTGGGCGACCGTCAACCGCTTGGTGGCGCGGGTGAGCGCCACGTACAGGTCGTTGGCCCCGCACGGCTGCTCCAGCAGGCCGTCCGGTTCCACGACCACCACCGCGTCGAACTCCAGCCCCTTGGCCTCCCGCGCGGTCAGGACCACCACCGGGCGGTCGTCGCCGCGCCCGGCGCGCCCCGCCTCCGGCAGGGCCGACGCCGCGGCCGCCACGTCCCGGTCGCCCGTGATGACCGCGACCCGGCCCTCTCCGATCGCCTCGACCTCCTCCGCCACCAGCGCGGGCAGCTCCGCCGACCACGCCCCCGCGATCCGCACCGCGCGCGGCGGGTCGCCCTCCTCGCGCACCGACTCCGGCGGCTCCTCGTCCGGCGCCGCCTCCCGCAGCACGTCCGCCGCCACCGCCATGATCGGCGCCGGGGTCCGGTAGTTCACGCGCAACCGCTCCACCCGCACCTTCTCCCGCGCGTAGGGCTCCAGAGCGGCGACCCACGACCGGGTCCCCATCGTGGTGCCGGTCTGCGCGACGTCCCCCACCACGGTCAACGACCGCGTCGGCACCCGGCGCATCACCGCGCGCCAGGCCATGGGGGACAGCTCCTGCGCCTCGTCCACGATCACGTGCCCGTAGGTCCACTCCCGGTCCGCCCCCGCGCGGTCGGCGGTGGTCAGGCCGGGACCGGAGTCGCGGTGCCGCTCCGCCAGCACGGACTCCTCCAGGAGTTTGGACCCGTCCCAGACCCTGACCTCGGACAGCCCGGTGGCCTCCAGCACGCCCTGGGCGTAGCGCTCCTCCTCCGCCCGCTCGGCCGCCTCGCGCCGCGCCCGCGCCCGGTCGGCACTGTCGTCGCGGCCCAGGACGTCGGCGGCCTCGTCCAGGAGCGGCACGTCCTCCACGGTCCAGGCCGATCCCGGGGCGCGGACCAGGGCGGCGCACTCGTCGGGGTCCAGCCCCGCCCGCCCGCCCACGCGGCCCAGCGCCTCGGGGTCCGCGAACAGCTCCTCCAGCAGCCGCCGCGGCGTCAGCGGCGGCCACAGCGCGTCGATCGCCCCGCGCACCGCGTCCTCGTGCCAGAGCCGTTCGCCGTGGAAGGGCAGGTCGTCCTCGTCGGCGGGCCGTGACAGCAGCGTCGCCTCGGCCCGCGCCAGCTCGGTGAGCAGCGACCGCACCACGTACGTCCGGGCCACGTTGTGCGCGCGCCGCATGCCCCGCGCGGCGGACAGGACGCGCTCGCACTCGGGGCCGGAAACGACGAGCGGGCCCGCCTCGGTCTCCACCCGCAGACCGGGCGACCCGAACGCCTCCGCCGGCGTGCGCTGGCGGTCGCGTACGGCGCCGCGCACCAGGTCGACCATCCGCTCGGAGCCCTTGACGCGCGCGGTCGCGTGCGCGTCGTGCCCGTGCGCCTCGACGCCGGGGACCAGCGTGCCGAGCGTGCGCATCACCACGTCCGTCTCTCCGAGCGAGGGCAGGACGTCGCCGATGTAGCGCAGGAACGCCGGGTTGGGCCCGACCACCAGCACGCCCCGCCGCTCCAGCACGCGCCGGTGCGTGTAGAGCAGGTAGGCGGCCCGGTGCAGGGCCGCGACGGTCTTGCCGGTGCCGGGCCCGCCCTGGACGACGACGACCCCGGACAGGCCCGCACGGATCACCCGGTCCTGTTCGGACTGGATGGTCGCCACGATGTCGCCCATCCGCCCGGTCCGGCCACGACGCAGCGAGGCGAGCAGCGCCGCCTCGCCGACCAGCTGGCGGCGGTCGGTCTCGGTGAGGCCGTCGGGGTCGAAGACCTCGTCGTCGACGCCCACCACCCGGCGGCGCCGGACCCGCAGGTGGCGGCGGCGGGTGAGGCCGGACGGGTCACCGGGCGTGGCGGCGTAGAAGGGGCGGGCGGCGGGGGCCCGCCAGTCGACGAGGATGGTCTCGTAGTCGGCGTCGCGCAGCCCGATCCGGCCGACGTAGCGCGTCTCGGTCCCGCCGTCGCCGGTGTCCGCGGCGCCCTCGGCCGCCAGGTCGATCCGGCCGAAGCACAGCCCCTCCTCGACCGACCCCAACTGCGTCCGGCGCCTGGCCTGTGCGAACGACCGGTCCTCGCGCTCGACGAGCGCCGCGTAGCCGGACCGTTCCTGGAGGTGGGCGGCGGAGAGCTGGCCGTCGGTGTAGTCCCGCAGGGCGTCCAGACGCGCGTACATGGCGCTGACCCGCGTCTGCTCCTCGGCCAGTGCGGCGCGCTCGGGGGAGGGGCGGGGGGCGGTCTCCGATGGGGTGTCGGTGGTGTCCGGCGCGGCGTCCACTTGACGGAGCTCCATCTACTTGCTATCCTTTAGTTAAATGGTTTTTTGTGTGCTTTATGAGGAAATGGCGAATTCCCCATCGTAGCACGCATTCCTTCGCGCGGCGTGTCTCCTGACCCCGTCATCCCCGCATCAGCGGTT